>DATMOS010000084.1:0-13649 GCA_035568155.1 Verrucomicrobiia bacterium | reverse complement strand
GAAATGGTTGCGGGGGTCAGATTTGAACTGACGACCTTCGGGTTATGAGCCCGACGAGCTACCAGGCTGCTCCACCCCGCGTATTGACTATAGCCGAGGTGTGCAGTCCCGTCAAATTCGCAGATCAAACTTCAAATCCAGACAGAGATTTCCGCCAATCTCCCATCCTGGCCGTTACCCAACTTGCGAACTCCTTCCGTGGAGAAAAGACTAAAACGCACCTTACTCGTACCTGAGCGCGACAATCGGATCCACTTGCATGGCCTGCGCGCCGGCACCGCGCAAGCTACTACCGCCACTATCAACAACACTAGCGCTACGCCGCTGAACGTGGCCCAATCGCTGGGCTTCACCCCATACAAAACGCTGGCCATCAACCGGGTCAGCCCCAACCCAGCAATTATCCCGCAAGCTATCCCCAGAAATGTTGCTCGCAAGCCGTCCTTTAACACCATCTGGAAAATGTCCCCGCTCACCGCCCCCAGCGCTACGCGAATCCCAATCTCACGGGTGCGTTGCTGCACCGTATACGAAATCGACCCATACAAGCCGATCGTGGCCAGCGCCAACGCCAGGGCCGCAAAGCTGCCGATCAAATACGACGAATAGCGCCGGAAAAAAACCGAAGGCGACTGATAGGCCGCATCTTGCAGACTCTGCGGCTGAATCATCGGCAATTGTGCATCCATGTCACGCAGCGCCGGCCGCGCCGCTCCGACAAACGCCGCCGGGCCTCCTGCCGAAACAGGCAAGACTCACACTGACGGGCGGCGAGTTTTCCGGAATTGTCTGCACGCCGGCTGAGTGGGGCGGATTGGGCAGGCATAGGAGAATGTCCAGGGGAAAATAGCGGTTTGCTAGGCTTGAATAGAATGCGCGAGCTTAGGCCTCAGCCGGACACAGCAGACCGCGCAAATAATCCCTGCTTTTAATTCAGTGGCTTTTGGTGGCGCGCCCGTTAAGCAAATGTTGTTCGAAGAAAAAAACCCAACCGGCTACCAATCTTTATATGGCGTCCCATCAAACGGCGACGTTCGATCCGACCCCGAATGCACATCAACCATACCTGTGCCGGTCTGGTCCGGGCTCAGAACTACTTCATCGAACTGCGGTTGCCAATCTTTTGCTTGAGTCATCGGGTCGGTCGGCACGACACGCAGATATCCAGCCTCTTGCAGAGCCTCGATGGACTGCGGAGCAGACTGCTTATCTAGCGTGTAGTTATCGATGGCCTGACGCATCACCTGCAAATCCTGCTTCAGGGTAGCCTCGCGGGCGCGAATTACCGAGCGGTCATAGCGTCCCGCCGCAATCCCGATCAGAATAAAGATAATCGTAATTACAATCATCAATTCGATCAGCGTAAAACCAAAGCTACGGCCGCGCCGTCGCGAATAGGTAATCGCGTTCTTCTCCCGGTGTATTTTCAATCCATGCATTCTGGCAAATCACCAATCTGAATATTTTGTTCCGTCTTGCGCCACACCTTGCGACTTCGAATACACATCGAATACGTTTTTCCCGCCCCAGCTTGTTGAGTCGGGATCATCCTGCACGGCGCGCAAACCCCATTCGTTTTGCCCGGTCATGGGATCCACGGGAATTCTGCGCAGAAAGCGAATCTTTTTGTCACTTGAGGCGCCCAGTTGCACGCCCTTAACCAGTGTTTCCAAATCAGGCGGATACCCTTCGCTGCCAAGTTCCACTCTGATCTGATTGCGATCGGCGGCATCCTTGTAACGATCAATGGCATCCCGCATCTCGCGCAGATCTCGGTGAAGTTCGCTTTCCTTGGTGCGAATTACGGTGAACCTCGCGATGGGCAAGGCCGCCGACGCGAGTATCAATAGGATGGAACAAGCGATGATCAATTCGATCAACGTCATCCCAGCTTCGTTAGTAACTCGCTGATTGTAGAAAAACTTTTTATTTTTACCCAGCATGGCCGTTTAAAACTCCACCACTAAGGTTGAACCTGCACGGTCGCTTCACTGCTGACCAGCGGAATGGGTTTTTGCTGGGAGTCTTTGGCGTTGACCTGCACGATAGAAAGGTTTGACGAGCCGGGCGCGATCCCCTTGATAACGATGCCCATTAACGTCCCGCTTCCATTGACACCTGCGGTGTTCGGTTGGCGGGTTGCGGAGATGATGGCTTGGCCATGCTCCTTGTCCACGCGCGACACGATGGCAATTTCCTGCGTTCCGCCTGATAGAAAACCGCCGTGTTGAACTTCTTCGACGCTGACCACCGCCGGGTTATATTGCAGCAATAGCGGTATCGAAAAAAGGTCGTTGACGTTGTCGACTACGATGCCCACGGTAGTTGTCTGTCCCGCTTTGAGCGAAACACCTTTCGGCTCGAATCGTATTCTTGCTGTTTGTGCGCCTTGGCCAGCGCCTGGAATAGCCGCTGCGCCTCCGTCTGGAGTGCTGCCGGCAGGAGGTACCGGCGGAGGATTCTGGTTGGGTGGACCTGCGGGTTGTTGAACTCCTGGGGTTGGTTCCGCACTGGGCGTTCGGACGTCACGATCGCGCCGAACCTGTACATTCGACTCAGACCCCGAATACAACGGCCGCAAGTTTCCTTTTGTCCATTCCGGAATGCGAACAATCCGCGGGGTCATGACAATCAAAACTTCATTTTCCTGATGGTCATTTCTGTCATCCGAAAAGAAATATCGCATGAACGGAATTTTCGCGAGTCCTGGCCAGCCATTTAAGGTGCGCGTGTCGTCTTTTTCAAACAAACCACCGAGCACGCTCACTTCACCTTCCTTCAAGCGGATGTCTTGTTCAATCTTCCGCTGACTGATGATCGGCTGTTGAATTCCTCCAATGGTCGAAATACCCGTTTGAGAAGAGACCTCGACAATTACTTTCAGGCTCACTTCGTGATTCGGGTGCACTCGAGGAGTAATGTCTACGTTGACGCCGACTTCCAGATATTGGAATTGGGTATTGACCAAGGGATTGACGCCCGTGGCACCCACGCCAACGCCCGCTTGGAAGCTGCCCGTTGCCACCGGTATTTTATCGCCGACGCGCAGTTTGGCAGGCTGGCCGTCAATGGAGCGAATCTCCGGGTTCTGAATGATTTTAGTGTAAGTGTCGGTCAAAATCGCATTGGCTGTGATGCTGGGAACCGTAACGTTATAAGAATTTCCATTTAGATGCGACAATTGATTGAATGTGACGGTGTTGTTTGTTGGAGTTGCAGTGGTAGTGGTACCCCCTGTGGTTGTCGTCGTCGAAGCATTCGGATTGATCGTGACTGACGCAGTTTGCATGGGCAGAATGCCCAAATCACGCAAGCGGTCGGTGCGAGCCTGAAGCACCTCAACCTGCACAACCACCTCGGGCTTGGCTTTGTCGATGTCCCCGATCATTTTTTCAGCCAGCAACAATTTGTCCGGGGTATCGCGAATGATGATCGCGTTTTGCGAATTCAACTGATGAATGCGTTTCAAATCCAGTAATTGGCGCAATCCCGTCACGATTTCCGTCAAATCCTGCGGCTGCACAGTGTTGGCCAGGTAGAATGTCTTTACTATCTGCTCCTCGTAATCGCGGCGTTTCTGCGGTTGGTCCGGAATCACGAAAATAATATTCTCTGTGACCGGCTTCCAGAACGCTTTGCTTTCCAGCGAGACGATATCGAGCGCTTGCTGCAGCGTCACGTTATTCAGTTCCGTGGTAATGCGCCGGGCTGGGAAGTCCGGATCAAAGATCACCGTCAATCCAGCCAGTTTGGCTACGGTTTCGAATACCAGCTTCGCGTCGTTGGACATCGTGAGATTGATCGGCGCGTGGGACAGAGGCTTGATCTCTGGCGGCATGGAGGCCAGGGGTTGCGCATTGGGGTCGGGCGGAACCTCCGCTGCGGCATCCGCGTCGCGGTTCTTATCCGAAATCATCGCCGCAGTCCTGCGCAACTCTTGTTCCGCGATGGGGCTGGATGGGTCGACTACCCCTGCACGCTGAAATTCAGCCAATGCGCCCTGTAAATCGCCCTTCTTGCGCATCTCCAGGCCCAGCTTAATATGATAATTAGAGGCTTCGAACCGGATTTGGTCGACCTTGATCTTCAAATTGGCGTTATTAGGGTCGGCCTTCAACGCTTGCTGGTAGAAAGTGAGCGCGGCGTCGTAATCGGAAATCTCTTCCGCCTTACGTCCCTGAGAATACTCGGTTTTCCCGTGTTTCGGGCAGCCTGCTGCGAGCAGGGCAAGACATATGTACAGAGTTGCTGTACCGCAACGTCTCATGAATTCTCCGAATCTCGACTGGTTCATCGAAAGTCTAACACTCGGCTTAGAGGCCGGGCAAGGAATCAGGGGTTGGCTGTCCTTTAATACAACAACCCGGGTGGCGCGGATTTAACACTCCGGCTATCATGGCATGTCGTGGCCAAGCCCACTAAAAAATCTGCGAAGACTGATAAAGTCGAGGAACTGATCGTTGCGCAAAACCGCGCGGCTTCCTACAACTATCACATTCTGGATAAGTTCGAGGCCGGGCTAGTACTCCACGGCACCGAAGTTAAAGCCTTGCGCGAAGGTAAGGCCAATATCCGCGACGCCTATGTTGATTTTAGGCCCACCGGGGCCTGGTTGGCTAACGCTCACATAGCCCAATATTTACCCGGAGGGCCTTGGAACCATGAGCCACTAGGTGCGCGGAAGCTTTTACTACACAAAAATGAAATAAACAAATTGGCGGGCCGTACTGAGGCCAAAGGTTTGACGGTGATACCCCTCAAGATTTACTTCCGCAAAGGCATCGCCAAGGTGGAAATCGCTTTGGCGCAAGGAAAGAAATCCTGGGACCGCCGTCAGGACGAACGCACCAAGGAAGCTCGTAGAGAAGCGGAAGACGCAATGTATCAAAACCGGAGGCGATAACGCAGTTATGCAAATTACGTTGGAGACCAGGAATTATTCTGAAATTGAAACGGAAGCGCTCGTTTCTTATTTATTCGAAGAGTCTGACCCCGTTCAGGGCCAGTTAGATGAAATCGACCGCGGGGCTGGGGGTTTGCTTCGCAAACTCGTAAAAGGCGGGGAAGTTTCGGGCAAAATGTTGGAGTTCACCCTGATCCACTCGCTTCAGGGTCTGAAAGCTGCTCGATTGCTCCTGGTCGGGGCCGGCAAGCGCGAACAATTCAATAGCGCAGCGGCGCGAAAAGTGACGGGAGCCGCTCTGCGCTACCTAAAAGCGCGCTCCATCAAGAAATTCGCGATTCTGGCTCCGGATAAGGACCGCACTGAGGACTTTGCCCAGGCCGTTGCTGAAGCTGCCGTCATCGCCAATTTTGAATCGGACAAATACAAGACGGACAAAAAGAACGACAAATCCATCGAAACAGTGTTGCTTACCGGATACTCCGATGCGGAAAAGTCTGCCGGAGAAAAAGGCTTGGCAACAGGCCGAACCATCGGCGAAGCACAAAATTTTACTCGCGATCTCGTCAACGAGCCGGCCAACAAGCTGACACCCAAAATTCTGGCGGAAAAGGCTGCAGCCATGGGCAGGGAAGCTGGCCTTGCGGTCGAAATTCTGGATGAACAAAAAATTGCCGACTTGAAAATGGGCGCGCTGCTCAGCGTTGCGCAGGGCGGTCCTGAGCCGCCGCGGGTCATGGTTCTGACTTATGTGCCAGCAAACTTAAAGCCAGATCTTCCCGTGATTGGCCTCATTGGTAAGGCCGTAACCTTTGATACCGGCGGTATCTCGATTAAGCCCGCCGACGGCATGGAAAAAATGAAATACGACATGGCCGGCGGGGGAGCCATGCTCGGAGTCATGCGCGCCATAGCCTCCCTGAAACCAAACGTAAAAGTAATTTGCGTCGTACCCTCCACTGAAAACATGGTCGGCGGTAAAGCTCAGAAGCCCGGCGATATCCAGACTGCCATGTCCGGCAAAACCATCGAGGTGCTGAACACCGATGCGGAAGGCCGTTTAATCCTGGCCGACGGCATTACCTTTGCCAAGCAGTTGGGAGCCACTCACTTGATCGATGCTGCGACCTTGACCGGCGCGATCGTAGTAGCTTTATCCAATGTCAACGCCGGCGTCTTCGGTTCTGATCAGGCTTTTACAGACCGGCTTCTCGCCAGTTCTAAAGCCGCCGGAGAAAAAATGTGGCAGATGCCCATCGACGACGACTACCGCGAATTTATTAAGGGGAGTGTCGGCGATATTCAAAATATCGGCAGTGGAAAGGGTGGCGGAGCCATCACCGGAGCCATGTTCATCAAGGAATTCACCGGCGACACCCCGTGGATTCATCTCGATATCGCAGGCACCGCCTGGAATGACGACCAAAAACCTTGGATGGCCAAGGGCGCGACAGGAACCGCCGTGCGCACTCTAGTCCATATGCTGATGTCGTATTAATTTTGATTTCTTACTCGCAGGGCACTCAAAGGATGAGTACTATCCAGGTAGAACGATCTACGTAGGTCGGGTGCCGCACCCTTGCGTTTTTCAAGGGTGCGGTTTTTGAATCTCTCCCGTTCTTTTGAGCGCGCCGGAGAACGAGGCCGGCTTTTAACCAAAGCTACATCTTCTCCGGCGCCTCGATCCCCAATAAATCCAGCGCTCTCACCAATTGCGTTTCAACCAATTCTGTCAACCGCAGCAGGAACGCGCGTTTCTGCTCATCCGGCTCCGACAAAATGTGGTGGTGGTGATAGAACAAGTTGAAAGCCTGCGCCAATTGAAAGGCGAACTTGGCCACGAACGCCGGCTCTTGTCCTTTGATGGCCGCTTCCACGGCCATATCAAGCGATCCAGCCAACACCGCCAACTCCCACAAGCCGTTGCCTTCCGGACCCGAAAATAACGTCGCAACGGTTTCCTGTGTAACCCCCATATGCGTGGCGCCGGCGTCTATCCCTTTGCGGCGGATCCCCCGAATACGCACCACTGCATACTGGCAGTAGGGACCGGTCTCTCCTTCGAAGCTCAACGCATCCTTGAAATCAAACGCAATAGTCGCGTTCCGCGTAAATTTCAAAAGGAAAAATCGCAACGCTCCGACTGCAATCTTGTGCGCGGTCTGCCGTTGCGTTTCACTGTCCATGTCGGCGTGCCGCTGTTGAACTTCGCTCAATGTCGCAGCTTCCAGCTTGTCGAGCAAATCGTCCGCCTTCACTCCAAATCCCTTGCGGCCACTGACCTCCACGTAAGGTTTTTTGGTCTCTTCCGGAGAGAGCTCATAACCCATCTCCGCCGCGCAACGCGGAGTCAGCGCCACAATTTCGTACGCAAAATGAATGGAGTGATCCGCTTCTTTGCCGTGCCCCAGTGCGCGTAGTCCCTCCGACACAACATCCTGCAAGTACGCCTGCCGCGAATCAATCACGTTGTACACAGTCGTCGCCGGAGCCCCGAAATTTGGCGCTGACGGCTCGCCATTCTTGCTCGCAGTGCTCCATACGGTATGCGAGCCAGGCGCATTGGGCCATTTCACATAAAAAAAATCTTTGCCCAGTAACCCAAATTTCCATAACTGGTAAGCGATATCTTTCCCTACGTAGGTCACCGTCCCATTCGAACGCACAATGATTTTGTCTTGATTGTTGGGATTCTCATCGGCGTCTGGGTCTGCGCTATCGTCGGCGTCGGAATTCCCCTTCCCAGTGGCGTCTTCTTTTCCCGCGTCGGCTTTTTCTTTGGCCGGTATGATCCAGCAACCAGCCATCTTTCCGCTGGTGGCCAGGCGAATCGCCCCCGCAGCTTTTAACTGTTCAAACGCCGCATCCCAGAAATGCAAATGCAAAATTTCGCTCTCACGCGCCAGGAGTTCGTAGAAAATTCCAAGGCGCGCCATCGTACGTAGGTGCAGGCTCACGATGGCGTCGGCGATCACCATGCCCATTTCGGCAACTTCGCCGCCGCCTTCTTCAATGGCCTTCAGCGTTTCGCCGCGAAGAGTCACCGCCCGGGATTTGTCCTCCTCCAGAAAATGCGCTGCGCGCGCGTAAACGTCCCAACAGAGATAATCGAATTTCGACTGCGCCGCCAGTTCGCGTACCTGCGCGAGGTTCTTCTTCTCCATGTGCACGAATCCGATAACCACGTCGGCCACCTGCACACCAGTGTTGTCTATATAGTTTTGCACCTGCACTGCGCCGCCTGTGTGCCGCAGCACTCGCGCGATTGTGTCGCCCAGCACCGCGTTTCGCACATGCCCAATGTGCGCCGCCTTATTCGGGTTAATGCTGGTGTGCTCGACAATAATTTTGCCGCCGTGACCAGGTGTCGCGGCCGAGCCTGCTTCGCGTTGAACTTCCAGCAAAAAATTTGCGCGCTCAAAATAGCCATTCAGATATCCCGCGCCCGCAACCTCAACTTTTGCGATCCCTTCGATGGTTGGCAAGCCGGCCGCGATTTCTTGCGCGATTTGCCGTGGTGCGCGCTTCAGCCGTTTTGCCAATTCAAAGCTAACCGGCGACGCCGCCTCGCCCATCTCGATTTTTGGCGGACGCTCCGTAACGATCGCGATATCCAAGCCGTACTTCTCCCGGATATGCGCGCCTAAAGCGTCGCGGAATCGCTTTGTCAGCTTCAGGTACACCGTTTCCTCAATCCCGTGAACAAACTTCACCATCTAGAATTAACACGGAAGAACGAAATATGAATTAGCTGTTCTGTAAATCGTCGGCGAAAGTTACGCGGGTGTTTTCCTCGTCCACGCGCCCAGAATGGCGCCCATCAAGCACAACCCCACCAACGAGTAGAACTCATTGATTGCAAATAGCTGTTTTGGCCGCATTTCATACATGTATGTGGTGTAGGTCATCGGACCTAGAAAGCCGATCCATATAAGTATGCCCAGTGCCGCGCCTCGAGCAGCCGTGTTGGCATTTCGCCAGGCGCAAAGTTGCGCCAATACAAACGCGATAACCAGATTCAAAATAAACGAGATGATGTACGGCGCGATGGGATTCATACTGCTGGCCTGTTCCGGGGTAATATGTTCAAGCGCCATCCACGGTTTGCTGAACAGCACTGCGAACCACACCGCGCCCAGCAACCAGTAGACTAACGCAGCCACAAACACCGCCACATAATTCGGCTTCATTTTCCCTCCTCTTTTCAATAGCAATCGATAATCGGCGAATTTCTAAAGATCTGTGCGCACGAGTCTCCTGTTTGTCACGGGAGGATGTCAAGTTTTTGAGGCGCTTGGTATCCTCGTTGCATGGAAGTGCCGATGACCAATGAGATCCGATTATTTACAGAACCGGACGCTCAGGCGCTTTGGGATTTGCGCATGCTGGCGCTTGAGACCGATCCCTGGTCCTTCGTGGATTCGCCGGAGGAACTGCGCGCCATTTCAGTGGAAGAATTTGCCACGCGTTTGCGCGCTGTCCATGCCGAAAACTTCATCGTCGGCGCGTTCGAACGTGACGGCGCTGTCGGAATGGTCGGCTGCTATCAAGAAGTGCCCTTGAAACGTCGCCATAAAGCCTGGATATGGGGCGTGTTCGTCACGCCCGCCGCGCGCGGGCGCGGAATCGCCAAATCCCTCATGCAAGCCGCCATACAACGCGCCAAGTCCATCCCCGGTCTCGAAATGCTCCTGCTCACCGTCGGCGTCGGTCAACCAGTTCCCCGAAAACTCTATGAATCTCTGGGCTTCCGGTCCTTCGGCATCGAGCCCCGCGGCCTAAAAATCGGTAACGAATCCCGCGACGAAGAAAATATGGTCCTCGAATTCAGCAAGTAGCCATATAAATGGCCAATGTTTGACACCTTTTAGCACCGCCGCTACTATCAATTAGCCACTTCATTTGCCGGTTTGGATCTTCTCGTGCGGCGAAAGACCCCATGAAACTTGCCTATTTTGACTGCTTTTCGGGCATCAGCGGCGACATGACGCTCGGAGCGCTTGTGGACGCTGGCTGTTCCGCGGACTTGCTGCGTAGGGAATTAAAATCCCTGCAAGTTCCAGGTTGGACGTTGATCACAGAGAAGGTCTGGAAGAACGGCATGGCCGCCACTCGCGTGCGTGTCCAAACCGAAGACCAGCAAAAGCATCGTTCGCTCAGCATCATTCTTGAAATTTTGACGAATTCGCGACTGGCTCCGCCTGTTAAAGAACGTGCTTCGCGCATTTTTCAAAAACTTGGCGAGGCCGAAGCGCACGTTCACGACGCGCCAATTGAAAAAGTCCATTTCCATGAAGTTGGCGCCATCGATGCGATTGTCGACATCGTGGGATCGTGCATAGGTTTTCACGCGCTGGGCATTGAGCGCTTTGCATGTTCGCCGCTGAATGTCGGCGGCGGCACGGCAAAAATGGCCCACGGTATGTTACCCGTTCCCGCGCCGGCGACAGCTAGACTGTTGCAAGGCGCGCCGACGTTCTCGAGTGGTGTGCAGCATGAGCTGGTCACGCCTACCGGCGCGGCCATCGTTGCAACATTATGCGATTCTTTCGGGCCACAGCCGGCCATGACTGTTTCTGCTATAGGTTATGGCGCTGGAACTACCGACCTCGAAGGACAGCCGAATGTTGTCCGCATCATGATCGGTGAATCCGCAGACAAAACGTCGTCCGCGAACGATGAAGAGATTTCCATCATCGAAGCCAACCTCGACGACATGAATCCGCAAATCTATGGCTACGTTCTGGAGAAAGCCCTCTTAGCGGGTGCGCTGGATGTGTACACTACCGCATTGCAAATGAAAAAGAACCGACCCGGCACCTTGCTGACGATTTTGTGCCGACCGGAAGATACCGAGGCCCTGATGTCGCTTATTTTCGCCGAGACTACCACCTTCGGTGTGCGTAGCCACCGCGCACAACGCCGGGCCTTGCCGCGGGAATGGGTGAGCGTTTCTACCACTTACGGATCGGTGCGCATCAAACTGTCACGTTCGAATGGTCATATTCTGCACGTCACACCAGAGTATGATGATTGCCGCAAACTTGCCGTCGAGAAACAAGTTCCGTTGCAGCAAGTAATCAGCGAAGCCTTACGCACCTATCAAGCCAGCGGAAAGAGCTAGCTCAATTTAGGCGTCAATCTAGTTGAAGCGCCGTCCCGTTAAAGGACCAGCGTAAAATACTTTTAAAGCGTTTGTATGCGTATTCGGAAAACTTAGGTCAAAATAGAGGAAATGGCGTCCGACAAACCGAAGTATTACATCACTACTCCCATCTATTACGTAAACGCGCGGCCACACCTCGGGCATACGTACACCACTATCGCCGCGGACGCTATCGCGCGCTACAAACAGATGCGCGGTTTCGATGTGCTCTTCCTTACCGGCACCGATGAGCACGGCCAAAAAGTTGAGCGCTCCGCGAAGAACAACGATGAATCCCCGATTGATTTCGTTGATCGCGTGTCTACTGAGTACCGCGACCTCTGGAAAGAACTAGGCCTGCGTGTCGACCGCTTCATCCGCACCACCGAAACACGCCATGCCCACGCCGTCCAGCACCTTTTCCGCGAGATTCAAACTAACGGCTACATTTATAAAGGGCATTACGAAGGGAATTACTGCGTTTCGGACGAAATGTACATCGACGATTCCGCGCCGGGGGCCGCTTGCCCGGAATGCGGCCGCGTCACGGAGCGTATCAAAGAAGAGAATTACTTCTTCCAGCTTTCAAAATTTGAAAAGCCGCTGCTGAATTATTACGAGCAGCATCCGGATTTCATCCAGCCGGAAGCTCGCCGCAACGAGATAATTTCTTTCGTGCGGGGTGGGCTTCGTGACCTGTCCATCAGCCGTACCAGCCTAAAGTGGGGCATCCCCTGGCAAGGCGACGAGAAACACGTTTTCTATGTGTGGACCGACGCGCTTACGAATTACATCACCGCGGTCGGCTACCCCATCAGGAAGGACGAATTTGCCCGCTATTGGCCAGCTGATGTCCATCTGGTCGGCAAGGAAATTATCCGTTTCCACGCGGTTTACTGGCCCGCATTTCTGATGGCTGCGGGTCTGGACCTGCCCAAAAAGATTTTCGCGCACGGCCATCTCTTGTTTCAGGACGAGAAAATGTCCAAATCGCGCGGCAACATTCAGTCCGCGCAGCCCATCGTGAGCGTCTTGGGTGTAGATGCTTTGCGCTACTTCCTACTGCGCGAAATTGTTTTTGGCGGGGATGGCGGCTTCAGTCGCGAAGCTTTGATCGCTCGCTACAACAGCGATCTTGCCAACGGCTTGGGCAATCTTGCCAGCCGCACCGCCGCGATGATTGATCGCAGTTTTGGCGGAAAAATTCCCAAGGCCTCTGAGCTTCAGCCGCAAGACAATGAGCTCGCCAAAGTCGCGCAAGCTTCCATCGCCCAGGTCCTTGAACACTACGACAAATTCGAATTCTCACGCGCACTCGAGTTGATCTGGTCCGTCATCGCCGCCGCTGATAAATATCTCACCACGGAGCAACCCTGGAGCCTGGGCACTTCCGACGCGGACCAACAACGCCGCGGAACAATTCTGTGGGTGACCGCCGAGGTTTTGCGCATCGTATCGGCGCTAGCGCATCCAGTTCTGCCGGAGAGTACAGCAAAGGCCTGGAAGCTTCTTGGGCAAACTGGAAATTTAGCATCGCTCGAATTAGACACTCTGCGCTGGAGCCAGCTTTTGCCTGGTGTAAAACTCGGAGAATTTCAAGCCTTGTTCCCACGCGTCGAGAAAACGGAAGCAATGGAGAGGATCGAAGCCATGGAAAATCAGTCTCAAAAACCGGCCACTGCGCCGGCACCAGTTGCGGCCGCAAGTGCACCCACACCCGCTGCTGCTTCGGCTCCAACTGTCACGCCTGCGGCGACGGACAAGATCGGCATCGAAGACTTTGCAAAAGTCGAAATGCGCGTCGGGCAGATTCAAACCGCCGAGCGTATCGCCGGCGCGGACAAACTTCTGAAACTTACCGTAGATATCGGCACGGAAGTCCGCCAAATCTGCGCCGGCATCGCCCAATTTTACGAACCCGAAAAGCTCATCGGTCGTAAAGTGGCCGTCGTGACGAATCTCGCTCCGCGCAAACTGCGAGGTGTCGAATCCAACGGCATGATCGTCGCGGCCTCCGTCGGCCCCGAGGGAAGGCCTGTTCTGGCGGGCTTCCTGGAAGATGTGGAAGTTGGCGCTCGCCTCAAGTAGCATCCCTTGCGAATGGAACTAGTCGACTCCCACGCCCATATCGATTTTCCCCAGTTCGCAGATGATCGCGAAGCTATGTTGGAGCGGGCTCGCGCTGCCGGTGTATCGACGCTGCTTGCTATCGGCACCGGGCCGGGACCGGAAAAGTTAGATTCCGCGTTGCCCTACGCAGATCAATATAACTGGATATATGCCAGCATTGGGATTCATCCGCACGAAGCGAAGCAAGTCACACCGCAGCACCTCGAAGAACTCGCCAAGCTCGCCAAACATCCCAAAGTTATCGCTTGGGGCGAAATTGGACTGGATTATTTTTACGATCACTCCCCGCGCGACATCCAGCATCAAGTATTCCGCGACCAGATGGCTCTCGCCCGCGACGCCAAACTTCCCATCATCATCCACTGTCGCGACGCCTGGCCCGATTGCCTGGCGCTCATCGAAGAGGTCTGGCGCCCCACTGGAATCGGCGGCATCCTGCATTGTTTCACCGGGACAATCGAGGAAGCCCGG
>DATMOS010000083.1:0-4951 GCA_035568155.1 Verrucomicrobiia bacterium | reverse complement strand
GTGAAAAATCTCTTTCTCACCGACGGCGCCTGCATGGTCTCCTCCGCTTGCGTCAATCCCTCGCTCACCTACATGGCCCTCACTGCTCGGGCCTGCGATTTCGCCGTTTCGCAAATGAAAAAAGGTGAGCTGTAACGGATGTCTCAGGTTATTCGTTCCCCAAGAACCCATGACGTGTGTATAGTCGGCTCCGGCGCAGGCGGCGGTATGGCCGCCAAGATTCTCACCGAGGGTGGCTTAAACGTTGTTCTGCTGGAAGCCGGGCCGCCAGTAAATCCCGAAAAAGATTTCAAAATGTTGATGTGGCCCTACGATTTGCCTCATCGTGGCGCAGGCGTCGGCGGTCACGCCAGCGAAAATTTCGGCGAATTTCTCGCACCCAACGGCGCATGGAACATCGACGGTGAACCTTACACTTCCGCGCCCGGCGCTAACTTTCAGTGGTTTCGCTCACGCATCGTTGGCGGCCGCACCAATCACTGGGGCCGCATCGCTCTCCGTTTTGCCCCCATCGACTTCACGTCCGGCACCCGTGATGGTCTGGGCGACGATTGGCCCATCACTTACGAGGACATCGCCCCTTATTACGATAAAGTCGAATCCTACATCGGCGTTTTTGGCACCAAAGAAAATGTTTCCAGCGCTCCCGACGGAATGTTCCTTCCGCCGCCCAAGCCCCGTTGCACCGAACTGCTCGTCAAGAAAGCTTGCGACAAGCTCAACATCATTTGCATTCCCGCGCGCCTCGCTGTTTTGACTCGCTCGATCAATGGCCGTGCTCCTTGCCATTACTGTGGCCAGTGCGGTCGCGGTTGCACTACCGCGTCCAATTTCAGTTCCAGCCAGGTGTTGCTGCCCCCCGCCATGAAAACTGGCCGCCTCACTCTAATCACCGGCGCCATGGCCCGCGAAGTCGTCGTCGGTAAAGATGGCAAGGCCGAAGGCGTCTCCTACGTCGACAAAAACACGCTCACCCAAAAACGCGTCAATGCTCGCGCCATCGTTCTCGCTGCCAGTGCTTGCGAATCTGCCCGCCTGTTGCTCAATTCGCGCTCCACCGCATTTCCGGACGGCCTCGCAAACTCCTCTGGCACCGTCGGAAAATATCTAACCGATTCCGTCGGCAGCGATGGCTGGGGCCACATCCCGGCCCTCGAAAAAATGCCACCTCATAATCACGATGGCGTCGGCGGCATGCACCTCTATATCCCGTGGTGGAAGTTCGATCGCAAAAATGATTTTCCCCGTGGCTATCACATCGAGCTATATGGCGGCCGCGACATGCCCGGCGTAGGGATGTTCCACGAACTTTGCCATGACGAAGAGGGTTACGGCGCCACCCTCAAATCCCGCGCGCGACAAATCTACGGCACCACCATCGGATTCGCTGGACGCGGCGAAATGATTCCCAATCCCCACACTTACTGCGAAATCGATCCCGATGTCGTCGATCAGTGGGGCATCCCCGTCTTGCGTTTCCACTTTCGCTGGTCGGAATACGAATTGCGCCAGGCCCAGGATATGCAGCAAACTTTCCGCTCCATCGTCGAGGCTATGGGTGGCGTCTACAAAACAAAAACCGCCATCGATGGCCAATATCCTTTCGGAATTCTCGAAGGCGGCAAAATTATTCATGAAGTCGGCACCGCCCGCATGGGCGCAGACCCAAAAACTTCCGTTGTAAACGGTTACTGTCAGGCCCACGACGTAAAAAATCTTTTCGTTACCGATGGTGCTCCGCTCGTCACCAATCCAGATAAAAATCCCACACTAACCATCATGGCTCTTTCCTGGCGCGCTTCTGAATATCTCCTCGACGAAGCCAAGAAAGGAAATATCTAGCATGAGCGCGGGCATCAGCAGGCGCGACATTCTGAAAACGTTGGCTCTCAGCACTGTTGGTGGCTCCGTCTTACAAGTGATCCCCGCCCAGGCCGCCGAATTTGCCCATCAAGCCGTCCAAAAAGCTAAAGCCGCCGCCTCCGGCAAATACACGCCAAAATATTTCACGCCGCACCAGTACGAAACGTTAACCTCGCTTTGCGAAACTATTATCCCCAAGGACGAAAAATCTGGTGGCGCTATCGAAGCCGGCGCCCCCGAATTTATCGATCTGCTCACCAGCGAAAACGAAAAATATCAACTCAGACTCGGTGGCGGTTTGTATTGGCTCGACGGTTTCTGCACTGACCGTTACGACCGTACATATTTGGATTGCACTCCCGAACAAAGAAAATCCGTCCTGGACCTCGTCGCTTTCCGCAAAAACGCTAAAGCCGACCCGACTCTCCGCCAGGGAGTTGTTTTCTTCGCTTTCGTTCGCAACCTTACTTGCGACGCCTTCTACACCAGTAAAATCGGCATCGCCGATCTCCAGTACATCGGCAACACCGCGCTCCCCGAATTTCCCGGTTGCCCGCCTCTGCCCGAAGTGTGACGGTGTTACCCGCAGCCGCCAAAAATCTTTCCGCGCTAACGTCTATTCGCTTTCTTGCCGCTCTTCGCGTCGCCATGTATCACCTCGTGAACTGGGATCACCATACCTTTTGGTGGCGCGGCCTGATGGGCACCCCCGCCAGCGTGAGCTATTTTTTCGTCTCTTCTGGGTTTCTGCTGACCTACACATACAGCGCGCGCTTTGATCGCGACGAAATGCAATACGGCAAGTTTTGGTTGGGTCGCTGTGCGCGCCTCTTGCCCGTTTATTTCCTTGGCCTGCTGGTCGCCTTGCCGGTCCTGCTTCACTCCCATACAGCTGCACCAGGCAAAATGTTTTTAACCGTCTTCTTGTTGCAAGCTTGGTTCCCCAGGAGCGCCCTGTATTGGAATACCCCTGCCTGGGCTCTCTCTAACCTCGCTTTTTGCTATCTCAGTTTGCCTTTTCTATTGAGAGCTACGCGCCGTTTTTCTAAAACCGCGTGCTTGATATTTGCGGCCGCCGCATGGCTCACCTCGCTCACGCTCTCACTCTCATATCTTCATCTGAATCCCGACAACTTGACGCACATCGACAGCAACAACGAGGCTTTTTGGCTTTACGTTCTTAAATATAATCCGTTCGTGCACCTTCCCGAATTTTTTATCGGCGTGTTGGCCGCAAGACTCTTCACCACCACCGGTGGATTCACCCGCGCCTACGCCGATTACGCTTTCGCTTTCTCAACTGCGATCATCGTCATGATTCTGCTTCTCGGATATAGCATTCCGTATCCGGTAACCCACACTGGACTACTCGCGCCTCTACTGGCCATATTGATCGCGAGTATTGCCAGCGGCGCATTCATCGATAAAATCCTTAAGCCCAAGTGGTTCGTGCTCTTGGGCCAATCCAGTTTCGCGCTTTACATGTTGCACTGGCCTCTTTTGGTTTTCGCCACGTGGTACTTCGCGAATCGCACTGAACTTGGACCTATCGGACGCTTGCTTGTTGTCGCTGTAATCGTTGTTTTATCCTTGGCGCTCTACAAATGGGTCGAAGCTCCGCTCACCGCAAAACTCCGAAAATCCTTGTTTGAGTCCGCCGGCGCGACGCCGAAGTATTCCGAGTAGGCTGCCGCTTTCAGCCACCCTCAGGGCAAAAAAAAACGGCTGGCATTTCGCCAGCCGTTCTCTTAAATCTGGATGATCCGTCAGCTTTTAGCGATGTCCTCCACCACCATGTCCGCCACCGCCGTGGAATCCGCCGCCTCCGCCGCCGTGGAATCCGCCACCACCACCGCCGTGGAAGCTGCTGCCGCCGCGTGATTGGAAGTTTCCGCCGCGACCCCCGCCACTAAACCCACGACCGCCGCCGTTAAAGCTGCTGCGTCCGTTATATCCGCCGTACGAACCGCGACCACCATAAGCGCCGCGTCCGCCACCGTAGTAGCCGCGTCCGCCGTATCCACCGCGACCGTAGTAGCCACCGCGACCGTAGTATCCGCGGCCATAAAAACCACGCCCATAGAAGCCACGCCCGAAGCCCCAGCCGTACCAGGGTCCGACTCCGATGAACAGGCCGTTCACGAAGTAATCAGGTCCCCAATAGCCATACGGGGCGCAAGCGTAAGGCGCGTAATCATAGTACCCATACGCGCACGATGGCGGGCCGTAGCCATAACCACCGTAACCGCCTACTCCAACTCCCACCGAAACCTGCGCATGCGAGTAGCCCGCCGCAAACATACAAACCGTTAACAAAGCAAAATATCTTAGGTATTTCATGTGGCCCTCCCGATGACCGGCAAACCGCTCATTCTCGGCTACTTGCTCGTCCGGGAATCTATTCTGTCGAATCACCGCTACCTGTTAAACTCCAAAGCGGCCAAAAAGTTGCGCCCGCTTTGCCTTTAATACTCCTTATCGCCAGCTAACTTCAACTGTATTCGCAACATAGCCTAACGACAAGGAGTCGACACTCTATTAGATGCTTTTCCTCCAATTCTGATATCAAAATCCTAGACCCAGAACTTATCGCGTTTATCCCTTGATCTGCTGCGATGCCGCATCCCAAGTCGTAGCACTTCGCCTGAAATACGATTCGTTAGCCAGATGGCACGCCAGCGCAGCATTATGCCCAAAAACTGCGTCCTCCGTGACCGGCTGCCGGCTCTTCACCGCTTGGAAAAAACGCCACAAATGCGGCTTTTCCTCGTCCCACGATGCGCCCTTATAACTGAACCCTTCCGTCGTCGGTTCTTTACCTGGAGCCGGATCGTGTTCCTCATGCCACTTCTTTATATAGGCCTCCCGCATCTCTCGCGGGTACCCCGACACGTAGTAACTCGGCGCCGTATCTTCCCCCGTTTGCGGCATGTAGTTGATCGCCGTTTCCGTCACTTCCAGAATTCCCTTCGAACCCATGAACCGGTAAATTTCCGGCGTCTCGCAACCCAGGTCCAGCCGCATATACACCGGCACTTCTCCGTACTCAAATAACGTCGCGTGCACATCCGGCATATTCCGCCCGTCC
>DATMOS010000082.1:0-12369 GCA_035568155.1 Verrucomicrobiia bacterium | reverse complement strand
GCTTGTAACGCATTTGGATTCAACAATTTGATTCTTCGCATTTCGAATGGTACCGTTCAAAGGTACCTACTATAATTAGAAGCCGCGCAGCTGTGCGCCGCCTAACAGCCGTCCCCGGCAAAACACACGAAGGAGATTTGTTTTGAGCGAAACCTTACGCAATTTTCTGTTTACATCGGAATCCGTAACGGAAGGTCACCCAGATAAAATCGCGGACCAGATTTCGGACGCGGTGCTGGATGAAGTAATGCGGCAGGACCCCATGGGTCGCGTGGCCTGCGAGACGCTGGTCACTACGGGATTAGCAGTGGTAGCGGGAGAAATTACCACTACCGCCCACGTGAATTATGACGAGCTGGTGCGGCAGACTATCCGAGGCGTGGGCTACGACCGCGCGAAGTATGGATACGATTGCGAGACCTGCGCCGTGCTGTGCACGGTGAAACGGCAATCGCCAGACATCGCCATGGGAGTGGACACCGGCGGCGCGGGCGACCAGGGTTTGATGTTTGGATTTGCGTGCGACGAGACGGAAGAGTTGATGCCTATGCCCATCCAACTGGCGCACCGTTTGACGCAACGGCTGGCGGACGTTCGCAAGCAAAAGAAGGTTAATTTCCTGCGGCCGGATGGAAAATCGCAGGTCACCATTGAGTATCGTAACGGCCGGCCGGCGCGCATTGAGGCCGTGGTGATTTCGACACAGCACGACGACAAGGTTTCGAACGAAGAACTTCGCGAAGCGGTTAATACCCACATCATTAAGCCCATCCTTCCCGCGGCGATGCTGGATTCCAAAACGAAATATCACATCAATCCGACGGGGCGATTCGTGATTGGCGGCCCGATGGGGGATGCGGGGGTGACCGGACGAAAAATTATTGTGGATAGTTACGGAGGCTACAGCCGCCACGGCGGAGGAGCTTTTTCGGGCAAGGATCCGAGCAAGGTAGACCGCTCAGCTTGCTACATGGCGCGCTATATCGCGAAAAATATCGTGGCCGCCGGATTGGCGGGCAAAGCGGAAGTGCAGCTTGCATACGCTATCGGCGTGGCTGAGCCGGTTTCGGTGATGGTTGATGCGTTTGGCACGGAAACGGTACCGGAAGAGAAAATCACCAAGTTGATCCGCGAATTTTTCTCGCTGACGCCCAAGGGAATTATCGAAGCGTTGGACCTGCGGCGGCCAATTTACAAGCCGACCGCGGCTTACGGGCACTTCGGGCGCACCGGCCCGGGATTTACCTGGGAGCGCACGGACCGCGCCAGCGCTTTGCGTGAGGCTGCCGGGCTTGGTGCGTCGTCGAACAAGGCGAATGCGACCGCGGAAGTTGGAGCGCGCCAGTAATTTTCGTATTTCAACTTTTTGTGTTTCGAGAATTTTATTCCCTTTCCTCGAGCGAAATTTTCGCCGGCAAAATTTAATTAAGGAGCATTTCATTGGCTACCGCTGAACTGAAAAAAGGTGATGTGAAAGATATCGGGCTGGCTGACGGAGGTAAACGCAAGATCGAGTGGGCGCAGCAGCAGATGCCGGTACTCGAATCGATCCGGAAAAGGTTTTTGAAGGAGCAACCTCTCAAGGGGTTGCGCGTTTCTGCGTGCCTACACGTTACCAGCGAGACTGCGAACCTGATGATCGCGTTGCGCGATGGCGGGGCGGATGCCGTGCTGTGTGCGTCGAACCCGCTTTCGACCCAGGATGAAGTGGCGGCGTCGCTGAATCGCGATTTCAACATTCCGACGTTCGCGATCAAGGGCGAGGACAACGAGACCTATTACACGCACTTGCGCGCGGCGCTGGACCATAAACCACAATTCACCATGGACGATGGCGCGGACCTGGTGACCATGCTGTTGACCAAACGGACTGATTTGGTGCCGCACGTGATTGCCGGTACGGAAGAGACCACCACAGGCGTGATTCGACTGCGGGCCATGGCTAAGGACGGGACGTTGAAGTACCCGATCGTGGCGGTGAATGATGCCATGACCAAGCATTTTTTTGACAATCGCTACGGAACCGGGCAGTCCACCATTGATGGCGTGATTCGCGCGACGAATGTGCTGATCGCGGGATTGAAAGTTGTGATAGCCGGATATGGCTGGTGCGGACGCGGCGTGGCGATGCGCGCGAAGGGCTTGGGCGCAGACGTGATCGTCACGGAAATTGATCCGGTGAAGGGCATTGAAGCGGTGATGGACGGATTCCGCGTGATGCCGATGGAACAGGCGGTGAAAGAGGGCGACATCTACATCACGGTGACCGGAAACAAGAGCGTGATTCGCGCCGAGCATTTTGAAAAGATGAAGGCCGGCGCGATTGTTTGCAACTCCGGGCACTTCAACGTGGAGATTGATATTCCGGCGTTGGAGAAAATGTCCAGCGGCAAGCGCGAAGTTCGTCCGCTGGTGGATGAATATACGCTGAAGGGCGACCGCAAGGTTTATTTGCTGGGCGAAGGACGGCTCGTCAACCTGGCTACCGCGGAAGGGCATCCGGCTTCGGTTATGGATATGAGCTTCGCGAACCAGGCGCTTTCTGCTGAATATTTGCGCGCTAATTACAAGACCCTCAAGCCGCAGGTTTACGTAGTGCCGGAACATCTGGACAAGGAAATCGCGCGCTTGAAATTGGAAACCATGGGCCACAAACTGGATAAGCTGACGCCGGAGCAGGAACATTATTTGGCGTCGTGGCAAGAAGGCACGTAAAGGACGGCAAGCTGCCGAACATTTAGTGGGAGTCTTACAGGGGCGCAGCGTTTTGCGCCCCTGATTTGTTTTAGTTGTGCGTGTTACGTAGACTTGGCAGGGTAAAAATTTATGTGGGATCTCTGCATACGTTCTTTGGAAACCGCGCGGTTACGCGGAGCTTCTTACGCCGATGTGCGAGTCATGCATCAGCGCCAGCGCGATTTGACCACCAAGAATGGGAAAGTTGGGACGTTGGCTCAGTCTGAATCCATCGGCTTGGGGATTCGCGTATTGGCCAACGGGGCTTGGGGATTTGCGTCCACCGACCGACTGACGCGCGAAGGAGTGGCGAGTTGCGCGGCGCAGGCGGTGGCGATTGCCAAGGCTTCGGCTAGTGCCAAACGGCATGACGTGGTGATGGTTGACGAGCAAGCGCACGTCGATAGTTGGCAGAGTCCGTTTCGCAAAGACCCGTTTGAAATTCCGTTGGAGACGCAACTTGGTCTTCTGTTGGCCGCGGACGCGGAAATGAGCGGGGTGAAAGGCGTGACACTGACGGAAACCGATATGCAATTCCGCAAAACGGATAGCTGGTTCGCGTCCAGCATTGGATCACGTATTCATCAACGAAAAGTGACGTCGGGATGCGGGATTGCGGCGACTTCGTTCAAGAATGAGGAAATTCAGAAGCGTTCTTATCCGAATAGTTTTGGCGGGCAGCACGCTTTGCAAGGTTATGAGCTGATCGAATGGCTGGAGCTGGTGAAAAACGCGGCGGTGATCGCGGAAGAAGCGGTGGCTTTACACGGCGCGGCGCAATGCCCGGAGAAAAAAGGCACGCTGATTCTCGGTGGCAGCCAGCTGGGGTTGCAGATTCATGAATCGGTCGGGCATCCCATTGAGCTGGACCGCGTGCTGGGCGAAGAAGCAAATTTCGCGGGGACCAGTTTTCTGACGCTCGACCAGGTCAATCGGCTGAAGTATGCGTCGGAAATAGTGAATGTGGTGGCCGACGCGCGGCTTGAGCATGGGCAAGGATTAGGGACTTTTGCGTATGACGATGAGGGTGTGCCCGCGCAACGCACGGATATTATCGAGGCGGGGCAATTTCGCGGTTATCTTTCGAATCGCGAGACCGCGCACTTGATCGGGCTCAAGCGTTCCTCGGGCACGATGCGCACCGAGGGCTGGAACCGTCTGCCGATTATTCGGATGACTAATGTGAGTTTGCTGCCGGGGAATTGGGATTTTGACGATTTGATTCAGAGCACCGACGATGGAATTTTGATGGAGACCAATCGTTCGTGGTCGATTGATGACCGGCGATACCAGTTTCAATTTTCCACTGAGATCGGATGGGAGATTAAGGGCGGCAAGAAAGTCCAGATGTTGAAAAATCCCAGCTACAGCGGGATTACTACGGAGTTCTGGAATTCCTGCGATGCCATCTGCAACGCGGAGCATTGGACCTTGTGGGGCACTCCGAATTGCGGTAAGGGCCAACCGATGCAAACGATGGGGACGGGGCATGGCGCTTCGCCCTCGCGATTCAGGAATATTCATATCGGGGCGGCCTTCGCGGATCAATGAGAGCCTCCGCTAAAACGCATGCACGCCGGGAAGCGAGGGAGGTAGCAGCGCCGATCGAGTTGTTACGCGGGCGCGAACTTCAGCAAATCATCGAGACGGTGTTGCGGCTGGCGAAAAAGGTTGGGGTGGAGGAAACGGAAGTTCATGTGGACGAAGCGGCCGACGCGCTGACGCGTTTCGCGAACAACGCGATTCATCAGAACGTGGCGGAGCATGGGCTCACGGTCTCCATTCGAACAGTGTTTGAAGAGTGCACCGCGCGCGCGACGACCAATCGGATCGATGAAGATTCGCTGCGAAACGCGATTGAAGGTTCGCTTTCATTGGCGGCCAGTCAGCCGAAAAATCCGCTGTTACTTCCGATGCCGGGAGCGCAGAAATATTCGCGAGTGAATCGGTTCATAAGGCAAACGGCAGCGGTCACGCCTGAAGATCGAGCGCTGGCGGTGCGCCGCGCGTGCGACCTCGCGATTAAACGCGGCCAAATTGCCGCCGGGATTTTCGCCACGCGGCAGAGTCAGAGCGCAATTGGAAATTCGCGCGGGCTTTTCGCAACGTACAGCGAAACGCACGCGGAATTTTCCATCACCATGCAGGAAAAACCGGCTGCTAGCTGGGCCAAGGCAAATTCGGCGGATGTAAGAAATTTCGATCCGCAGAAGCTAGCTGCGCGAGCCAGCGAAAAGGCGCATCTCGCGGCAGAGACTCGCGAATTACCGGCTGGACGATATACCGTGATTCTGGAACCCGCCGCGGTACTCGATCTCGTTGGGTTCCTTTTTTATGATTTTGCGGCTACGGCGTTGCAGGATAAGCGGTCGTGTCTTAACGAGCGCATGGGCAAGCAATTATTCGGCGAAAATATTTCGATTTGGGACGATGCGTATCACCCGTTGCAATTGGGCGCGCCATTTGACGGAGAGGGAATGCCGCGGCAAAAGGTGCAACTGGTAGATCGCGGCGTTCCGAAGAACCTGGTGTATTCGCGCGCCAGCGCCAAAATTGCAGGGAAAAAACCTACCGGGCATGGCTTTATGCTGCCGAACGAATATGGCGAGGCGCCCATGAACCTGGTTTTCTCGGGCGGCAAATCGTCGCTGGAAGAAATGATCGCTTCCACGGAGCGCGGGCTGTTGGTGACGCGACTGTGGTACATCCGGGAAGTGGACCCGTACGAAAAGATCATGACCGGTATGACCAGGGATGGCTTATTTCTGGTGGAGAAAGGGCGTGTGGTTTCGGCGGTGCGTAATTTCCGGTTTAACCAATCTTTGCTGGAGATGTTGCGGAATGTGGAGCTTATGGGACCGGCGGTGCGGGCCACCGGGGAAGAAGCGTTCGAAATGGTGGTTCCGGCGATGAAGGTGCGGGAGTTCCACTTCTCGGAAGTGACCAAATTTTAGTTAAAGTTTTAATTAAAAATCTGTAACAATTCGTCCTGCTGTCCCTCCTCGAAAAAGCAAAATCTTGCGGATTTCCCACGAAATTGGCTGTCTCGTTAGAAAACGAATCCGGCGAATTCAAATTCTGAGTTTTACTTGGCATGCGCCAGGCCCTATACAAACATATGGCCTCCGGGCGCCCAAGGTACTCAGACCAGCGGTTATCTGTCTCTCCGCGCGCAGGCGCTGGGCAGAATGGGCGGCATCCGAACTGGGGGCATCCCGATCATGATGCCTGTGGCACTGGTTTTGTAGCGCGCCTGGGCGGATCCGCAAACTACGACATTATTCAATATGCTTTGACCGCGTTGGAGCGGCTTACGCACCGTGGTGGTGTGGACGCGGATGGGGCCAGCGGCGATGGCGCGGGGCTGCTTACCTCGCTGCCTCAAGATTTTTTCCGTGCCCGCGCAAAAGAGCAAGGCATCGAATTACCACAAAATTTCGGATTGGGATTTGCTTTTCTGGCGACGCATGCGGTGAGCGACGCTCGCTCCGCGATAGAGCACGCCGCAGAGAGCGAGCGCTGTCGCGTGTTGGGATGGCGGCGCGTGCCGGTGGACGTGAACTCGCTGGGGCGGCGGGCGCTGGAAACGATGCCGGAGATTTGGCAGTTTTTCGTGGAGCCAATTAATCGCGCGAAATTACCGGCGCGATTTGAGCGGCGTTTGGCCATGATGCGCAAGCGCGCGGAAATCGCTATGCCGGCGCGCTGTTATATCTGCTCGCTGTCGTCGCGCACAGTGGTGTACAAAGGCCTGCTGACGCCATGGCAATTTCCGCAGTTTTATGAAGATTTACGCGACCAGTCCTTCGCCACTACCTTCGCGATATTTCACCAGCGCTACTCCACCAATACGCAGCCCTCGTGGGACCTGGCTCAGCCCTTCCGGCACGTGGCGCACAACGGGGAAATCAACACCATCGTGTCCAACCGGCGGTGGATGCGAGCCAAACAACGCGAACAGCGCGCGGCTTTGAAGGTGGGTGCGTGGTTCCGAGCGTTGGAACCCAACGTCAGCGATTCTGCGAGTTTTGATAATGCGTTTGAGCTGAAATTGCTGGAGGGGTTGTGTGCGGAAGAGGCGATGCTGGGGCTCGTTCCGCCGGCATTTGAGAAGGATCCGGTTCTGTCGCGAGATGTACGCGCCGCGCTGACCGCCGTTTCGCAGCAAGGGGAGCCCTGGGACGGACCAGCCGCGCTGGTTTTTTCTGACGGGCAATTGGTGGGCGCAAAACTGGATCGCAATGGCTTGCGGCCGCTGCGCTATACGTTGACGCATGACGGATTGTTGATCGCGGGATCCGAGACTGGACTGATCGATTTTGAAGAATCGCGCATCGCGGAGCGGCAGCGTTTAGGCCCTGGCGAAATGATTCTCGCCGACCCGACGTCCGGGCTTTTCCTTCGGTGGCGGGACATTCTGAAGCGGCTCGCGGCCAATGTTGATCGGGCACCAGCCCCGCAGCGGCCGGCCAGCAATTCTGTTGCTCGCGCGATGGCTGCGCTTGCGCCGATTGAGCAGCCAAAACGGATGGCTGCCGCGGCGGGCTGGACCGAAGATCAATTCAGGACTCTGTTTTCCGCGCTGGTGCATGGCAAAGAGGCCGATTGGAGCATGGGGGACGACGCGCCTCCGGCGTTTTTGTCCACCTTGACGCGGACGCTGTGGGATTACTGCAAGCAGCGGTTCGCGCAAGTCACCAATCCGCCCATCGATCCCCTGCGCGAATCGCACGTGATGTCGCTCGAAGTGCGTTTGACAGGCGGCGTCACTTTACCTACGCCCCTGATTGATGCTGCGCAGTTCGCGGGGCTTGTCGAAGCATTTGGTGAACCGCGCCACATCGATATGACCTTCCTTGCCGCCATGGGAGTCCCGGGCGCGCGCCGCGCTGTTACTCAGCTCGCAACTACCCCTCTGAGTAGTGGCGGACGCCCGGGATTCCTCCTCCTTAGCGATCGCGATATAGGGGCGGAACGGGCGTGTTTACCGGCGCTGCTGGCTACGGCGGCGGTGTGGAAAGCGATGGTGCGCGAAGGACTGTGGGACGTGCCGCTGGTGGTGGAATCGGCGCAGATTTTTGACACCCATCACGTGGCGCTTCTGGTGGCTGCGGGAGCGAGCGCGGTATTGCCGTATCTGGCTGGTCAATTTGCGGAAGCAATGGAAAGCGGCGGAGCGGAGCGGGTTAGAAGTTCCGTGAATGCCGGGTTACGAAAAGTGTTGGCGCGCATGGGTGTGTCTACTGTTGCGAGCTATCGCAATAGCCAACTTTTTGAAATCGTGGGGTTGGCTGAGGATTTGTGCGCGG
Organism: Verrucomicrobiia bacterium; assembly: GCA_035568155.1. Classification (GTDB taxonomy): domain Bacteria; phylum Acidobacteriota; class Terriglobia; order Acidiferrales; family UBA7541; genus Acidiferrum. Next base: position 4,324 of record DATMOS010000082.1, on the reverse strand, counting down.
AATTTTTTGAAGATGCTGCGGATTTTCCTGGGCAGAAAACTTTGGATGAACTGCTGGCCGATTATTTGAAGATGCATGAGAAAGCTTTCGCTGCGACGCCCAATGGTCATCCGCAGGATTTGGGCGATGCGGGGCTGTATCGTTTCCGCAAGGGCGCCGAGCTGCATGCTAATTCGCCGGAGCTGGTGCGGCGTATGCATGCGCACGTGCGCGCGCCGGATGCCAAAAAATATTCCGCTCTGGAAGAGCTCGCGGAACGCCAGGGAACGGTGTTTCTGCGAGATTTGCTGGATATCGTGCCGGGAACGCCGGTTGGCATGGAGGAAGTGGAACCCGCCGAATTGGTGCTGAAGCGCTTCAGCACGCAGGCGATGTCGCTCGGTTCTCTTGGGCCCGAGGCGCATCGCACTTTAGCGGTGGCGATGAATATGCTGGGCGGGCGGAGCAATACTGGGGAAGGCGGCGAAGACCCGGCAACGTATCGCTACCAGCCGGAAGCGGCCAACAAGATCAAGCAGGTGGCTTCGGGAAGATTTGGGGTGACCGCGGATTACCTGGTGCACGCGGAAGAACTCGAAATAAAGATGGCGCAAGGCTCCAAGCCTGGCGAAGGCGGGCAGCTCCCGGCACGCAAAGTTACGGAATATATCGCGCGCATCCGGCACGCGACTCCGGGGACACCGCTGATTTCGCCGCCGCCGCATCACGACATTTACAGCATCGAGGATCTGGCGCAGTTGATTCATGATTTGCGCGCGGTGAATCCCTATGCGCGAATTGGCGTGAAGCTGGTTTCCGGCGCCGGAGTGGGAATTATCGCCGCAGGTGTGGCGAAAGCGGGCGCCGACGTCATTACCATCAGCGGCCACAATGGTGGAACCGGATCGTCTCCGCTTACGTCCATTAAGAATACGGGCCTGCCGTGGGAAATTGGGTTGCGCGAAACACATGAAACTTTGGTTCGCGCCGGCCTCCGTTCACGTCTCTCTCTCCGCGTGGACGGAGGCCTCAAATTTGCACGCGATATTATTCTGGCGGCCATTCTGGGCGCCGACGAGTTTGGATTTGGGACCGCGTCGCTGCTGGCGATTGGCTGCGTGATGGCGCGGCAATGCCATTTAAATACCTGCCCTGTAGGGATTGCCACACAAGACGAAAAATTGCGCGCGCGATTTGCCGGGAAGCCAGAAATGGTGGTGGCGTATTTCCAGTACCTCGCTGAAGAAGTGCGGAATCGCATGGCGCAATTGGGCGTGCGTTCTCTTAAAGAGTTGTCTGGATGGTATGACCTGTTGGAAACACGCTCCGGAATGGATGCGTTGCTGATCGTGCCGATTTCCGAATCGAGGCGTGTGGCCCCGCAACAGGAGCCGGCTTTGCATGCGGCCCCCAAGGAAGCTTCGCTGCATTTCGCCGAGGACTTGGGAGCTCCGCGCAAAACCGAAACGATTCAGAATTCGGATCGCAGCGTGGGCGCGGGTATGAGCGGGGAATTGATGCGCCGGGAAAAAACGGGCCGGCGGCAGCCTGGTGAGATTTTGCATGAATATCGCGGCTCAGCGGGGCAAAGCTTCGGAGCATTTTTGGTGGAAGGCATGACGCTGCGTTTGCGCGGCGAAGCCAATGATTATGTGGGAAAAGGATTATCCGGCGGAACTATTTCGATCTCGGCAGGCAGAGCTGCTTCGCGGCGCGGCGATGTATTGGCGGGAAACACGGTGCTGTATGGGGCGACATCCGGGCAACTGTATGTGGCTGGACGCACGGGCGAACGGTTTGGGGTGCGCAACAGCGGCGCGCTCGCAGTAGTTGAGGGCGTCGGCCAGCACGGATGCGAGTATATGACCGGAGGCGTCGCGGTAATTCTTGGGCCGCTGGGAGTAAATTTCGGTTCAGGTATGACAGGTGGATTGGCGTACGTATTGCGCTCGGAAGTCGAAGATGTGTTGCATCGGGAGTTCGTCACGTTGGCGGAAATAGATGCCAGCGAAGAGAGTTCGCTGCGGCGCGTGATCGAAGAGCATATTTATTTTACGGGGAGTCCTCGTGCGGCAAAATTACTCCTGCACCCTGGCACGCTTCCAATGATGCGAGTGCAGCCAGTTCATTTCCAGGGAACGATCGAAGCGACGTGGCGGCCAGTGCTGGAGAAACTGAAAGATCGCGATATTTTGATGCCTGTCCCGCGCGAAGCGCCGACTTCGCAGACAGCTTTGCAAATATAAACGGCAAGTATAAAGGGCAGGTACAAACGGTAAAGATAAACATTCTGTAATCATTCTGAAAGGGGCAACGCAACCGCTCGCGGATTTTCATAAATCAGTTATAATCACCGCCGAGCAACCGCTATGGATTTCGACCAACTCGCCACTTTCGTGTACGTCGCAAAATTAAAGAGTTTTTCGCGCGCGGGACAAAAAGTTTTCCGTTCGCAATCGGCAGTGAGCGCGCAAATTCGCCAGTTGGAACAAGCCTATCGCGCCAAGTTGCTGGATCGTTCCGCTAAATCCGTGGAGTTAACGCCGGCGGGAGAAGTGTTATTCGAATACGCGGAGAGGCTGTTGCGCTTGCGCGACGAGTCGTTGCAGGGCGTGGCCGACCGGGGAAATGTAGTGCAGGGCACTGTGTTATTTGGCGCAAATGAAGCGACCTGCCTGTATCTTCTGCCGGATATTTTCGCCGAATTTCAGCGGCGCTACCCACTGGTGCATATCAGCATTTACCGCAATTTCAGCCACAAAATTTTGCAACGCATCGAGGATGGTACGATCGACGTGGGCATCGTGACTTTGCCGATCAAGGCGTTGAACACCAAGGTACATCATATTTACCGCGACCGGCTGCGCTTCATGGTCAGCACGCGAAATCCGTTGGCCAACAGATCCAAAATTACATTGGAAGAAGTGGCGGCGCAGCCGTTGATTTTTCCGCGCACGGGATTTACGCGCCAGGTGCTGGACAAACTTTTCCGTCCGTATCGTTCGCGGCTGCGTGTCACCATGGAACTGCCGAGTATCGGGATGATTAAGAAGTTTGTCGCGGCCGATGCGGGCGTTTCTTTCATCAGCGAGAGTTTCGCAAGTGATCAGGTGAAAGCCGGGGAAGTGAAGTTACTCAACGTGGAAGGCGTGGACCTGTGGCGCGAATTAGGGCTGGTTTACCGGCGGGACCGCAGCCTGCCGCGTGCGGCACAATCGCTCATTGCTATCATTCGCGAACATCGCAAACAGAGTGACGCTCCAGTCGCTGTGGGGGCCTGAGGCTTCTGCGAGTGGTTGTTTGAAGTATTTCTGCGGCGCTAAAACATTTATCTAAATCGATTAATTTTTGTTGAACTCCAGGCTGGAGATCGCGCGGCCAATCACGTTTTCCTGGATCTGGATTAAATCGCTGTCCGAGTAGGTCATCCCCAACACGGAAAAAACGTCGTCGCCGCGAGAAATTACCAATAGAGTTCCCGACCAGTCGTGCTCATCGGCGAGCCCGCGGTAATGAATTTCCACGGCTGGAAAGCCGCCGGAGACGGTCTTACGCTGAGAAATGCGGCGATAGTTTCCGTACGTTTCGCGCAGGCGTTTTTCGACATCAGCGGCAGTTACATCCAGAGAGCCCTTGCTTTTTTCGCTTCCCACCACCATCAAAGTTGATTCGTTTGCGGTGCCCATGGCGACGATGGCGTTGGGAATTTCTTTGCCCGCATCGTCGAGCAATTTCCAGCTCGGCGGCTTATACATCTGGAAGCCGTGGGTGTAATTGATGTACGTGTTGCCTTGTAAAGTTTCGCGGTTAACCTGAGGTTCGATTTCTTTTGGCTTGGTGGGCTGGTCCGTTGTTACAAGCGTTGCGACTGGGGGCTTGGCTGCAGGCTTGAGCGCCGGTGGATTCGCGATGGAAGCAGCGCTATTTGTGGTTTTTGCGGGCGGAACTATTGGCGTGGTTGGCCCAGTGAAGGAAATTGTTTTTTTCTCGGGAACCGCCTCTGGAGCTGACACGGCAGCGGCCTTGGCTGACGCTGGTTTATCCGCAGCGGGAGGTTCAGTTTTTGCCGCATTGTGCGCGGCCGTGACATTGGGGACGATGGAAGCGATCTTGTCTTTTTCGACCAAGACATATCCAAAGTCGGTCTTCACTTTGAACATGTTGTCTTCGTAGGCTACGATCACGCCATAAAGTTTCTGGCCATCCTTTAGACGAATTTCATCCGCCTGCGCCGACTTGGGGAAGAAGGTTATCGCCAAGATGGCGGTGCCCAGGAAAAACGAGCTGCGTGGAACAGCCATGTCTCTGAGTATGCTGCCGAGTGCAAAGAGGTGGCAACCTCTGA
>DATMOS010000081.1:0-6979 GCA_035568155.1 Verrucomicrobiia bacterium | reverse complement strand
ACGAAGCTCGAAGCGTCGTATGTCTCACAAAGCCGCGACCTACAAAGCTGTGGTCAATGCGAACGAGTGTGCTCGCGGCCATCTGCGGAAGCAGATTGCGGCGCGCTTTTTGACGGTGCCGCGAGCCTGGGATCGGCGGCCAGGCACGCGCCACAGTAACCGCCTACTTCGGTGCGCGAGATGGTTACTTTCATGTCGAAGTCGCGGGCGATTTGCTCTTTCAGCTGTTCGTAGAGGCGGCTCTCAAATTCGCGGACTTTGCCGCAACGCAAGCAGGCCACATGTATATGGTCGCGCGGGCCGTGACTCTCGTAGTAGTGGCGGTCGCCGCGCAAGTGCAGCAAGTCCAGCTCATCGATAAGCCCCTGTTTTTTTAGCAGGTCGATGGTGCGATACACAGTGACCAGATGCACGCCGGAATCGATTTTTTGCGCGCGCGCCAGAATCTGATCGACGTCCAGGTGCTGCTCAGCGGTGTCCATGACCTGCAGGATGACGCGCCGCTGCTTGGTCATGCGCAAACCGCGCTGCGATAAAATCTGCTGAAGTTTTCCGGTAGTTTCGGCGGTGTTGAGGCGTTCCCCGGTGGAGACGCGGCGGGACGGCGATGCTGCCATGCTAAGCCCTCCGGAGAACGTTACCGCGGATTTACGAGTGCCGGGGAAGCATTCGTATCAGCTCATTGTACCCAATCGTTGCGTATCACAGCAAAGAAGAGAAATGATCGGTAGTGGGTCAGTTTCCGGTTACCGCTGCCGGTTCAGATGGTCGACGCAACACTTGCTCGGAGTTGCTGTGCGAGATATTTTGGTGTGTGCTGCATGAGGGTTGCACCGTGTACGCTCACGTGCCCTGCGTGCGGGCTTTAAATGCTAAAGGTATTTTGTAAGGAGAGCCGATCATGACCAAGCATCGAATCCGTTTGATCTGTTTAATGGCAGTCTTGCAATTGGCAGCATTTTTGACACCACAGTTTGCTCAGGAGGCGGCCAAGGACAGCGAAATATCCGACCGACAGAGTTCACTACGGGGACTGATGGCAGCATTTATACGGACAATCAATACTGCCGAGGCATCGTATCATGCCGAACAAGGCTCGTATGGATCGTGGCAAACCCTCCTCGGAAACCAGGAATATCAAAAATATCTAAATGGTTGGCTCGCACAATTTTATCCACAATTTTACCCACATCCCGCCAAGGTCCAGTTCAGCATGCTGCCAGGAGTACTGCCTGGTCTGAATATGCGACTGACTGTTGCACCTGATGGCCAAAGTTACATAGTCTTCGCAGAAGGTGCAGCGGACAAAACCGGATTCGCGCTCGTCAGCGATGAGCGGGGCATCATCAGGGAGTGTAAGTTTTCTGATTGAGGCGTGTTTATCACTTAGGAACTATTTTGCCAGCAGCAGCGAGGCTGGTGCCCGGTTTGTCGGGTGATCGAAAACTGACCCACTACCAATGATCGGCAACCGCGGCGTGAGGGTTCTCTATTGAATCAGGCGAGCGTATGAGACCGGCCCCAGATTGGTCGAGGCACACGTTCACCGTGCTCAGCTTCCGATATGTGCGAAAGGCCCTGGCCTTAATCCCCTGATTCTGGCTGCCTTCCTGCAAATACGGGATTGAGCACATTCTGTCCCTTTAGTACAAGCGGGCTATCGTTATATGAGCTTCCGCATGGCAGGCTACTGAAATGGCAGTTGATCGTGGTGAGATGCCGTCGTGCGAATTGCTGCGAGGGACCGGGGTCGCGTTAGGTAAGTGAAACCATCCCAGTCGCATCCTTCCCGGTTATTTTCGAAGATTCGCGAAGGGGAGATTTTCATGAGCTTTCGAGCTAAGGCCCCGATTGCAGCTTTCTTTATGTTCACCCTGCTATCCACAGCGCGACCGCAGACGGCGGCGCCGCCGCAGGACCAAGACTTCTACTCGCTCCGCGAGCCCGCCGCCGCGGGAGACGCGCAAGCGCAGTTCGCCCTCGGGAACCATTATTTTAACGGCGTCGGCGTTCCTCAAGACTACCGTCAGGCGCTCCTCTGGTTTACGAAGTCCGCGAATCAGGGCTTTGCTCCGGCGCAAAATCAACTGGGCTACATGTATCAACACAAGTTCGGTGTGCCTCGGGATTACAAGCGCGCCCTAAGCTACTACCGTTCCGCAGCGAACCAGGGCTATGCGCTGGGGCAATACAATATTGGCGGCATGTACGAGGATGGTGTTGGCGTCAAGCGCGATTACAGACAGGCTCTTGATTGGTACCGCAAAGCGGCGGACCAAAATCTGCCGCAAGCCGAAAAGCAAGTTGGCTACATTTACCAGTGCGGATACAAGGCGAAGGTGAAGCAGGACTTTGCTCAAGCCCATGCCTGGTATCTTCGCGCCGCGGGCCACGGCAACGTTGACGCCGAAAACCAGTTAGGCTTTATGGCCGAGGAAGGATGGGGCCAGCCGCAGGATTACGCTGAGGCGCTTTCCTGGTTTTACAAAGCCGCGGACCATGGCAGCAACGACGCCATGGAAAACATCGGATATATTTTTCAGAATGGTCTCGGCGTGCCAACCGATTATGCAAAGGCCATGTTTTGGTATGACAAATCTGCAGCAGAGGGGAACAGCAACGCGGAAAACCAGCTTGGCTGGATGTATCAGTTCCGGCAAGGGGTCGAGCCCAATGACGCCAAGGCGGTGACCTGGTACCGCTTGTCTGCTGATCTGGGAAATCAGCGTGCCGCCAACAATCTCCACGCTTTCGAAGAAGTGCTGGAGGACCGCGGTTCGGGCGAGTGGGAAGCCGCCAACGCCACCGTCACCGACGCTGCGATCGCGCGGGCTAAGCGCTGGGCAACCATCCAGGATCTTCAGCGCCGCATTGCCGGATTAGAGGGCGACGCACAAGACCAGGACGATCTTGCCGACCAACTAACACATACCGGCAAAGGCAAAAACGATGCCATGACCAAGCTTTTCAATGCGGTCGGCAGTGTTCCCGCTGTGAAGTACCACGTCGAGGCTGCAAAGTATCGCGCCGAAGCGGCACACCTGCGTGATCAGCTGGCTCAAATCGAGAATCAAGACAAATTCTCCGCTGGCGTCCCTACTCCCTAACGCGACCCGCGACGGCAACTGGATTATTTTGACGACAATCCCGGAGCTCGATTACGCTCTTCAAATGTCAAAGGCTGCCGACAACAACTCGTGGGAGCGTTATCGCAAGGCGATGAGCGCGAGTACCGAGTTAACCCGGCAGGACAAGAAAAGAGAAGCGTTGCGATTGCTGGATGACGCCATCGCAATGGCCGAGAGCGAAAATGAAAGCCGATGGGTGCTCACTCTCAGCCACCACGCTGCCAACATCTCAAGGTTTCTCGAAGACTTGCCACGAGTCAAGCATTACTACCTAGAATCTCTGAAGTTTAATCCAGAGAATCCTCGCGCTTTATCGGGCTTAGCGGACGTTGCAAAAGCAGAAGGCGAGCTTGAACTGGCAAAGGAATATGCGGCGCGTTGCTATAAAGCGCTCATAGTGGGTGACGACTTCTTAAAGAAAGAGCGACTCGAAACGCTCATTCACAAATGGCCCCAGGTTTCTCAATACTGAGACACCTCTCAGTTGTTCAGCAAAACAGTTGTCGCGAGCCAGTGTCCAGCCGCTCTTAGAGCGGCTGCATGCTGCATCGTCGGAAGGCTCATGACGCGGATCAATCCAATATTCAAGAAGTAGTGCAACCCATCGAAACAGTGAAACTATAAGATAAACTTCTTCGTCCTACCCGAGAGATGGGCTGGCCAAGCCGACGGAGGCTTGATGGATCATCGGTCTTTACATGTATTTTTCTTCGCTGCGGTGATGGCCTGCGTACAAAGTGCGGCTCCTCCCCAAGATCTTCAGTTCTCAGCCAACGAAACGCCCGCCGCGCGGCAAAGACGCCTCTACAAAGAATCAAAACCATATCTGAATGATTCTCTTTCTGAACTGCAGAAAGCCATGCCGGAACTGCGCGGTCTCAAAGCTGACGAGAAAGATCTACCCGCGCTGCTCACTCACGTTGGACAAGAAATAGAAGAGTTGTCGCTGCAGATGCCGAACCTCATCTCCAGCGAAGAGGTCATTCAGAGTAGACCTGGCTCGCGATCGGGCCGTTCAAGCCGTCAACAGTTCAACTACCTGATTCTTGTTCACCGGACCGCCACCGGCGCAGAAATGAGCGAGTACAGAACCGACCTGCAGAATAACGGCATCGGTCAGCCCGGCGCAGATCCGCGAGCTCCGACCGCGCACGGTTTCGTCCTCGCGTGGAAATACTTCCATCCCACGGTGCGCGCGGAATCTCAATTCCGTTATTTGGGAAGGCAAAAAATCGATGGCCGCAATGCCGATGTTGTAGCCTTTAGCCAAACACCCGGCCTCGTTGGCGCGCCCGGCGAGATCCGTATTGGAGCCGAGGCTTTCCCGATGTTGCATCAGGGCATTGCGTGGATTGATGAGTCCACCTTTCGAATCCTTCGTTTGCGCACCGATCTGCTAGCTCCACAGCCCGAGGCTCAACTGGAGAAACTAACGACCACGGTCGACTTCGCCGAAGTGCGAATCCCACACAGCGAGCTCCGCCTGTGGCTTCCGCGAATGGCTGTCGTGGATTGGAAAACCATTCCGGGTAGCTCGGTGGACTTATCGGCAACTGTGGTTTCCGGTCGCTACCTGGAGCGGCACTTGTATTCCCATTATCATCTCTACCAAGTCGAGATAAAGATCGGCTCCTAGCCAGCGTCTGAAGGACAAAGAGAAGCGTAAAAATTTAGGAGTGGATGGGGAGCATGCGCATTACGTCGTTGTACACGGCGTAGGCCATGATGGCTAGCAGGAAGACGAAGCCGACCTGCACGAAGCGTTCTTTGAAGGCCATGCTTAGGTCGCGGCGCATCACCCCTTCGATGGCCAGCAGCAGAATGTTGCCGCCGTCGAGGATGGGGATGGGCAGAAGGTTCAGGATGCCGAGATTGACGCTGATCAGCACCATCAGGGAGAGGACCGCGAGCGCGCCTTTGCGCACCGCTTCGCCGGCGGCACGAGAAATGCCCACGACACCTGAAAGCTGCTTCACGGAAACGCGACCGCTGAATAACTTGGCGACGACTCCCACGGTTTCCGAAATGCGTTCGCCGGTCATGACCACCGCGTCGTGCATTCCTTCGCGGAGCCCTTCACGGCGGTAGGATGTCTGGTCGCGAACAGCGACGCCCACCTGATAAATTTTTTCGCCTGACTCGGTCACGCCTTGCGCAGGCGTTACCTGGGTGTGAATGGTTTGACCGTTGCGCAGCAAATCCAACTGCACGGGCTTCCCTTCCGAACCGCGAACGCGATCGACGAATTGTCCCCAGTACTGAATTTTCTGACCATCCACGGATTGGATGGTGTCGCTTTCCTTCAATCCGGCGTGGTTGGCTGGACTGCTGGGTGCGACTTCGTCAAGCACAGGGAGCAGCGGCGGATAACCGAGCAGACGGTCGGCGACAGCGGAATCGGTCAGCGTGGTCTGCACGGTGCGCCGTACGCCGGCGTTTTCTACGTCGGCGGAGACGCTGGCGCCGGGTGTTTGTTCCCTGAATATTTTGGCGGCTTGCTCCCAGGTTGGGTTTGCCACGCCGTTAAGGCTGAGAATTTTGTCGCCGGGACGAAACGGGCTGGTTTGCGCGTCAGACTTTGCACTTAAGGCTACGACCTGCACGGGTTGATCGAGGTAAGCGGAATGGGGCACGCCGAACACAATGAACAGAACAGCTAACGCCACTACCGGGAAGATCAGATTCACTGCCGGGCCTGCAAAAGAAATCAGGGCACGCTGCCAGCGCGGCTTGCTCATTAGTTCATCGGAAGAACCGGTGGGCGGTTTGTCGCCAGCGTCCACGTCGGACATGTCCTGACCAGCCATGCGCACGTATCCGCCAAAAGGAAGAGCGCTGACGCGCCAATCGGTGGCGCCGCTTTTCCATCCAAAAAGGCGCGGACCAAAGCCGATGGAGAACACATCGACGCGCACCTTGAACAGCCGAGCCACAATGAAATGGCCCCACTCGTGAATCATGATCATCAAACCAAGAACCAGCGCGACGCCTAGCAGCAAATTCATGCGACTTTCTCTCCCGACTTTTTTGCCCTTGCAGTCTTCTTATTCTACGACGGCGGATTTCATTGTGTAATTAAATTCGGCCTAAGATGCCACCGCGGCAACTGACAACCGAGCCACTTCTTCCGTGGCCATTCGACGGGCTTCCGCGTCGGCGGCGAGCACGTCGGACATATTTTCAAACTTCACGCGCGGCGTGCGCTCCAGCACGCTTTCAATCACTTCCGCGATGCCCGGGAAGGAAAGCCGGCGCTCCAGAAAGGCAGCGACTGCAATTTCATCGGCGGCATTCAAAGCACAAGGCAAAGCGCCGCCTTTTTTCATAGCTTCCCGCGCTAATTTCAAACAGGGGAAACGCCGGGTGCTGGCCGAGGCGAAATCCAACCGCTTTAGTTTCTTCCAGTCCAGCGCTACCTGGTTAGATGCGATTCGTTCGGGATAGGTTAACGCGTATTGGATGGGCATACGCATGTCGGTAGGACCCAGCTGGGCCAGCACGCTGCCATCAACAAATTCCACGAAGGAGTGCACCGTGGACTGCGGATGGATGACCACATCGATCTGATCAGGGCGCATACCAAAAAGCCAGCGGGCTTCGATGATCTCGAAGCCTTTGTTCATCATGGTGGCGGAATCGATGGTGATGCGGTTACCCATGCGCCAGTTGGGATGGGCCAAAGCTTGCTCCGGCGTGATGGAATCGAAATTTGAGAGTGGAGTCTTGCGGAACGGTCCGCCTGAGGCGGTGAGGACCAGGCGCCGGACTTCGCTGGATTTGCCGCCGCGAAGGCATTGATGCACGGCGTTGTGTTCGCTGTCAACGGGAAGGAGTTCGCGGCCTGCTTTTTT
>DATMOS010000080.1:0-38240 GCA_035568155.1 Verrucomicrobiia bacterium | reverse complement strand
TCGACGAACTCGATGCCCTTGCCACGTTCCGCGGGCTCCATCTTGATGCGGCAGACCCCGAACTGCCCGTGTCCGCCGGACTGCTTTTTGTGTTTGCCTTCGGCGTCGGCTCGGCCGCGAATAGTTTCGCGGTAAGCGACTTTGGGCGGCTTCAGCGTCAAGTCGACGTGATAGCGCTTATGCAGTTTCGCGACTACCACTTCTATGTGCTGCTGCCCTGAACCAGACAGCAAAAATTCCTTCGTTTGCGGGTCGCGCGAGAAATGTAGCGCGGCATCTTCCTCCAGAATTCTGTGGATCGCGACTCCGATCTTGTCTTCGTCGGCACGGGTCTTAGGCTCAATCGCAAACGTGATGGAAGGTTCGGGAATCGGCGCGCGTTTGTAAAAAATCGGATTGGACTTATCCCCCAGCGTTTCGCCGGTAGCGGTTTCTTTCAATTTCGCAATCGCGCCGATGTCCCCGGCATGAAGTTCCTGCACTTCAATGAGTTGTTTGCCCTGAACAACTTGCGTGTGCTGAAAACGCTCCGGCACGTTGCGGTTGTAATTCATCAGCGTGGCGTCATTTTTCAACACCCCGCTCATCACCTTGAAATAGTTGATGCGCCCGGCAAAAGGATCAGCTAGCGTTTTGAAAATAAAAACAGAAAGCGGTTGCGCGTCATCGAATTTGCGGGGCATGGCTTCGCTTTTGCCGGTTGGTTCTTTGTAGGCCACGATGGAATGTTCATCCGGATGCGGGAAAACATCTGCGATGAACGACAGCAGGCTAACGCTTCCGATATTATGTAGCGCCGAAGTCATCAACACTGGAATGATTTTCTCTCCCACAATCGCCCGCCGCAATCCGACGAAAAGGTCCGGCAACGGAAGCGTGCCTTCGTTGAAAAATTCTTCCATCAGCGCGTCATCGCCCTCGGCAACCATTTCCACTAATTTCTCGTGGGCTTCCTTGGCATCCTCCGCGAGCGCCGCCGGGATTTCTTCGATGGTGACTTTCCCGTCGCTATCCGGCTGGTAGAAATGAGCTTTCATAGCCACTAAATCAATCACCCCGCGAAAGGCTCGTTCGTGGCCGATAGGCAGCTGGAGCGCGACGACATTGCGGCCGAAAACCTGTTCCAGCGATTCCATGGAGCGTTCAAAACTCGCCAGGTCGCGATCCATTCCGGTCAGTACAAACGCGCGCGGGATGTCATACTCCACGCAATAATCCCAAACTTTTTCGGTGGTAACTTGCGTCCCCACGTGCGCGTCCACGGTAATCAGCGCGGCGTCCGCGGCGATCAGCGAGGCTTTCGACTCGGTGATAAAGGTGGAATAACCGGGTAAATCTATAAAATTAATTTTAACTTTGCTGCCGGGGGCATGGCTGGTGGGATCCGCGGTAGTAGGCCATTCGGCGTGTGCCATAGCCGTTTGAATGGAAAGTTTGCGCGCGATTTCTTCTTCGTCCCAGTCGGTGGTGGTGCTTCCTTCCGCAGCTTTTCCCCAGCGCGGCGTTGCGCCCGCGGTGAAGAGCAACGACGACACCAGCTGCGTCTTACCGGTGCCGCCGTGGCCGACAATGCCAACGTTGCGAATGTCCTTGGTGAGATAGCTTTTCATGTAGACCTCCATCGTGCGAGGTCCGTGCTCGATGAGAAGGGCGCGGGCCTGCGCCTCGGAACGAGTTAAATCCTCTGAAAAGCGCGGCCCTTGGTCTGTCGCTCTTTTTGTCTTACACCAGCAGGGCGAAGAACTAATGAATCTGTGGTCTGCTCTTCAGTCGATTGACCGCCCCTGGCAGCCAATCGGGCGGATGCTAGCACACCGCATTGGGTGCCCGCAATTGCCAGAAGCGAAAACCTGGATTTCCGTTTGGTTGTAGCTAAATTGGATCGAGCGCGGCTTTTACACTGACGGCGCTGTCTTTCAAAATAGTTATCGAACGCTGCCAGTCGGCGTGATGTGGGGATTTTGAAATCAGGGTGTGCGTGCCTTCGGTGAGGCGAAGTGTCGCTGGAGTAGTGCCGATAAATTTATCGTCCAAAAAGATTTCCGCACCGTCGGGATCGGAAGTGGTTTCAGTGACCCCAAGACCCGAAGAGATTTGCGGGCCGGCAGCGGTGTTCATCATTGAACGACCGGCTGGCAATTTCGCATTCGCGGATGCCGCGACATTTTCGTTTGGCTTAGTCCCTGTCGGATAAAAGCGGTGGAAGACTCCAAGCAGATCGGAAGCGCTAAGGGCAAAGCCAATGCCGGTGACATTTTTCTTGATCAATTTTTGGGAATTGATACCTATCACTTCTCCGCGGGAATTAAGCAGCGGCCCGCCGCTGTTCCCCGGGTTGATTGGCGCGTCGGTTTGAATCCAGGTGCCAGGTCCGGCAGCGTCGAAGCGCCCAACCGCGCTGACGATTCCCTTGGTAACGCTGAGAAGCATCGCATCGCCGAGATTGCCGATGGCCAACACGCTTTCCCCCTGTCGCACCGTCGAGGCCTCCGCGAGCGGAAGGTGAGGGAAGCCTTCGCCGGTCGTTTTTGCCAACGCAATATCCAGGTCCGGATCGACGTACACGATTTTGGCTTCCAATTGAGTGCCATTCGGCAGAGTCGCAAGCAAAGCTTCCTCGCCGCGTGCCAGATGCGCGTTTGTGGCGATCACCCCGGTTTCAGTGATAAAAAAACCTGTTCCACTTTTCGTGAGGCTCTTTAAAAACACCACGGCAGGTTTTGTGCGGCCGACTAATTCCTCGAGCGAAAGTTCCGGTCGCGGTCCCAGAACCAGCGTTGAAGACCCCGAAACGCTTTCAACCGAGCCGGTGAAGGTTTTCGAGGCGGATTGCAACTCCACTTGAAAATGGTCCGTCTTCAACAGCCAGTACGAGCCGTGATTATGACCTTTGAGCGTCGACACCCAGCTCATTGGGCCTTCGGTCATCTGGATTTCCTTGGCTGCATATCCCTCAAGCGTCAGGCGCGCGACCATCGGATATCCGAGACGCGCGCCAAGGGCCGTTTTGGTTTTGTACAGATAGCCGCCCGGAATGCTTTGTTCGTAAGGCGTGGTACCCACCAGGACGCCGTTAATTTGTACCGTAGCTCCCGGCGGAACAGTCGTGATGCGCAGTTTATCAGCAAGTGCGGGAAACGAAAGAAGACCGCAAACGAGCGTTGCGATGGTTAATGCTCGCACATACATAACGGTAAGGCTCACAACATCAATATAGTACTATTTATATATAATAACAATTAGGTTAACAGGCCGGATAATCCAAGGAAGGTTTGAACAGCTATTTTTATCGGGAATTCGCGCGGGATTGAAACCCTTCGCATGCGAGAACCGGTAGGCGGGGATACTTGGCAAATCTCGGATCCGTGCGCGAAAGTTCGCAAAGTATAAACGTTGAACCTCGAGCGGACTCGATGCTCCGGGCATGCACGCAGCGTGAGCATAGCCCCGCGAACGAATCGTGCTCCTTCGCCTGTGTAGGTTCATTCACAGATAAAGAATAACGTCGCAAATTATCCTGTGGCTAATCGCGTTCGCCCAACTTATTTTTGTGAAGGTGGCTTCTCGGAACTCGGTGGCGGTGTCGCATCCGGTGAATCGGCAGGCGCGTCGGCCGCAGGAGGCGCCGCCGGAGCCGCAGGTTTGCCGAAGTGGGACTCATCTATTTGCGGATTAACCTCAATTTTGTCCGCGATGATTTTTTGCGCCTGGCCTGTGCCGGGCGCGGCGGAATCGATCTCAAACGCAAATTGTATGCCGTCCACTTCACGATAATCGTGGAACACCGATTCCCAAGGCACATCCCTATCGCCGACTTTGCGCGTGCCTTCCCACTTGATCAGCCGGAATGACTCCGCGTCAAAGAAATAGTTGCGCATGTCGCCTTTTTTATTGGTCAGTTTCAAGCGATATGCAGGCTTGCCGTCAACGTCTTCTTTCCCCACGAGAGCGATCAGATTGCCTTTTTGTTTGTAATCGACCAGTGGGCCGTCAAAGTCCGATTCGTCAGAAATATTACTGATGTCCTCGGCGGTCATCGGCTGCACCGTTTTATTCTCGGTGAAAGGGTTGAGAATCCACCCCGTGGACTTGCCGTCGTAGCTGCGCACCAGCGTTTGGCCTTGCACGGTTACTTCAATGTGCATTTTGCCGGGCCGCTCCAGTTCCACCAGAAATGGCCCATCGGCGCCGGGGCCAAAATTGATGGTTCCGGAGATTCGTTGCGAGTGCACCGCCTTGATTCTGGCCACTCCTCCGCGCGCAGCCAGAACTTTGTTAACAATCTCGTCGGCCGTCTGTGCTGAAGCCAGTACCGGAAGAAGCAAAATAACCACGAAGAGCAAAGGTTTTATTTTCATAAAGCAGGACCAACTTCCAAGCCAGTTCTCTCCAGAGATAATGGTATGGGCAGGGGCTGCGAAGGTCAATTTGGAGCGCTAGCTTTGGGATTAGAACGAATCAAGATAGGACAAAACTGATTACGTTTTTGCTTTTTCCAGGGCGGCGGTAAGCGCGGGCATAATCTCAAAAATGTCACCAACGATGCCGTAATCGGCAATTTCAAAAATCGGGGCGTTTTGATCCTTGTTGATGGCCACGATCGTGCGCGCACCCTTCATTCCTACCACGTGTTGAATCGCGCCGCTGATGCCTAGCGCGAGATAAAGTTTCGGGGCCACGGTCTGTCCCGAACTGCCGATCTGGCGCTCCATGGGTAACCAACCTTCATCGCAAATCGGTCGGGATGCGGCCATTTCCCCGCCGATTGCCTTCGCAAGCGCTTCCGCCTGAGGGATGTTTTCTGGCGCTTTGATACCACGCCCGATGGAAACAATCACCGGGGCTTGCGTCAAATCCACCGACGACTTGGCTTCCTTGAAAAGCTCCAAAGGTTTGGTTCGAATTTGTTCAGGTTTCAATTCCACGGCAATTTTGTTAATTGGTGCCTTGCCGCTGGGATGCGCTTTTAACAAATCCGCACGAAACGCTCCGGACTGAAACGAACCGAACCACGGAGACGCGCCCTGAAAGGTGACGTCCGCCACCGTTTTTCCTTGAAACATCTGGCGCACAAAAACAACTTTGTCACCTTCTTTGTGAAAGCTGACACAATCCGCGATCATGCCTTTACCCATCATGGCAGCGAGCTTGGGAGCGAAATCGCGCACTTGATACGTGTGCGGAAATAAAACCAGATCCGGTTTCGACGAGCCGATGACCTGCGACAACGCGAGAGAATATCCGTCCGGCGTGTAGGCTTCCAGCAAGTCATGCTCCAGCAGCAAAATTTCCGCGATATTCTTGCTCGCCAGGTCCTCAGCGAAATTCGCAACGCCCTTTCCAATCACCAGCGCGCTGATGGCGCTGCCGGTATCGGCGGCAATCTGCTGCGCGGCCACCAGAGTTTCAAAGCTGGTGTTATTCCATTTGCCTTGGCGCTGCTCGGTAATTACCAGGATTTTCATTTACGTTCTCGATCCTTCAGCACGCCGCAAATCATTAAATGACACGGGCATCGAATTTCAATTTCTCGACCAGCTTGGTGGCCATTTCCGCCGGCGTGCCAGTTAGGAATTCGGTCTTTTTGGTTTTCGTGGGCACATAAATCTTTTCGATCTTCTGCGTGGGCTCAGACTTCACGCCCAGCGATTCACGCGTCATGGAAGCAATTTCTTTTTTCTTCGCGGCCATGATGCCCTTGAGTGTAGCGTAGCGTACCTTGTTAATCCCGGACTGAATGGAAAGCACCGCGGGTAACGGACATTCAATGTGTTGAAACCACCCGGCCTCCAGTTCCCGCTTCAGCCGCATCTTTTTTTCCTGTACTTCGATTTGCATGATGATCGTGGCGTGCGGCAGATCCAGAAGCGTCGCTACCAGCACACCTGTCTGTCCAAACCCGTGGTCATCGCTTTGCAGGCCAGTCAATATTAAATCGGCATTTTCCTTGCGCAAAGCTTCCGCAAGCGTGCGCGCGGCACTTAGGGGATCGAGCTGAGCGAACTGATCGTCCGAAATGTGAATTCCGCGATCCGCGCCCTTGGCCAAAGCTTCCTTGATCGTCTGCTTCACGCGTTCGGGGCCCATGGAAAGGGCCACCACTTCGCCGCCATGCTTCTCCTTTAAACGCAAAGCTTCTTCGAGCGCGTAGCTATCCGGCTCGTTCATCTCAAATCCAATATCGGATTCCTTGATCCAGTTGCCGGAAATAGAGAGAGGCGCATCCTTGGCGGGAACCTGCTTGATGCAAACAATAATTTTCACGATATTTTTCCTGGCAAAAGCGGCGCAGCAGCGTCTATTTCCCGCTCCAGCGCTTAAAGATTAACGCGGCATTAGTGCCGCCAAATCCAAAAGAATTGGATAGCGCATAATCCAGCGTAGCTTTGCGCGCCACATTCGGAACGTAATCCAGATCGCATTCGGGATCGGGCGATTCGAGATTAATCGTTGGCGGTATCACTTGATCGCGCAGCGCCAAAACGCTGATGCCCGCCTCCAACCCTCCGGCACCACCAAGCAAGTGCCCGGTCATCGATTTGGTCGAGCTAATCGGTACGCTTTTCGCACGGTCTCCAAAAACACGCTTGAGCGCCCGTGTTTCAATGACGTCGCCCAATGGCGTGGATGTGCCATGCGCGTTCACATAACCAATATCTTCTGGTGTGAGCTTTGCGTCTTTGATGGCCGCGCGCATTACGCGAAACGCGCCGTCGCCATTTTCCGCAGGCTGCGTAATGTGATACGCGTCGCCAGACATTCCATAACCGACAATTTCTCCCATGATCGGCGCATTTCGTTTTTGCGCATGCTCCAACGATTCCAGAATCAAAATCCCCGCACCTTCGCCCACCACAAATCCGTCGCGTTGCGCATCGAAGGGGCGGCTGGCATGCGAGGGATCATCATTACGGGTCGAAAGCGCTTTCATCGAAGAAAATCCGCCCACACCCATCGGCGTGATCGTGGCTTCCGTGCCGCCGCAGATCATCATTTCCGCCGCACCACGCTCAATAATTTTGAAAGAATCGCCAATGGCGTGCGCCGAAGCAGAGCACGCTGTTGCAGTCGCGGAATTCGGTCCACGCGCACCGTAACGAATAGAAATATGCCCGGAAGCGAGATTTACGATAGCCGACGGGATAAAGAAAGGTGAGATACGGCCCGGACCGCCTTGCATCAACTTGATATGTTCGCGCTCGATGATGTCGAAACCACCGATGCCCGATGAAACGTAAACCCCAACTTCATCCAGGTCCGAATCTTCCCTCTTCCAACCGGACATCTTGATCGCAAAGTCCGCGCCCGCCAGAGCCACCTGAATAAACCGGCCCATTTTTTTCAGTTCTTTTTTTTCAATCCAGCGGAAGGGATCGAAATTTTTTATTTCGCCGCCAATCTTGCAATCGAATCCCGTAGTATCGAACAGCGTGATAGGCCCCACGCCGCTCTTACCCGCGACGAGGTTAGACCAACTCTCCTCCGTGCCGGTGCCCAGCGCGCAGACCAATCCAACACCCGTCACAACTACACGGCGAGTCAACTGTTTGGTGCTCCCTGTTGAGGTGATAAGACCGTGACTTACTTTCCCTTGGAGTGCTTATCGATATATTCGACGGCATCTTTTACTGTCGTCATTTTCTCGGCGTCTTCATCAGGCACTTCAATCCCGAAACTTTCTTCGAAGGCCATCACCAACTCCACCTGGTCGAGCGAATCTGCTCCCAAGTCGTCCACGAAAGACGCTGTAGGCGTAACTTCCGCTTCATCGACGCCTAGCTGCTCGACAATAATCTGCTTAACGCGTTCTTCCACACTGGCCATTCCTGTTTCCTCCGCGATCTGCTATCGCTTGGTTTGCCTTTTACCGATGAGGCTCAAGGTCGTTCTGGAAAATTGGTATCCGCTCAGCCGGGCGTAGGTGCCAGCTTTACCGCTGAATATCGATGGCGCCGATAACCCGTTCATTCTAGTCACCGTATCCTGTTAGGTCAACTTTAACGGCTTTTAAAGCGCTCCACCGGTAAATCATGCCAGGTACATCCCGCCATTTACGTCCAGCACATGCCCGGTTATGTAAGCGGCTTCATCGCTAGCCAAGAAGACGATCGAGGCGGCCACGTCGCGCGGCACGCCCAGCCGTCCGAGCGGGATCCGCGTCTTTAGCTCCTCTTTCACTTTGTCGGACAAAACATCGGTCATGGGCGTTTCAATAAATCCCGGCGCCACGGCGTTCACAGTAATGTTTCGTGAAGCAATTTCCATCGCGATGGCTTTGGTTAACCCGATCAGCCCGGCTTTAGCGGCCACATAATTGGCTTGCCCGGCATTGCCCATTTGCGCCACCACGGAGCTTACGTTGATGATGCGTCCAGAGCGCGCGCGCATCATGACGCCGAGCGCCTGCTGAATGCACAAATGTGCGCCGGTTAAATTGGTGCGAATCACCGCGTCCCAATCATCTGGTTTCATCCGCACAGCGAGGCCGTCGCGAGTTATCGCGGCGTTGTTGACCAGAATATCCAGGCGGCCGAATTTTTCGATGACTTGCTTGAAGCCAGCTTTTATTTGGTCTGCGTCGGCTACATCCATTTTTATGGCAATGGCTTCCCCGCCGGCAGCGGCTATTTCGCCGACCAGCAGGGCAAGTTTTTCTTCCGTGCGCGCGGCAACGGCCACTTTGGCGCCCGCAACCACCAGCGCCTGCGCAATGTCCCATCCAATTCCCTGAGACGCCCCGGTTACCAATGCAACTTTATCTTTTAAACTGAACATCTACTGAACTGCCCCCTGAAACTTTTTAAATCGCACAGTTGGTCGGTTATCGCGTAACGTTCCCGTGTTTACGCCGCGTCGGAACGCGCCCCGGCAATCTTCTCTACGGTCTTCAGCAAACTCGTCTCGTCTTCCACGTTCAACGTAGCTACCGAGCGTTCAATTTGCCGTAGCAGTCCGGTAAGCACTTTGCCGGGGCCAACCTCAACAAACGTGTTGACGCCTTCTTCAATCAACAGCCGCACGGATTCTTCCCAGTGCACTGCCGCAGTAACCTGCCGCACCAGCGCCTCACGCGCCTGCTCGCCGGTCTCGATGGTGTCGGCATCCACATTGGTGACCAGCGGAACGCGCAACTTATCAAAATGCGTTTTCTTCAGCTCCAGCTCTAATTTTTCCTGCGCCGGCATCATTAGAGCGCTATGAAAGGGCGCAGATACCGGAAGAATCGTGGCGCGTTTTGCGCCCGCCTGAGAGGCCAGCTCCACGGCGCGTTTAATGGCATCAGCGTCACCAGAGATCACTGTTTGATCGGGAGAATTCAAATTCGCCGGAGCGCAAATCTGTCCCTGCGCCGCGCGCTTGCAAACATCGCTCACCACCGCGGGCGAAAGTCCCATGATCGCTGCCATGGCGCCCTTGCCAGCGGGAACCGCTTCCTGCATATAATTGCCGCGCTTGCGCACCAGCCGCACCGCATCGGCAAACTTCAGCGAACCGGCGGCCACCAGCGCTGAATATTCGCCAAGGCTATGCCCAGCCACAAAATCCGGAGCAAGCCCCTTTTCTTCCAACACGCGATAGGTGGCCATTGAACAGGTCAGAATCGCCGGCTGCGTGTTGGCGGTAAGCTTCAGGTCTTCTTCCGAGCCTTCAAAGCACATTTTTGAGATGGAAAATCCCAGCGCTTCGTCGGCTTCGTCAAAAACGGCTTTCGCCGACGGATACATCTCCGCCAGTTCTTTGCCCATGCCCGGATATTGCGAAGCCTGCCCGGGAAATACGAATGCTACTTTGCCCATTTGTCTTCCTGTCTTATGTCTTTCGCATTTCTGGCGCGCGAATGCCGGGACGGTCTGGGTGTACCGCGGCGGCCGAAAGCTCCTGTTCGATTTTGTCGTTCATTTGCGCACGCGCGAGTCCCGCCGCGACGCGAATAGCATTCTTAATAGCGTTGGCGTTGGATCGCCCGTGGCCGATGACGCACACGCCACGCACGCCCAGCAGCGGTGCGCCGCCATATTCGGTGTAGTCGATGGTCTTCTTCAACCCTTTCAACGCTCCACGCGAAAAAAGAAATCCCACCTGCGACGCCAGCGAACTTTGTATGGACTTTTTCAGCAAGCCAAAAATTTCCAGCGCCAGGCCTTCGCAAATTTTTAGCGCGACGTTGCCGATAAACCCGTCGCACACGATCACATCCACAATCCCCGAAAAAAGATCGCCGCCTTCCACGTTGCCCACGAAGTGAACGGGGCTTTTCTTCAGGCGCGTATACACTTCGCGCGTCAATTCGTTGCCTTTAATTTCCTCTTCGCCGACCGACAGTAACCCGACACGGGGCCGCCGGTTGCCAAACGTCGCGCGGTAGTACATCTCGCCCATCACCGCAAATTGCACCAGGTGCTCGGGCTTGGAATCTACGTTGGCGCCAACATCCAGCAACACAGAAATGCCGCCTTTGGCGTTCGGAAACGGCGCGGCCAGAGCCACGCGGTCGACAGATTCCAACGTCCCCAACAAAAATCTCGCCACGGTCATAACCGCGCCGGTATTTCCAGCGCTCACCAGGCCATCCGCCTTCGCTTCGCGAACGAGACGCGCTGCCACATGCACGGAGCTGTCTTTCTTCCTGCGAAACGCCTGTGCCGGATGGTCATCCATGGTGATCACTTCGCTGGCGGCCACAATCTCGATCGGCAGGTTGGGCGCGGCATGCTTGGCCAGTTCCGCGCGCAACGAATTAGGCTGTCCCACAAGGATAATACGCACGCCGTACTCGCGTGCGGCTAGCACACTGCCCTCCACCTCGGGCCGGGGCGCGTGGTCTCCGCCCATGGCGTCAACTGCAATCGTGATCATTGGATTTCGTCCGCAGACTACGGGAGATTAAGAGCTATGCCGGTTCTTGAGCGGCTTTCCCTTTGTAATAACCACAGTGGGGACAAACCTGGTGCGGCTGCTTCATTTCATGGCAATTTGGGCACTTGCCGAGCGATGGCTTGGTCAAAAAATCGTTAGCCCGCCGGGTGCTGGTGCGCCGCTTGGAATGCCGTCGTTTAGGGTTAGGCATGACACTACTCCTTGTTCCGCGCGCTGGCGGAGATAAATCGGGCCTTTTACAGCCCGGAAACTATTGTTTTTTCAGCCAGTCTTGCTTGAGGCGCGCGAGCGGGGCCAACCGTGGGTCCGTCGCGTGGGTCTCACATCGGCACTCTTCGTGGTTCAGGTTTGCGCCGCAATTGGGGCACAAACCTCGGCAGTCGCTCTGGCAAATCACCTTCAAAGGCAACGCCAGCAGCACCTGCTCTTTCACCACATCGGCCAGGAAGAGACCTTCACCCTGGAAGAATCCAATCTCGGTATCGTCGTCCTTCAGCCGGTCTTCTTTCGGCTTCTCATCTTTGGGCAATGGCGCGTAGAACAGATCGAAAGCGCGGTTTACTTCCTCCACCACTGGCTCCAGGCACCGCGCACACTGTAGCTCGATTTTCGTATCGAGCTGGCCCTCCACGCGAATCTGCCCTTCCAGCAGCTCCGCCGTGGCGTTTACTTCCAGGGGTTCTAGTTGCTTGATCTCCGAGGAATGAAAATCGACGCTTCCGGGCGCATATGTCTTCCGGATCCGCAGCTTGCGAACGGCCAGATCCTTAACGTCAAGGAACATGTCGGCAGCGCCTCCGCGCGTAGGTTCATGCCTTATCATTATTGATTCGCGGAGCGAGCAAGTCAAGGAATCGCACGCCTTCGGCGGTTAATCAGTTCTGGCTACTACTCTAATCAGGCTTGTCTTCCTTGAATGGTAATTCGGAGAACAAAGCGTGCATGTACCGCTCAGGTGCAGCTACGAACCGGCTTACAAGCTGGAACGGCTGGCTCTCGCGGTAGGAGATTTGGTGGACCGCCCCCCCGTCAAAAGAGAAAATTTGCGCTTCGGGGTACGCCAATAATATGGGGGAATGTGTTGCGATCAGGAATTGGATATTGTCGTTGTCAGTTAACAATTCGTGGAGCAGAACCAGAAAGCTAAGCTGACGCTGCGGTGATAGTGCGGCCTCAGGCTCATCCATCAGATAGAAGCCTGTACGGGTGAAGCGATTTCGCAGCAACGAGATAAACGACTCGCCGTGCGACTGGTCATGGAGGCTCTTGCCGCCGTAGCTGTTCGATGCCCCGACACTATCGACGTGACTCGCAACATTGAAAAAACTTTCCGCCCTGAGGTAGAAGCCAAGTCCAGTTTTCTTCGTAAACGACAGCCTCAAAGCCTTCACCAGAGGATCGATGGACCTCACACTCGCCGTTGTGTTCGGTGAGAAATTCCTGTTACCGCCCTCAAGCCCGAATCCATAGTGAGACGCGGTCGCTTCCAACAACGTGGATTTCCCGGTTCCGTTTTCGCCTACGAAGAAACACACTCGGCTACTGATCTGAAGAGAGTGCATTGATGCGATCGCGGGAATGCTAAATGGATACTCGTTCCACTCGGTCACACGCTGACGAAGCAACGAGATTTCCTTCAGTCGCATCATTTGCAGAGTTTTCCAAGCAGGAACAATCTTATACGGCCTACCCTGAAAGAGGCTCAGACATAAACCCGGGTCCAAAATTTCAGACTACTCCCACCCGTATTAATGTGGCTTGAATGTCTTCCCAGTCTCAAGTAGCGTCTTCAGGCGGGAAAGTATACGTGGCCATCCGTCGGCGCAGGCCGCGTAAGTAGGATCATCCTCGGCCCACTCGTCATGCGTAACTTTTACTTGTGTGGCTTCCGTCTCGGGCACCAGTTCGATAGTTGCGCGTGACGCCTTAGCAGTTTGGCCCATTGCGAAGGTGTACTGAAAGACTCTTGGCGGCTCAAACCGCTGGATCTTCCCGTGAACGTAGGTCATGGGCTTGCCATCGGGTCCCGGGCCGACCCAGGCGAGCGAGCCACCCGGCTTAAAGTCCGCTTGAAGCTCAGCGCCCGAGAAGATGACGCGATTCGACTCCCGCGACACAAAGCCTTCCCACACCTTCGCCGGTGTCGCCGCAATGTAGAAAATATATTTAAGCGGTGTTGGTTGGGCCATGATTGCTCCTGACTTTCCGGCCCCATCTTATAATCATCAAGTCACTTCGACGCTTGCCATTTTCTAGGGGGCAACCCTTCCGGAGCAGCGCGGTTCACAATCGGGAAATGGGGGTTAACGGGATGCTCTTCGGATTCGTGGATTTCGCCAAAGCTCGTCTTGCGGCCGCGTTTGCGAGTCTCGGGCTGCCGAGCGGGATCTTCTGGCTGTATTTCTCTGGATCGATCCTCCTGGTCGTCGGCCTGGTAAAGATCCTCAAAGATGAGCTCTCGCAAATGCGCGGGCTCGACAAGATTATGCCGTTTGGGCGATTGTTTCTGGCGATTCCGTTGGCCGTCTTCGGAACGGAGCATCTTACGAATACCGCGGACATCGCGAACATCGTTCCGCGCTGGCTTCCGGCGCATGAATTCTGGGTTTATCTGGTGGGAATCGCTCTGATCGCCGCGGCTCTCAGCATCACCGTCCAGATTCAGTCGCCATTGGCGGCAACGCTCTTGGGCGCCATGCTTTTTTCATTCGTACTCTTGATCCACATACCCAACATCATTGCCCACCCCGGCAATCGATTTTTTTGGGCCGTCGGGCTGCGAGATACTGCTTTCAGCGGCGGCGCTCTTGCTTATGCGGGATCACATGGGAGGACCGTGCCCGCGCTTGTAACCGTCGGACGATTTTTCGTCGCTATACCAGCACTGTTCTTTGGGGTCGAACATTTTCTGCATCCAGAGTTTGCGCCAGGAGTTCCGCTGGAAAAAATCATCCCGGTGTGGGTTCCCGGACGCCTGCCGTGGGCTTATCTAGCGGGTACGGTGCTTGTCGCGGCCGGAGTAGCCCTCATCGCCAATAAGAAAGCGCGCATGGCAGCAACCTGTTTGGGCGTGATGATTCTGCTTCTCGTTCTGTTTGTTTACCTGCCAGTTCTGGTGGCGAGTCCCACCGACATTGTCTCGTTGAACTACTTCGTCGATACCCTGCTGTTCAGCGGAGCAGCTTTGGTTTTGGCGGACGCCCTGAGAGACCGGACTGCAGCGGGCTAAGGGGCCGTAGCCTTTAGCACCACGGCGGTGATGGGGGCGTGGTCCGAGGCAATCAATGCGCTACCGGTTCTATAAATGTGAAAGTCATCAAATTTCAGGTCACTGCTGATGTACACGCGGTCGAGATACACAATTGGGAAAAATGCCGTCCACGATCTTCCGGTGGCGCATTGGAAGCTTGCAAGCGTATGGTTCACGATGCCATCTCGTGATTTCTCGTTGAAGTCTCCCAGCAGTATCCGCGGCGCATTGTGGAAAGAAGGGTTTTCGAGAATGGAGTTCGACGCCAGACGTTCTGCTTGTTGCCGCCTTTCCTTTTCACTTTGACCGAGATGAGCACTAAACACATGGATCGCGCTGGCGTCGCCCGGCCAGGCAATTTCCACGTGCAGGCACACCCGTTGCTCGTGGTGCGGTACACCGATCGGATAAATATCAGACCTTCGAATCGGAAACCGGCTCAAAATGGCGTTGCCAAATTCGTAGCCGCCCACGTGATCGGCCCTTGCAAACACCACATGGAAGCCCAGAACATGTGCAATCTCCTCCTCTTGGCCTGCGCGCACCTCCTGGAGCGCAATGACATCGGCGTGAGTGCGACTGAGAATTGCAGCAATGCGATCGCAGCTCAGGCGAAGGTCGAGACCTTCACATGAGTGAATGTTGTATGAAGTGACGGTCAGTCGCGCGGTTTGCGAAGGTTCAGCAAGTCCTGTGGAATCGGACAATGAGGACAAGGTATGGACGCCGTTGAATCCCAACGGCAATGCTAAAAAATCGGAACTCTCCCAAGGCGGCGGAAGCGAAATGCCAAAGTCAAATGAGGTAGAGTCAAACGCGATGAAATTCGCAAAAACGGAAAGGGCTACTGCCAAAAAACGGACCGTGACGAATTTCAACATCGTGATCTACAGCAAAGGCAACTAACCTACTTCTTTAGCAAAGCAAGAATCTGTTTTTGATTCTTGAGGATGGTATTGAGACTACCCTGATTTTTTAGAATTGTGGCTTGATTCTTCTTGATAGCTTCCTGGTTGGATTTAATCCGAGTTTGATTGGCGATAATCTCTTTTTGGTTTTTTAGAATTTGCCTCTGATTTGCGATCACGTCGTTTTCTGACATTTGTTATTTATCCTTTCGGCATGAAGTAGAACGCGAGATGGCCCCATCAAGTTGCCCCCCGGGGCGCGTGGTGCATTTTCATCTCGGTGCCACTGCGGGTCAATAGTGTTTTCGGGTGAGTGACGAGTCGCTCGATCTGATAACAGAGAATAATTGGGAACGATAATGAGATTCCTTGACATTTAATGGCAGCAAGTTATCGTGCGTTGGGCCGTTGAAGAGGAGATAAGCGCAATGCGCAGGGCAATTGGACTATTTGTAGTGGCGTGCATGGCTATGACGCAAGTTTATGGACAAGCGCAGAACCCTGAAAGCAAGGCGCCTGAAACAAAGACGGTGGTGCTCAAGGCGGCCAGGCTCTTCGACGGCAAGAGCAATTCTTTGGTGACTCCTGGCCTGGTAATTGTGACCGGCGGAAAAATTTACGCTGCAGGTGCCAATGCTACCATCCCGGCCGGGGCTGAAGTAATCGATCTGGGAGATGTGACACTGCTGCCTGGATTTATCGATGCCCATACGCATCTGACCGGAATGTATACCACCGACTATAAACAGGCGGCCCTGGACTCATTGCAAAAAACCATCCCTGAGCAAACGCTGGATTCCATCGCCAACGCGAGAGTTACCTTGATGGCCGGATTTACCACCGTGCGCGATGTAGGCTCTCATGACTTCATTGATGTCGGTCTGCGCAATGCCATTCGCCATGGCGAAGTGCCCGGACCGCGCATGCTGGTCTCTGTGCATGCCATCGGAACTACCGGAGGCCACTGCGATGAAACCGGCTACCGCTCTGGCGTGTTTGGGCATGAAACGGGCCCGGAACAAGGAGTTGCTAACGGCCCGGATCAAATGCGTTACGCCGTGCGCCTCGCTCACAAATATGGCGCGGACATAATTAAAACGTGCGCTTCGGGCGGGGTCCTTTCTCTAGCCGACGATGTCGACACCCCACAACTCACGCAAGAAGAATTGAATGCGCTGATCGATGAAGCGCATGCACTCAAAAGAAAAGTAGCCGCGCATTGTCATGGAGCGGAAGCCGCCAAGCGCGCTATTCGCGCAGGCGTGGATTCTATCGAGCACGGCTCCTTCCTCGATGACGAAGCGCTGGACATGATGAAACAGCACGGCACCTACTACGTGCCGACCTTAATGGCCCTGCAGGGATTGTCCGAACAAATGCAGGCCGGCATGTATATTCCTCCCGCGATTCGGTTGAAAGCCGAGCAGGCCATGACCTCTTTGCATAAAACTTTTCAAAAAGCTCTGGCTAAGAACATAAAAATCGGACTGGGCACTGATGCGGCAGTCTATCCGCACGGGCGCAATGGCGAAGAGTTTCATCAAATGGTGGATCTGGGCATGAAGCCGGTTGACGCGTTGAAAGCCGGAACGTCAGTGGATGCCGAGCTATTGGGACTGTCTGACAAAATTGGTTCCCTGGAAGCCGGCAAGTCCGCTGATATCGTTGCTGTTCCGGGAAATCCGCTGCAGGATATTCGGCAGACCGAACACGTGCTTTTCGTAATGAAAGAAGGAGTGGTCTACAAAAACGACCGATCCGAAGCGCGCTGACGTAATCGCATCTCGTATACTCTGTTTACTACGAGTGCTTTCACCATATAACTCAATGAACCTCGCATGACAGTTTCTTCCGAAGAGACTAGCGCTGCAAATTTAACTGTAAATGCCAAGCGAGCCTGGCTGTTTGCATTGCTCCTTTCGGTGGCCACCGCGCTAGCGATCATTTCCCCTTTTTTTTGGCTAGGAAACGCTTCCGGCCACGACTTCTCATTTCACGTGGCGTCCTGGCTAGACGCGGCAACTCAGTGGCGCGAAGGAATCCTGTTCCCACGATGGGCAGAAGGAGCGAATCACGGATTTGGCGAACCGCGATTCATTTTCTATCCCCCAATTTCCTGGATGTTCGGGGCCGTGCTTGGATTAGTCGTGCCGTGGATTTTCGTGCCGGCGGTGTTCATCGTTTTGACCCAAACCCTCGCGGGACTCTGCGCCTTTGCGCTGGGGCGGCGTTTATTCCCGCAGCGTGGAGCGCTGGTCTGCGCAGTTTATTATGCAGCGAATCCCTACGCGCTGCTCATCGTGTACATGCGCAGCGATTTCGCGGAGCAACTCGCACTGGCGTTTTTCCCGCTGCTGTTTTTGGCCGCCGCAGAAGTATTAGGACTCTTTGACCCGCCTGCTCGCTCACACCGGCGTTCCATCGTATTGCTGGCGATTGCGTTTGCCGCGGTGTGGCTGACCAACGCTCCCGCAGGAGTGGTCGCCAGCTACAGCCTGGCCATGTTGTTCGTGTGGACTGCGGCTAAAAAAAAATCGTGGCGCCCATTGTTGCGCGGTACCGCGGCGCTCGCGTTGGGTTTTGGCCTGGCAGGTTTTTATCTAGTGCCCGCGGCCTATGAACAGCGCTGGGTGAATATTTCCCTGGCGCTGGCGTCCGGTTTGCAACCGTCACAGAATTTTTTGTACGCCGTAATTGCCGACGCGGAACATAACGCCTTCAATCGCATCGCCTCCAACACCGCCGTCCTGATCATCGTGTTGACCGGCATATTTGCGGCGCTGAATCTTCCACGAAGCCGATCAAAAGCGCAGCCCCTGAACAAGAGCCTCTGGGGCACGTTGGTTGCGCTGTCGGTGACTGCCGCATTCCTGATGCTGCGAATAAGCAATATTTTGTGGGAGGCACTTCCCCAGCTGCGTTTCGTGCAATTTCCTTGGCGCTGGATGTCCATTCTGGCAATTCCGTTTGCGGTTTTTATCTCCGCCGCGATAGTTCAAAAACGCGCGCGCGGATACAGTGCGGCGGCGATGATCGCTGTGCTGGCTGTCCTGGCATGCACCGCGACGTACATGGTGCGGCGCACCTGGTGGGACTCCGAAGACGTCCCAGTTCTTTTGGAAGCTCTGCAAAACGATGAAGGCTTCGAAGGAGTAGACGAATATGACCCGCTGGGAGATGACCACTCTTTGCTACCGGAGAAATTGGAGCGAGTAATTGTTACGCCCGGGCCCGAAGCCGACGCGAAACTCAAATCCCCTGTCGAGGTCACTGTGCAGGGCTGGACTGCTGAAAAAAAGGAAATGTGCATCACCACGCGCGAACCTGCGGTCTTGAAGCTGCGGCTGCTCGATTATCCTGCGTGGCGCGTTGAGGTGAATGAAGCCGTCGTGGTTCCAGAGCAAACCGGGGAAACGGCCCAGATCACCGTGCCGCTGGCCGCTGGATCATCACGTGTACTGGTGCGTTTCATTCGAACACCAGATCGCACGATTGGTGGACTAATATGCGCCACTAGCATTCTAATCGCGCTGCTGCTCTTCGCCTCGCGCCCTAGGGAATCTCGACAGTAGATTAGCGACGAACTAGCGGCGATCGACAGTGGGATGTCGCACATCTTGCCCCTGCACAATGTAAATAACGTCTTCCGCGATGTTGGTGGCGTGATCGCCGATGCGTTCCAGATTCTTGGCCACCAGAATCAGTTCAAAGGCCGGAAACACCACGCTGGAATCACCCATCATGTAGGTCAGCAACTCGCGAAAAATCTGGTCACGAAAATTATCGACCTGATCGTCGCTGGCCAAAACCTTTTGTGCCAACTCCACGTCCCGGCGTACCACCGCGTTCAGCGCATTGCGTACCATCTCTTCAACCAACTCGCTCATGCGCGGCAAATCGACGTAGGGCTTCACCCGGGGGTGACGCAAAATTCGCAAGGAGCCTTGCGCGATGTTCACGCCCTGATCGCCGATGCGTTCCAAATCGTTGTTGATGCGCGACACCGCCAGCACGAACCGCAAATCCACAGCCATTAATTGGTGGAGCGCGAGCAACTGCACGACGCGGTCATCCACCTCAATCTGCAATTCATTGATGGCGTCTTCTTCGGCCAGCACTCGATTCGCGAGTTGCTCATCGGAATCCAGCACCGAATGCACCGCTTGGTGCACCGCGCGCTCAGCAAGGCTGCCCATCCAGAGCAGCCGCTCCTTCAGATCATTCAAATCTCGTTCGAAATGGCGTTCCATGCGTCCCCTCAGGCAGAGCTGTAAAACCTGGCCGGCTGCTTCCGTTCTAAGTCTCAGCCGAAGCGGCCCGTGATATACGCTTCCGTTCGCGCATCGGTGGGCGTAGTGAAGAGCTGCGGGGTCGGACTGAATTCAATCAGTTGGCCCATAAGCAGGAACGCGGTGAAGTCGCTGACCCGCGCGGCTTGTTGCATATTATGCGTGACAATCACGATGGTGCAGAGGTCTTTTAACTGCACCAGCAATTCTTCGATTTTCGCGGTGCTGATGGGATCCAGCGCCGAGCAGGGCTCGTCCAGCAACAAAACTTCGGGCTCGACCGCCAGTGCGCGCGCAATGCACAGCCGCTGCTGCTGGCCGCCAGAAAGCTCGTACGCCGACTTATGCAGCTGATCCTTCACTTCCTCCCATAGCGCAGCGTGGCGAAGACTCTTCTCCACCGCGTCGTGGATAGACCCTTTGACGCCATTAATCCGCAGCCCGTAAGCCACATTATCAAAGATTGATTTTGGAAACGGATTCGGCCGCTGAAACACCATGCCCACTCTTCGGCGAAGCGCGGTCACGTCCTGGGCCAGAATATTTTGATTATCGATAAGAATTTCGCCTTCGAGCCGGGAGCTGCGCACCGTCTCGTGCATGCGATTCAAAGTACGAAGCAACGTCGATTTGCCGCAGCCGGAAGGGCCGATCAGCGAAGTCACTTTGTTTGTCGCGATATTCAGGTTGATGTCGAATAAGACCTGTTTGGGCCCGTAATAAAAATTGACCTTCGCGACAGTCATGCGCATGACCAGTGGTGCTTGCGCTTCGCGACTCGTAGGAACTGACACTGGTGGTGTTATTTTTACGGACACTGCCGACCTCACAGAAGCCATGATTAAGTCCTCGGAACCGCTACGCCACGGGACAGAATGACCCGCGCGATAATATTGATAATCAGGATCAGGCCAAGCAGCACGAGGCCCGCAGCCCACGCCTGGCGGTGCCAATCGTCATACGGCGCAATGGCGTAAGTAAAAATCATTACCGGCAGCGATGCCGTGGGTTGATCCCAGCCCGGGCTCCAGAAACGATTCCCGAATGCTGTGAACAGCAGCGGCGCGGTTTCGCCCGCAACCCTCGCAAAGGCCAGCAAAATCGCCGTCAGTATTCCGCGATACGCGGCCGGGACGACTACCGATGCAATCGTCTTCCACTGGCTCGCCCCCAAGGCCATGGCGCCTTCGCGCAATGCTCGTGGTACCGCGCGCAGAAACTCCTCGGTGCTCCGCAAAGTTATGGGAATCATCATCAGCCCCAAGGCAAAGCCGCCAGCCAGCGTGGAAAAATGCTTGAAGGGCAGCACCACCAGGCTATACGCAAATATCCCGATAACGATCGAAGGCACACCGTTCAACAAATCGGCGGCGTAGCGCACCACAAAAGCGATCGTACCGCCGCTGAATTCCGCCAGATAAATCGCGCCGAAAAATCCGATCGGAACGCCCAGCAGGCAAGCTAGAAGAAGTAGTTTGGCGCTTCCGACGATGGCGTTAGCCATGCCTCCACCGGTTTCACCTACCGGAGCCGGTAGTTTCGTGAAGAAATTCCAACTAATGGAGGTGCCGCCGTGGTAAACGAGGTAGCCGAGAATAAAAAACAGAACCGCCGTGGCAACCAACGCACACAGCCCGGTCATGGTCAGCATGAAATGGCTGACAAATTTGCGCCAGCGCAAGCGGCGGCTCATGCTTGCCCCATTCCGCTGCCGCGCTGCGAAGTAACCACAATCAGCAGCCGGGCCATGCCGTTCAAGAGAAAAGTAAGCAGAAACAGAACCAAACCGAGCTCGATCAGCGATTGCAAATAAAGGTCCCCGGTTGCTTCGGTGAATTCGTTAGCGATGACCGCCGCGATGGAATATCCCGGCGAGAAAAGCGACGCGCTGATCGTTGGCGTGTTGCCAATCACCATGGTGACCGCCATGGTTTCTCCCAGCGCGCGGGCTAATGCCAGAAATATGGAGCCCATAATTCCGGTGCGGGCAAAAGGCAAAACAACCTTCCAGGTGGATTCCCAACGAGTGGCCCCCAGCGCCAGCGCGGCTTCGCGCTGATCGCGTGGCACGGAGATCAAGACTTCGCGCGAAACGGAAATGATGTATGGGATCACCATGATCGCCAGAACCATTCCCGCAGTAAGAAAGCCCACGCCGTACGCCGGTCCCTGGAAGAACGGAAGAAAACCGAGAGAGTTCTTCAGTGCCGGCTGAATATATTGACGCATCATCGGGATAACGATAAAAACCCCCAGCAACCCATAAATCACGCTGGGTACGGCCGCCAACAGATCAATAAAAAACTGCAGCGTGTCAGAGACACGCGCAGGCGCCAGTTCGGCCAGAAAAATTGCCGCGCCAATTCCGAGTGGCACGGCAATCAGCAACGCGACAGCCGCGGTAACCACCGTTCCGTAAATAAAAGGAAGCGCCCCGAACTTGTCAAAAATCGGGTCCCAAACGGAAGTAACAAAAAATCCAAATCCAAATTTATGACGCGGCAAGTACGACTCTCGCCACAACTCAAAAACTAGCAGCAAAGTAATCAATACCACCGAGCCGGCGAAAATAAACGTTACCAGCCGCGCGATTTCGTCGCCGTCGCGTAGCTTACTAAGGAACGAACGCGAGCCCATGATCGGGCCCGCGCTCGGAACGGTTGTAGTTGTTGTGACCATCAGTGCTTCAAATGAGGCTACTGAATCTTGTCCAGGTCTTTTGTTTCTTTGGTGACCACTTCCTTCGGTAGCTTCGCGTAGGAAAGCTTCTCGACCTCATTCTGTCCGTCACTCAGCATCCATTTGAGGAAGCCCTTGATGGCGTCGCGCTTAGTGCCGTCGGAAAACTTGGACGGAATCAGCAACCACGTGAAACTCGAAATGGGATACGCCGTTTTCCCTGGGGCGTCCGTGATGGAAACGCGGAAATCCTCCGGCATACTCTTCGCCGCACCGGCAGCCGCAGCCGTCACGCTCGCGAGATCAGCTTTAATAAACTCTCCGGACGAATTCTTGACCTTCCCATACGGCATCTGGTTTTGTATCGCGTAGATGAGTTCAACGTAACCGAAAGCATTTGGCGTTTGCTTCACCAGGCCAGATACACCCTCGTTCCCTTTGCCTCCGAGACCGACGGGCCAGTTCACCGAAGTGCCCTTGCCAACTTTGTTTTTCCATTCATCGCTGACCTTGGACAGATAATCCGTCCAGATATAAGTGGTGCCGCTGCCATCCGATCGGTGCACCACTACAATCTCGCTGCTGGGAAGATTCACTCCCTTGTTCGCGCCAGCGATGAGCGGGTCATTCCACTTGGTGACCTTGCCCAGGAAAATCGCGGCAAGCGCTTCAGGAGTGAAGTTCAGCTCCCCCCTCACACCAGAAATATTGTAAGTAGGCACATCGGCGCCTAGAACAGTGGGGAAATGGAGAATCGGAAACCCGTGTTTGTCTTGGTACGCCTTGAGCTGTTCATCATTCATCGGGCCATCTGATGCCCCGAAATCGACTGTGCCTTCCGTAACCTGCTTGATGCCTCCGCCAGACCCGATGGATTGATAGTTGATTTCAACGTTCGAGTTGTTCTTGTGATAATCGTCAAACCATTTCGAATACATCGGATAAGGGAACGTAGCGCCAGCTCCGTTGATCGAAAGCGCCCCTTGGGCCACACCGATTGCGACGAGCGCAAGAACAGCGAGGAAGAGTGATGCGAGTCGCTTCATGCGTTTTTTCTCCACACGTCCAGGATTGAGATAGAAGCACTTGAGTGTGGCTGGTCTTTGTTACGGGATTGTTACAACCGCAATGTTAGTCTCTTAAATTTGGTAGGCCCTGTAACCCTAAGCTATAAATAGACTTATTGGGCCGCTGAGATTTGGTTGGCCTCTTCATTGCCGGATTAACGACTCTGAAGCATGTCGGAAAATCAGGCTAGGCATCTCTTGACCACTTCTAAACTTCCTACTATTGTTGAGAGAAGGCGAAAAAATGAGCCGCGTTCTCCAATCCGGTTTGAAGCGTCGGCTGACAGCGTTTGTGTGCGTGGCACTCGCTGTCTTGTTTCTATACAACCCGTATTTGGCGGTGGCCTCCTCTTCTTCAGGACAGCTCAATGTTCAGCATAGTTTGAGCTACCGCGCGACGGTAGGTTCCTCCGAGCTACAGCATTTCAGTCCCCCGAATGCGCGTAAGACTTTCGCTGTGCCCATAGCGGTTGCAACGACGTGGCTTGAATCACCTATAAATTTTATTGTGGCTCAAGCCGCCGAAGTCTCCACGCCCCATCTCTGCGTTTATCAATTAGTGTGCGCAGATTTGTGGTTTCGACCCCCTCCGGCAAATTAATTTCCGCGATTTTAACATTCCCACGGGTGTTGGCGGTTAAATACCACTAGCCGTTTAGTTTTTTCGATCATCCCAAATGCTGAGGACAGATTTCGGCATTTTCGTAACGGTCGGTGCTTTCCAAAGGAATTGATCATGACCAAAAAGGTTGTGGATGATGACGGCAACACTGGCGTTGTGCCGGACGCAAATGGATTTGCCGTGCCGCCCCCTCCCAAGGAAAAAACGAAGACGACCACAAAATTGCTGACTGCATTTGCGGTCCTGGTAATCGTTTCTTTGCTGATTTGGCATCGCATCAACCGCATCCAGGAAGCTAGCGGTCCCGATGCTTCCGCACCGACAGCTGCCGCTGTGGCCATAGTGACCCGCCGCGATCTCGGCGATACCCTCTCTGTCGCTGGGGCATTTAAGCCTTTTCAAAACATTGACGTTCACGCCAAGGTGGCCGGTTATATCAAAAAGATTTATGTCGACGTGGGTGATCACGTCAAACAAGGCCAGACCCTTGCCGTCCTCGAAATTCCCGAGCTGGCCGCGGAACTCGCCGGTACCACTGCGGCTGTCCACGCGGCGCAGGACCAAGTCCGCCGAGCTAAAGGGGAGCTGGGCCGCGCGCAATCGTCGTACTCGGCAGCTCACTCTGGATATGTGCGGCTCAAACAGGCGGCCGATTCGCAGCCAGGATTGGTGGCCCAGCAGGAAGTCGATGACTCGCAGGCCAGAGACTTGGGAGGGCAATCCCAGGTCGCCAGCGCGGAGGCGGCACTATCGGCAGCCAGACAGCAGCTTGAGGAAGCTGAAGACAAACAAAAGCAATTCGCCGCGCTATCGGACTATACCCGCATCACCGCCCCATTCGCAGGCGTCATCACCGTTCGCTACGCCGACACCGGATCGCTCATAGCCGCCGGCACTACCACAAGCACACCCACCGGAACCTCCACCAGTACTCAGTCCATGCCCGTAGTGCAGCTGGCGGAAATTTCCGTTCTGCGACTGGTCCTTCAGATTCCAGAGTCGATCGCTCCTCAAATTCGCGATGGCGGTTCCATCAAAGTTCACGTCCAGGCGCTCAACATGGATTACGAAGGAAAGGTAGCCCGCTTCGCCGACTCGCTGGACCCCCAGACGCGCACCATGGAAACGGAAATCGATTTTCAGAATTCGGCCGGGAGATTAATGCCCGGTATGTTTTGCGAGGCGTACTTTGTCCATAACAAAAAATCTAGCGTGCTCACGGTTCCCGTTGAAGCCGTTAATCGCACGGGCAACGAAGCCTCCGTACTCACAGTCGACTCCAACAATGTTGTGAATCGGCGCTCTATCAAGTTGGGCCAGGAGGGCAGCAATTATATTGAGGTGGTATCCGGTTTGAACGAGAGTGAGCGCGTAATCGTGGGCAATCTAAGCGAATTTACGCCTGGGCAAAAAGTCCAGCCCAGACTCGTGGACCATGGGGCGAGCGAGGCGGGAAAAACCTAATGCCCAAGTTCGCCCTCGCTTATCCCTATTTCATCATCATGCTGTGTTTGGTTGTCGCGGTGGTGGGCATCGCCACCATGACCCGTATGCCCGTGGACCTTTTCCCCCAGATCGAGATTCCCGTAGTCGTGGTAGCCACTTTTTACTCCGGGATGCCTCCGCAGCAAATCGAGGCGGACATAACTAATACCTTCGAGCGCTTTTTTACTCTGGGCAGCAACATCGATCATATTGAGTCCCGTTCGCTTACCGGGGTGAGCCTCATCAAGATCTACTTCAAACCAGGCACCGATTCGAATTCGGCATTGAGTAACATTGCCAATCTCGCGATGGCGGATTTGCGCCGCCTTCCGCCAGGCACTCTGCCTCCCGTCGTGTTGAAGTTCGACGCCTCAAGCTTGCCCGTCTGCCTGGTCACCTTGAAAGGCGAAGGCTTGAACGAAACGCGCCTCAAGGATCTGGCCCAGTTTGAAGTCCGCAACCAGATCGCCAACGTGCAAGGCGCTTCTGTGCCGCAGCCTTTCGGCGGCACATACCGGCAAATCCAGGTTTTTGTCGACCCTGTCAAACTGGAAGCCCATCAGCTCAGTCTCCTCGATGTGGTTCAGGCAATTAACGAATCCAACCTGATCTTGCCTGCTGGTGACGTGCGCATCGGCAACATGGACTACAACATCTACGCCAACAGTCAGGTCGCTGCCGCTTCGGAGATCAATCTCTTTCCCATTAAAACCGTGGGGCTCGGATCCGTGATGGTTGGCGATGTTGGTAAAGCCCAAGATGCGGGCGCGATTCAGACCAACGTCGTGCGCATCGATGGCCAGCATTCTGTGTACATTCCCATCCTCAAGCAAGGCGGAAACAGCAACACCATCTCGATCGTCAACGGAATTAAAGAGGCCACTAAGCACCTGGTGGACATTCCCAGCGTGCTGAAAACCGCCGTCGTTTTCGACCAGTCCATCTTCGTCAAGATGGCCATTAAGAATCTGCTCAAAGAGGGTGGGATCGGGTTGCTGCTGACTGCCCTCATGATCCTGCTGTTTCTTGGAAACTTGCGAGCTACATTTGCGGTCCTGCTTTCCATTCCTCTTTCCGCCTTGATGTGTTTCTTAATCGTGAATCTAATGGGCGGGTCCATCAACACCATGCTGCTGGGCGGATTGGCGCTGGCATTTTCGCGTCTGATTGACGACTCCGTGGTGGTCCTCGAAAACATTTTTCGTTTCATGGAAAATGGCGCGCCTCCCCGGGAAGCCGCGGAAAAGGGCGGTATGGAAGTCGCCCTCGCCGTGTTAGCGGCCACCTCCACCACCTCGATCGTGTTTTTTCCAGTAACCTTTTTCTACGGAGTGAGCCGCTACCTCTTTATCGATTTAGCTTTGGGCGTGGTGCTCTCCATTTTTGCGTCGTACATTTTTGCTATGACGGTGGTGCCGCTCTTTTGTGCCACGTTCCTCGGCGTCCATAAGGAAGGTCAGCCAGTCCACCCGTCCCTTTTGACTCGCATTGTGCAGAGCTTCAACGATCTTTTCGGGCGACTTTTGGATTTCTACGACAACTCGGTGCGCCGCGCCCTCGAACGCCCAAAACGAACCATAGGAATCATCGCTTTGAGCATCGTGCTGGTCTTGGCCCTGCTATTTCCTTTCGTCGGGACCTCATATTTTCCGCGCACCGATCCTGGCCAGTTTGTGATCAACGTCAAAGCTCCCACCGGGACCCGCCTTGAAGTGACTGACTCCTACATCGCGCAAGTGGAAAAAGATATTCGCGAAACCGTGGGAGACGATCTCGACATGGTGGTCTCTAACATCGGAATCACCCCGGACCTCTCCGCGATTTACACCAGCAATTCCGCTATGCACACCGCGTTCGTGCAAGTCAGCTTGAAACAGGAGCACAAGGTTGGCAGCTACGAATATATGGATCGCGTCCGTAAAAAACTGGCGGCGGATATGCCGCAGCTTAGCCTTTATTTTCAGGCTGGGGGGCTAGTGGACGCCGTTGTTAATCAGGGGCTGCCTGCGCCACTGGACATTCAGATTAGCGATAACAATATCAACGAAGCCTACGGAATTGCCCGGAATATTGCTGGACAACTCAAACATCTCAGAAATGTCAGCGATGTTTTGATTCCACAGGACGTCGATTATCCGAGTCTGGAATTGAACATTGATCGCGAACAAACCAGCCAGTTGGGTCTCACGCCCCGAGCCGTGGTGGAAAACGTCATCACCGCCCTCACCTCCGATGCCATGATCGCCCCTAGCTACTGGATCGACCCCAAGAGCGGCAACAACTACATGGTGACCGTTCAATACTTCAATCAAAAAATCGGTTCGATGACCATGTCCGATTTTAAGAATATTCCGTTGCGAGCCGATACGTCCAAAGCTTCTACCCCATTGCAATCAGTGGCCAGGATCCTGCCCATCAGCACGCCAACGGAAGTGGATCACTACCAGATTCGTCGTGTCATTGATGTCTACGTGATGCCCACTACCGAGGACCTCAGTGGCGTCAACAAGCAGGTCCAGCACTTGCTCGCTGGAATCACAACCGGCAAAAACGTGCGCATTACGGTGCGCGGGGCGGTGGTGGGCATGAGCGAGTCCTTCAAGCGTTTTGCGGTTGGCCTGACCCTCTCGATCGTCCTTGTTTATCTGATCTTGATGGCCCAGTTCAGGTCCTTCTTGAACCCGCTTATCATCCTTACCGCGATCCCGCCCGGGCTAGCCGGTGTCGTTCTCACTCTTTTTATCACTGGCACTACGCTCAACATTATGTCGCTGATGGGAGTCATCATGATGACCGGCATTGTTGTCTCCAACAGCATTCTGATTGTGGAGTTCGCGGGCATTTTGCACGAGCAGCGCGGCATGACCTTGCGCGAGGCGGTTGTAGAAGCCTGCAAGGTGCGCCTGCGTCCAATTCTGATGACTTCTCTGGCCACTCTTTTGGGGATGATCCCCATGGCCTTAGGCGTCGAGGCTGGGAGCGAGCAGTATGCTCCGCTGGCGCGATCAATTATCGGAGGTCTCGCGATCTCTGTAATTGTCACGGTGTTTCTAGTCCCCGCGGTTTATCTAATCGCCCATGCAAAGGAAGAAACGACAGTTCAGGAGGTGCGTCCATGAGACCACGAGCGCTTTTTTTGTGGGCTTCAATCCTCCTGACGCCTATGCCCCTCCTGAGTCAGGAGCAGCAAATTCCTGCTCCACCACCACCGCCTCCCAGCTCGCAATTCGTTCCGGAAGGTATGCCTGTCCCCGGCAGTGGCACACCGCTGACCCTTCAACAAGCCGAAGCCATTGCGCTCAAGAATAATCCCCAAATAACGATCGGCAAGTTGCAGTATCTGGTCTCTCGTCAAAACGTGCGCGAGACCCGCGCGGCGCTTTTGCCGAGCGCTTATCTCAGCGTGACCGGCGTCGGGGCGACTACTAACGCTCGTGTTCTGGCTGGCGCCTTGAACAACCCCACCGTTTTTGATCGCGCTGCCGTGGGCGTTACCGTGAACCAATTAATTACCGACTTCGGACGCACCACCAATCTGGTTTCCAGCTCCGAATTCGAAGCCAAAGCCCAGGACAAATGGGCCCTCGCCAATACCAGCGACATAATCCTCGCTGTAGACCAAACCTTTTTTAATGCGGTGGAGACCAAAGCGCTCGTCACCGTTGCGCAGGAAACCGTTCGGGCCCGGCAAACGTTTGTCGACAAGATTCAGGCGCTCACCAACGCCAAGCTGAAATCCGACCTGGACTTGAGCTTTGCTAGTGTGGATCTCGCCCGCGGCAAATTATTGCTGCTGGAGGCCGTCAACAATTACGATGCTGCCCTTAACACGCTTTCCGCGATGCTCGGCTACAAGGACAAACAG
Organism: Verrucomicrobiia bacterium; assembly: GCA_035568155.1. Taxonomy (GTDB): domain Bacteria; phylum Acidobacteriota; class Terriglobia; order Acidiferrales; family UBA7541; genus Acidiferrum. The sequence continues at coordinate 9,197 of DATMOS010000080.1, read as the reverse complement.
AATTTTGATCCTGTCGAGGAAATCAACGAAGCGACCCCGCCGGCCCCGGACGTGAATACACTGGTAATGCAAGCCATGCTGCAGCGTCCCGAAATCCAGGCGCTTCAAGACCAGGTTTCCGGTGCGGAAAAATTCAGCAATGCCGAGCACGATCTGAAGAAACCGTCTATCAGCGCGATTGGTGTTGCGGGTTATGCGCCGGCACGCGCCAACCAATTGCTGTCCGACCACTATGGCGCGGTCGGCGTGAATATCAATATTCCGATATTCAACGGCTTCTATTTTGATGCGCGCGCAAAAACCGCGGACCTGCAAACCAACATCAACAGGCAGAAGCTATCCGATACGCGCAACAACATAGCGCGTGACGTACGAAACGCCTGGCAAGATTCCCGCCGCGCTTTCGAGCGCCTATCGGTGACCCAACAACTCCGCCAGCAAGCCAACCTGGCGCTCAATCTCGCACAGGCCCGCTATAATCTGGGCCTCGGCTCCATCGTCGAATTCACCCAGGCGGAACTACAAAAAACCGCAGCTGACATCGAAGATACTGACGCCAAATATCAATATCGCTTGACCCAAATTGTCCTCGCCTTTACCATGTCGGCACCGAAATAACCTGTTTCTTGGTGCAGAAGGTTAGAGGCTCGTCACTTGGACGCTACGAAAATCCATTCTTGGCTCCTTCAAGAATACTTGGTTCGCGTTCATCAGCAGTCCCCTTTCGGCCTGTTCACCTGCTGTTGAACCCATCCTTAGTTTTCGTAACTCCCATCCCAACTGTGGTTTAAATCGAAGCTGCGGCGGTGTGTTACAGGATATTCACATCGGATTCACGCAACCGTAAGACGGAGCCTTTACCGTTCTGGGCCACGCGACAGATTACTCCGGTACATCTTGAATTTAGATCTAAAGAGAGAGGCAATGAAAAAACTGGCAGCACTAACACTATCCCTATTCCTCACTTCAGGAATAGCATTCGCTGATTCACCGAAAGACGCCGACTCGACCCCGGCCAAGAACGCACCATCGGAGAAAGCCAAGGAAGCCAATAAATCCGATAAGTCGGATTCGGCCATTGCTGCTGAGATTGAAGAGTTGCGCCAAACTCTCCAGTCGCAACAGGAACAATTGCAATTGCTGAAAGAAGAGCTCGCCAAGCGCGATCGCCAGATCGACGAAGCTCGCGAGGCCGCTGCGGCGGCAAATTCGCGTGCCAGTGAAGCGAACGTCAAGGCCAGCGAAGCGGTCACGACTAGCAACGCGGCCCGTTCCGCCTCTGCAGCGATCAGTGGCAATGCGGTCGTCAACAGTTCGGCTGCCCCGGTGGTAGCGCAGCAGGCCGCGGATCCCAATGATCCCAAATCGAAACCCACGGAAGACGGTCCGGCGGCCATACGATATAAGGGCGTCGCTCTGACGCCAGGAGGCTTTCTGGCGGCCGAAACGGTTTATCGCAGCCGCGCCACGGGAGGCGATATCGCCACCCCGTTCACCGGCGAGCCTTTCTCCGCCAACGATCTTGGGCATATCAGCGAGAACGCTTTCACCGGCCGCCAGAGCCGCGCCTCGCTGTTAGCGGAAGCAAAAATCGGCTCCGTCAAGGGCACCGGCTATTACGAAGCGGACTTCCTCGGTGCCGGCACTACTTCCAACAACCGCCAGACCAACAGCTACGTGTTTCGCCAACGCCAATTGTGGGCCCAAGCCGCCTTCGACAACGGCTTCATTCTCACCGGCGGTCAGATGTGGAGCTTAGCGACCGAAACCAAGAAGGGCATGTTCAACCGTCAGGAAGACCTGCCACAGATGATTGATCCCAATTACGTGGTGGGCTTCACCTGGGCCCGTCAATACGGATTCCGTGTGGTAAAGGACTTCGGCAACAAATTCGCCCTGGGCTTCTCCATTGAAGGCCCGCAGGCCACCATTGGTGGTCGCGGGTTCTCCAGCGTCACCACCATCAACTCCGCCGCTGCGCCGGCTGTGATCCAGACCACCGGTGCCACCAACGCTACCACCGGGAATTTTTTCATCAACGCTCCTGGCGCGGGTGCCGGCCTTTATAACGCTTTTGACGCTACCGGTTACACCGTCAACAAGGCCCCTGACTTTATCTTCAAGGCCACTCTCGATCCAGGCTTTGGTCACTATGAGATATTTGCAATCGCCAGCCTTTTCCGCGATCGCATCTATCCTTGCGGCGTAGTCGGAACCAACGCAGGCGACACTGTGAAACCGGCAACTCCGACGGTTATCGGATGCGCATCTCCAACGCCCACTGTGGTCAGCAGCTTCGGCGCCACGAATAGCAGTGCTACCGGTGCTGGTGTTGGTGCCAGCGCGTTATTTTCGGTCTTGCACAAGAAAGTGGATTTGGGTCTCAAGGCCGTTGGCGGAGATGGCATTGGCCGATATGGCGGAGCACAACTGGCTGACGCCACGGCCCGTCCAGACGGCTCGCTTGCGCTCATCCGTACTGCTCACGGTTTGGCAAGAATTGAACTTCACCCCACTCCCAAACTCGACCTTTACGGTTATTGGGGTTTGGAATACGCCTGGCGCGCAGGTTATTCCGGTTATGACGCAATTACTATAACCAAGACCACGGCGATTCCTGCCACCAGCACCACCACCGGCGGCGTAACCACTACAACCCCCGCCATCCCAGCCACCACCCATACCGTCATCAGCACCACCGGCATCGGTGGCTACGGAAACTTCGCCGCCAACAATAGCGGTTGCGGCTCCGAGGGGGTTCCCATAAACGACTTCAATCCGTCGTCGGGGGCAAATTGCGCTGGGGATATTCGCTTGATTCAAGAAGCTACCGCCGGCTTCTGGTACAAGTTCTACCAGGGTCCGAAAGGCCGCTTTCAGTTTGGCGTGCAATATTCCTACCTTTCTAAGGTCGCTTGGTCCGGGACGGGTGGAGTGCCCGCCGGAGGCTCGGCAATCTCTCCGAAAGGCATCGACAACATGGTGTGGACTTCGTTCCGCTATTACCTGCCATAGATTGGCAGGGCGTCTCCCTTTAACGAGGGGTCGCGGAAGGGCAGCTCCCCCTGGGCTGCCCTTCCTTTTTTTTGTTTGAATGAGGAACGGCTAGAAACGGTAATTTACTTCTGTGAACCCAAGTAGGCCGTTGCTATTGCCGGGATAAATTTTTTCGATCACCGCACGGCCTTGTGCGTAACCAAAATAAAGCCCCAGCGTAACGCCGTGGGTGAATTTATAGTCCGCGCTCATATCATAAAGATTAGCGAAAGCCGTCGAACCATTTGATGGCCGTCCGGAAAATCCAAATGTCCAGGGCTGATATGCGCCGCCGCCGGTGTACCAGAGGTCATGGCTATTGGCCAGCCACAGACGGTGAACGTCGGTGCGCAACACCAGATTTTTGCCGGGACGCAGCATCAGCTCCGCGAAGAGATCGCGATTATTCATTTCATTGAAGAACGGAAATCGCGCGTAGACGCGTGGTGTCGGTAACACTGCAAAGAATGTCCCGTGCGTATCGTCCGCTGGGTTGCCATCGCCGCTGGAGTAGTAATAACCGCCCCGAATCCACGGGCGCACTGAAGGCAAAATATGAGGCTGGAAACCCGCTTCCGCCGAACCCGCCGCGGACCGTTGCGTCAGCGCACCCCACCGCCCGCTTTGCAAAGCGCCCCAGCCAACTAGATCAACAGTGCCGGCTGCCACAGGCAGAGCGGCGATGAAGTGGCCGCCATAGGTACCGATATCAATCGGCTGCAGATCGAGCGAGCGCGCGGCTGTGGGGCGATTGTCAGTCTTTAACACTCCACGATCATCATGATAAAACAGGCCGAAAGCCCGCCATTCCGCGTGCACCTCACCCTTGTCCAGCTCTCGCGTAACAGAAACATAAGCTATCGGCGTGTTTACCCAGCCCCAACCATCCACCTGGAACACTCCACGCGTCGGTATCGCACCGACAGCGGTGAAATTCCACGGACCGCTGGCATAAACGTAGTGCGCACCGTCGAAGCTGCGCATCACGTCCGAATATCCAAAGGTGCCAATCAATCTTTGCGCGATGCGATCGTTCTTTACCGAAGCCAGCGTTGCGTTGACCGGCTTCACCTCACTTCCGTCGGTAAATTCAAAGCGGCCAAATTGCAGACTGGCGTGGTCTCCTTTTAAACGAATGAAAGCCTGCTTGGGGAAAATAAATGCCGTGTACTGATTCTTGTTGTTGGCCGCGTAATAAGCAGGTCCAAGTCCCAACTGTCCCTGCGGAGCAGGATCGACCGCTCGGTCGGGCAGCCCCAGCAGCACCGGAACGGCAAACTCCACGGTCCAATCAAAGTTTTGCCGCTTTTGCGAAAGTGCAAAGCGCATGAGCGTGCCCGAGTAACTGTAAAAATTCTGCCCTTTCGCCGGAAACCAGTCCCATACCTCATAGCGTTCGCGAATATTGCCAGAGAAGGTGACGCCTCCGATTTCAAGCGGCGGAGGATCGGACTGTGCTCGAATATAAGCACCGCAGCTGAGAATAAATAGTGTCGTTATCAGGAATCTCTTTAAACAGGTTTCCACTTTCATAGCGTCTTCATCTCCCGGCGAAAATTAGCCTCTGTACGCGCATCCGCAGCCCGAACGGACTCTGCTTGAAGACTTCATTGCGTGGCGCGCGCAACGAAACACCATTAATTTGGTAATGGACGTTGAAACTTGCGGAGATTCTTAATTCGAATGGGTGGAAGAGCAATAATTCAAAAGCACTAGGCTATCGCGCACGACGTCCTGGCGAGAGTTCGCGAGGAAGAAAATCAACTAACAAAAGGGGGAGATAGGGACCAGAACCAGGGGTGCTCTGGTCCCCAGGTAGGACATGAATTGAAGATCAAACGCCGCTAGTCTTGCAGTTCAACCGCTGAATCCGCATGAAGGCCGTATGAATTTTCTGTGACACGCGAGGCCGTCGTGGCCCCGCCGTCTTCTCCCGGCTCATTCGCCACCAGCAACCCTCGCCCGTGCCGCACATCCAGTCCGCGCACCCAAAAAATAATATCCTCAGATATGTTGGTGGCGTGATCGGCGATGCGCTCCAGATGCCGCGTGGCAAGCACGTATTGCAAGCCCGGGCTGATCATCGTGGGTTCCTGCATCATGCGCCGCAGCAATTCCTCAAAAATGCGATCGCGATATTGATCCACGGCATCGTCGCTCTCCAGTACCTGCAAAGCCATCTCGACATTCTTGAAAATTAAAGCTCCCAGGCTTTTACCCATCATGCTGCGCACCGCCGCCGCCATCGGTGCCAGTTCTTCGATTGCCGCGATTTTAGGCATTTCTCGCAGCGAGATAACGCATTGCGCAAGATTCACGGCCAGGTCCCCGATGCGCTCCAGATCGTTGGTGATTTTCAGCGCGGCGACAATCAGCCGCATCTCATCGTCATTAAAACTGCATTGCCGCAACAAGCGAATCGCGTGTTCGTCGATGACCACTTCCATTTCATTGATGCGCGGCTCCAGCAAGAATACTTCCCCCGGCAAATCGGCGGTCCGCGAGCCGTCCACGTTCACTAGCGCGTCCAACGCACGATTCATGGCCCCTTCCACCGTGCGAGACATCGAAACCAGGTAATTCACCAGCGTGTCGTACAGCACTACTCCGGTTATTTTTGTAACGCTCGCCATAGGCTGGCCTCTTTCGGAGCAGCTCTGCGCCAATCGTCGCGCTCGCTCCACGCCAAGTGTGCGGCCTGAATTATTACGGGATGTTCACATGTGTATGAATGCTCGAATTATTTCAGCAGGTGTGTGTCGAAGACTTTTGCGGCCACTCGGTGCGGCCAAGAGCGTCCGAATTGTAAAAAACTATGCCGGGGGGATACGTCCGCGGTTGCTTCTCGCTTGCGCCGAACCGCTGGGAGTCACATGTTGCATCGCTCTATGCCCATCGAAAATCGGCACAGAAAAATGAAAATGCGAGCCTTTGCCAATTTCGCTCTCCACCCAGATACGCCCGCCGTGCGCTTCAATCAAGTGTTTGGCGATCGCCAGACCGAGCCCCGTCCCGCCCGCCTCGCGCGATCGCGCCGCGTCGACACGGTAAAACCGCTCAAAAATCCTCGACTGGTCTGCCCGCGGAATGCCGATGCCGGTATCCGACACGGTGAACACCACTTCCAATTCGCTTGCCGCCACACTCAGTACGATCTCGCCGCCCGGCAGGGTGTACTGCCGCGCGTTATCCAGCAGATTTTGCAATACCTCAGCCAACCTGCGGCGGTCGCCCGCTACGGTTGGTGGATTTTCCGGAATGTTCACCGAAAGTTTCAAGCCATTTTCCAATGCGCGGTGTTGCGCTGTCGCCAGACAACTGTCGACAAGTTGCGCCACACTGATCTCGTCAATCTCTAACTCCAAACGGTCAGAGTCCATTTGCGAAAGGCGAAGCAGATCTTCGGTCAGCCGCGCCAGCCGTCGCGCATGCTCCAGAATTATTTCCAGGAAGCGCACACGATTTTGGGCATCGTCGATGGCCCCAGCCAGCAGTGTTTCCGCAAATCCTTGTATAGCGGTTAGCGGGGTACGAAATTCGTGCGATACGTTGGCCACAAAATCGCGCCGCACCCGTTCCAACCGGCGCAATTCGGTGATGTCATGCAGCACCAGCACCGCGCCCAGAGTATCGCCCGCCCGCACCGACGCTACGGTTGCGGCAAAATATTTTTGGCGCAGCGTCCCGGTAACAATTTCCGCTTCAACCCGCGATTCCCCATGCAACACATTCCGCACCGCTTCGATCAGTTCCGTCTGGCGAATAATTTCTACCAGCGCGCTACCCGACTTCGGCGGAAACCTCAGGTTAAGTATTTCGGCAAATCCCTGATTGGCGAAAAGCAACCGCTCTGAACCATTCACGACCGCCACCCCCTCCACCATGCTTCCCAGAATCGCCGTGGAGAGATTGCGTTCTTCTGTCAGTGTGCGAATGGTTTCGTCGAGTTGCGCGGCGGTGCGATTCATCGACGCACCTAAGTCGTCAAGCGCATCTCCGGAACTGTCAGCCGGAATGGCTGCGAAGTCACCCGCAGCCACGCGTCGAGAAAAATCCTTCAGCCGCTCCACACGATCGGTGAACATGCGTGAAATCTGTAAGGCCGCAACCCCCGCAATGAGCAAAATAAGAAATGAAGAGAGCCACAGACTCCGGCGAAACGACTGCAGCACCTCGTCCACGGTTTCAATCGGTAGCGCAAACCGCAGAATGATTGGCGTTCCGCTCGCCGTGTCTTGACGAACCGCGTAATACAGCAGGTCGCGGTTTACGGTGACGCTGTGACGGATGGCCCGCCCGCTACCGTTTGCCACTGCCTCGCGAACTTCCGGGCGAGTGGCGTGATTTTCCATGGTTTGTGAATCGGATTGAGACTCGGCAAAAACGCGGCCATCGCTCCCGATGATGGTTACCCGCGAACCGCTGGCCGCCATCTGCGAAACCCACTCATTTAATTTGGCGACGTCTTCTGGGCCCGCGGGAGGCAACGACGGTAAGGCCGATGCACGCGCCTGCGCGATCCCGGCAACGGCAGTAAGTTGGGAATAGGCGGTCCGCTCGTAATCGCGGCGCAAAGCGCGTTCCGCGAAATAATCTACCGCCAGCAAAGCGCTGATGAGCAGCGCCACGAACGTTAGCCCGAGTTTTAGGAAAAGATTACGCCGCACGGGTTTCGAACAAGTACCCTGCTCCGCGCACGGTTTTCAAATGCATCGGATTTTCCGGGTCTGGTTCGATCTTTTCGCGCAGGCGGCGGACATAAACATCAACGCTACGAGGGGTAACGAAACGATCGGTGCCCCAGACAGCGTCAAGCAACTGGTCCCGGGTGAACACGCGATTCGGGCGCGAAGCAAGATAATACAACAAACGAAACTCAAGTGTGCTGAGCGGCACTGCTTTTCCAGAATGACTCACGCGATAAGATGCCGGGTCAATGGCCAATTTCCCTATTTCAATAATGCGCGGCGAATCCGTGGGTGGCTCCGCGCGACGCAACAGCGCTTTCACTCGCGCAATTAACTCTCGGGGGCTAAACGGCTTGGTCACATAGTCGTCGGCACCCATCTCGAGGCCCACAACGCGATCCGCCTCATCCCCACGTGCGGTGAGCATGAGAATTGGCAAACGATTCAGCGAATCATCGCGACGAATTTCTCTGCATATATCCAAACCCGATAGCTTAGGCAGCATCAGGTCCAGCAGCAGCAAATCAGGTGGAGTTTTTTTCAGCGAGTTCAACCCGCTATTTCCGTCAGAAGCCGCGCTGACCTGGAAGCCTTCATTGGCCAGGTTATAGCGCACTAGTTCCACAATGTCGCGGTCGTCCTCAATGATCAGGATGCGTTTCATGCTGATGGAGTGGGCCTTCCGACATCTGGGCGGCAGTGTATCGTACAGCGGTGCGTTCCGATAGAGTTGTGGTGGATCTTGGTGGCTCCGAGTCTCAAAGGACACGGCTCATTGTGGCAAAGCGCGTGTGACGCGGATATGACGCCCATATGAACGTCGCGTAAACGCGCGATTTTTTGGGGGCGCCCTTGGTTTGAACGGGCCTGGTTTTGAAAAATCTCTCCAACAATTAGGTAGTAAAAGCCAGCGACAACAGAGTTTTTTGCTCCAGCTCGTGTGCTTTCGCTGACCCCGTGGCCGGGCTCGCGCTGCTCGAACGCTTTACCGAGCGCAACCGCAATCCCAGTCCCTTGGCCAAGCTGTCCAAGCGCGGCACCACATAAAAGTAACCGCCCATATTCCGCGGCTCTTCTTGCACCCAGATAATTTCTCGCGCATTGGGATGCGCCGTGATCGCTGCAGTGATATCCAGCCGCGGCAGCGGATAAAACTGTTCCAGGAAAAAGATCGCCGTCTCCGTGTCATTCCGGCGCTTGCGTTCAGCGCGCAATTCATGGCCAACCTTGCCGCTGGCAATCAGAATTCGCTTCGCATCCTGCACTTCGCGATCCGGTATCAATGGCAAAAACCGCGGCTCCGCAAATTCCTGAATCTGCGAACTGGCATCTGGATGCCGCAGCATGCTCTTCGGCGTAAACACGATCAGCGGCTTGCGCCACGGACGCCGCACTTGCCTTCGCAGCATGTGAAAATATTGCGCCGCCGTCGATGGCTGGCAGATCTGAATATTGTCTTCGCCCGCGAGTTGC
>DATMOS010000079.1:0-25456 GCA_035568155.1 Verrucomicrobiia bacterium | reverse complement strand
AGTAGATGTCGTACTGCTCCCAGTGGAGGGTGGCGTCGGACTGGATGATGATGTGTTTGTGCGAGGTTTGCTCCAGTTCGTCCATGAGCAAGGACTCGCGGGTTTTTAGGGCTTTGGCGATTTCGGGATGGACGCGCAGGGTCAGGTTGGGGCCTTCGTGGCCGGCCATGGCCATTTTGCGGGCTTCGGCTTGAATTTCGTAGCACAGCGTGGGAATGGATTTGACCATTCCCGAGCCGGTGCAATACGGGCAGGGCTGGCAGAGCACGCGCTCGAGAGCCTGCTTGGTGCGTTTGCGGGTGATGCACACCAGGCCAAATTCGTTGAAGCTCAGCGCTTTGGACGGCGCTTTATCTTCTTCGAGGGCTTGCTGCAGCGCGAACAAAACTTTGTCGCGGTTGCGGCGCTCTTCCATGTCGATGAAGTCGACGACGATGATGCCGCCCAGATCGCGCAAGCGAATCTGGCGCACGATTTCCTTCACCGCTTCCAGATTCGTTTTGACGATGGTGTCTTCGAGGCGCGTGGAACCTTTGCCGACGAATTTGCCGGTGTTGACGTCGATGGCCACCAGCGCTTCGGTGTGGTTGATGACGATATAGCCGCCGGACTTGAGCCACACTTTGGCGCGCAGAGCTTTGTCGAGTTCGTGCTGGATGCCAAACTCTTCGAAGATGGGCGTTTCCTTGGTGTACAGCTTGACGCGGCTGACCAGCTTGGGCTGGAAGCGGCTGACGAATTCGACGACCTTGCTGAATTCTTCTTCGCTGTCAATCCAGATGGCGGTGAAATCGTCGCTGACGTAATCGCGCAGGATGCGTTCCACGAGATTCAGATCGCGATGGAGGAGCGAGGGAGCTTTGCGCTGCTCGCTGCGCTCCTTGATTTCGTTCCAGGTGGTGCCGAGGAATTCGATGTCGGCGCGAATTTCTTCGTCGGTGGCGCCACCGGCCGCGGTGCGAACGATGAAGCCGCCGGGATAACTACCGCGCGCTTCGCCGACGAGCCGGCGCAGACGCGAGCGATTATCGGCACTGGCGATTTTGCGCGAGACGCCGATGTGATCGATGGTCGGCATATACACGAGGAAACGTCCGGGCAAAGCGACGTGACTGGTGATGCGCGCGCCCTTTTTGCCGAGCGGCTCCTTGGCGATCTGGATGACTACATCCTGACCAGCCTTGAGCATTTCAGAAATGAGTTGAGGGCGGCGCGAAGAGCCGGCGTGATGCCCATGGCCTCCTTGGTGCCCGCGGTCATGACGCGGACCGCCTGGCCCGCTGGGACGACGCTCGAAGCGCTGGCCGGGGCGTCCACCACCACCGCTGCGTTCGGGACGGCCACCACGATTGTCGGGGCGTCCGCCACGGCTGTCTGGACGGCCACCGCGATTGTCGCGGCCGCGATCACGTCCGCCGCTGCGGAAGGGGCGTTGGAAACGTTGGCGCGGATTGCCGCCAACGCGCGCTGAGTCGCGCGGAAATTCTTCGCGAGGCGCGGGAGCGCCGCCTACGCTGCGAGGAGCGCGAGTTTCTCCCGGCAACAAGATGATGTCGTCCTCGGCAATATGGGAAGCAGAGGCAGCGGAAGCGAGATTGTCTACCGGGACGTTCCCGGCGGTGGCGCGTTCCGTTTCTTCCTGCCCGGTTCCTTCGGGGTGACCTTCGTCGTGTCCTTCGTGATGTTCGGTATCATGTTCGCTGGCGTGGGCGTGTTCTTCGTCGTGAAGTCCGAGTGCGGCATGATGTTCGGCGCTTTCGTGCGCGGCATCTGCTTCTGCTTCAGCACGATTCGCGGCGCGGCCTTCTTCGACCTCGGCGGTTTCGTCGTCGGTAAGCTGAGAAACTTCTGCGTGCGACTCTTCGGCTTCGGTTTCTTCTTCTGCCTCATCCTCTTCTTCTTCGACTTCTTCCTCTTCTTCAAAAATCGTGTCACCGGCGAGAGCGGGAACTTGCGCAACTTCCTGCACTTCTTCCTGCTTGGCTTCGACGAGCCCGGTTCCGAGTACCGCGATCTGATCGTCGTTTAGATCGGAGCTTCCAGAGGTGGGCAGCTCCAAAGGAGATGCTTCGTGGCGCGGCGGATTATTTCCGTGCGCGGAAAGCGTGCTGTCGTCACCGATGCCAATGTTTTCGTCGGCGGATACTGGGGCGGCTTCGGATTCGGCGCCCGCATCGGCGAGCAACCAACGAGGAAGTCCTCCGGTGAAGCGCCGAGGCACGACGCCGCCAGCAGCAGCGGGTTGCGATGGCAACGTAGCTCCCGTGGCGGGCCGCGAATTCTCGGTGGCCTCGGATGTTTTACCGGATTCTTGCTCGACTGCCGGAGAAATGGAAGCCGCGATGGGCTTGCCGCGATATTTAGCGAGCGATTCACCGGGGAGCAGGATCGGTTCTTCAGCGGCATCAAAATTCGGCGCTACTGGAGAAGCGCCGCTTTGGCGCGGTGTTTCGGGGCGGCGATTATCAAAGCCGCGTTGCGCTGCGCCGCGTGGTTCGAATCCGCGAGGCTGCGCGCCACGATTCTGGCCTTGCGAACGCGGTTCGTTGCCACGCGAATCTCCGCGAGTATCGTTCTGGCCTTGCGGCGAAGCATATTTCGAGGGCGGCAAAGTGCGGCCGCCTGGCCCAGGACGACCTCCGCGGCGGCGTCCGCCGCGCCGGCCGAAACGCCCGCCGCCACGGTTGCTGCCGGAATCCTGTCCGCGATCGTTGCCACGGTCATTGCCGCGATCGTTCCCACGGCCAAAATTCTGGCCGGGTCCGCTGGCACCGCGCGGCGAATAATTTTGCGAAGACTTATAGTTCGGACCAAAATTCTGCGGTGCGGAGGCATTTGATTCGGGCTGGCGTTCTTCCGGCTCGGACGCATCATGTTCATGCGCGTTTCCGGGCTGCGCCTCGTCCGAATGTTCGTGCTGGCCTTCGTGTTCGCTGGTCTCGGCGCGTTGCGAGCCGCGAGATTCGTCTGAAACTTCGGCAATGGAATCGTCGTGTGCATCGGACCCGCCAGCTTTCGCGAGCGATTCACCAGGCAACAATTCGACGGAATGCGCTTCCGCTTCGTGCTCGATGGCAGCGGCAGGATGCGATTCTGTTTCTATAGCGGCGGCATGCGGCACTTCATGCGGGTGGTCGTGATCGTAATCTTCCAGATTTTCGAAAACGTCGCTGACGTACAGAAAGGCGTCGCCATCCAGACCAATGTCCACGAAAGCGGATTGCATTCCGGGAAGGACGCGAGTGACTTTACCTTTATAGATGCTGCCGACGAGGGCGAACTCTTTTTCGCGCTCGATATAAATTTCTACTAACTGACCTTCTTCAAGTATCGCGACCCGCCGTTCATGGGAGGCCGCTGATATGACTAACTCTTTTGACATAAAACTCCTCGGGAGGCATCGCCGCGAGCTTGTGCCCGTCGGAGGTCCGAGAAACCGGCGCCTGCCCCGGAGTAACCGGGACACACGTGGCCACGACCGCTTGGAGGTGGTTTTGACGTTCGAAGGCGGAGGGGGTGGCGGGTTGGGTGCCACCGCTGAATTGATAATTCCTCAGTCTTTCGAGGCTAATCCGTTGCGGGGAGCTTCCCAGGCAAACGGCGGACGATGCTGTCCTCACTCTTATTTCCTTAAATTTACCGGCGACCGCGAGCGGCCAAACGCAAAAACGGCAACTGGGCGGTCAACCCGTTCCAATCATTTAAAACAATTTTGAAGCTACGCCCGGGCGGCCAGCCGAAGCGGGCGCGTCAAACGGGCACTGGCGTTCGTCAGTTGACGAAGCGGCGAAGCCGTACATTCATCACCAGGCCAATCGCCAGGAAAACAAACAACGTGGCAGAACCTCCGTAGCTCATTAAGGGCAGCGGAATCCCGGTAACCGGCATAGCGCCGATGACCATGGCCACGTTTACTAAAACGTGAAAACCGAGCGCTGCGGCGACGCCCATGACCAGAAACATTCCGGCGCGATCCTTGGCGCGCTGGGCGTTCTGGACCAGTCGAAGCAGAAGCGCCATATACAGCCCAAGGGCAAGCAGCACGCCTTTGAATCCCTGTTCTTCAGCCCACGCGGACATGATGAAATCTGAATAGCGGACGGGGATGTAGCCCAGTTGATTCTGACTGCCGTTGCCAAACCCTTTGCCCCAGAAACCGCCGGAACCGACGGCAATCTTGGATTGCAACACCTGATAACCGGAACCTTTTGCGTCTTCTTCGGGGTGCATGAAGGACGTCACGCGCTCCCGTTGGTACGGTTTCAGGATGTGGCGGCTGACCGGGGCATAAAAAATGCTGCCTACAGCCAATAAGCCCACCAGTGAAATTATCGCCGCATGCTGCCATTGCAGGCCGGCGAGAAACGCACCCACTACCAGCATCGGTAACAGCACCAGAGCTGTACCCAGGTCGGGCTGCTTTAGAATCAATACTAGCGGTAGCCCTACTAAGAATCCTGCTTTGATCAAATCCTGCAGGGAAAGCTCATCACTGCTCACTTCCGCAAAGAAGCGGGCGACTACAATGATTATAATCAACTTTACCAATTCTGACACCTGAAAGAATTCGCCGAGGAAGGGGATCCAGCGTTTGGCTCCGAAGCGGCTGTGGCCCATAGCCAGCACGGCGATAAGGGCAACGATACCAATAAGATACAAAATGGGGGCTTGATCGAGGATCAGGTGGTAGTCGAGGCGGGACAGGGCGAACATCAGGGCGAAGCCGATGACCAGCCAGCGGATCTGCTTCATGTGCATGCCGGCCAGAGAGCTGCCATGCGTGGCGGAATAGATTTCAATCACGCCAACGGCGCAGATGGCCGCCAGGATGGCTAGCAGCCACCAATCGTAATCGCGAGTACCGGGTGCGTCTTTCATTTACTTTTCATTTCACTGGCAAAAATGCTGCCGGATTTTTCCGGACTAAAATCTATGGGCGCAAGGCCTTCTCCGTTGGCGCCGGAATGATCGCGGCAGCCGCAGCCGCGGAATTCAACTTTGGCGCGACTGGTTTGGCTGGAGCAGCCAGCTCAGCGTCTTTGACTGCTAGTGCGGCCTGCGCTGGATTGGTGCCGTTATCAAAATTGAAGCGCTGATATTCGACGGTGGTCTGGCCGTTGTTTTTATTTTTCTTGTCGTAGTAGGCCTTAATAATGTCGCGCACCACCGGGCCGGACGCGGTGCCGCCATGCTGGCCGCTTTCCTGCACCAGAACGGCGACGACGATTTCGGGATTGCGGCGCGGAGCGTAACCCACGAACCAGGCGTTATCTTCAAATTTTTTCTGTTTGCCGAGACGGTCGCGGGTGGAGTAGCCGATGACCTGCGCGGTGCCGGATTTTCCGCTGAGCTCCACACCCGCAAGCTTCAGCGAAGCGCCGGTGCCGCCGTCATTGACCACGCCGTACATGGCGTCAGTTATTTTTTCCACGGTGGGCTCGGAAATGTTGAAGCGTTCTTCGCCTACGTTTTGCGCGTCTTTCAATAAATGCGGCTGTTTGAAAATGCCGCCCATGGCGATGCCGCCGATGGTGCGCGCCAATTGCAGCGGTGTAGTGGTGACGGCGCCCTGACCGGTGGAGACCGAAATGGTTTCGCCGGGGTACCACTTGCGATGGAAGACGCGCTCCACCCACTCCTCGGAAGGCATCAGGCCGGGCTCTTCAGAAGGCAGATCGATTCCTGTTTTGTGGCCAATGCCCATTTTGGTGGCGTAGTACGCAAGGCGGTCGATACCCAACTTCATGCCCACGTTATAGAAAAAAATATCGCAGGAATCGAGAATGGCTTTCCGAAAATTCACCACTCCGTGGGAACTTTTGCCGTACACCCAGCATTTGAATTGGCGGCCGTAGAAAGTGGCGTAGCCGGGACAAAAAGCGGTATAGCTTTCCGGCGGAACTTTATCTTCCAGCATGGCCGTGGCGGTGATGATTTTAAAAACCGAGCCGGGAGCGAGTTGCGCCTGAATGGCGCGATTCAACATGGGGTGCAGTGGATCGTCGTTAAGACCTTTCCATATTTCATTCGAAACGCGCACGGAAAAATCGTTGGGGTCAGGCGTGGGGCGGCTGACCATGGCAAGAACTTCACCGCTGCGGGGGTCCAGTGCGACCACGGCGCCAGGCCGCGTTCCCAGAGATTGTTCGGCGACTTGCTGCAGGTCGTAATCGATGGTGAGCTGAATTTGTTTGCCGGGAATGGCTTCCTGCGTGGAGAGGCGGCCAACTTCTTTTCCGACGCTGTTGACGATGACGCGGCGCATGCCGTCGGTGCCCATCAAAAGATCGTTGTACTGTTTTTCCAGCCCGGTTTTGCCGGCGAAGTCGCCGGGGCGAAAGCGCCCGTTGCTTGACTCAATTTGTTGCTCGCTTACTTCACCAACGTAGCCGCTGGCGTGGGCCATAAATCCGTTGGGAAGGTAGCGACGGCGAGAGATGGAAATCATTTCAAGAATAGGAATATCGGAGCGATGCGACTCGATGAAAGCGATGTCCGCGTCGGAAGCTTCGGGTTTAATGATAATGGGCTGAAATTTGGGGAGGTTGCGGGTGGTGCTGAGATCGTCACGCAAGTCTTCGACTGCGATGTTGAGTCCATCAGCAATGGCGGGAAGGTTTTTTTCGACCAGGGCGGGATCGTCACGCAAAAGCAAAACGCTGAACGACGGGCGATTGTCGACCAGCACGCGGCCATCGCGATCGAGCATGCGGCCACGCGGCGCGATGACCGGAATGGAGCGCACGCGGTTGCGTTCGGCCATGGAAGAATATTTCTCGGCGTCGATGATCTGCAGCTTCCAAAAACCAAGAAGCAATACGCCGATCATTCCCACGATAACGTAGGAAGCCATGGCCAGACGGCCTTGCGGCAAACGATTGTCGTTATGAAACGAATAACCCACGAAGACCTCGCGCGCGAATATCTAAGCCAGGGCTGGTCGCCTGCCCCGATGAAACCGGAGTGACATCGCGTCACGAAAATTTACAGTTGAATTTCGATTTTTGCCGGCTGCCGATAGTTCAGTAATGAAAAGATGCTAACCGGACCCAAAAACCGCTAACTCCATGCTTCAATTGCTTCAAATGATGCCCCACAGCTGTTTGCAAACGTAACATCAGGGTTATCGGGCTGCAAGCCGTCCGGTCGTACAGGGTTCCAGGAGCACATTGTTTTTCAAGGGGACGGCCGGGGGAAGGCGTGTTGCTCCAGCGCAGAGGGCACGTTAAGGTAAGAAATTATTCATGAACAGTGAAATGCATAAGGAAAAGCTCTCCCGCTTGGCGTTAGTGGGTATGTCTGGAAGCGGCAAAAGTTTCTGGACAAAGAAGTTAGCGGCGGCGGGCTGGAGGTCAGTTTGCTGCGATGACCTGATTGAGCAAAGACTAGCCCCGCGGCTGGCGGCGGGCGGGTATTCGGGAATTAACGGCGTGGCTGCGTGGATGGGTTGGCCGAACAGTGTGACCTATGTGCAACGGGAAGCGGAATATTTGGCGGAAGAAATCGGAGTGATGGACGAATTTCTGAGCAATCTGGAGAGAGAGGCGAGCGGGCTTGAGAAAGACTCTGGCGGCACGCCAATCGTTCTGGATACCACCGGGAGTGTGATTTATGCGCAGAACAATATTTTGATGCGCTTGCGGCGGCAAATGACGGTGGTGCATCTGGCTAATACCGAACAAGAACAGCGCATGCTGGTGGAAAGATATCTGAATGATCCGAAGCCGGTGTTGTGGCGGGGAACGTTTCATGTAAAGGATCAGGAAACGCCGCGCGAAACGGTGGCGCGGTGTTATCCGCTGTTGATCGCGGGGCGCAGGAAGAGTTATGAAACGCTGGCGCATTGCGCGGTACAGGTGTCCGAGTTGCGCGCAAAGCACGCTAGCGATTCAAAGAACAATGCGGCTGACGTAGAACGGTTCCTGCAAAAGATACGCGAGCAGGTTGAACACGCCTGATGTTTGTAAGCCATTACAAAAGAAATGTGTCGCCGCTGAGATGAGATACCGCAGCACATCCCGGGAAGCGCCACTGACGTCGCTGCGCGGCGCGGTATTGCGTGGGTTGGCGCCGGATGGCGGATTGTATATGCCGGTGGAAATTGCGCGGCGTTCTCCGGAAGAACTGGAAGAGTTCCGGCGGCTGCCGTTCACGGAAGTATGTTTTCGGGTGGCCCGGCCGTTTGCCGGCGCGGAAGTGCCGGAAGAAGTGATGTGGCAAGTAGTGAGCGAGGCGATTAATTTTCCGGTGAAGCTGGTGTCGTTGTCGCCGGGATTGCACATTCTGGAACTGTTTCACGGGCCTACGCTGGCGTTCAAGGATTTTGGCGCGCGATTCATGGCGCGGCTGATGGCTTATTTTGTACGTAACGAAACGCGCGCACTGACAGTGCTGGTGGCTACTTCGGGCGATACCGGCAGCGCGGTGGCGCATGGTTTTTTGGGCGTGTCGGGAATTCGCGTAGTGATTCTTTATCCTTCGAAGCGCATCAGTGAAGCACAGGAAAAGCAATTCACAACCCTGGGGGAAAACATCACTGCGCTGGAAGTGCAAGGAACTTTTGACGATTGCCAGCGATTGGTGAAACAAGCGTTCTCCGATGTGGAATTGAACAAGCGCGCTTTTGTGACTTCGGCGAATTCCATCAATATCGGGCGGCTGTTGCCGCAGATGTTTTATCACGTGGCCGCGTACCGGCAATTGCCGGTGGCTTCCGTGCCGCTGATTGTTTCGGTGCCCAGCGGAAATTTCGGCAATTTGACGGCGGGACTATTTGCCAAGCGCATCGGATTGCCAGTGACCAGATTTGTGGCGGCGACAAATGCGAATGACGTGGTGCCGGAATATTTGCGCAGCGGAAAATTTTCTCCGCACCCGGCGTATGCGACCTTGTCGAACGCCATGGACGTGGGAAATCCCAACAATTTTCCCAGGCTGTTGGATTTGTGCCGCAACCGGCTGGAATACGTGCAAAAAGAAATCTGGGGACACGGCGCGACGGATGCCGAGACCCTCGCGGCGATGAAGTTGGTGTACGAGCGCTATCAGTACGTTGCTGATCCGCACACGGCGGTGGGGATTTTGGGCTGGGAGGCTTACCGCAAAGCGCATCCGGAGCCGGCGCAAGGATTGGTGCTGGCTACGGCGCACCCGGCAAAGTTTGCGGAAGTGGTGACGCGCGCAATTGGCGTTGCTCCGCGATTGCCAGCTCGGCTCGCGGCGTATCTGCAACGGGAGAAACTGTCGCTACCGATGTCGAATGGTTACGACGAATTCAAGCAGTTTTTATTGGCGCATTGAGTCGTGTTTTAGCTGAGAAAATTCTACCGATAGATTTTACCTGCCAAAGATCAGCAAGGTGAAGGTGTCGGGAATGATTGGCGGACGCGGCCTGGGATGTTCTGGCGTGGCTGCTGGTGTTGGGCCAAAATCAGCGGTGACCAAATATAAATTGTGGTTGGAGGTATCCAGCTCCATGGTGCGCGCGCCGCGTTGCGTGGCGATAGTGTCGACCACGGTGAACTTGTCGATTGAATCCTCGTGCGCCACGGTGACCGTGCCATCGCCGCATGACGCAAACGCGAAGCCGGTCGCAGGGTCGAAGCGATTGGCGTCCACACCTTGACAGATGGGCACCGTGCCGATCACCGTCCCGGAACTGCCATCGACGAAAGCCATCATTTTGTTATGGCAGCCGACGATTAAAATTTCGTGTTCGGCATCGATGGCGAGTCCGGAAGGCGATTCGCAGGGGGCCAGTGGCCAGGTTTTTTCCACTTTCAGAGTGACAGGGTCGAATTTTACGAGCTGGCTCTTGTCTTCCAAATTTACGAAGACCTGGCCCTTGCCGTCGGACGCAGCAAATTCAGGCCCGCCGCCCAACGCGATGGTGCCAACCGCTTTGCCCGTCGCGGCGTCGATGGCCGTGGCCGAATCAGAACCCCCGTTAAAAGTAAACACGCGCTTCGACGCCGGATCATAGATGATGGCGTCCGGATTTTTTTCTGTGGTTGCCTCTCCGCCGGGCTGCAAAGTCTTCATGTCAAATACGGTTGATGTGCCGGTCTTGCCATTGCTGGTGAACCCCTTGTTCATGTCCGCGACGAGTGCAATGCCATGCACGCCTTGGGTGTTGGGAATGTCGCCGAGGACTTTGCCTTCATCAGCGTTCACCACCATGACGTGGGTGCCGCGCGAAATAAACAAGCGTCGGCTGGCCGCATCTGCGGTGAGATAATCCCAACCGCCTTCGCCGCCAAGCTTCACTTTTTTAATCAGGTGATATCCGGATTTGCCCGTCGCGCTCTGGCTCGTGCCTTCTTGGGCGTTAAGGGCGATTTTTCCGCCTGCGACCAACCCTACAGTTAAAGCCAAAATTCCTGCGCAATTTATCCACGCCGTCCGCGTAACGCTCATCACCAAACACCTCCCAAATTTCCGTGCACCCGCATTCAAACACAACGAACCCAGCGCTGCAATGTTCATTCGAACGCAATCCATGAACGTACGGTGAATATTTCTTTAGGTGCGACGGACACAGTTGACAAACTACTGAAGCGCAAAAGTACTCGCCGCATCTGGCCTCCGAACGGCCATATCGTTTACGGTTTAATTTCTTAATGGCACCAGATCGCGGTGCTATTTTGACGCAAGTTTCGACCTCGCCACGCAAGATTGAGCTATCTAGCTGATGCAGACGTTGCCGAATCTGGGAGGACGACGGTCATGGCACATACTTTTCGTGATGCAACCAGATTGTGGGAAAGAAGAACACTGATCATTGTCGCGACCGCCGCTGGCCTGGCGCTTCCGCTGGCGGCCCTTCGCGCGCCGGCTAAAGATCAACCGGTTAGGTCCGCGAGTGCGCCGCAGGGATGGCATCTGGCCGGAAGCAACCCCGAGAATTACGAAACGGGCGTGGATTCGGAAGCAAAGCGCA
This sequence comes from Verrucomicrobiia bacterium, assembly GCA_035568155.1. Lineage (GTDB taxonomy): Bacteria > Acidobacteriota > Terriglobia > Acidiferrales > UBA7541 > Acidiferrum. The sequence continues at coordinate 14,517 of DATMOS010000079.1, read as the reverse complement.
ACGGTTTTCGCATCGCTTATCTGAAATCCAAACCGTCGGCCACAGAGGGATTTGGAACGTTAATGCAGATGTTTAGCGCCGGTAAATATGCCGGACAGCGGATACGGCTGAGCGCGTCAGTGAAAGCGGAAGAGGTAAAGGATTGGGCGGGTTTGTGGATGCGGGTGGACGTGAACTCCAAGCCATTCGCGTTAGACAACATGATGGATCGCTCCATCAAGGGCTCCGTTGATTGGCATGAATATCAAGTTGTTCTGGACGTGCCAAAAGAGGCGACGGCTGTCGCCTTTGGCATTCTGGTGAATAAATCGGGCATGGTTTGGCTTAACAACGTGAAGTTTGAAATTGTCGGAACCGACGTGCCGGTCACAGCCAAGCCTTTTGGTGAAACACAGACCGAGCCGGTGAATCTGAATTTTGAAAATTAGCGCAGTTCGATTGCTGAGTTCCGAAGAAAGGTTAGAGAAATAAAAAAAGGGACAGACATGAATGCCTGTCCCGGGAATGCTTCCAGTAAAATTAAACTTAGGCCGCGATTTTTTGTTCGCTTAGCAAATGCACTGGCACCTTGCGCAAGTCCCACACGATGCCGAACCACGAGAGCATTTTCAGCGTGTAGTAGGTGATGTCCACTTCCCACCAGAAAAATCCCTGGCGAGCGGAAGCCATAAAATGGTGATGGTTATTGTGCCAGCCTTCGCCGAGTGTGAGGAGTGCGAGGAACCAGTTGTTCTTGCTGGTGTCGGTCGTCTCATAACGGCGGGTTCCGAACAAATGCGAGAGCGAATTGATGGTGAAGGTGTCGTGCCACAGGAGTACGGTGCTCAGGCAGAAGGCCCAGACGAACAGGTGCCAGCCGCCGATCAGCCAAATCACCGCTCCCAGGGCTACAGGAGGAACCATGTGATATTTATTCAGCCAGCGCAGCTCGGGAAATTTCGCGAAATCGCCGATGTAGTTCAGGCGGGTGTCGTTGTATTTGTCGGACATGATCCAGCCGACGTGCGACCAGAAAAATCCAAATAGCGTCGGGGAATGAAGATCCAGTTCCTGATCGGAATGGCGATGATGATGGCGATGATGCGCTGCCCACCAGAGAACACCTTTTTGCGCCGAGCTCATGGCCATGAAGGCAATTACAAATTGAAACGCGCGGCTGGTTTTAAAGGCGCGATGCGAAAAATAGCGGTGGTATCCGGCGGTAACGAAAAACATGCGCACGCCGAGAAGCGCGAGGCAGGTCACCAGGTAATACCAATGAAAAGGAATGAAAAATATCAGCAATGATGCGATATGAACGAGCGCGAACGGCAGGGACATGATCACGGAGATTCGTGAGCCGTTAGGTAGAGGAATCGACCATGCGCGTGAAGCTGTAGCCATTCTTAATGTTTCTTTCCGCGTCCGAATACAGCCGGACGCTCTTAAGGCATATTCTGCGAACGCAGAGTCACTTCAGGCCAACGATGTGGACGCGGCGGAAATGTCTGGTGTTGAGAAACCCTGCACAACCAGTTTACGGGCGCATATTGCAGCGGTCAAGGGTACTGACGGCCAGCTGTACTAATTAGGATGCCTTCCGAGGCAGATAAGATAGCGCTCGATACAGAATGATGTGCGCGGATGTGCTATCGTTTCTCGCTGCATGGTTGCGGAATTTTGGGCCGCGGCGTCACACGATTAAGCACTTTAGAAACATCACTTCAGAAGGATTAGAGAAACAATGGCTGAGCGGCCGGTACTTGTAGGCGTTATTCCCCAAGTTGTGGTGCTCGATGATGGCGACCAGATCGCCTGGCTGTCTGACGCTGGTAATTTGCGCGTGGAGTTCGACGCTAACCGGTGTCCGTTTTCGTCCAATGTATTCCAGGCTCCTGCGGGCATGCGGCTGCTGAGCGGGCCGCCCCGGGTCGGGATTAAAGGCGCCACATTCAAGTACAGGTTATGGCTTAATGACCAGCTGGTCGGCCAAGGCGAAGTGATTCTCCGCGATAAGTAAGGTCCTATTGCCCCAACAAAAGAGCGCAGAAGCCTCTATTAGGAGCCCGGGTGTTTCCACGTTACAAGACCCACCCTCCAAAAACCTGAGGGTGGGGCACCCCGAAGAGCGCTAGACGTTAATTTACGGGTGCGCGGCGTCGGTCGGAGCGGTCACGGCGGTGGATGTTGACGTTTTTACTGGCGGTGGCGCGGCCGGCGGGATGACGGCGGGTGTTTTCTCTTTGGGTGCACGGGGCTCGTCTTCGGTGGGCGCGGTGTCGGGGGTGTCCACGTGGACTTCGTGGTCGGCGGCTTGTTGTTCAAGCGGCACCACGTTGGCAAATTCGACTTCGGGCATGCCACTGTGTGCCGCTTTCATAAATTGAATCCAGACCGGGAGCGCTGCACGCGCGCCGGTTTCTTTTTTCCCCAACGAGATTTGTTTGTCGTCGAATCCGACCCACACTCCGGAGGTAATTTGCGGCGTGAAACCGATGAACCAGGCGTCGGTATAGTCCTGGGTGGTTCCGGTTTTTCCCGCGGCGGGGCGCCCGAGCGATTTGGCTTGGATGCCGGTGCCGAATTGGATGACTTCCTCAAGCATGGCGGTCATGGTGCGAGCTACTTCAGGCGTCACTACGTCGTGCACGATAGGGTGAGCTTCCTCGAGCAGCGCGCCATCGTAACTGGTGACGCGGCGAATCATGTGCGGATCGATGCGGATGCCGTCATTGGGAAAAACGGTGAAGGCGGAAACGTGTTCGAGCAAGCGCATATCCGCGGAGCCTAGAGCGAGCGGAAGATAAGGCGGAAGCGGGGTGGTAATCCCGAAGCGGCGGGTGACATTGACAACGCTGTTGATGCCGACTTTTTCGGCGAGCTTGACGGCCGGAACGTTGCGCGAGCCCGCCAATGCACGGCGAAGGGTGATATTGCCTTCGAATTTTTCGTCGTAATTGTGCGGTGAGTAGGGCTGGCCGCCGCTGATAGTAGTGAAAGGCGCGTCCAGAATGGTGTCGAAAGGCGTAGAACCTTTTTCGAGGGCGTCGGCGTAGACGTAAATTTTGAAAGAGCTGCCCACCTGGCGAACCGCCTGGGTGACGCGATTAAATTTTGAGTCTTCAAAGCTGTAGCCGCCGACCATGGCTTTGATTTCGCCGGTGGGATTATCGATGGCGACCATAGCGCCCTGCGGACCCGGTTGCTGCTCGAGTTGCACGCGCGCAGTAGTTTCGCGTAATTCCTGGATAGAAAATTGGGCGAGGTCGCCGGCTTTCAGAAGATCGGAAGCTTTCTTGCGGCCGGTCCAGGCAAAATCAGCGGGCGAAAGAATTGCGCGATAGTTGCCGATTTTGATGGTGGCGCTTTTGTCTTCTACGGAAAGCACGAGTCCGGTGGTGTATGAACCTTTTTCGATGGGGCGGCGCCAGTCGTCGTCTTCGTAAGCAGCGATGGTGCCGAGATTGTCGCGGAGGATATTAGGCAGATTGCCGCGCCAGCCGTGGCGGCGGTCGTAACTGTGCAGGCCGTCGCGGACGGACTGATTGGCGGCGCGCTGCATGGCGATATTTAGAGTGGTGTAGATGCGCAGGCCGCGCTCGTGAACGGCTTCGGTGCCGTAAGTGGATTCCAGATATTTGCGAATATCTTCGAAGAAATAAGGCGCGAGGTCGTTGCGTGGATACTGGATGTGCACGCCGAGGGGCGTTTTACGGGTAGCGGCTTCTTCGGCGGGGGTGATTTTGCCTTCTTCCTCCATGCGGTGGAGTACCAGGTTGCGGCGCGCGAGTGCGAGCGTGGGATTATTCAGCGGCGAAAATTTTGGGCCGTTGACCATGCCGGCGAGTAACGCGGCTTCCTGAAGCTTCAGATCCGTGACGGACTTGCCAAAATAAAATTGCGATGCAGCCGCGAAGCCATAGTTGCCGTGGGCCAGGTAAACCTGGTTCGAATACATGGTGAAAATTTGCGGCTTGGTATAGCGGCGCTCGATTTGCAGAGCGAGGAGGATTTCCTGCATTTTGCGGCGAAACGTTTTATCGCTGCGGTCGAGGAAAAGATTCCCGGCCAACTGCATGGTGATGGTGCTGGCGCCCGCGGTGATGTGATGCTTCAAAACGTTGCGAAAGGCAGCGCCCGCAATGCGCGGGAAATCGATGCCCCAGTGATCTTCGAAATGCTGGTCCTCGATGGCGGTAACGGCGTTGTAAAGCACCCGGGGCACTTGCTCGTAGGTCATGAGGATGCGGCGCTGCAGCGCGAAGCTGCCGACCATTTGGCCATCGTCGGCGTAAATTTCGGTCACGACTGTTGGGCGATAGGTTTCGAGCGCGCGAATTTCGGGCAGGTCGCTGGCATACACGAAGAGCAAGCCGCAGGCCGCGCCCAGCGCGATGGAGCACAGCAGCAAAAAGGCCAGCGCCACGCGGTCAATCAGTTTGAACCCGCGGAGACGCAGGGTGATCGGGGGCAGACTTATCATCGATAAGAAAGTTTAACGCAGATGGAAGAGGATGCGCAGAGGTGAAGGCAGGGGAAGTTTCCAGGGGTTGGTGATAGGAATCATTGCTGGACCGGTTTCAGATGGTGCGACTTATCTGAGTGTTGCACATCCAATAGATTGCGATGTAGAGGCTCACTATAGTTTCATACCAATTCATTGGACGACTGACGCCTTTAAGGCAAACCATGCCAAGCAACGAGAAGACTCCAAGGGCATTCTGGATATGCGCTGCCATAACGGCGATCAGCGCGATCGTGAGCGCATCGTTTGCCGTGGCGGGCCTGCTCGGAACAGGCATCCACGACAGCTTCGCGTTGTACGCCGCGTCTCGAAGCCTCGCCATTCCGTTGGTCGTTCTGATCTTTCTAGGGTTCCGTTCACGAGGGGGCATCGCTGCCATGGCTCTAACGATGAGCCTGGTTCAGTTGTTCGACTGGGTTATCGGTGTCATATTGCACGACGCGAGCAAGACGTACGGCCCGCTTTTCCTCGCGCTTATCGGGTTGGTTTCTTTTGTATTCTTGCTGCGTAGTTCTGAACGCTTCGAGCCACACAATCATTTGTAGTGACGACGCACTCGGAAATACTTTCTTTTGGACGATTAAGGCGATAATTGGAAGCTTGATTTCCAATCGCGTTGAAGTGCCGGTGTTTCAGATTCGACCAGTTCTGTTGGAGCTCAGAAAAAAACGAGGGAATTAGATAAATGAATTTTTTCGGGAGAGTGGCGCTGGTCACGGGGGCGGGCAGCGCTCAGGGGATAGGTTTTGCCACGGCTCGGTTGTTGGCGCAAGGTGGGGCAAAAATCGCGATCACTTCCACGACCGATAGAATCCATGAGAGGGCTCGGGAACTGACCGTGGATAAGGCCGATGTTTTTGCGTTGCCGGCGGACCTGCGCGATCACGTGAGCACTGAGATGCTGGTTCGCGAAGTTCTAGCACGATATGGCCGCGTCGACATCCTGATAAATAATGCAGGTATGACGCAGGTCAGCAATCCTGACGAGACGCTCTCAACATCTTTCGCGGAACTTAGCGAAGCAGACTGGGATTACAGCATCGGGCTCAACCTGAAGACCACCTTTAATGTGACGAAAGCGGTTCTGTCGTCGATGCTGAGTGCAAGGTATGGTCGTATCGTGAATGTTTCGTCAGTCACTGGGCCACTGGTCAGCAATCCTCGCTCAACGGCCTACAGCGCGGCCAAAGCTGGCATGGTGGGGCTGACGCGAAGCCTTGCAATGGAAGTTGCCCGCAACGGAATCACGGTAAATGCGGTGGCGCCCGGGTGGATTGAGACGGCGTCTTCAACCGAGCAGGAAATTATCGCTGGAAAAAATACGCCGGTCGGCCGGCCCGGGCGTCCTGAGGAAGTGGCCGCTGCGATCGCGTTCCTCGCTTGCGAATCCGCGTCGTATGTGACCGGACAGATGTTGGTGATCGACGGCGGCAATACGATTCAGGAGTACAAAGGGCCGCCCGATTCTTACTACTAACGATTCAGTGGAAATACCGGCGACCGCCTTAGGTGCGTATCCAGTCTGTCGACTCGTGCGAGGTCTAGGCCTAATCGCTACACTGTTACAACAATTTTGCCGATCTGCTCGTTGGACTCCATGTAGCGGTGCGCTTCGACGATCTGCGCAAATGGAAACACGCGATCTATCCGCGGTTTGAAGTCGCCCGCTTCGATGTGATCGAAAACGTACTGCTGAGCCTTGGCTCTCAGTTTGGAGTCAAAAAGCACTTCACGGAGGGTGTATCCGCGAATGGACAGGCCCTTGCTCAGCGCTGTAAACAGGGGAAACGGTGTTGGCTCGGGCGCAAGTGCTCCATATTCGAAGATGGTTCCCCCAACTGCCGTCGCCTGCGCGAGCGTCTCGATACCTTGGCCTCCGATGGGGTCAAATATCACTCGAGCGCCTTTGCCACCGGTAATTTTCTTCACGCTTGCGAGGAAGTCTTCTTCTTGCGTGGCGATCACGTGGGTTGCTCCAAGCTCGGCCAATGCTGCTTTTTTCTTGGACGTTCGCGTGGTGGCAATGCTGGTGGCGCCTTCCACTCTTACCATTTCGATGGCGGCGATTCCCACACTGCTGCTGGCTGCGGTGATCACTACGAAGTCTGCTTTTGTGATGTGAGCGTGCGCAATCAGTGCTCCGTAGGCCGTCAGGTATTGCATCCAGATCGATGTGCCCTGTTCGGGCGTCAGCTTTGCTGGATAAACCGCCAAAGCGCTGGCTGGAACAATCGCAACTTCTCCATATACACCGTAATTGGTCATCAAAAACGCCGGAACGGTGCTGGCTTTCTTGCCAATCCAGCTCTTGTCCACGTCCGGCCCGACCGCCGCAACCACACCGGCCGCCTCGTAGCCAAGCTTCGACGGCAGAACGGGAGACTCCAGGTAGTGGCCGCGTCGGAACATCGATTCTGCCCGGTTGAGTCCGATAGCTTTCACGTTGAGGCGTACTTCGCCTTTTCCTGGCTCGGGGATTGGCTCATCCTGAATCTTCAATACTTCCGGCCCACCTAGGGTATGGAAGCGGACAACTTTTGCGGTTTCATTCGCCACGTCAATCTCCGATACGCAATATGTTCAATCGGAATACCAGGTGCGCGGCTATTCTATATTAATATGTCGCACCATGAGGTGGCGCGGAATTAGTCCGCTGGTGCGGCGCGGGTCTTGGCCCATTCGCGGATTGACGCCACTTCTTCGGCGCGGGTCACGCTGAGAGGTTGCGTCGAATGCATCTCCTCAAGGAGCACTTCCGTTGTTAGTTGTTGCTTCTGCGCGAATGCGGTGTAAAGCCCGGCGACGATGGACTGCTCGATTTCCGCTCCAGAAAAACCGTCGCTGCCCTCGGCAAGTTTTTTCAAATCAAACGTGGTTGCGTCGCGGCCGCGCTTTTTCAAATGCAATTCGAAGAGCGCCGCGCGAACTTCAACGCTGGGCAAATCCACAAAGAAAATCTCGTCGAAGCGCCCCTTGCGGATCATCTCCGGCGGCAAGACGGTAATGTTGTTCGAGGTCGCCGCCAAAAAGACGCCGCTCTCGCGATCTTGCATCCAGGTCAACAGCGTAGCGAGGAGGCGCTGCGACAATCCCGCGTCCGCGTCACCGCTGGAGCCCGCGGACGCGAACGCTTTCTCGATCTCATCGATCCACAGCACCATCGGCGATAATTTCTGCGCCAATTCCAGCGCCTTGTGCAGCTTCTTTTCGCTCTCACCCACAAATTTGTCGTACAACGCTCCGGCATCCAACCGCGCCAGCTCAAATCCCCATTCCCCCGAGACTGCCCGCGCAGCAAGGCTCTTCCCACATCCCTGCACGCCAGTGATTAGTATTCCCTTTGGCGGCGCTAATCCAAATCGCTGACCTTCCGGCGTTAAGGCGCTTTTGCGTTTTGCGATCCATTCGCGTAAACGTTTCAGGCCGGCTACGTCGCCGAATGAGGTGTCACGCCGCACAGTTTCAATTAATCCGTCAGCCTTCAAGGCCTGCCGCTTGGCGTCCAGCACGTCATCCAGTAATCCGGCGTCGGCGCGACCGCGCGACAGGATGCACATGCGCAGGGTGCGCATGGCCTCTTCTCCGGAAAGGCCGGCCAAATTGTGTGCGAGTTGCGCCATGCCGGGGAGGTCCAGCGCTACAGGAATGCGCAGTTCGCGATTCAGGTCCGCGAGCACATTCTTCACTTCTGGCAATAGCTCATCCACCGAGGGTAAGTTCAGTTGAAACGGCGCTGCTTCGGAGCGAAGCTCCGCAGGTAATTCCATGGATGCGGCGGAAATGACAATCGCGCGGCGCGCCGTTCTGAATTTTTCCGCCAGGTCACGCAAGCGGCGGCAGATTTTGTCGTTATCGCAGTAGCGTGCGAAGTCTTTAAGGAAAAAAATCCCGTCGCCCTGAATCAACGAGATATTTGCCAGCGCCTGCTCTGGCGGCTCGGTGTTGTAAATTTCCGCGCCGCCGAATTTTGCCAGCCCCGCCGTAACGGTCCACTCAAACAGCGGCACGCTTAATTCTGTCGCCACTTCCATGAGCATCTGCTCGAGGCGCTCTTCTTCCGCCGTTTCTACGGTGATGATGGGGTGCCGCGAATTCACGAGCAAGCGCAGTTCGTCGTGCATATTGTGTGGCGCGGTCGGAACCACGGCGCTCGCCGATCCGGTGACCACGCCTGGCGCGGAATTTCTTCCAGACAACGGCGACGCGGACGTGTTGGGCAGCTTTTTCAGCTCGTTGGTCAAAAGCCGGTGCCTCGTTTAAAAGTGTCAATGATCTAAGTGCGATGGATGGCCCAGAGACAGGCTACCAAAATCAAGCAGAAGAATAAGGCAGTTTTGCAGCGCGCGTCGCAAGCTGGTCAACGCGCTCATGCGTCGATGGCGGTTCGGTGCGGGCGAGGTGCAGATGGGTTCAGTTGAGTACTTTCACGTTTGGAGTTTTCGAGCGGATGTGGCTCCGTGGGTAGAACCCACGTGTAAACCCGACACGTGGGGCACCCATTTACGCAAAGTCCTCCTTTCTTATTCCATCTGTAAATCCCTAGGCCTGAATCCGCCGGTTACGCCCGTAACCGGCGGGTGGCACATTTCCCTTTTTTGCGGCAAGTTATGAAAACTTGCCGGAGGGAATTAGAAGTTTACCCGGATCCCGAATTCCATGGTGCGCGGGAAAGTCCCTTCGGTGGAAAGCTGGCCAAAAGTTTGTGGGTTCTGTCCCGCTATGTTTAGAGTTGGATCCAAGAGTTGGTTGTGGTTCAGAACATTGATGAAATTGATAGAAGCTTCGAGACTGAGGCGCTCCATCACTCGCAAGTTCTTCTTGACGCCCAGATTCATGTTCCAGTAGGGCAGTCCGCGGAACTGGCCGAAGCCGCCGCTGTTACCGTCAAAACCCAGAATCAGTGGTCGGACGTTGTTAAATACGGCTGCTGGATTCGCGAACATGACGGAGATGCCATTGACGTTGTGAACCGAGGCGCCAGCTCCGGCCCTGGAGGTTAGGACACAGTTGGCGTTGGTGAAGACGTTGTTGCCATCCCCAGAACCCCAATCCTGCGAGCCGCTGTATCCTTCAGAGCCGCCACCCGTATTGGTGTTGCAAAAATCCGGAGCGCCACTGCCTGCAGTAAAGATTGGGGAGATAGTCCAGCCGCCCAAAATATGCCCCAGTACACCTTGTTGATTGCGATAAACCGGCGGCTGGTAGACAAGGAACAGGGCATCCACGAATTTGCGATCGAAAGCTTGCGGACCGTACTGGGTATCCAGGTTATAGGGGTCAACGGCAGTTTCCTGACTGGTGGCCTGAATAACTGCTCCAGTTCCCAATGCTTTACTGTAAGTGAAGTTGTTCTGCAAGGTGAAGCCGTGCCAATCGTTCACTTTGAAGGTGATGAACCCGGCATTGTAATTGCCGTGCCCGAGGCTTGTACTCATAGTGACATTGCTCGACATTTGGCCGGCGGTGTTCATCATACTGAATGGGAAATTAAAACCAGGTGCGGTACCGCCCCTGTCCAGGTCAGACCACAGGCTCCAAACGGCCTGGCTTTGGAAGTTGCCGAATTCGTTAGCGACAACAGTTGCTGTGCAAGTCCCTGGGGTGCAGTAGCCTGTGCCGGCCAGCGCGGTCTCAAAGAACGGCTGTGGTGCCAGCGCTGCCAAAGTTGTCCCAGGGGTGGCACTGCTGCAAGCGGCCACCGAGGTTGTACAACCCATGGCCTTTTCGACGGCGGCATAGGCGGTCTGGAATTGCTGTCCACCCTTGGTCATCATGTACGGCACTGAGTTGATGTTGATGTTTTGTAATTCATTATGGATCCAGCGGCTAATGCCCCCGACTTCCACGGACATTCTGCTGTTGAGTTGATGCTGGATGGAGATGTCAAAGGAGTCGACCGAGTTCGGCTTGAAATTCGGGTCGAGGGGTGACGCGGTAGAGCCGATGGTGTTCCCGCCGATACCCGGGAAATACGGCTGAGGCAATGTAGCGGTGGCGGCGGGAATTGGCGCCGTGGTGCCATCCGTGCCAATGCGAAAGGCGGTGTTGACATTGGGTGTCACGGTTGGGTTACAAGAAGGCGTCTTATCGCCCGGCGTTGCGGTGTAATTCAAGACACTTGTGCAAATGACTGGCTGGATGAGGCCGGGGCTTAACAGCGGCGTTAGAACCAGGTTCACACCGTTCACTCGCCCATAGATTCGCCCGTAACCTCCGCGGATTACCGAGTTCTTTCCTCCCAGTGCGGGTCCCAAATCGGGGTTCCAAGCGACTGCAACACGGGGGCTGAACCCTCCGTAAAAGGGGTTGAACGGATACTTCGGATGTCCCGCGACATTATCTATCAGGGCAAAACCGATTTCCGGGTTGAAGACCTGACCGGCCAGGGCTGCGGCTTTGCGTGCGTTCAGATAGTTTTCCGTGCCGATCGGCTTGCCGTTAGCGTCCACCAGCAGGATCTGCTTACCGTTGTCTTCCACCGGAGGCATCTCCAGAGTCCAACCCAGGCCATAGTTGATAGTCAGAGTCGGTTTTATCCGCCAGGAATCGCCAAAATACAGGTTGTAGTAAGGGATCGTGACTTTGTCGAATGCCGGCACCAGCGGCCCATTCAACTGCAAATTATTGCCGGCGCGAGTATATGCCTGCTGCGCTTGGGTTACGATGCCCAGGACTGCGGCGGCCTCGCGGGTAAGCGTGGGCGCGTTAGGGGCACCCGGGGCGAATGCGGGGCCAAGAAGACTGTAATCAGGGGTGCCGCCGCCACTCCCACCGTTGGTCCCAAGCAGGTACACCGGGTAGTAGTTGATGCCACCGCCATTGTCCGTGCGAGTGTGAAAATTCCAGTTGTGTTGATACTGGCCGCCGAACTGGAAAAAGTGCGTCCCTTTAAGCCAAGATACGTCATCGCGGAAGAAGTGATCTTTCCCATCCCAGAAGCGTGTACGTGTCTGTTGAGTGTTCACGTTATAGGGCGCTAAGGTCTCTCTACCGCCGGTAGTTTCGCCAAACGGCTCAAGGGCGGCACTCAAACTAGAGAACTGTGCTGGATCTCCGAACGACCCCCATTCCCACGCGTTCCGCAGGTAACTGTAACGGAAGTCATTCGTGACGTTAGTGCTGATGTTGGTGGTCACTCCAAGTACTAAATACCAGGGTACCTGGGGGCGGTTAGTGAGAGCTGTAGGAGTGCCCAAGGTATCGCCCTTGAAAAAGCCTCCGATGTCGACCTGGTCGTCGGTGGCGCGCTTCAGATGGTAATAACGGTAGCTCGACATAAAGTGCCACTTCGCGCCAAAGTCGTGGTCTACGCGCACAACGCCGAAGTTGTCGTTCTGTGGAATGCCCAGTTGGCCTCGGAAATCCAAGGTGTTGACGCCGTCGCATTTCCCATCACCCGTAAATGGACCACAACCGGCTCCGGGAGTTGGCAGTGGCATGTGCTGAGTCCACATTTGCTGCACGAAGGAATTGATCCCGATGCCGCGCGGATCAAGGGTGTTTAGGTTGTAAGTGATAGCGGGGTTGCTGGGATCATGCAGGATCCCGTTGCGCATGTCCGCAGTGGGAACCAACCTGTCGAAGGATTCCGACAAGGGGAAACGCGTACCTTGGTAATTGGCGAAGATGTAGGTCTTTCCGCCCAGGATATCTTTGGGGATGAGTGGACCGCCCCCGGCTACACCAAACCAGCTTCGATGCCAATCCGGCACAGGTGTGCCTGACTGGTTGTTCTGCCAAGTATTACCGGACATGGTATTGTCGAGATAGTATTCATAGCCCGTGCCATGCCAGGTGTTGTTACCGCGTTTGGTCACAATCGACACCTGCATGCCTGACGAAGCGTTGAAATCGGCGGTCTGGTTGGACGTCGAGACTTTGAACTCTTCCACGCTATCAATCGGCATGGGCATCACACCCGAGGGCTGATTGCCTGCTATCCCGGCGACAGCCCCACTAATCGGATTGCTGTTATTGGAAAACAGGCCACCAGAAGGATCGTCGCCAAAACTCGGATTGTAGACGCCTCCGCTGCCATCCATATCATTGCTGTTGTTGCCCCCATCGAGCATGAAGCTGGCTTGGTCCACAACCGTGCCGCCAACGCTGCCATCAGGGCTTACCCCCGGTTGCATGGTGACAAACGAACTAACGTCCCGCCCTAGACTCGGCAGAGACTCCAACGTGGAGTTGCTAACCGTATTTCCAATCGTGGCATTCATGGTTTGCAAGTCGGTGTTCGCCGACGTCACTTCGACCACTTGCGACGCTTCGCCCATCTCCAGCCTGGCGTCCAATGTACGCGACTCACCCACTGCCACAGATTGATTGGTGAACTTCCCGGCACGAAATCCACCCTTGCTGATGGTCAAATTGTATTTTCCGGGCGGGACGTTCGGGAAGTCGTACCTACCGGTGTCATTTGTGGTCGTAGTTCGTTCTGAATTCGTAGCTGCATCTATTAAGGTGACGCTCGCTCCAGGGACTGCAGCTCCGGACGGATCGGTAACAGTGCCGACTACGATGCCGGTCCCACCTGTCTGGGCGAACGCATTGCCTGAATTTAACGTGAGGATTGCCACTGCGATTGCCAACACCACGATGCAAAACTGAGAAATCTTTCGATTGGAATTCATGAACTTTCTCTCCCTTTTGACAGCGAGTTGAGAGTTCTTAGTTCGAGCTGGGGCCGATTCGCTGCAGGCAAGTAAACGCAACTAAAGATCGCTTGTGGCACGCACGTTGCCACAACGGGATAAATCGATGTCCCCGTGCTAATCGATGATTCAGAGCCGTTTAATAATTTGCTCTTTATCTGTGCTTTAGATTCGTGTGAGACGGATATATGGAGATATGAAACATGCATTTGAAAGGGCATATTTCTGCGGTGCCGAGGCTCGCGATGGGAGTCGCGCAATTTGCGCCGATCAATTTGAACAGACTACTTATTATCTCCAAGAGTGAATTTCCAACCCGAGGTGAGACGAGCGAGGGCCTGCGAACACGAGCAGCTGCGTTGCGCCTCAACTGTTCGGTGGCATCTGCATATCCACGAACCGCGTTTTTTGAGTGAAAATGGCGCGCCCGGGGAGGCTCGAACTCCCGACCCTCTGCTTAGAAGTCGCTTGAGTATTTTTATCAAAACTTGCCGGAGTGAGCGCAAAGCAGGGGGAAATCAACAAGTTGTGACAACTTCTGATCAACCACTTGCTCCCTTTTCATCACCTTTACGCAGGCTTTTTGCTGCCATTTGTCAATATTAGTATTACGTTTTTATGACGGCAGGTCATGCTCGCGTCAGCGTCGCCGATCGAACGGGACGGCCCGAGAACGTGCTGTGATCAAAATGAGCGGGCCTCATTTCATTGCGAAGCTTTTCTCGAACAGTTCCAGTGATAGTTTGGCTCCCTCCTGTGTAAGCGCGACTGACTTGGCCTTCGTTGCCGGATTTGAGATGTAGCCTTTTTCATGCAAGGAATTCATCACTTGCCAGTCGTGGCCCTTCCAGGTTCTCAACCCAAATTTGTCCTTGAAGGAAGTCAAATAGAGCAGTGCCAAAACCGTCTGTTCAACTTTTTCCTGGTCAATGTCCATCGATCACCACCTTACAGTCCCTGAACACGAGAGACCGAATCTTTGAATTTTGACCCCAACAAGCACCTTCATACTCCCTTGCCTCTGTGAAGTCGAGAGCTTGAGGGATGGATCGAATTGTGCGGTCTATAGCCCGCCGTTGGGAGGCGGCTGACCATGAAGCGCAAAACCAAGGAGAGGCAGACCCGACTGAAGACAAAGCTAGGCCTGCCCGATTTGGAGCATGCCAAGGTGGCGGTGATTGTTAGCCTAAGATCATTTGAATCGCAGCGCAGCTATCGACACTCGATCGATGAGTTTGTGACTTGGTATTGCTCCGCTCCGCGACTATCGTTCAACAAGGCGGTCGTTCTCCGTTACCGACTTCATCTCGAAGATCGTCACTTGGCTGCCGGGACTATAAACGTCAGGCTGGCAGC
>DATMOS010000078.1:0-22416 GCA_035568155.1 Verrucomicrobiia bacterium | reverse complement strand
CATGGCACATGCAGCGCAGTTTATGAAACTTGTGACAGCCGCGAAGGCCAAGATTAAAGAAACCAACGTCGCTGACGTGAAACGCCGCATCGACGGCGGCGAAAATTTTACGTTGGTCGATGTGCGTGAGGACAACGAATGGGCGCAAGGCCATTTGCCTGGCGCGTTACACCTTGGCAAAGGAATTATCGAACGCGACATTGAGCACCGCGTGCCGCAAACCGACGCAAAGCTTGTTCTATATTGCGGCGGCGGATTTCGTTCGGCGCTCGTGGCGGAGAGCCTCCAGAAAATGGGCTACACCAACGTGGAATCGATGGATGGCGGCTGGAAAGGCTGGCGTGACGCGGGCCTTCCGACGGAAAAGGGTTGAGTTTTGGTGTTCGACGGCTAGGTCGGCGGATTCGAACCAATCAATTCCGCTTTTTTCAGCACACTACAGTGAATCCTGTATGGGGCCATACGGCTCGAGTGCATATGTATGATGGGCGCGTTCCCAGTTTAAGATATACCTGTGGCTATGCCAGCGTCGCATAGCGATGGTGTGAGTCGTCAGTGCTTAAGTGACTCGCCAGCCGAACAGCGACCGAGGACGAGCACGAATGCGAAATCTCTTCTGGAGAACTTCCAGGCGTCGGACTACGTGGCATGCGCGAACGAGTTCGCCAGTTTGGCGGCGATTTAGACGTCCGCTCGAACGGCCATAGCACCCGGGTCGTCGCTGTTTTGCCCATCCCTTCTGTGGCGGGCAAAAAAGACAAGAAGCCTGGTCACTCCGATAACGCCACGCCATAACGCTTAACTCTAACGCTAGCGTCTACGGGGATGTGCGCGAACTGACACTATTCTGTTGATGATGAATAGAACAGGAAATTTGGCTGGGGCGGAAGGATTCGAACCTTCACCGTCCTCATTAACAGTGAGGTGTCCTACCAGTTGGACCACGCCCCATTTCTTTTTCATCTTAACACGCAGGTGCGGACTTACCGTATGCGTCTGACCGTCGGGAGTTTCAGTCTGTCGCTCAAATTTAGGTCTCGGGCTGTTACGTCGCTCATGTTTCCCTGAGTAAATTCATTTTTGAAGTTTTTTGATTTCAGCTTTCAGCTGTCCAACTTCAAATTCCAATGACTCAACCGCCAGGCATAGCTCGGACAGCCCGTTAAGTAAGTCCCACTGCGCCGAGTCTTGGTGCTGGCTGGTATGCTTTTTGGCATCATCAAAAACCCTCTTCGCCACATCGCTATGCGATGGCATCTTCACACCTCGGCATAATTCTCTTCACCAGGTAAACGGTATACTCCACTTCAAGGGGAAACAGATACCCTTATATTTAGGAGCGGCTTTTTATCAGGCACGTTCCGCCACCATGTTTCATTTTGGTTATGCTGGTGTGATTACCGACTCTCTTCCAGCCACTATTTGCTCAGCAATTCTGTAGCTGTGGACAAGTCTATTAAGGTTTGCAGCGAATGAAGCGCTCATTAACCACAATTTGTTTTTTTACTCTACTCTTCTGGGTTAGCGGATGCGGTGCAACGCCAAACCCTGGCTTGCCAGAAATACCGCGCGGCGAGATGCCCAGCGCGACAAAAGGCGCCCAGAACGCTTCACCGGCTGACGCTTCGCGATATGATTTGGCACGCGACGAAGCTCATGGCGGACACACTCTCGAAAAGCATGTAGGCCGTTCCGACCAGGAACTTCGCGAGCGATTGGACCGGGAACGAAACATTTCCGCGGCTTCCACGTGGACCAATCGCGAAGTAGCCGAAGAAACGGTGGCCCAGGCTTTGCGCGCGGAGCATGACAAAATTGCTCGCTGGGAAGAACGAGCTTACCGTCGCCCGAACCTGGCGCTACACTTTGACGCAGGCCGCGTGATCGGAAGAAGTATGAGGCACGGAGATGAGAGCTCGTCTCCCGCCACTGAAGCGGTCATTGTCTTGAAAGCCGACGGCCCAAATAGTTTTTACGTCTTAACCAGCTATCCCGAGGACCGGCGATGATGACACCACAGAAAAAGGAAAAAACTGCCGGATTTAACCCTGGCCAATTTCCAGCGCTTAAGGAATTTTTCTCTGGCTACCTGCACGAGGATTTCATAGATGAGTACGGCTCCCCCCCGGGCGCAGCCAGAGCATTTCGCGGAGACGCCAGTCCTGAAGAGTGCGCCCAAGCGTGTCAGGAGTGGGCGAAATTGCGGAAGATTTT
This sequence comes from Verrucomicrobiia bacterium, assembly GCA_035568155.1. Taxonomy (GTDB): domain Bacteria; phylum Acidobacteriota; class Terriglobia; order Acidiferrales; family UBA7541; genus Acidiferrum. The sequence continues at coordinate 20,202 of DATMOS010000078.1, read as the reverse complement.
GGCAGGCCGTTCGATACCGGAGGTGCAAACATCGCTGCAAAAATTGGGTGGCGCCTGGCGGCCGCAGGATTTGGACGAATTCCACAGCCTGGATGCGTCGTTCACCGGCAAGGTGCAGAAACCGTCCAGCTAAAAATGCTAGTACAGCGATTATCTGAGGTTGGACCCTCCTCGACCCGCGAGTCATTATTGCGGCGGACGCCGTCTGCCCCCAGGATTTTTTTAGGGCTTTACGTAAATTCCTTCTAACTAATCCTTCATTTTTGAATCAGACGTAATATCGTGGCGCATTTCTCAAAATTCGAACTTATCGTCGCGTTCAACTCATATTTTGCAGAAAAATGGCTGCATACTTTGTTGCATTCCAGAATGTTTTGGTGGACACTATCGCGTTAACGGAGCCGGGCATGCACTTCCCGGACAGAGTTGTGGACGCCCAGGTCGCCGTTTCCCACTCGGTGCGTTCCTACACTCACGTACAAAATTGACATGGCCCAGATTTTTCACCGCAGCGCAAATTCCATCGCTCGATTCAGTCTTCTATTTGCTGTTTTGGCGGTGACGCTGGGACTCACCGGCATCTTGATGTTCGCGCGCGCTCCTTATTACACCCGCCAAAACATCGTCCGCGACCAACCCATTCAGTTCAGCCACAAACATCACGCTGGTGACGATGGCATTGATTGTCGCTATTGTCACAGCGGCGTGGAAACTTCTGCGCAGGCCGGTATTCCCCCCACCAAGACCTGCATGAACTGCCACTCGGTGTTATTTAAAGACGCCGCTTATCTGGAACCGGTGCGCGAAAGTTATCGCACTGACAAATCGATAGTGTGGGTAAAGGTCCACAGGCTACCGGATTTCGTATATTTCAATCACAGCATTCACGTGAATAAGGGGATTGGCTGCTCCTCCTGCCACGGCCAGGTCGATCAGATGCCCCTCATGTTTCAAGCCAAGGAATTGACCATGAGCTGGTGCCTGGATTGCCATCGCAATCCTGAGAAAAATTTGCGGCCCCATGATCAGATCACCAATATGAACTGGCAGCCGCCCGCCAATCAGGCCGAACTCGGCAAGCAGATAGCGGCGCAAAATAATCTTCGCAGCACGTACGACTTGACCAGCTGCTCAACCTGTCATCGTTAATGGACGGTATGCGAGAGAACGAAAACATCGACGCGAAATTGCACCGCCTGGCAGACAAACGTCATCAACACCATGATGCGCACGATCACGACCATGAGCATGACGCCGCGAATGACGCGGATGGCGTGAATGACAACGTCATGCAGGTGCATCCGCTCGATCTGGCGGCTGTGCGCGAAAAGCTCAAATCCAAAACCGGCAAACAATATTGGCGCACTTTGGAAGAACTTGCCGACGATCCTCAATTCGAACAGTTGCTCCATCGCGAATTTCCGCGTCAGGCTTCGGAGTGGGATGAGTCGGTCGATCGTCGCGATTTTCTGAAGCTGATGGCCGCCTCGCTCGCCTTTGCCGGCCTCTCCGGCTGCGGCAAAGCTCCTGAAGAACACATCATCCCCTACGTAACTCAGCCGGAGGGGCTGGTTCTCGGCAAGCCGCAGTATTACGCCACCGCGATGCCTTTCGGAGCGGATGCCATCGGCGTATTGGTCGAAAGCCACGAAGGCCGGCCCACCAATATCCAGGGCAATCCCGATCATCCATCAAGCCGCGGCGCGCTCGATTCCTTTGTGCAGGCTTCTATTCTGGATTTATATGATCCCGACCGCGCTCAAGTGCCCACTCAACTGGGCGCCGTCAGCTCGTTGTCAGCGTTTCGGGACTTGGCGCAAGCCACCGCAGCCGCCATGAAAACGATGAACGGTGAAGGCTTCCGCATTCTGACCGGCACGATCAACTCGCCTCTTGTGAGCGGACAGATTCAAGCGCTTACCAAGTTGTATCCCAAGACCAAATGGCACCAATGGGAGCCGGCTGGAAATGACGGCGCGCGCGAAGGTTCGCGCATGGCCTTTGGACGTTACGTCAATACTGTCTACCGCCCAGAAAAGGCTGAGGTCATCCTGTCGTTGGACGCGGATTTCATGGCCGAGGGTCCGGGCCACATCCGCTACATGAAGGAATTTTACCGCCGCCGCAAACTGGAAGATGAATCTTCAGAAATGAACCGGCTGTATGTCGTCGAGCCAACGCCCTCCATCACCGGCGCCAGCGCGGATCATCATTTGCCGCTGCGTTTCAGCGATGTCGGATTGTTCACTCGAGCTTTGGCTGCCAAAATTGGGTTGGGAGGCACTGCGGAAATGCCTCCCGCCGCGCAACACTGGCTGGAAACAGTTCACGGCGAGTTGCAAGCGCATCGCGCAGCTTGCCTGGTGATTCCCGGTGAACATCAGCCCACAGAGATTCATGCGCTGGCTCACGCAATGAACGCGGCGCTGGGGAACGTGGGCCACACTGTTTATTACACCGACCCAGTGGAAGCTACACCGGTCAATCAATTGGAATCGCTGCGCTCGCTATGCGATGACATGGCCTCGGGCACCGTCGATACTTTGTTGATAGTCGGCGGGAATCCCGTTTACGACGCTCCGCACGATTTCGATTTCGCAACCAAGCTCAAAAAAGTCCGCAACATAATTCATCTGAGCTCTCACTTTGATGAAACCGCCGAGTATTGCCAATGGCACATCCCCGAATCGCACTATCTGGAAGCTTGGGGCGATGCGCGCGCCTTTGACGGCACATTAAGTATTGTCCAGCCGCTGATCGCGCCGCTGTACAACACCATCTCCGCATATGAGTTTCTCGCGGCCTTCAGCGACAAGCCCGGCGTCACCGCTTACGACGCGATGCGTGAACACCTGAAGACTTCGCATCCTGGCGCCGACTTCGAAAAATTCTGGCGAAAATCGCTGCACGACGGCGTAGTTGCCAACACCACGTTAAATCCAATTAGCGTCGCGTCGGCCGCCACCTTGCCGCCCACCAATCCCACGTCTACCGACACGCTCGAATTTATCTTCCGACCGGATCCCAGCGTTTACGATGGACGCTTCGCCAACAACGGCTGGCTGCAGGAACTTCCCAAGCCGCTAACCAAATTAACTTGGGATAACGCCGCGATGGTCAGCCCCAAGACTGCGGAAAAACTTGGGTTGGGACAGAAAGTCGGTGCACGCGGCGGCGAGCACGGCAAAATCCTTACCGATGTCATCGACATTTCTCTTTCTGGCAGCAAAGTAACTGCCGCCGCATGGATCGTGCCCGGGCAAGCCGACGGCGTCGTGGTCCTCCCCTTGGGTTACGGGCGCAAAAAGGCCGGTTACACCGGCTCCAACAAAGGATTCAACGCCTATGCGGTGCGTAGTTCCTACGCAATGTGGGCTGCCACGGGCGGCAGCGTCAGGAAAACCGGCGACGATTATCCGATGGCCTGCACCCAATACCACTTCAACATGGAAGGCCGCAAAATTCTGGCCTCTGGTACGCTGGACGAGTACAAACAAAATCCCGCCTTCGCGCACAAAGAAGACGAGCAACCGCCCAAGGAACTCACGCTGTATAAGGAATTTGCCTATCCCGGCTATGCCTGGGCCATGGCCATCGATCTCAACAGTTGCAATGGATGCAACGCGTGTGTGGTCGCTTGCCAGTCCGAAAATAATATTCCCGTCGTCGGCAAAGATCAGGTGATGCGCGGCCGCGAAATGCATTGGATTCGCATCGATCGTTATTACCTGGCCGAAACGGCCACCAACGATCCCAGCACCAACACCAACGACGCGCTCGCCAATCCCGAAACCTTTTTCCAGCCGGTTCCCTGCATGCAGTGCGAAAACGCGCCGTGCGAACAAGTTTGTCCCGTGGCGGCCACGGTACACAGCGCCGAGGGTCTGAACGACATGACCTACAACCGCTGCATCGGCACGCGCTACTGTTCGAACAACTGTCCCTACAAGGTGCGGCGCTTTAATTTCCTGCGCTTCCAGGATTGGGAAACGCCGCAACTGAAGCTGCTGCGCAATCCGGAAGTCACCGTGCGCAGCCGCGGAGTCATGGAAAAGTGCACGTACTGCGTGCAACGCATCAATAACGTGCGCATTGACGCCGAAAAAGAAAATCGCCCCATCCGCGACGGGGAAATCGTCACCGCCTGCCAGGCCGCGTGCCCCAGCGAAGCTATCATTTTCGGAAACGCCAACGATTCTTCGACACGCGTCGCCAAGCTGAAAGCGCAGCAGCGCAATTATTCAATCCTGGGCGAACTAAATTCCCGTCCGCGCACAACCTATCTTGCCGCGGTGCGTAATCCGAATCCTGAGCTCACACCATCCACTGTGGAGAAAGCATGAGCGTCGCGCAACCGCCCATCAATTCTCCGGAGATTCCGCGGCTCCAGCCGGTCCTCGGTCCAGGGCACACCTATGAGACCGTAACCGAGCAGATAAGCGCCGCCGTATTGACGCGTCCTACAACGTTAGGTTGGTTTGTGGGCTTCGCGGTGGCGTTTTCTGTGCTGGGCATGCTGACCGTCGCGGTCGGCTGGCTTATTATCAAAGGCGTAGGAATCTGGGCCATCAACATTCCCATCGGTTGGGGATTCGCCATCGTCAATTTCGTGTGGTGGATTGGTATCGGCCATGCCGGCACGCTGATTTCCGCCATTCTTTATTTGCTCAATCAACAGTGGCGCACCTCCATCAACCGTTTCGCCGAAGCCATGACCCTGTTCGCGGTGGCTTGCGCCGGTTTGTTTCCGCTGATTCACACTGGCCGCCCGTGGATGGCCTATTATATGTTCCCGTATCCCAGCACCATGGGCATCTGGCCGCAATTCCGCAGCCCGCTGATCTGGGACGTGTTCGCGGTTTCCACTTACGGCACGGTTTCGCTGCTGTTCTGGTTCGTCGGACTGATTCCAGATTTGGCTACGCTACGCGATCGTGCCGTTGAAGGCTGGAAGCAGAGAACCTTCGGATTGCTGGCCATGGGCTGGCGCGGCTCCGCGCGGCACTGGCACCGTTATCAGTCGGCGTACTTGTTGCTTGCGGGACTGGCCACACCGCTGGTTTTGTCCGTCCACACCGTGGTGAGCTTTGATTTCTCGATCGCCATCGTTCCCGGTTGGCACACCACTATTTTCCCGCCGTACTTCGTGGCCGGCGCGATTTATTCCGGTTTCGCCATGGTGCTGACCATCGCCATTCCGCTGCGCAAGTTTTATCACTTCGAAGATTTCATCACCATGCGCCATTTGGAAAATATGGCCAAGGTGATGCTTGCCACCGGTTTGATTGTGGCTTACGGATATTTCTTTGAATTTTTTATGTCCATGTACAGCGGCCAGAAATTCGATGTGTTTCTCGTAGAACAGCGCTTGCATGGGCCGTATTCGGACTTTTACTTCGCCTTAATCCTTTGCAATATTTTGACCCCGCAGCTGTTGTGGATACGCGCGATGCGCACCAATGTCACGGTACTCTTTCTCATGTCCATCGTCGTCAATGTGGGCATGTGGCTGGAGCGTTTCGTGATCGTGGTGATCAGTCTTACGCGCGACTTTATGCCTTCCGCGTGGGGCCGCTACTCTCCGACGGTTTGGGATTGGGCCACTTTCATCGGCACGCTCGGTCTCTTCACCACGTTGATTTATTTGTTCGTGCGGGTGCTTCCCGCTATTTCCATCGCCGAAATGCGTGAGTTGGTTCTCCATGAAGAGGAGCACGAGTGATGGAACACCAACACCGCTCCCACCTTTACGGCGTCATGGGTGAGTTCGAAAACGCGAAACACTTTCTCGACGCGGTAACCAAAGTTCGTGACGCCGGATATCGGAATATGGACGCTTACGCGCCATTCCCCCTCGAAGGTCTATCCGAAGCCATGGGCCTGCGCCGTTCCTGGGTTCCTCTCGTAACCCTCATAGGCGGCATCGGCGGTGGTTTAACCGGCTTTGGATTCCAGTATTGGGTCAACGTATTCGCTTATCCCATGAATATCGCCGGGCGTCCGCTGAATAGCTGGCCCGCATTCATACCGGTCACCTTTGAATTAACGATTCTCGGTGCCGCGACTTTCGCTGTCTTCGGAATGCTGGCCATGAACAAGCTGCCGCATCCCTACCATCCTGTTTTCAATGTGGCTCGATTTGCTGCTCGGGCCAGCACTGATCGATTTTTCATCTGTATCGAGGCTATCGATCCTAAATTCAGCGCCACGGAAAGCGCCCGCTTTTTACAAAGCCTCGAGGCCGTGCACGTCACCGAGGTCATCGAAGAAGACGGCCTGCTGGAGCATGGTCATGAGTAGCGCTTGGCCATTGCGGTTGTCCAAGCGGGCGCGCTCGCTCGCGGGCGTTGCCGCGGCTCTTTTTATGATTGCCGGTTGCGACCATCTTCACCAGGACATGGGAAATCAGCCCAAGAACAAACCGCTTTCGCCTTCCGATTTTTTCGCGGATGGGCGTTCCATACGCACGCCGGTGGAAAATACCGTGTCACGCAGCTCCATGGACAACGATCAACTGATGGTCACTAAAGACTCCACAAACTTTCCCATGCCCATCAACGATGCGCTGCTGGAGCGTGGGCAAGAACGCTTCAGAATTTTCTGCTCGCCATGTCACGGCATCCAGGGTGACGGCAATGGCATGATCGTTATTCGTGGTATGAAGCGTCCGCCAACCTATCACCAGGATCGCTTGCGGCAAGCACCCAACGGCTATATCTACGACGTCATCACCAATGGCTTCGGTCAGATGTACAACTATGCCGCGCAAGTTCCGCCGCGCGACCGCTGGGCTATCGTTGCTTATGTGCGAGCGCTGCAGCTTTCTCGCAATGCGAAAGTCGCGGATTTGCCGCCCGATGTACGCGAAAAATTAAATTCAGGAGGTTCCACGAAATGATGGCGCAGGAATACAGGGCGCCGGATAGCGTGGGCCGCCTGCAACGCAACGCGCTGGGGGCCGGCGGAATTGCGCTGCTTCTGTGCATCTTCGGCGCCATAAAATCGCCGCAAGTTTTCTTTCCGTCCTACTTGATGGGCTATTTGCTGGTGCTCGGGCTCGCTCTGGGTTCACTCGGATTGTTGATGTTACAGCATCTAACTAGCGGCCAGTGGGGCATCATAATTCGCCGTCCGCTTGAATCCGCCACCCGTACGCTGCCGCTTCTTGCCGTTCTGTTCATTCCCATCATTTTTGGCATGAAGTATCTCTACGGCGCCTGGCTTGATCCCGAAAGAGTTCGAGCGGAGCCGCTCTCTGCCATGCAGCAGGGTTACTTGACCGCCCACGGCTTTTACATTCGCGCGTTTCTTTATTTCGTCGTGTGGATCGGATTAATGTTTATTTTCAATCGTTGGTCTCGCGAACAGGATGTCAACCAGGCCGACCGTGCGTTGCGCCGGCGTTTCAAGATGCTGGCCGGGCCGGGAATTATTCTTTACGTTTTCGTCATGACTTTCGCGGCCATCGACTGGGTGATGTCCATTTCTCCGCACTGGGCCTCCACGATTTACGGCTTCCTGTTTGTCGCAGGGCAGCTTATTTCCGCTATGTCGCTGATGATCGCGGTTGTGGTTCTTCTTTCACACACCGCCCCGATGGCCGGCCTGATACAAAAACGCCACATTCACGACCTGGGCAAGCTTCTGTTAGCGTTTGTCATGTTGTTTGCTTATTTTGATTTTTCGCAACTGCTGATCATCTGGTCCGGAAATCAGCCGGAAGAAATTACCTTTTATCGTTCGCGCCTGTACGGTGAATGGGGAGTCGTCGCCGTCATCGTGCTGGTCTTTCATTTTTTCGTGCCGTTTTTCCTGCTGCTTTCGCGCGATCTGAAGCGCAACTACCGCCTGCTGCCCAAAGTAGCCGTATGGATGATCTTCATGCGTTTGGTTGACCTTTTCTGGATGACCAGGCCGGAATTCACAGGTCGCGCGATTCCCACCTGGATTGATTTAGTTGTGCCGATCGCTTTAATTGGATTGTGGCTCGGATTTTTCGCCTTTAATCTACAAAAGCTGCCGTTGTTGCCGCTCGGCGACCCCAAACTTGCGGAGGCCATTGCTCATCATGAGCACCCCTGATCCACATAACGGCGCCACTAGCCCCGTGGTCCACGGCCACGCCACGGCGCACACGGGTCACACCGGCGAATTGCCGCGCAATGACACCGTTTCGTACGAAGCGCGCGACATCAAAGTACACAGCATTTATTGGTATCTGATCGCCCTGACCATATCCGTGGCCGCCTCATTTTTTATCTGTATATACATACTTCGTTATACCGAACGTCTTGTGTCACGCCACGATGCCCCGATAATGCCCGCGCGTGCCGCAATGGGTCCCGATTACCACGTGTTGCCGCCGGAGCCCCGGCTGCAAGGCGTACCAGGCCATGATGCCGACCCCCAACAGGATCACCGCGATAAAGTTCGTGCCGACAATGAGGCTAACGAAAAATACGGTTGGGTGGATCAGAACGCCGGCATCGCGCAAATTCCCGTGAAAGAAGCGATGAAAATCATCGCACAGAAAGGTTTACCGGCCCAACCGGCAGCAGCGCCGGAGAAAAAGTAATTCATGATAAGAGCACGCGTCATCGTGACGATTGCCGTACTGCTGATCAGCGCTGGAATTGCGCGTGGCCAAGCGGCTCCCAGCAATGTCGGCGGTAATTCCACCACCATGCCTGCGCAGCTGCAAAACGTCGGATTTGATCCACAACTTAACGCTCAAATACCCCTCGATCTGCCCTTCGTCGACGAAAATGGCAGCAACGTACAGCTGCGCGATTATTTCAAGCAGAAGCCCGTTGTTCTAGCGTTTGTTTACTATGGCTGCCCAATGCTGTGTAACCAGGTGGAGCAGGGCGTCGTAGGCGCGCTACGCATGTTGTCCTTTACGCCGGGTCGCGATTATGAAGTCGTCTTTGTCAGCTTTGACCCGCGCGAATCCCCTGACATGGCAGCGCAAAAAAAGAACTCCGCGCTGGCGCATTTTAGGCGGCCAGAAACCGCCTCAGGCTGGCACTTTTTGACCGGCACGAAAGAAAGCATTGACGCCGCTACCAATGCCGCCAATTTCCGCTACTCCTTCGACGCAAAAACAAATCTTTTTGCCCACGCCAGCGGCATCATGCTGCTTACTCCCGGCGGACGAATCTCGCGCTATTTTTACGGCGTTGAATATCCGGGCCGCGATATGCGTTTGGGTTTGGTTGACGCCTCAGCGGGAAAAATCGGCACGCCTATCGATCGCGTGCTGCTGTTTTGCTACCAGTACGATCCCAGCTCGGCCACCTACAGCGCCGCTATTTTGAAAATCATCCGGCTGGGCGGGATTCTCACGGTACTTTGTATCGTCGGCGGCATTCTGATTTTTCGCCGGCGTGACGCGGCCCAAGCGGGCATGAAGCGCGCTCGGCCGGCCGGCACTTTAAACGAACGAGGAGCTCACTAAGTGCAGGCGCAATTCCCACTAATTCCGGAGCAAGCCTCCAACTTCGCGCCCGCCGTGGACTTGCTGATGTTGTTCATCGTGGTCGTCTGTTTATTCTTTGCCGTCGCGATAACCGCCGCAGTCATCTATTTCTTTTTCAAGTACGAGCGCAAACACCAGACCGAAATTGGCGTGCCCATTCATGGCGACATGCGTCTGGAGACCGCCTGGATCGTGGTGCCCTTGGTTCTGTCTATGGCCATGTTCGCGTGGGGCGCAGTTGTCTATGTCGACTTCCGGCATTCTCCTGGCGACACACTCGACATTTATTTGGTCGGCAAACAATGGATGTGGAAAGTACAGCAGCCTAATGGCTTGAAAGAAATTAACGAGATACATCTGCCGGTTGACCGCGACGTCAGGCTGATCATGGCTAGCGAGGACGTAATCCACGATTTCTCCGTCCCTGCGTTCCGCGTAAAAATGGACGTGGTCCCCGGCCATTACAACACCATGTGGTTCCGTCCCACAAAAGCCGGGCGTTATCGTTTGTATTGTTCGCAGTACTGCGGCACCAATCACGCGATAATGACGGGTTGGATCACCGTCATGGAACAGGGCGACTATGCTGCCTGGCTTTCCGGTGCGGCAGGCGCAGAAGGCAACCCGCTCGTTGCAGGCGAAAAGCTATTCGCTGAAAGAGCCTGCATCACCTGCCATTTGAGTGATGGGAAGGGCCGCGCGCCTTCGTTGAACGGTCTTTATGACGGGAAGGTGCTGCTGGCCGACGGCAGAACCGTTACGGCCGATGACGCATACATTCGCGAATCTATTCTGCAACCCAACGCAAAAATTGTAGCCGGGTATCAGCCCTTGATGCCCTCGTTCCAAGGGCAGTTGACGGAAGAACAGATCATCGCGCTGACTGCCTACATAAAATCTTTGCAGAATGAACCTCCGCCTCCAACCGGCGTCGGCACTGCACCACCTTCGGGGAAGAAATAAGTATGCATACGCCAACTAGCACGCGAGCAGCTGTAGGTGCGGTCTACAAAATGCCGCAAGAGCATTACCTGAATTCCACCTACGGCATTCGTTCATGGCTGCTGACTACCGACCATAAACGCATCGCTCTCCTCTATCTCCTTTCCGTCACATTTTTCTTTTTTGTCGGCGGCATGTTCGCCACCATCATTCGGATCCACCTGATGACCCCGCGGGGCTTCCTGGTCACGCCGGAAACCTATAACAAGCTCTTCACCATGCACGGCGTGGCCATGATTTTCTTTTTCCTGATCCCCTCGATTCCCGCGGTGCTGGGAAATTTCGCCCTTCCGCTCATGATTGGCGCGAAAGATCTGGCCTTTCCCAAGATCAATCTTTTGAGCTGGTACCTCTACATCCTGGGCGGCTGCTTCGTTCTGTATTCCTTCTCAACCGGCGGCCTCGACACGGGATGGACGTTTTACACTCCGCTCAGTAGCGTCTATTCAAATTCCGCGGTCACTCCCGCCGTCTTGGGCATCTTCATCAACGGCTTTTCCTCCATCCTCACGGGACTCAACTTCGTCGTAACCGTTCACACCATGCGCGCGCCGGGCATGACCTGGTTCCGCTTACCTTTATTCGTCTGGGCGCAATACGCCACCAGCATCATCTTTATTCTGGGCACCCCGGTCATCGCCATAACCCTGTTGCTCGTCGGCCTCGAGCGCATGTTTCATCTGGGCTTCTTTAACCCCGCGCTGGGCGGCGACCCCATTCTTTTCCAGCATCTCTTCTGGTTCTATTCCCACCCTGCCGTATACATCATGATTCTTCCGGCCATGGGTGTGATCAGCGAAATCATTCCCACCTTCGCGCGCAAACCGATCTTCGGATACTCTTTCATCGCCGGTTCCAGTATCGCCATCGCGGTAATCGGATTTTTCGTCTGGGCCCACCACATGTTCCTCACCGGCGAATCCGTCTACGCCGCGCTGGCTTTCTCATTCCTCAGCTATCTCGTCGCTATCCCCTCGGCCGTGAAAGTTTTTAACTGGACCTCCACGCTATACAAGGGATCTATTTCCTGGGATACCCCCATGCTGTACGGCCTTGGTTTCATCGGCCTTTTCCTGATCGGTGGACTCACCGGTCTTTTTCTCGCGTGCCTGGGCCTGGACATTCACATCCACGACACCTATTTCGTGGTAGCCCATTTCCACTATATTATGGTCGGTGGCGCGGTGATGGGTTATCTGGGCGGCATCCATTTCTGGTGGCCCAAGATCAGCGGAAGGCTATATCCTGAATACCTGGCGCGCGTTTCCGCGATCATTTTGTTTACCGGCTTCAACCTGACGTTCTTCCCGCAATTTCTTCTCGGCTATCTCGGCATGCCGCGCCGCTATCATTCCTACCCGCCCGAATTTCAGGTGCTGAACGTAATGTCCACCGCGGGCGCATCGATCCTAGCGTTGGGATATTTGCTGCCGATGATTTACCTGGTGTGGTCCTTGAAGTACGGAACGGTAGCGGGGCCGAACCCCTGGCCTGCCACTGGCCTCGAGTGGAAAACGGATTCTCCGCCGCCCACTGAAAATTTCTTGGTCACCCCGGAAGTCACCTGGGAGCCGTACGATTTCGAGACTCGCCCCGATCTGGAGCTGGATCACATCGTAGCCGGGAAATTGCCGGCTCCGGCTCACGGAGACGATTAACCGCTTTAGGCTCTGTGAGAGCCGGTGCCAACGGCACCGCCGGCGAGTTTTATAACCGAGTTTCATAACAAGGAGACCGCGTGCATCGCACCGGCGAACTGTACGGACAATTCGAAACGCTTGAGCAGCAGAAGGAATCCGCTGCCCTGGGCATGTGGGTATTTCTGGCCACCGAAGTTTTATTCTTCGGCGGTCTGTTCATGACCTATACCCTCAACCGCCACTATTACGGCACAGCTTTTGGAGTGGGCAGCAATACTCTGGACCTGAAGCTCGGTGGCGTGAACACCGTCATCCTGATTCTAAGCAGCTTGACCATGGCCATGTCCGTGTGGGCTTCCCACATCGGCAAACGAAAAGCCACCACCGCGTTTCTGGTAGCCACTCTGATCCTCGGCACCGCGTTTCTTGGCGTAAAAGTCATCGAGTACAAACAGAAATTCGATCACCACCTGGTCCCTGGTCATCACTTTCAAATCGATTATCGCGCACAGCATCCCGCGGCCAACGACGATCCCAAGGAAATCGAGGCCGAAAAAGAAGAGCTCAGCAAGGCCTTCGCAAAAGATCCTGACCTGAACGCCCACGCACAGCTATATTTCTCTCTCTATTTCGGTATGACCGGATTGCACGCCTTGCACATGATCGTGGGCGCCGGAATGTTGGTGTGGCTCATCCGTCAGTCCATAATCGGCCGCTTCACGCCCACTTATAACACTCCGGTGGAAATGATCGGCTTGTACTGGCACTTCGTGGATATCGTCTGGATTTATCTGTTCCCGTTATTGTATTTGATCGACCGGCACCAGTAGGAGCCATAGGAGACCGAGCGTGTCCGACCACATTGTTCCGCCCAAAGTTTACGTAGGCATTTTTCTTTCGCTAATGGTTTTGACCGCGGCCACCGTTGCTGCTGCCTACGTGAATCTGGGGGCATTCAATATTGTCGTCGCGTTGGCTATCGCCACGCTGAAAGCCACCCTGGTGGTGCTTTTCTTCATGCACGCGCGCTACAGCCCCGGTCGCACCCAGCTCGTGATCATCTGCGCGGTTTTCTGGCTGGCCATAATGCTGGCGCTGACCCTCAGCGATTACGTCACCCGCGACCATGAAGTCGCCGCCAACATTTCTGTGCCACAAATGTTAGAAAGCTAGTACTGCCAGTTTTCGTAGTTTTTTGGGTTCATATAGCGGCGGGAAAAAAATAGGGGGGAATGTGAACCGGCCCAGCCCTCAATCCCCTAAAGGGATCCTCGGTTCACTTCCCCCACCGCCCTTTAGTGGTGCAACCCGCGCGCCATCCATAACGCCTTTAGTTACAACAGTGTAAAGGATTCCACAGGGTAAAAAAGCAGTCCTGGTCCCAATTTTTACCAAGGCAAATAATGGTCTACAGTGATTACGGTATGCCTGGGACCTGAACCGAATCGCGAAGCATGCGAGTCAGCGAGAGGAGTTATGGATCCCCGCCTGGACAGGCTGAGAGGGTCTCTGGAGTCGGCCGTGGACGGCATGTCCGGCGAGCAATGGACCTGGCATCTCCCGGGCAAATGGTGCGCCGCGGAGCTGTTGGAGCACCTGTATCTCACCTATACCGGAACCATTAAAGGCTTCGAGCGAGTCATGGCCGCCGGTAAGCCGCTGGGCTCACGCCCCTCCGCGCGCGATCGCGTAAAAACCTTGGTTGTCGTGGGACTCGGTCACATGCCCGACGGTGTCAAAGCGCCCGCGGTGACGGTCCCCAAAGGCTTGCCTACGGCGCAGGTGCGCGAGGAATTCGGGGCCAAGATTGCCGAGATGGACGCGATCATCGCGCGATGTGAAGCGCGCTTTGGTGGCCGCGTCCACGTGCTCGACCACCCCATCCTGGGCCCGTTGACCGCGCCACAGTGGAGAAAGCTCCATGTGGTGCATGGAATGCATCACCACAAACAGCTCCTCCAGCTACGCGCAAGCACAACGAAGCAAATCCGCTGAACACGGCCAAGCGGTTCTTTGCTCGCAAACAACACACACGAATAGCGACTACGCGGTCGCCAATTCCGACGGGTCAGTTTATAGCTTGAGATGCTACGGGCGGGTCGGCGCTTGCCGTACCACGTTGGCAGTCGGCGCAGCCGTCGGTTTCGGAGTTTGCTTCTTCGGCTTCTTTTTTTCGCGTCTTCCTGAGTCTTTATTTCCCATGCGCTGATAATGCCACAGTCGCGCCCCGATGCAATAGGCTGGAAATTCAAACTTCCGAATTATTGAACCCAACCTGGAATAAAATCGCACAAATGCGTGTTTGAGAATCATGGGTCAGGCACATCGCCGCCACACAATTGCCGCCCAGCCTTTGCAATTGAGGAATTACCGCATGGATAATCTGCTGCAAGACCTCCGCTATGGCATCCGCGCACTGGCAAAAAATCCCGGTTTCACCGCAGTCGCCATCCTGACATTGGCGCTGGGCATCGGCGCAAACACCGCGATCTTTAGCGTGGTCGAAAGTCTGCTCCTGCGCTCGCTTCCTTATCCACAGCCGGAGCGGCTTGTTGCAATCTGGAACACCTATCCACCGCAAGTTCCCAAGGGTGGATTGTCTCCAGGGGATTACGCGGATTGGCGGCGGCAAAACGCAAGCTTCTCCGAGATGGGCACTTACTATGACCTAGCCGACGGGTTTAATCTTTCGGGCGATGGTGAACCGCAACGCGTTCAGGCGGGGTTCGCTGACTCCGGGCTGTTTCCGATGCTGGGGATTCGCCCCGCCGTTGGACGAGCCTTCCTCTCGGAAGAAGACCGGCACGGCAGTGCCCCGATCGTTATGCTGGGACATCGTTTGTGGCAATCCCGTTACGGCGGTGATCCCGGTGTCATAGGCCGCAGCATTTCGCTCGATAATCAGCGCTACACCGTCGTAGGCGTTCTCCCGCCCGGCATACCGCTCATGCGTTCCGCTGATTTGTGGATGCCTCTCGGCCAATCCAATGATGATCTCACTGAGCATGTTCATCACGGATACAACGCCATCGCCCGGCTCAAATCCGGAGTGAGTTTGGCGCAGGCCCGCGACGAAGTGGGCAGGCTGCACCAGCAAGAAACCATCGCCTATCCCGCCTCGCACAAGAATTTTGGTGTCTTGGTCGAGTCGCTGGAAGATCCGTCGGCTGCCAGATTGCGCCCCACGTTGCAGGTATTGCTGGGTGCTGTCGCGCTGGTTCTTCTGATCGCTTGCGCGAACATTGTGAATTTGCTGCTGGTGCGCAACACCGGGCGCGAACGCGAGGTGGCGGTTCGATTGGCGTTGGGTGCCAGCCCGTGGCGATTGATCGGCCAACTGCTCACGGAGAGCACGCTGCTCTCCGTGTTCGGCGGTGCGCTCGGTCTGCTCTTCGCGGTTGCGGGGCTAAAGATGTTGTTAGCCTTCGCTCCAGCTGAGCTTACTGTGCTGCGTCAAGCGAACTTAAACGGCCGCGTGCTGGGATTTACTGTGGTTTTGTGTTTGACCACCGGCCTCTTCTGCGGATTTATTCCCGCTCTGCGCATGCTGAAATCCAATCTCACCGGCACTCTGAAGCAGGGCACCAAAGGATCGAGCTCTTCGGGCCGCCATCGTACGCACAACTTCCTGGTGATCTCGGAAATCGCCATGGCGCTGATACCGCTGATTGGCGCGGGATTACTGTTGCGAAGTTTCCAGCATTTGCTGGAAGTCGATCCCGGTTTCCGTCCCGACCACGCGTTGGCGATGGAGGTCCAGCAGCCGGAGCTGTCCGCCGCGCAGTACAACAAGCTTTCAGAGGACGAGCAGTTGGCGTACGCGCGTAAGCAGGCGCTGCTATTTGAGCAACTCGCCGCGCAGGTCCGCGCGCTGCCGGGAGTCAAGCAGGTGGGCGGCATCGCCCAGTTGCCGCTGGGAACCGAGTTGCGCAACGCCTCACGATTCGTGATCGAAGGCCAGCCGGTTTTAGAAAGCGGCGGGCGTCCTATCACGGAGTTTCGTACCGTAAGCCTCGACTATTTCTCTACGCTGGGAATTCCGTTGCGCGCCGGGCGCTATTTCAACGAGGACGATCTCAAGCAAAAAAATATCGTGATCAACGAAACCATGGCGCGGCGCTTCTGGCCGCATGGTGACGCGCTGGGAAAACGCATCAATCTATGTTCGCTGGATCCCAAGCCTTGCTGGAACACCATCATCGGTGTCGCCGGAAATGTGCCCCAGTATGGCCTCGACCACGCGCCCACCTACGACTCTTATTTTGTCGGCGGATGGACGCCGAATTTAATTGTTCGCACCACCTCAGATCCGCTGAGCCTTGCGGCGGCCGTCACCGAAGTTGTGCATCGCTTCGATCCCAATTTGCCCGTGAGCCATGTTATGACCATGGATAACCTCATCGCCGATTCCGTTTCGCCTCGCCGCTTTTCGTCTGTGTTGGTAGCCATCTTCGCGGCATTGGCGCTGCTGCTGTCCGCCATCGGTATCTACGGCGTGATGAGCTATACGGTCAGTCAACGCACCCAGGAGATTGGCTTACGCATGGCGCTGGGCGCGCAGGTAGTGAATGTGCGAGGAATGATTCTGCGGCAGACCCTGAAACTGACGCTCATAGGAGTAGGACTTGGACTAGCGGGGGCCTTCGGTGCGGGGCGTTTTCTAGCCAGCCTGGTATTTGGCGTCAGTACCCATGACACCCTGATTTTTTTGGGAGCCCCAGTATTGTTGGTTGCCGTTGCGTTGGTTGCATCCTGGACACCGGCGCAGCGAGCCATGCGCGTGGACCCCATCATTGCTCTACGTCACGACTGACGGAATACGCCGCCGGATCCAGATTTCACGATTGCGCATTTTCATGATGAAAAGAATTGTTGTCCCTCTTGGGATTTTCTTCCTAAGTTTGGTTTTCACGTCGCTCGTGAGTCTCTAACACTTAAATAGAACTATATAGCCTTTGCGCAAATTCGACGGGCGAATCGTCACCAACCAGATCGCTCGTTGGTAAGATTAGCCAAGCAAAGTCGATCGCAAAGTGCGGGCCTGTTGGATCCGGAGAAATCATTGATCCGAGGGATAAACAGCCGGTCTGTCACGTGGCAGCAGGCGCTGCTCCTTGTCGTGTCCGGCCTCGTAGTCGGCTACCCGTCGTTGGTGGGCGCCACCAATGGAATGTGGGGCGGCGGCCAAGCAAGTCCACACCAAGGCCTGTATGTAATTCTTTTTTTCGCCGGCGCTGTGGCTTTCATCTCAGGGTTCGCCGGTTTCCTTTTGATTACCGTAAAAACTCTCACCTCACCCGCTGGGTCCGGCCCCGCCATCGTCACGCAACCACCGCCTTCGACCTGCGGTATTTCTCGTACTGCGTCTCCTCAAGTCGTCCTCGATGCTGCCGGAGATCCCAATGCATTTATCCCGAACAGTGCCGCCTTCAGTGCTCTGCGCCTGACCCTCGTTGCCGCCGTCTGCCTTGCTATCTATTTTGTTCTGCGGGACTGGGGACGCCCACCGCTTAGCTCAAGCTACGGTCGGTCCTACTGGCTGATCGCTGTCCTCGCCTTGCTCCTGAGGGAACTGCCGTTCGTTGCCGCGCTCATTCGCACCTGGAAGATGCCGGACCACGCAGGGCTGGCGCTTGCCATGGTCGCGGGTGTTACCGACCTTTTATACCTTTGGGACCCGTCGGCCCGCTCGCCTTGGTTGACCACTTCTTTCGGTCTCGCGGCCGTTGCACTGGCGTATTTGGTGTGGCGGCCATCCCTTTCGCGCAAAGGTGACGTCGGTCTCTGGATTTCCATGTTTTTCGGATTAGCAGCCTACACGGTGCTGACCAGAATTGCCGTTTTGATTCTTGCCTCTCGACTGCACGTATAAATGCGCACACCGGAAAACCGCCTTCGCTGGGCGCGCTTAATGCCCCAAATCACGATCAGCCAACTTTCGGGCCGCTACGCAACCGCCGGCGATACGGCCGCCGCGTTCTGCGGCTGCGCTTTGGAGCCCTTGATCACCAGCCACAGCATCAACGCCAGCTCCCCAAAGAGCGCAGGTTGGGAGATGAGAAAAGCCATGTTGGAGTACTGCGGGAACAACTCGCCCGTCAAGCACAGGATCACGTAGGCGATTCCGTTGATGACCAGCCAGACGCCCAGAAAGCGCGGCAGGAAACGCGACCTGTACACCAGGATCGCCAACGGGATTAGCCATAGCCCCCACAGCATCTCCGCGGCAGTGTTTTGCGCGTCGTGTAGTCGCAGCAGCAGCATGACCAGCGCGTCCCGCTGAGATTTGTCGAACACCGACAAGAAATCGGCACCGCCCCGCGCGATCATCAGCGCCGCTGAGTCGCTCACCACATTGACGAAGTACAGCAGCGCCGGCATCACCCCGCCGACAATCACCACCAGCATGGCCAGGTACTGGTCGACGTCCTTGAACAACCGGTAAAAGGCCATCACCAGGAAAATCAGCACGACCGCGCCAAACAAGTCGCCCACGATGCCGAAACGGAAGAGCCACTCGTGCGCGGCAATGTTGTTGACCGTCGCGGCCGCGTTTCCGTGTACGAACAGTTTGCTGGGAATGTAGACAAGGCGTAGCGGCCCAACGATGCAAAGCAGCAAGTACCAAAGTCCCGCGACTCTCCCTGGGTTGTGGGTTGAGCTCATATTCCCTCCTGGGTTGTAGGGGGCCGTAGTGAAAGGGGTCTACTGTAGTTAACGTCGAACGCCGCCAAATGTTTCGCTACCCAAGCAAGCCCGGCCGGTGCCGGCTCACACCGCGGGCGGCTTCTGCCTTCCGCGCTTCGAGAGCTTGTATGCTCACTCAATCGGGCAGTGAACGCCGCCAAGAGCTCACGCCGACGCACCCTCAGAGTTGAACGGCAACAATAGCGTAGCGTTCATTTTAGGGAAAGTGCGATTAACAAGTTCGGAGTAACGGTCCCATTGTCCTACTAAAAAAGCACGCGCCATGCCGATCAATTCGTATAAGTGCCGCGTTAGCTCCGGGTGTCCAACATCGGCGGTGAGATATTGAAAATGTTTGTTCTTCCGCTGACCGTTCCCTGTAACGGGGTTGCGCTTCTTAAGCTCTTCTAAAACTCCGGGCGCCAACCGCGCATAGACAAGATCATTAACAATGCTTCCCACGATAGGAGACATTCTTCCGTCATTCCAATTCTATCCCTTGAGCCGGAATATTTGCTTGTAAAATTCCGTGGGGGAACGTTCTTACCCATTCCAACAGCTCCTGGGAAATGAACCGTTTGAGGATTTCCTGTAGAGCTTCACGGTTCCTAGTTTCTTGATAACCAGTCGCCTCATCGACTAGCGCCACGATTCCAACTCTGGCAAAGGCGCGAACGAGAATTTCAGCCTGCTTTGCGATGTGCTGCCGACTACCACCTAGCCAATTCTGTTTTGATAGCCCTCGTTACAACCTCGTTAGCCAACTTCTTGCCCCTTGTCTCAATTGTGGCAAAGCACCTATTCCCGACTTCCAAATGACACCACTACCCAAATTTTGGTAGTGGGTCAGTTTGAATGATTCTCAAAAATAGACAGTCTTACACCGCTAAGGTATTCAACGCTCACGCTAGGAGTTCCGGGATCGGAGTATTCGTACGACTTCATAAAGAGACCAGGTACAAGGATAAAATTCTTTGGCATTTCTTCGTCACGAGGACCGTCAGAGACCAAAATCATGTCAGATAAACCGTTAACGAAACCAGTAACGCCGACTTTAATGGAAGAATCTGCTGCAAACAGCAATGCGGTTACAGGCGTGCGTTCCTCAAACCATTTGTGCAGTAAATCTATGGCTTCTTGTCGGGATATTTCCATGTTCTCCCTCTATGAGCGGTTATTGGGGACTGAGAAGGCGCGATTGTATGCTAAAGAGCATGGTCTACAAATCGAGTAGTGCGACGAGTTCTGGAAGAGTCCAGACATGGTCAGCAATTCCCGCTTCCATCGCGGGAGTCACGCGCAATGTCTGGTGAACGCGGCAAAAATTATAGTGCATGAAGTGAAGCGCAATCGCGTGAGCGTGATTCTCAATCTTCTTGCTGAACGCATTGGTCA
>DATMOS010000077.1:0-8315 GCA_035568155.1 Verrucomicrobiia bacterium | reverse complement strand
AAACCTCAAAGTAACGAAAGATTTCTCTTGACACAGCGTCTGATAAGTAATATTATGTTAACTACGAAATCGGTCTGACTTCTTCCAACCCCGCGCTTCCTGGAACCGCACTTCCAGGGTCGCCTCTCTCCCTTCCCGTCGCTCCCAGGAGCTAATTCTTGCTGGCAGCTTTTTGTATTTTGAGGTGATCCAACTCGTACTTGATGTACTGTTCGAGCGTGTGGGGATCCGCGCCGACAATGCGCCGGCCGTTTACAAACATCGTCGGCGTGCTGCCGACTTCGAGCAAGATACCGTTAGCACGGCTGGCATCAACCGCAGCTCCAGCTTCCGGGCTGGCCATGCAAGCCTTGAACACTTCCGCGTTGAGTCCGGACTGGCTGGCGAAGTCCGACATTTTACCCCAGGCATTTTCCGGAGAGATCAGGTCCTGTCCGTCATAGATGAGGTCATACATTTTCCAGAATGCAGCAGGGCTCTGCTGGTAAGCGCAGCGGCCGGCCAGGGCTGCCGTCCGCGCCCAGGGATGAATCTGTTCGAGCGGAAAGTCCTTGAAGACCACGCGAAGCTGGGGATAGTTCGGAAGCATGCCACGCAAGGCGTCATGCAAGGCCCGGCAGACAGGGCACTCGAAGTCCGAAAACTCCACCAGCGTGACGGGAGCATTGGCGGGCCCAAGCGAAGGGCTGTCTTTCGTCTCTAGTTGGGCCCGGGTCTCCACCATGGGATCTTTGGAGAGATCTGAAACCTCCCCTCGGAACATATATTTCCCATCCTTTGTCACGTAGACTTTTCCGGTTTGCTCATTCTCCCCAAGCTTGACCGCTACGTCGACTTCCAGAAGTCCTTCGATCCCGATATCTTTTGGAGCGCCAATTTTGACAACGGTGTCAGCCCCGAACGCATAGAGATTTCTAAGGTAAGCTTCAACGGTCTTCTGCATGGGCGACTGTACGCCGGAGGCAGGGGCAGCGGCGGCCGTAGCTTGCGACTGTTGTGCCCGCGCAGCCGGTATAACAAGGCTCAAGACGAGAATTCCTGTAAGGGGCAGTGATTTCTTCACGTGGGACCTCAATTCTCTAAGGAATAAACCGCTGGGCAATCGGAAAAGGCCTGCCAAAACCAAAAGCTCTCGAAGTAATCTTCAGCCCTGGAGCGGCTTGTTTGCGCTTGTACTCCGTCCGGTCGACATGCAGGGCAATGTCCCGCACAAGTTGAAGGTCGAAGCCATAGTGGTCCGCGATCTCCTGGGGGCTGTGCAGATCCTCGATATAAGCCTTCAGGATTCGGTCCAGGACGTCATACGGTGGCAGGCTGTCCTCGTCCTTCTGATTAGGACGCAACTCCGCGGATGGGACTTTTTCGATGGACGAGTGGGGGATTAATTCCCTTTCGCGGTTGATCCATCGCGCCAGCTCGTACACCATCAGCTTTGGCACATCGGAAATCACCGCAAGCCCTCCGGCCATGTCGCCGTATAACGTGCAATAACCAACAGCCAGTTCGGATTTGTTGCCAGTGCTCAGAACCATCGATCCAAATTTATTGGAAATCGCCATCAGATAGTTTCCACGGATGCGCGCCTGGATATTTTCTTCCGTGACGTCAACCGGCTTTGAACCGAACGCGGGCGCAAGAGCCTTCTGATAAGCGTCAAATACCTCGCCAATCGGCAGAGTGATGAGTTCGATTCCCAGATTATGCGCCAGGGCTTTTGCGTCGGACTTGCTGCCCTCCGAAGAGTACGGCCCCGGCATGGACACGCCCAAAACATTGGACGCGCCGAGAGCGTCCACAGCGATACTCGCCACTACGGCGGAATCAATTCCCCCACTTAGGCCAACCAGAACTTTCTTGAAGCCACATTTGCGGACATAATCTTGTGTCCCGGTGATCAGCGCTCGATAGGCATACGCAATTTCTTCGTGCGGCTGTTTGTGAATCTCGCCCTCACCCGTTACGGTATCGAAGAGGACCAAATCCTCTTCAAACGCCAGAGCTTGGGCCGCGACCTTTCCTTCCGCGGTCAAGGCCATGCTTGCGCCGTCAAAAATCAAGCTATCATCACCGCCCACCTGATTGACGTAGACGATGGGACGGTGCTGATTCACCGCGATCGACTGCAGCATTTCCAGCCGCAGAGAGCGCTTGTCGATGGTGTAAGGCGAGGCGGAGATATTGAGCAGCACTGTAATTCCCTGCCCAATCAGCTCAGTTACCGGGTCGCGGTCGTACCGGCACTCGGCCCAGAAGTTCTTGTCATTCCAGACGTCTTCGCAGATCGTGATGCCCAGTTGCTCTTTGCCGAATCCGTAAGCGAATTGTTTCCCAGCCGGTTGAAAATAACGGGATTCGTCGAACACATCGTACGTCGGCAGGAGCATCTTGCTCTGCTCGAACACCACGCGTCCGCTGCAAATCAGCGCGGCCTTATTTGCAATGGACTTTCCTTTGCCGTTTTTCACGCGCCCCGCATATCCGACGACGGCGGGTAGAGGCAATTTGGCTGCGAGATCCTTCAATTCCTGATGATTGCGATCGATAAAGGCAGGCCGTTCGAGGAGGTCTTGCGGAAGGTAGCCGCACAAGCAAAGTTCAGAAAAAACGGCAAGGTCGGCCCCTCGCTGCCTGGCTTTCTCCGCCAAGTTCAGGATGCGAGCCGAATTTCCTGCAAAATCGCCTACCGTGGGATTGAACTGCGCAAGCGCTATCTTCATGCCGACACTTTAGAATACGGATGCGAACCCAAGATTGCAAACACCGGTGCAATGCGTTGTGTCCGGTTTATCGCCAATGCGCGCTACTCATTTTAAAGTGGTTTCTGGGCAACTAAACTGGCGATTCCCTGCCCGGCGTTCAGTTCGCGATAAAACAAAACGTCCAACTCAGGAAAAGCCGTGCGCAGCTCTCCGGGCTCAAGTAGAAACGCGGGGTTGCGCGGCCCGCCTGCGTAGTTGAGCTGCGAGCACGTAAAGGTTTCAAAGAGCAGCACACCACCAGGGCATAGCGCACGCACCATTTGTGGAAAAAGAGAGCGCAGCAAATACTGAAGACAAAGGATCAGGGAAAATGAAGTAACGGGAAGCCGAATCTCCTCAAGATTTGCATGGATCAGCCTGATACCGCGGGTTCGTGAATCCGCCAAGTGAGCGGCGTCTTCCCGGCTAGCCCGCAGCTTTGCCTTTCGCGCACGGTTTTCTAGAATGTCCAATGCTATTCCCGACCAATCGATAGCCGTCACCGGTAGGTCATGGGCAGCGAGCAGGAGCGTATGGCGCCCGGTACCGCAAGCTAGGTCAAGCGCCCGCCCGCGCGGAAGCAAGGGCAGCCATTCCGAAACAATGCTGGCGGGTTCCGCAGGCGCGTTCTGCGCGGAATCGCGGTGACGTGCGTCCCATTCAGTTGCGTTAGCAGGCATAAAAAAGGCCCTCGAACAGTAGGTTCAAAGGCCTAGAACTTGGGATAGATGAGCTTGTAAAACCTCGGCTTTCTCAATTCGTTCTATCATTCTGTGACAGAATGATAGAACGATATAAATGTAGCCGATTTGACTCGATCCAACTAAACGCTAAAGGAGCTGCCGCAACCGCAGGTGCTCTTAACGTTCGGATTATTGAACTTGAAGCCAGCGCCCTCGATGGTTTCGATGTAATCGATCTCGACGCCTTCCAGATACATCGAGCTCATCTGATCGACCGCGACCTTGAGCCCGTTGAAATCGACCACTTCATCGGTTTCATTTGTCGCGTTTTCAAAAGCCATGTGGTACTGGAAACCGGAGCAGCCTCCGCCGACGACGGCAACGCGCAACGCCACCGGTACAGGATTCTGCATGCCCATGATTTCCTTGACCTTGGTGCTGGCAGTGGGAGTCAGACTAATCATAAGTTCCTTTGGCCTCCGCATCGCAGGTAAGCCGCGATGCAACTCTCAACTGAAGTATATCAAACCTTTTCCACAACTGCACATGGCACTTGAACATGCAATTTCTTGTCTGGAAACTGCTCGATCGAGCGCGTTTCGACAACCCTAGGTGCCTCGCATACAATAAGATGCAGCCATGAGACACAAAGTCACGTTGATCCCCGGAGAAGGCATCGGTCCCGAAGTCGCGGCAGCTGTGCGGCGCATTCTGGAAGCCGCAGGCGTCCAAATCGATTGGGAAGAAGTCGAAGCGCGTTCTGAAAAGGCCTCGGCGACAGGACAATTCGTCACGGAGGGCGCTGTCGAATCCGTGCGGCGCAACCGCGTGGCGCTCAAAGGCCCGATGGGCACAGCCGTTGCCGGCGGAGCGCCCAGCATCAATGTGGCGCTGCGGAAAACTCTCGATCTTTATGCGAACGTCCGGCCAGTCAAGAATCTTCCTGGAGTGAAATCCCGGTTTGAAAACGTGGATGTCGTCTTAATCCGTGAAAATACAGAAGATTTGTATTCCGGGCTGGAACACGAAGTGGTTCCCGGTGTTGTAGAGAGTTTGAAAATCATTACGGAGAAAGCTTCCACGCAAATCGCGCATTTCGCCTTCAAGTACGCTAAACGCGAAGGCCGAAAGAAAATCCACGCGATCCATAAAGCTAATATTATGAAGCTCTCAGACGGACTTTTCCTGAAGTCCATCCGCAACGTCGCACCGCAATATCCCGACATCGAGTACAAAGAGATGATCGTGGATAACGCCTGCATGCAAATGGTTCTGAATCCGCAGCAATTCGACATGTTGCTGCTGCCGAATCTCTATGGCGACGTGATGAGCGACCTCGCCGCGGGCCTCGTAGGTGGACTCGGCGTGGTGGGCAGCGCAAACGTTGGAAATGAAGCGGCCATGTTCGAGGCCGTCCATGGAACCGCGCCGGACATCGCCGGAAAAGGCCTGGCCAATCCAACGGCCTTGCTTCTGAGCAGCATCATGATGCTGGACCATCTTGGCGAAAGGTCCGCGGCTCGGCGGGTCGAGAGCGCCCTCGAAAGAGTGCATCGCGAAGGCAAGCACATCACTCAGGACGTGGGCGGCAAGGCCGGCACGGAAGAATTCACCGAAGCTGTCATCTCCTCGCTTCGGCCGAGCTAGTTCCCTGCTTCCACATTTCTTGCGCTTGGGCGGCTCAGGCGCTCGTAAACCCTTGTTATTCTTGCTCAATCATGGCATTCTCTGACCGTTAGTGGTCCCCCCAAGGCGGGTGAATGCATCGGTCGAGGTATCCTGAAAGGCGTCGCACCGTACGGATGACGCTTCAAATTCCCCTAAAAGTGCGCTGCCAGATGCCGGAAGGCGAAGCCATTGATTTAAAGGCGTTTACGCAGTTTGTGAGCGCACACGGCGCGCTCATAGTGATGGACGCTCCCCTCTTGCCGGGCCAAACGGTTCGCCTATTCAACGAGATGACCTCCGAATCCGTCGAGTGCTTTGTTACATCCGTCCGCGAAAAGCAGGACCGGCGATTTATTGGCGTTGGTTTCGCCACACCCCGGAGTGATTTCTGGCATGTAGTGTTTCCCAAGGCAGGGACGCGGCAGGCCGTGCGCTCTTCGCAGACCGGGTCGCTCGTGAAGCCAGGAAAGTCCTCCAACATCCCCCCGCAAAACTAACAAGCCAATCCTTGCGGACATTTAAGTACTTTGCAGGCTTTCGCTCTTGTATCAGGCGATCAGAGGCGTTTGACTGGGTGTCTGCCGCTAAACCCCGCTCGGCACATACACTTGGTACAGAAGGATGTACACAATCACGCCGGTGACAGAAACATAGAACCACAACGGAAGCGTCCAACGCGCAATCGCGCGGTGCTTATCAAATTTTTCGAGCCATGCGCGGCGCAGCGTGATCAAAATCAAGGGCACGATGACGATGGCCAACACCGTGTGCGAGATCAGCAGCGCGAAGTAGACCGGGCGAATCCACCCCTGGCCCTGGAACACAACATGGCCCACGCGGATGTGGTAGACAACGTAGGAAATCAGGAACACAGTGGACACTGCAAAAGCGGCAATCATGAAAGCCTTGTGCACTTTCATTTTGCCGTTTCGGATGGCGGCGTAACCGCACGCAAGAAGAACGGCGCTGGTGCCATTTAGAGAGGCGTTGAGCGCGGCCTGTGAAAACATAGGTTTACGAATGTCCTTCCCGGCAGAAACGGATCAGCGCGGAATTTTGTCGTAGATCATCAAACCGAGAAGCAGTGGAATATGCAGTACTGTGGCATGCATGAGCCACTTAGCACGTACGTTGGTCCTCGAGCTGGCGGCCCACAAACAGACTTGCACGAGCGCCGTGCTCACGACCAGCGCGCCGAAAAAATAACGCACACCAGCCAACCCCATCACGGCCGGCAATAGACTGACTCCGACCAGCGCAATAGCAGTAAGAATGATCTGTCGAAACGTGCGCGTTCCTTCGCGGTCCACCACGGGCAGCATCAAAATTCCCGCGCGGGCGTAATCTTCCCGGTACATCCAGGCGATGGCGTAAAAATGCGGAAACTGCCACAAAAACAGAATGGCGAAGAGCAGCCAAGCGCCGCGATCTAGTGTGCCCGTAGCGGCCACCCAACCAATCATAGGAGGGATCGCTCCGGGGAACGCACCGACAGCAGTGGCCCAAACGGTACGTTTCTTGAGCGGAGTGTAGGCGAGCAGATAGCTCACAGACGTGAGAACTCCAAGCGCGGAAGCAAGAAACCCAGCCGTGAAGTAAAGGTCCAGAGCGCCCGCGACGCAAAGAATCAGGCCAAACCACAAGGCTTCGCGCGGCTGCAATTGTCCGCTTGGAAGCGGGCGCGACGCGGTGCGGCGCATAAAGCGATCTGAGTCGCGTTCGATGTAATGGTTCAAAGTTGCCGTGCCTGCGGCAATCAGGAGCGTGGCGAAAACGGTTTGAATCAAGTGCAGCCAATCTACCGCCCCGCGGGCGCCCATGTAATAACCAGCAGCCGTGGTCATCAAAACGAGGAAAGAAACATCTGGCTTGGTCAGCGCGACGTAGGCGTTGGCGCGTGAAGCCAGCGTGATTTCCGTGGTGCGAATCGTGCTCATCAGACCGTCACCCGCCCTTGCGACGATACCGCGAGTTCACCGGCGCGGGGGACCAGGCGATAGCACAAAAGAATCGTCAAAATAGACACAGCAAACAAGAGTGCTCCGACCACAGTGTGTGTCACTGTCAGCACGATCATCACGCGCATGGGCTGCGGTGCGTCCGCGGTTGCAATCCGGGACCAGTACGCGCCGATGCCGAGCAGAAACTGTAAGCCAAAGAAAGAGTGAAGCAGAATTCGCACTTTGGTGAGCTCGCGGGAATTCTCAAAGCGCTTGCGCAGCACCACAGCCGTCCAGATCACCGTCGTAAGCACAGCCAGTGAGCCGGCGGCATGCGGCCAAATGGGGATTTCCTTGTGGCGGAACCCAGCTCCTAGAAATACCTGTAGAAAGATCACCGCAGCGTTGAGTACCGCCAGCGAATGTATAGAGGGCGATCCGTGATCTTCGAGTTGCGGACGGTCCGAGATCCACCAGTTGCTGGTGAAAACGGCCATGCTTAAAATCGCTCCGAACATGATTTGCGCGAAGCATGCATGTAATACGGGCAGCCAGTAATGAAGCAGTTGGATCACCACCTGGCCGCCGAGAATGGCTTGCGCGACGATGCCACCCACGGCGATCACGGCGAACCAGCGCAGCCAGCGGCGCTCCTCTTTAATCCAAATTAAAATGGCGAGGATAAGCGTCCATACTCCCAACGCGCCTGCAATGACGCGGTGCGAGTGTTCGTAAAAAACGCCGCCGACCATCGGCGGGGTCCACGTGCCAAACGATTTCGGCCAATCCGGGACGGAAAGCGCTGCATCGTTAGAAGTAACCAGCGCCCCAGCAATCAAGAGCAGCACTGTCCAACACACAGTAAAGACGGCGAAGCGATGCAGGCCCGCGTGGTAGGTAGCTTTCATAGCCGTTGTCCCAGCGCGGGATTATAGCGCAATGACCGATTTCCCGCTTTCTGTTCGTCAAGATTTAGCCCTGCCAAGCGGTTCTGGGTGGCTGGCCCCAGACTGGCTTTGGCTACGCACATCCAGCACGGCTCCATCACGAAGCCGTCGAAGAAACCTGCAAGGATTGTGGATCTACCGCGAGGCCAACGGCTCGAAGCACGACGTCCTTCAAAGCGGCGATAAAAAGAGGCGAATCGCCGACGGCGGGCATCATCCGGAAGACTTCGATGCCAAACTTCTTGGCATCTTCGCGCGCCTCAATGTTGATTTCGTGCAGCGTTTCGATGTGTTCGGTTACGAAAGAAATCGGGACGACTAGCATTTCCTTGACGCCCT
>DATMOS010000076.1:0-29643 GCA_035568155.1 Verrucomicrobiia bacterium | reverse complement strand
CCCGCAACTTTATATCAACCCGGTGGAATGCATCGACTGCGGCGCTTGCGTCCCGGTTTGCCCGGTAACCGCCATTTTTGCTCTCGAGGACCTGCCGGAGAAGTGGCAGAGCTATACTCCCGTTAACTCGGATTTCTTCGCCGCAAAATAATCGGACTCAGGGACTACCTAAAAGTTTCAAGGGCACGCTCTTCGCGTGCCTTTTTTTATTTCCCGCACATTAGATCGCGACAAGCAAATTCTGCGCGAACGGCCATTCCGCGTCGATCCACTGGCCTTCGCAGCGGAACCCAGTATCGGCGGCCATCTCCAACACTTCTTCCGCTTTGTATTTGTGCGAGCTCTCCGTCCAGATGGTTTCCCCTTGATTCAGCATCAACCGCAAACCTGCTGCGGGTATGTCCACGGTCTGCCTGCGCAAGGAACAGAGATGCATCTCGATGCGCCGTTCGGCGGTGTTCCAGCGCGCTTCATGGCGGAAAAATTTAAGGTCAAAATTCGCGCCCAGCTCTCGATTGATGCGCCCCAGAATATTTAGATTGAACGCCGCCGTCACTCCCGCCGGATCGTCATACGCCAGAATCTGTGTTTGGATATCTTTTTCCAGATCAGTGCCCAGCAGCAACGCATCACCCGGAAGTAAAGTCTCGCGCAGTTCACGCAAAAAATTGCGCCCGGCATCGCGGTCAAAATTCCCGATGGTGCTGCCCAAAAAGAGAACCAACAGGTGATCCCCTTCTTTACGGCGGTCCGCTACCGCGCGAAGCCCCTCCAGGTAAGGTCGTTCGTAGCCCACCACACTTACAAGATCGATCTGCCCCATCTCCTTTTCACACGCAGCCAACGCCGACGGTGAAATTTCAATGGGGTAGTAGTAGGTTTTTTGCCGCTGCGACAATGCTTCCAGTATCCAGCGAGTTTTCTTTCCGGTGCCGCTGCCCAGCTCCGCCACTTGCAGCGGCGAAGGCAATCGATTCACGATTTCGCGCGCATGATTTTGCAGCAGCCGCGCATCCGCGCGCGTCAGGCCATATTCAGGCAGCACGCAAATGGCTTCAAACAGCGCCGAGCCGACCTCGTCATACAAATACTTCGACGGTAGCTCTCGCTGTCGGCCCTTGGTTAACCCCGCGCGAACTTCCGCGGCAAATTCCGATACGTGTCGAGTTGCTACCGTTTGAGTCGACATAGAAGGACGCGTTCCTTGTGGTTTAGTCTTCCACGCAACGGAATGTTGCGTATACGTACGGATAGTGGCGCTGAAACCAGTTGCGAAATGACGGCCGCAACATGCACGCAGCGGTGCGCGGTGAGCCGCCCTTCATCACGTAATGCTTGCCGTCAAAAAAATTCGCCGAGTATCCAGGGTAGAAAGACATGGCCTTGAATCCCGGGAACGGTGCGAATTCCGTGCGCGTCCATTCCCAACCGTTGCCGACCAGGTCCTGCACATCAAAAGCACTGGCTCCCGCCGGATGCGAGCCCACCGGTGATGATTCCCAGGAATGAAAATCAAAATTACCGTGGCGCTCGGTCGGCGCTTCATTGCCCCATGGATAGAATCGTTCCGTTCCGGAAGTTTTGGGACTTCCGTATGCCGCACGATGAAACTGCGCCTCAGTCGGCAACTTTCTTCCCAGCCAAGTCGCGTACGCAGTAGCCTCGGCGTGGCTCAAGTAAACCGGCCAGTCACGCGGTAATCGCACTTCGCCAAACATTCCGCGGTATAGCCACAAATTTCCATCGCGCCGCCAGAACGCGGGATGCTCCACATTGTTCGCGGTTTTCCAATTCCAGGATTCGTCGTCCCAAAGCGCGCGATTCTTGTAGCCGCCGGCCTGGATGAATCGCAAATAATCGCCATTGGTTACGTTGCACTTCTCGATGGAAAACGCCGGAACGTCCACTTCGTGCGCTTCCATTTCGTTGTCCCATCCGAATTCGTCGCCGTTTTCTTTCACCAGGCCTAAGGTAGCGTAGCCCGCGGGAATTTCAGTCAGGTCCGCCTTGACGCGCGGCTTTGCGGCTTTTCTTGAAATCTGTTCGCCAATTTTTTTCTCGCTGGGCAAGCGATGCAGCATATACCCGAGGGTTTCGGCATGCATCAAGCGGTGCTCGACGGTTACTTCGAGCATCGTTCTCAATTGCGGGTGGCCTTTGTCTGGCTTGCTTAGGGCCTCGTTTATCGCTTCGTCCAACTTGTCGCGTACGGCATGCACGTAGGAGGTAATTTCATCACGCTGCGGCCAGTCCGAAGGAGTATCGGTAGGCAATCCGCCGCCGACCGGATCGATGCCAAAAGAAAACAATTGATCAAAGGTACGCTGGAACGGCCTTAAGCCGAACGCTCTTTCGGCGAGAAGATTCCAGTCAAAGGCTTCCAGATGTCCGACGTAAAAAATAATACGGTGCCGCTCTGAGATAGGCCGGTCATACATGGATTCGTTTCGCACTATCGCAAACAGTTCATCGGTGCGCGCGCGAGCGTCATCTAATCGCGCCGACAGGTCATGGCGCAGCCGGGCTGCGCTGGTTATGGTGCCCATGATTCGTTACCCCGGTTTTTGATTGAACTAGTCATTGGACAAGCTCTGACGTCCTAAAGTGTTTCAGATTCCGTTGCGGTGCGGGGAGTTAGATGCTCTATGATAGGCCCCCGATGCGGCCGGTCAATAGGACCCCTAGGACCCCCGGAAACGAGGCCCCCATCTCTTCAGCAACCGCTGACCCTATCATCGAGTTCCAGAGCGTGACATACAGCGTTAAGGGTAGGACCACGCCGCTTATCTCGGAGCTTTCTTTGCGCGTTAACTCCCGGGAAACATTGGTCTTACTGGGCCGCAGCGGTAGCGGGAAAACTACCCTGCTCCGGCTCATCAATCGCATGCTGGTGCCTTCGTCCGGCGCGGTCGTGGTAGAAGGAAAGTCCACCGTCGATTGGGATGCTATTCGATTGCGCCGCCACATCGGATATGTCATTCAAGAGGCCGGCTTGTTCCCGCATTTCACGGTGGCGGAAAATGTTGGGTTGGTTCCCAAGTTGGAAAAATGGGATGCGGCGCGAATTGCCGAGCGCACCAATGAATTGTTAAGAATCGTAGGACTCGATCCGAAAGAGTTTGCAGGGCGGCGCCCTGCGCAACTCTCCGGCGGGCAGCGTCAACGCGTCGGCGTTGCTCGCGCCCTTGGTGCGGATCCATCCATCCTGCTGATGGACGAACCCTTTGGCGCACTCGATCCGGTCACGCGCTCCGAGTTGCAGCGCGAATTTTCCGCGCTGGCCCAGCGATTGGGCAAAACCATTGTCTTCGTCACTCACGATCTGCGTGAAGCTCTTCTGCTGGCGTCGCGTATTGTGCTGCTGCAAAACGGCCGGATTGTAGCCAGTGCCAAACCTCAGGAATTTTTGCGCATCGATCATCCGGAAGTGAAAGCGTTCAGCGCTTCGCTTCACACGGTTCCGGGGG
Organism: Verrucomicrobiia bacterium; assembly: GCA_035568155.1. Taxonomy (GTDB): domain Bacteria; phylum Acidobacteriota; class Terriglobia; order Acidiferrales; family UBA7541; genus Acidiferrum. The sequence goes on along the minus strand of DATMOS010000076.1, from coordinate 26,176 downwards.
AGATGGCATGACGCCCTGGACGTTCATGGTTACGCACCGCGCGGAAATTTGGAGCGCCATGCTCGATCACATCGCACTCGTATTGATCGCCATGTCGATTGCGATCGTGATTGCTGTGCCGCTGGGCATGGTTATCGTGCAGCGTCCCGCGCTACGGACTTTTGCTCTCGGCCTGGCGAGCGTTTTTCAGACCATTCCCAGCCTGGCGCTGTTTGGATTTTTGATTCCCATTCCATTTATTGGCGGCATCGGGCCGCGCACGGCCATTGTCGCGCTGGTACTCTACGCGTTGCTGCCCATTCTTCGCAATACTTACGTAGGACTCACCGGCATCGATCCGGCGGTGTTGGAAGCCGCCGAAGCTATGGGCATGACCAACGCGCAAATTCTCACTCGCGTGCGCTTGCCGCTCGCTTTGGGAATTATTTTGGCCGGCATCCGCACCGCTACGGTAATTACCATTGGTGTCGCTACCATCGCTGCTGCCATCGGCGCGGGCGGTTTGGGTACGTTTATCTTTCGAGGGGTGGCGATGGTCAGCGATGCAGTCATCCTCGCAGGCGCAATTCCTGCGGCTCTGTTAGCGATCCTCGCCGATGTGTTGCTCGCGTTAGTTGAGCGGCGCCTGCGTGTCCAATAATCTTTACCCGCATCGCCTACCGATCTATCAGAATACTTCGTCCTTCCCCTTTAGTACTGCGCATGAGAAATTAGTGCGCTAATGCGCCGGCTCTTTTCCTTAATCCTTGTTGTAACGTTAGCGTTCCTCACTTCTTGTCACGCGCCAAAATCTCAAATCGTAATCGGCTCCAAATTTTTCACGGAACAGGTTGTCCTCGCCGAGCTGCTCGCGCAGCACATCGAAGCCCGCTCCGGCATTCACGTGGAGCGCAAAACAAATCTCGGTGGCACTTTGCTGGTGCACAAAGCCATGCAATCGGGGCAGGTCGATCTTTACGTTGAGTACACCGGTACAGCACTGAATGCTGTTCTTAACGAAAGCCCGACCGGCGACTCTTCCGCCGTATACCAGCGCGTGAAGCAGCTTTACGGCGAGCGATTTAATTTTGAAGTGACCGAGCCGCTGGGCTTCGAAAACACCTTTGCGATGGTCATGCGTGGCGAAGACGCGCGGCAGCTTCAACTGCAGCGCATGTCGGACCTCGTTGCCGTCGCCCCTAAGTGGCGCATCGGAGTTGGTTTTGAATTTCTGGAGCGGTCAGATGGTTTTAAGGGATGGAGCGAGCGCTACGGCTTGCATTTTGCCCAGCAACCCAGCGTGATGGATCTCGGCCTGATTTACCGAGCGTTGCAAGATCACAAAGTGGACATCGTGGCCGGTAACTCCACCGACGGCGTCATCGATTCGCTGCATCTGGTGATCCTGGAAGATGACCGCCATTACTTTCCGCCATATGACGCGGTGCCGATCGTCCGTCGAGCCACGCTTGAAAAATTTCCGCAACTGCGCGTCGCATTGGCGGAGTTAGGCGGCAAAATCAGCGGAGCAGATATGCGTCACCTCAACTACCTTGTCGACGGCCAGCAACGCGACGTTGCCGCGGTAGTCCGCGAGTATCGCCAATCCCACAATTTGTAACGAGTGTTGCCAAAGAAATCGCACCCGCGTTCACCGCATTTGTGCGCGCGCAGACTTAACGCTACTATTTCCAAATCGCATGGCCCGGTCATTTATCGCTACATTGTTCTTGCTATTCGCGAGCACCGCGCTGTGGGTTCCGCGCGCCGCGGCCCAAACTAATGAAGGCTCGGTCTACGGCCCGCTGCCTGTTTTTGAATTTCATAGCGGCTTTTGGGTCAATCTTCATCACACCCTTTATCAGGAAGCAAAATTCGGCCCTTCGCCGGGCTCGCCGGCGGGTGCCGACAATGATAAGGCGCTCGGGAAAAACCGGCCCACGCTGAAATCTTCTCCCAGCGCGAAATCCGCTCTGACGCCAGCGGAGCAACGCGCCTGGAACGAAGCCTTGAGCTATTACGCGGCCAACTATGTCGACAAGGATTTGCTGTTCACCACCGAGCTGATCCTGATAAAAAATCAGCTCGGTGATTTCGATGGCTGCGATGAATTGTCTGGAAGAAAAAAGGAAACCTGCAATGCAGGTCTGCCCGCAAATCTAACCCACGTGTTGGAGGAAGCCGCGCCGATCTATCGCGCGCATCAATGGCCGAGCCACGATCTGGCCAACCGCCGCTGGGTGATGCGCGTCGCGCCTCTTGTGCGCGAACAGGGGCTGGGCCTCTCACAGCGGCTCGCCGATATTTATCAAACGAAGTGGCCCAAGGATAAAATCCGCGTGGACGTTTGCGCCTACGCCAATCGACAGGGCGCTTACACTACGCTCGATCCCCTGCGTGTTACCATTTCCAGCGTTGACCCGCGAAATCAAGACGTCGAAGCTTTGGAAGTGCTTTTCCATGAAGCCTCGCACGGCATCGCCGAACCGGTGCAGCAAGCCATCATCCGCGAATGCCGCCAGCGCGAAAAAGGCATCCCGCGCGACCTGTGGCACGCGCTAATTTTCTACACCACCGGCGAAGTCATCCGCCCAGTCATCTCTACCACAACCACCGACAGCGCCTCCGGCAGGGTATCCACGACGAGCTACACTCCCTACGCGATTCGCGAAGGCATCTACGCGCGCGGCTGGGACGGCTACTTCAAACTCCTTACGCAATTCTGGCAACCGTATCTCGACGGCCAATCCACGTTTGACGACGCCATCGCCCGCATGGTCTCCGCGTTATAACAGCCTGCCGCTTCTTATTTAATCTCAAAGTAATTTTAACGATTAGGCAAATCATTTAGAAATAGGCAAATGGCTTGCTTATAAAATGTGCTATTGCTTTTCGGCGGGGGTCTTCATGAAGCAGCTTCTGCCATTACTGTATCTTCATCTCCTCTTTTCCTTTTCAATCCGCGCGCAGGAAACACCCAGCGCCGCAAACGCAAAAAAATCTGAAGCAGCGGCCGAATCGCGGACAGAGGCGAATCGTTCCGCGGTGAAACTCCCGATCCGGCGGGTTGTGCTTTACAAGAACGGCGTCGGTTATTTTGAGCATCTTGGACATGTGCGCGGCAGCGAGAGCGTGCACATTGACTTTACCAGCGCGCAATTAAATGACGTGTTGAAGTCGCTGACCGTTCTCGATCTTTCCGGAGGCCGCATCACCGGGGTGGAATACAACTCCGAAGCCCCGCTGGCGCGGAGGTTAGCGACCCTGCGGTTGTCGCTCGGCGAACGCCCCACCATCGCGGAGTTTCTTGGCTCGTTGCGCGGAGCGCGATTGGAAGTTCGTAGCGGCAACGGGCCGGCGTTGGCCGGAAGGCTTTTAAGCGTCGAGCGCAAAACCCGCACCGGCACTGGCACCGGCTGGACGGTCGAAACGGATGAAATTTCCCTGATAACCGATGGCGGCGAGGTTCGCAGCGTGGATCTCAATTCGGCGACAAGCGTGAAAATCGCAGAAAAAGATTTACAGGTTGAAGTGGGCCGATATCTGGGTCTCTTGGCTTCGTCGCGCGACCAGGACGTGCGCCGCATGGAAATATCAACAACAGGAACTGGCGAGCGCTCCCTATACGTAAGCTACATCAGTGAAGTGCCGATCTGGAAGACCACTTACCGCATCGTCTTGTCGTCGAAAGCGGACAAAAAGCCCTTACTGCAAGGCTGGGCGATTGTGGATAACACCGTGGGCGAAGACTGGGATGGCGTGGAACTTTCTTTGGTCGCGGGAGCGCCGCACTCTTTTATCCAGCAGCTTTCCGAACCTTTTTACGGAAGACGCCCGGTCGTAGCGCTTCCAGAAAGCGTGCAACTTTCTCCCCAGACGCATGCAGCCATGCTCACGGGCGGAAATGGCCGTCTGAACGGAATGGTGACGGATCCGATGGGAGCCGGGATCCCCGGAGCCGACGTACGTTTGATGGATGAAAACAACGCCGTGGTCGCTACGACAAATACGGAGAGCGACGGGCAATACGCGTTCTCGGGAGTACCTCCAGGAACGTATCGCGTCGAAATGGAACATCTAGGATTCCGTAAAACTGTAATCGCTGGACTTAACGTGACGCCTGGCGAAAATCATATAAATACGCAATTACAACTCGGGACGAGCACTGAGACCGTGGAAGTTGCCGCAGACTCCCCGGTCTTGAATACGTCGACGTCATCATCTATCGCAAATAGGTTAAGTGGCGTAGCTAATCGACCGCACATTTCATCGGGTTTTCTGGCAGGGAGCGCAGGCGGGGCATCTTTCGGGGCAGGTCGTGGAGTAGCCCCTCCCCCGGTCGCCAGTCTTGAAGAAGCTCGCGCATCAGGCCAAGCCGCCGCCAGCGGACAGGATTTGGGGGACTTGTTCGAATACAAATTGAAAGATCGCGTCACACTGAAAAAAAATCAATCCGGTCTCGTGCCCATTGTGCAGACCGACATTGAGGCCGAGAAAATATCGCTGTGGAGCGGCACGTCCGGCTCCGGCCGGCCTTTGCGTGGTCTATGGTTGAAAAATACCAGCGCGCTCACTCTGGATGGCGGGAGTTTCAGTGTCCTGGATAAAGAAGTATTTGCCGGCGAAGGACTCACTGATCCTATCAAGCCCGGTGAACGCAGGCTCATTTCCTACGCGACAGACTTGGGGCTGCTGGTCGAAGCGGTGAGAAATGGCCAACCGCAGCACGTCTCGCATGTGAAGATTTCACACGGCGTACTCACGCACACCAGCGAATTGCGCGAGCGTACCCTGTATACGGCTCGCAATCAGGGCGAGACCGCGGAAACATTGGTAATCGAACATCCAGCTCGCCCGGAATGGCGACTCCCGAAAGGTGCCAAGGAACCCGACGAAAAAGCGCCGGGCGTATACCGGTTCCGGCTCGAGGTCCCACCCCAGGGCACCGCCTCTATGCCAGTCGAAGAGTTCAGAACTTTGGCCACTTCCTATCAGCTGGCGAGTCTGGACGAAAATCAGATTAGCGTTTTTGTAAAACAAGGCACCATCACCCCCGAAATGGAAAAAGCTCTTGCCAAAATTACAGCGCAGAAGGCCGAGGTAGCCAGATTGGAAGAAGACATGGAAACCCGGCAGAAGGACATCGATCGCATCGTGGAAGATCAGGGCCGCCTGCGTGAAAACATGAAAGCGCTTAAAGGAACCGCGGAGGAAAAGGCGCTAGTGCAACGGTACACCAGACAATTGGATGAACAGGAAACCCAGTTGGAGTCGTTGCGGAAAAATATCCAAGCCACCGAAGCTCAACGCGATAAAGCCAACGCCCAGCTGGAAAACATGATCCAGGATTTGCAAATTGAGGCCTCCCTTTAGAGTGAGATTTCCGAATCCGATATCTCGTGTGCTTTGCCAACGGCGCATGCCTAAATTGGCCGCGTCATCAAAAATGAATTTTTCGATGCGCTAGAAATGATTTCTAACTGATCTCCGCCGTTATTCACAGAATCGTAACTTTTCCATGCATTTCTATTTACACGGCTGCCTTATAAAATTTCTTGGCGGTTGAGTGTCCTCGATATCCACAACCCGCCCTTCAATTTTGACATTCACGTGACATTCGAGTTTTGCAACTTGTGTTATAAAGCCCGATAACTTTTCGGGAAAAAAGGGGTGTGGGAAATGTCGAAGCCGGTGCGTCCGCTAGCGGTCTTTCTCTGTGCGTTTCTCTTGGTGCTTGTACCTTCTTACCCGCAACAATCTCTTGGTTCGATCAACGGCACCGTCGCCGATAGCTCCGGCGGCGCGGTAGCCGGAGCGGCCGTTAACGTGCGTAATATCGCGACCAATGACGAGCGCACGGTGTTCACCAAGAACGACGGCTCCTACCAAGTGGCCGATCTGGCGATAGGTACTTACGAAGTCAGTTTTTCGCGTGATGGATTCGAAACCGAGCTTCACTCGCAAGTGATTGTGCAGGGCAATCGCACCGCGACGGTAAACGGCGCGCTGCAGCCGGGCAAAGTGTCATCGACCATCACCGTGAACGGCACCCCGCTCCTGGACGAGACGGACATCACCAACGGCTATACCCTCGATAGCGAACTGATTCAAAGCATCCCTCTGGGTACCGGCTCCTTCACACAACTCGCCACTCTGGCGCCGGGTGTAAATGCTGATCCCCTGGGCGGTTCCGGCGTTAACGCCGGTCTGGGCAATCAAAATATCTTTGCCAACGGCCAGCGCGATACCAGCAACAGCTTTAGCTTTAATTCCGTGGAAGCAAACAATCTATTCAACGGTTTATCTTCCAGTGCCATCGGGGAGAGCCGCTTCGTGCTGAACACCAACGAGCAGTTCAAGGCTGGCGGTGTGGTCCAAACCAATACTTCCATTTTTGACGCCATTGGTCAGGGCCTGCCGTCTCCTCCGCCGGAGACCATCGAAGAAATTCACGTGAACACTTCTATGTACGACGCCTCTCAAGGGGCCAATAGCGGCGCGCACATCGCCGTGGCTACCAGGTCCGGGACCAACCAATTTCACGGCCAAGCGTATGAATACCACCAGACCTCCGGATGGAATGCCAACCAGTTCTTCCTCAACGCCGCAGGAATTCCGGAGCCGCCACTCCATCGCAACACTTTTGGCGCCACCTTCGGCGGCCCCATCCTTCACGATAAGCTGTTCTTTTTTGGTTCTTACCAAGGACAAAGAGTTACCGACGCCACCAACGGTTCGACGAATTTCATAAACGTTCCTGCCGGTCTCACCAATGATCGCAGTGCCGCAACCCTGGCAGCCTTGGCTGGCGTCCCCGTCGGAAGCATCGATAACGCCGCGCTAACGATCCTCCAAGCAAAAACCCCCGGCGGCCAGTTCGTAATCCCATCACAATCCGTCACCGATCCAAATTTGTTGGCACTTTTAGGTGGCAACGCGGTCGAGACCGCACCACCGAGTACCTTCAAAGCGGACCAGATTAATTTCAACCTCGACTATCTGTTTAGCACCAAAGACCACATCTCCGGAAAATATTATTTCCAGAACGATCCCAGCACCAGCCCGTTTGCGACCAGTGATGTACTTGGCTTTCCGCAGACTCTGCAAGCCGGCAGCCAGGTTTTCTCCCTCGATAACACCACGGTGTTGACTCCCAATGCCACCTGGGAGCAGCGCATCGGATTTATCCGCCAGATCGCAAATGCCACAACCGCTCAGCAATTTAGCGCAAAGACCCTAGGCATTAATCTCCTTGGCAGCCAACTGTTTCCCGGTTTTAGCATCGGCGACGCGGGAGCTGGCAACGGCAAAGGGCTGGGCATCGGTCCCGCCAACAATTTTGCGAATGCCGGCGTATTTCAGAATCACTTTGACGTCGGCACCAATTACAACTGGACCCACGGTCGGCACACCGTCTCCTTCGGTTTCAACTGGGACCACGGCCAACTCAATGTACTCAATCGCGAGAACCAGGTTGCCTCCTTCAACTTCGCAGACTTCCCGAGTTTCCTCACTGGAACTATGGGCGGAAGAGCTGGCGGCGGTCTTCTCTTGAATGGCGAAACCAATCGCTATTATCGCGCCAACCAGACTGGCCTGTTTGTTCAGGACAATTTCAAGGTCAAATCCAATTTAACGATTACCGCCGGCTTGCGTTGGGATTGGGACGGACCGCTAGTCGAAAAGAACGGCCTGCTTACAAATTTTTACCCGAAGGACTATTCCTATAATCTGGCGACCGATACAATCAACAACATCGGACTCGTGGTGGCAGGCAATAACCAGCAGTTCTGCGGTTCCAAGAAGTCTTCTTTTTGCACGAATGATTCCACGTTGACGGGACGCCAGTGGATACTGGAGCCACGCATCGGTTTTGCCTGGACTCCCTCGCTCATCAAGAATTTCGTCGTTCGCGCGGGTTTCGGGCTTTACGCTGACCGCGGCGAATTCTTTACGGAATTTTCACCGAGCGCCGGTCTAGGCATCAGCGGCCCGTTCGGCGTCACCGCTGAACAACCTTTCACCGTCCCCCTGAACAGCTCTTGCACCGGCGTTCAGTGCCTCAGCAGCAATCCATTCGGAACCGCGAAGCCGCCGGCGCCCCCGAACAATTTGTCGGGTGTCGCCGCGCTCATCCACAACCAATCGGGACTCAGCGGTTGTACTGAGCCAGTGACCCCTACTTGCTCGCCATCGGGGACGCCATTGCTGTCATTTCTCTTTGGCGGTTACGATCCGAAGAATACCTTGCCGTATTCTGAAAATTGGACGCTCGATGTTCAATGGCAGCCAGCCAACACTGTGCTGGTGGATGTTGGCTACGTCGGAAATCGCGGCTTGCACCAACTTCTACCCGTACCCTTTAACCAACCGGGAATCGCCACTACGACCCACCCGATCAACGGTCAGATCTATTCCTACGGCTATCAAGCCACGGACGCGAACGGAGCAGTTCTCCTTACCGAGCAGGTCGGTACGACCAATGCGAGCTTCACCGGCGCCGACGGCAACACCGCTCTCCGGGTGCCCTATATAGGCTACAACCCCAACTCGAATTTCTGGGAAGCTGAAGGCGTTTCCAGTTATCACGCGCTGCAGCTCAGCGTGAAAAAGCGCCTAAGCCACGGCCTGATGGTGAATGCTTCTTATACTTGGTCCCACACCCTGGACGAAGGTAGCGGTATCGCCGAAGGACTTTTTTACAACGGAAACGATCCAAAAAATCCCAGCAGCGGTTACGGCAACTCCGCTTTCGATCGCACCCACGTTTTCACCATCAGCTACCTGTATCAAATTCCGGACTTCGTCAAGTCGGGATTTTTGAAGTACGCCGTGAACGGCTGGGGTGTGAACGGCATCACCGTCTTACAGAGCGGTCTGCCCTACAGCATTTATGACTTTTCGGGAGCAGTAGCGAGCCAGTATTTCTCCGCAGATGACTTCATCACCAATCCATTACTCGGCACCCCAGGGACGAATCCCAAGGCAGCACAACAGCAGGGCACTACCGGCGTAAATCCCGCGAACCCCGTGTTCAACATTGGCCAGTTCGGCGTGCTCGTAAACGCTCCGGGAACCAACGGCGTACCGCCTTGCGGTCCGACGACTGGTCAGGCTAACAACCCCACCGCCGCCTGCGACTTTTCGGAGACGGGTTTCTCCAATGTGGGGCGCAACATCTACAGGGGACCATTTCAAGTGCGCTTTGACTTCAGTGCGTCGAAGACCTTCAAGTTCAACGAGCGGTTTTCACTGCGCTACGATGCGCAATTCTTCAATATTTTTAATCACCCAAGCTTTGACGCGCCGAACAATAACATCAGTCTGGATCCTTGCTTCGGTCCCAATGTGCAAACTGCTCCGGGTGGGTTCTCTTGCCAATGGCTCGGAACGATCCCGGCTGTTGGCAGCTCTGGGCCGCTTGGTACCGGACAAGGTCCCACCGGGACAGGCTTCATCCAGAACGGCATAGGAAGCCCGCGCATCATTCAGATGGCGCTGCACCTGATCTTCTAGGCCGTAAGCTAAACCAGGCACGACGTGGCCCTTGTGACGCCGCGAATTAAAACCAGCTAAGCCCCGGTGCTGCCGAGATACGTGGCTAAAAACCACGTGTTGCCGAACGGATCTTTAACTGCGGCTGAACGCTCGCCGTAGGGCTTGGTTGCCGGAGGCTCAACCGACGCGGCTCCCGCGCTTGTCGCGTCTGCGTAACGCGCGTCTGTGTCCGGGACGTACACGTGCAAATAGCAGGGCACCGGCTGGAACTCGCCGTAAGCTTCATCGATTTCAAACGTGGCATGGCCGATTCTTATTGTGGCGTGAAGTATTTTTCCCTCCGCCGACTTCGCCACGCCCAGAGCCTCCGCGCGGAAGGCCGCCTCCGCAAATGGAATCATGTTCTCCGCGCCGCGAAGATGAAGATAGGGCTGCACGCTCGGCGCTCGGTCGTGGCCAGGCCAGTCCTTTACCTGCGCGATGTACCACACGTTGCCCCACTCATCTTTCGCGCAGCCCTGGCGGTCGCCCGAGACGTGTTCGCCCACCGGGTAGATCGAAGTAGCGCCGGCCCGCAAGGCCCGCTCATATGCGGCGTCGGCATCATCAACATACAAATGGATCGTGTTTTGTCTCGGCGGATGTTGCTCGCTGGCCTCAGCCAACTCAATCACCGAATTGCCGATGCCGACTTCCGCGTGCATCACCGCGCCGTCGGGCCGCGGCACGCGCAAACGTTCCGTGCCTTGAAAAGAAGTTTTGAGGAATTCAATAAACTTGCCGGCTCCATTCACTACGATGTACGGCGCGATGTTGCCAAAACCGGGCCGCACAAATGATGGGAGCTTCGCCGAAGCTTCCGCAGATTTCGCAGTTCCCTCGTTCATAGGTGTTCTCCTTCCACGATCGGATGAGCAAACTAAATCTCAGCGATTAGACGGTGTCAAGTTTTGAATCGCTGAAGGCGGTCTCGAATGCCGGGTCCCTCGGGTGCGACTCCTGAGGCCGCTGCTGCCATAATCAAGTCTCCCGCAACCGACAGAGTTCGGTTAACACACTTACGCCGATCAAAGCGCATTAGAAAACGCTATTCCATGTCGGAACGTGCAGTCATGCTGCTAAAGGTTATGCCGCCCTGAGCCGATAACCAAGCTGAGGCACAAAGGTCCTCTTCCCATGAGTCTGTCCATCCATAGCACAGCGCCGGCTGCTCCGGCGGCTAATCTTGCTCCAACTCCAGCGGTGAAGTCTAGTTCGGACACCAACTCACCGGCTCCGACTCCGAAACAGGCTCTGTCGCAGGCGGCGGTGTCACCAAGCGCCCCTAAAGACACCGTGCAGATCAGCACCGCTGCTCAGACGGCGCTTCAAGAATCCAAGGAAAGTCAGGCGCAGACCGCCAAGGAGGCCGCTCACGGCGACCGCCAGGCTGTGAAATTGCTCGCGAAGGAGACTGCAAGGAAGTAATTGCGACCGATGTAGCGACGCCTGGCTATTCGCACGCCAAGGGGGGATGCGCGGGATGGAGTGAAAGGCTTCGAATTTTTCACCAGCCATCCAGCAATCTCGCCTGGCCTTCTCACTCGAATTTACAATTATTTCGAGCGCATGGCGGCAGGGAATTTGTCGTACGCAAAAGGCTCACTTCACCTTCCTAGGATTTAAACTCGCGGGAGTCAGCAATCCTGGCGTCGCGAGTTTTATTTATTTTTGGTAGGCGAGACGTTGGCGCGCATACGTCGCCCACGAGCTATCAGGATCGAGCTCCAGATATTTTTGCCAGTGGCGTCGAGCTTCGACGTAGGCGCCGAGTTTGTCGCATACGAATGCCAGGTTGTACTGCGCGTCCGCGTGCTCCGGATCAAGCTGTACTGCGCGGCGCAGATGCCGCCGTGCCTGATCGTCGTGCCCGGTTTCTTCCAGCGCGCTCCCCAGATTGAAATGAGACAACATGTGTTCGGGATGAAGCCTTGCGGCGTGCCGGAAAAGAGCTATGGCATCTTCGAGGTTGCCCTCCTCGTAAGAGAGCGTGCCCAGATTATTCAACGCATCCACGTTGTCCTGATCGGTCTCCAGCGCGGACCGATAAGCTTCCGCTGCCAATCGTGGTCCGGCCTCTGACACATTTTGTTCCTCGTTTTTAACGCCCAGAGCCACCCAATCGTTCGCGCTGCGCTGTGGCATTATGCGAACTTTTTCGGTTAGTTCGCGAGTTTCAAAATTGAGCACGATCTGCCCGGAGATTGGTTCGAGGTGCACGCCCGCGCGCTCCACTATTACGTCCCGCCCGTTCGAACGTATGCGTAATTCGGTCAGCGGAGACTGCACTTCGGCGAGTTTTTGTTGCAGTGCCACAATCGAGCGCTGCAGCCGTTGCGCTGGGACCCCTTTTTCGATGAGTTGTTTGGCGGTTCGGAGGGTAATCAGGTCGCGGAAGTCGTAAGATTTTTCGACGCCGCTTTTTCGTGGCTCGACCAGGCGCAATTTTTCCCAGTAATTTAATTGCTTCTCGGTCACATCGAGCATGCGTTGAAATTCAAGGCGCGAGAATCGATCGCTGGTTGCCATCAAATAAAAACTAGCCTACCGCCTTTTTGCTCGACTTGCGACTCGATTGTGTAGTCTGTGACGCCGAAGAGCCCGAAGAAATGGAGCGCACCGGAGGTTTTTTGCTGGCGCTGGCCGCTGGTTTGGCATTGATGCTCTTGCGCAACGCGTCCATGAGATCGATAACCGGAGCGCGTACCGGGTGAGTTGTCGCCGTAACTTCCTGGCCCTTTTGTTTTGCGGCGATCAGCGCCTGCATGCTTTCCATGTACTCGTCGCGGTATTTTTCCGGCTCAAAAGTGGCTGCCAGGCTTTCGATCAATTGCATGGCCAGCTTCTTTTCCTGTTCCTTGGGTTCCACTTTATCCTGATGGGTGAATTCCGCAACCTCGCGGATTTCGCTCTGATAAAACATGGTGTGCAGCGTCATGCCTTGTTCGCGCGCGCGAATCACCACGATGTGTTCGCGCTGGTGCATGGTCACTTTGGCGATGGCCGCGTAGCCGGAATCTTCCATGGCTTTTAACAACAGCGAGTACGCTTTCTTGCCTTCGTCTTCCGGCGTCAAATAATACGAAGCGTCGTAATACAGCGGATCGATTTCATCCACTTTCACGAATTCGAGAATTTCCATCGCGCGCGCCGAGTCCGGCTCAATTTTGTCCAGGTCGTCATCGCTGAAGAGCACGTACTGATCTTTCTCGTACTCGTAACCCTTGATAATTTCCGAGCGCTCTACTTTACGGTCGCAAGTGGGACAAAAAAGCGGCATCTTGATTCGCGTATGGCAGACTTCGTGGAGTTGATTAAGGCTGATGCGTTCACCGCGCGCCGCGGTGAACAGACGAATAGGAATCGAAAGCAGCCCGAACGACAGATAACCTTTCCAGACCGAAGACGCCATGGTGACTCCTCACGGTTAGATATGTGCCTGCCACGGGATAGCAATCAAGGTTAGACGGCGCTGCCAGGACGCGCAAGGCGAATCGAAAGCGAAAGTCATCAAAATCGCAACTGGGCGAGCGTTTTCTCTATGACGGCAAAATAAAAGTAGCACTCAACGTTACTGGAGAACCGGGTCGGAGGCGCTGCCGACGGCGCCGCCATGGTCCGCCCCGTGCCATCCGCCTTCGGTATCGCGAAAGAAAGAGCGCTTGCCGGTTCGGCCATAAGAAGATGGGATGGTGGACAGTTGATATTTGGCTGGAGCGCCCAGCGTGTCGGCACCCGCGATGATGATGCGAAATTCATATCCGTCTTTGTTGCCGCTGGCAAGCTCTTCGTCCACCAATCCAGCGCGCTGACGAGTTGCGGCAAGAGTTTTTCCTTGGCTATTTTTCACGGACGCAACCGCAGGTGGCGGACCCAGGTTGCCCAGTGATTCGGGCAACCGAAAATATGTTCTGCGGTAGGTCTCCACGGCTTCAGCAAGTCTTCTGAGATTTCCGAGCGCCGTGATTTCGTTCGCTTCGGCTTCCTCTGCATCCCACTCTATTTCCAAGGAAGGGAGATCCAGGAGCAGCACACCAATGGACAACAGGCGCCATTGGCCATCTTCGCGCACCAGGCCCATGCTGATCTGGCGCACGTTTGCTCCCGTTGAATCGGTAACATCGCGCAGCTCCATGGGCAGGAATGCCAGATTGTCGCGCGTGTCTGTTCCGCCGATGGACATCTCCGTGGTCACGTCTGGCGTTTCGCAGCGAACGATCGGACGGCCCGCGGGATTCGCGGTGGTCGTCGCTTTGCCTGGCACGTTTAGCAGCACAAAGCGTTTCATGAGCGCGACTCGCGCAGCCGGTGTAAGTCGCTCGAAAGCTTCTTTGCTGCGCGCCGTAAGATATCGCGAAAACTCGCTCGCGCTTTGGGTGCACGCAGCTTGCAAAACGTCGCGAAGCGCGGCGGCCGGGCTGTTTGCCGCAACCGGTGGCGTGGTCGTACCGTCTGCGTTTTTGACCGCAGGCATGCTAGGCAAACTGGCTTGGTTTTTCGTGGCGTCGCCAGGCCGGGAAGACGATTCCTGCGCCCGCGCGTTGGGAGCCGGCGCCAGTATCAGCAGTGCGACTAGACCGAACCACAATCGTGAGCTCTTCCCTAAAGACATGCGCGAAAATTTCATTCAAGCCTTCGCGGGACTCAATATTTCGGCGAGATTTTGTGTGAAGCTCGACCGCGGCATCACCTCGTCGCAACCCGCATTTTTCGCCTGTTCAGCCAATTCTCTTTGCACGTGAGAAAGAAACGCCACCACGCGAATGTCTTTTGATGCCGCCCGCAGCTTTACAATGGCGTCGATGGGCTGACTGCGCGCATTGAGATCCACGATTACCAGTTGTGGGCGCGGCTCTAACAAACCCAGCAGCGCGACTGTATTGGTGGCTACCTTGAATTCAATGCCCAGATGCTTGGCGGTCTCCGCAACTTTCATCTGAAAAAAAATGTCATCCATCAACGCCACGACGCGGCCCATAGAGTTTGATCCTCTGGCAACTATTATGCCTGCTTATTTGTCAGCAGACTCGCAGCCAGCAACCGCCAACGGTATGATGCTTGCATGCACGGGGCAGCTACTAACGCGTGAGTGAAATAGCACCAAAACGAACCGCCGGTGCACCGGCCCCGACGCGCTCTGGTCCAGACGTGACGTTGTACAGCAAACCTGGTTGCCATCTGTGCGAGGAAGCCAAGGACGCGATCGCTCCGCTTTTGCGCGAATTCCGCGCGACGCTTCGCGAAATCGACATTGAGGGCGACGCCACGCTGATGGAGCGCTTTGGTTGCGACATTCCAGTAATTTTCATCGGCCGCAAAAAAGCAGCCAAGCACCGCGTCAACCTGGAACAGTTCCGGCGCCAACTACAAGACGCATCCTGACGGATGGATCCCGCCGGTGGTTCGCAAGTTCCTGTAACGAATATTTTGGAAATTAGCGCGAGACGGGTGAGAGCTAATGCCCGAGGTTCGGCCCGTGCGCTCCTACGGTCTCGTCGGGAACATCGCCCGCGCGTCCCTTTACTCGGTCGTACACGCTCAGTTGGCTGACCGAACCGATCGCTTCGTTATAGAAAGTCGGCACGCCCAGCGCGGTACGCAACTCTTCGTTAAATTTGCGCAGGCCTTCGAGATGGCTCGCCAACGCCGGAAATTTTAATCCATCGTCGGTGAGCAAAAATTTCTGATAGCCGGCGTCCCACAAGCGCGTGAACTTCCCGTTCAGCATGATCGTGGGAATGATGGTGAGACGGTATTGGCCGTCGGGGTCCTGGCGAAACTCCGCTCCAGCGCCATATTTCTCCACCCGCACTACGCCGCGGGTGCTGCCCACTGCAATTCCCAGCGCCGCTAGTTGTTCTATGGCTTTGGGAGAAAATCGTTCTTCAATGTTCCACATGATGACATTCAGATTACGACGCGAACGGCAAAGCTGTAAAGCCGGACGCACAGTGGGGTGAAATTTCGAGCAACACAGAACACCAAAGATTTGTCTATCTTAGCGATGCGCGGCGCTATGTGGTTCGACCTCCGCATATGTTTGCGCCGAGCTTAAATAAGTCTTGGACAAGCGGTCATGCCACGTCAGTTGATCTTCGTCCCACACCGCCCACAAGAAACCGATCAAACCGATGCCGGCCGACAGCATATAACCCGCACTGCGAAGCAGCAGCTGTCTTGGGGTGGGAGGTTCCCCGGAAAAACTCATTACTTGCAATCCGCGAAACATCATGCCGGGCGTGGTGGCGCCAAAAACAGTGAATAGCGCGAAGTATTGAAAGTACACCACGCTTAGAGCCGCCAGGTATACCGCCGCGTTCATTTTGCTCAGTGTGAGTTGTCCCCCAAGTGAGCCGAACAATGCGACAAAGCCTCCAAACGCAAAAAGCAAACAGGCTGCGTCGATAATTCCTGCAAGTTGCCGGTCTCCCAGCGGAGCCACCGGATACAAACCCGCGTGAGCTCGTGCGGTTAATTCCCCCGCGTCCTCCCCCGCAGCATCGGCATCGGGTGAATTCGACACATCGATCATCATGCGTCCGTCCGCGCTGTGGGGCTTCGACGCAATGCGGCCAATGGCGATCGTGAACGCAAAATCATCGTCGCCAGACTGGGAAGAACATTGGGAAGAAGATTCGTAAGCGATGGACTGCGGTCCCGGGACAACTGCGGTAGAAAGCTCCGCAACCGACGCCGTTGTAGCCTGATTCGGCGCTACAGCAGTCGCCCGTTTGGCCACCACAGGCTCCGCGAACGGTAGCTGCGCCTGCGCTGCGTTGGGAGATACTTTGCGGCGCCTCTGGCGATAAGCTTCCAGGCGATTCGCCAATTCACTCCGCCACGCGTAAGTTTTATCGGGTTCAGGAGCGCTGACCTCCGAATCGTCCGGCGAGATGGAAATACTCCCGCCATTTGAACAGAGAGCGGCATCCGCGGCGCTCAGCTCGGCACCGTGCCGGGGAAGGACAGAAGCCCTCTCCGTTTCACCTCTGGGTTGAAATTGAGAATCACAGAAACGGCAAGCGGATATGCCCGACGGCAGTATCGCGCCACACTGCAAGCAAGTTTTATTCACCGGTTGTTTTTGCGCTGCGGACGCATCCACTCCGGCGAGGAGAGGAACGTCATGAGAATATCACGGGGAATTTATTCGAGCTAAAAAAGAGGAGACGCTGTTTCGAATAAGACAGCAGCCAAATTTCAGTGATTTAATTCCTGGAAGTGGGAGAAAAACTACCCGGACATCTGTTCGGCGAACATATCCCGGTTGTGCGCGATACGGCGATCCAGGGCCACCGCCGCAAAATAAGCGCATTGCGAACGTTCCGACTCGGTCCAGACGCGTAGCGAAGGAAGCAGCTTGCCCATGATCGTGCCGGCGGCACCGAGCAACCGGAAATACGCGCCGATCGCCTTTATGCCGGTGCGGTCTTCCCGGCGATCGGGGCACAAATACAGATATTGCATGACGCGGTCAAAATCCGCGCCGTTAGCGCTTCGCCTGATGCCAATCACGTCCTGAACATCGGTCGACAACGCCCGTCTTGACGACGCGGCGATCAGCGACCTGCAGTACGACACGAAAAATTGCATCAGTGCCGCGACCGAAAAGATAAAGATTATAGCGGCCATCATCGGGGCACCGCCGCGAGCCGTGCGGGCGCCAAGCGCGCCTCATCATCAAACTTCATGAATGCGTAAATCCAGGCGACGGGAAGAAACATCCCGGCGGCAGGAGGCAGGAACGCCCAGACAAACCGCAGGTCAGGATATGCGTTACGCAGCGCATAAGTGGCGGCATTAATGCTGAAATACACGCCCAGGGAAAGGACGATCTGAATTACGCGGACGCGGCTCTCGCGCAGCTTGAGGAGCGCGGCCCACAGTACATAAGTCAAAATCAGACCAACGAAATACAGGTTTTGAGAAATTTCAATGATGTACCGGGTGAGCATTCGCGACTCGGATTGGTGCACGACGCTATAGGAAAATAACGTCGTCCCAATGAGCAGCAGCATCATGAAGACCCGGAGCCGCATAGTCACTCCGAGTTCCTCAAACACGATGGCGTACAACCCCATCAGCGCGAAGTACAAACAAATGGTGAGAATCGCATCCGAATAGTAATAGAAATAAACATATTCGGACGACGTCAACCCATGCCGGCTAAATTCCACGAATCGGCCTGCACTCACCAGGACCGACATGAGCATATAAAGATTGAGTGTGAAGTAGCGCCGCAATGGCGCGCGAATTAGAGAACAAACCACGACCCCGGCCTCTAGCAGAGCGCCTATCAACCAGATCGTGTATCCGAATGGGCCAACCACGTTTTTCTTTCTAACGTCCTGGCCCTCATGCGGGTTTTATCCGCCTTGAAGTTACCTTGCCAGGGCGTTGCTTGAAGCCGTCGGCGGAAGCGGCGGAACTGGCGCCGTTCCGTTCCTTGCAATCATCGGCGGAAGCGGCGGAACTGGTGCTGTTCCGTTCTTTGCTACCGTCGGCGGAAGCGGTGGCACTGGTGCCGTTCCGTTCTTCAAAAATGCTGGCGGAAGCGGCGGAACTGGCGCCGTTCCGTTGGCAATCAACACGGAAGAATCTCCGTGGGTCGTAACTACTGTTTTTAGGCCCATTGCTCCAGTTAAAACGAGCATGGCCAGAACGATTGCCGATGAAATTCGGGACATAGTGCCTCCGGGGGAATGGTTACCCAGAGCGCACTCTATCCTTTAATAGGGCAAAGTCAAGTGTTTACTGTATCAAATTGGCACACACCTCGACGGCCCCTCATTTCGATAAGCTTTTGCCTATCCCACGAGGGAGCCAATGCCCTACACCTCGAAGGGTAGGGGGGTGGGGGGCTAGGGTCAACGGTACCTTGGTACTAGTTTTTATAGGACTAACCCGTGCGTTTCCCTTCGGGTGGCGGTTGGCAAGGGAAGCACACCATCCACTATCTCGCCTGTTACTGCGCATCGCTTGACACCGCCGTGACGGTATCCGTAGCATGATGGTCCTGTGCCGGCGTAGCTCAGTGGCAGAGCGAGGGTCTCATAATCCCTAGGTCGGGGGTTCGATTCCCCCCGCCGGCACCACTGGTTTTAAAACTTCCACGTTGGGTCAAACTCATAATCTTCGCCTCGGACTGAAATGCTGATCCGAGAATTCCATCTGCTATGAGGCTTACCATGAACGTTTTGGACAGACTCGCGAAGCAGCAGTCGATTCTCTGGAGCGGCGGGTTAATTTTTATTTTGTCAGCAATATCAGCGACGGGTATTCCTTCGCGCGCTGACGAGGGAATGTGGACGTTCGACAATGTGCCCGTCAAGCAACTGCAAGATAAATATCACTTCGTGGCAACGCAGGAGTGGCTCGATCACGTGAGACTTTCCTGTGTTCGATTCAATGACGGGGGGTCGGGATCGTTTGTGAGTGCTCACGGCCTGGTGCTTACCAATCATCACGTGGCCCGCGGGCAGTTGCAAAAGAGTTCTACCTCAGAGCACAACTATATTAAGGATGGTTTTTATGCAGCGGGCCCTGACCAGGAGATCAAATCCCCTGATCTGGAAGTGAATGTGCTCGTCTCTACGGAAAATGTTACCGAACGCGTGCGTTCGAAGCTCAAGGGAATAGAGCCAGGCAAGGAATTTGCCACGCGCAAATCGGTTATGGCCGAAATCGAGCGCGAGAGCACTGAAAAAACCGGATTACGTTCCGACATGGTTACGCTTTATCAAGGAGGCGAGTATTGGCTTTACCGCTACAAGAAATATACCGATGTCCGCATCGTGTTCGCCCCGGAAGATCAAATTGCTTTCTTCGGAGGCGATCCTGATAACTTTACATACCCTCGTTACGATGTCGATTTTGCGCTGTTTCGAATTTACGAAAACGGCAAACCCATCGAGGTAAAGGATTATCTCAAGTGGAATCCCCGGGGCGCGGGCGAGGACGAGTTGGTTTTTGTCCCGGGCCACCCCGGATTGACGCAACGCCTCGACACCGTTGCTCAGCTCGAATTTGATCGAGATTACTTCACTCCCAACTTAATAAAGCGCGGTAAACATCGCATCGCCGCGCTCATGGCTTACACGGCGCTGGGAGAGGAGCAGTCTCGCCAAGCCAGCACGAGAATTTTCGGCTTGCAAAACGGTTTGAAGGCGGCTCAAGGACGTTATAAAGGGCTCCTCGACAAAAATGTTATGAACAAGAAAAAAACTGACGAGGAAGACTTCAAGGCTAAAGTGCTGGGCCGTCCCGAGTTGAAAGAGACATACGGAGGCGCGTGGGACGCCATCGCTGAAGCCACGAAAAAAGATTCCACCAGAGTGAAGGAGTCTCTATTTCGGAATCTGGATTCCCAACTTGCAAATCTGGGAGCCCGAATCGTGGAGTACGTAGCGGAGATTAAGAAGCCCGACGGCGAGCGGCTTGACGGATATCACGACTCGCAACTGGACTCCACCAGGTTCGAGTTGTTCTCTCCGGCGCCCATTTATCCTGCTTTTGAAATCGCGCGCATGACTGCGTCTTTGGAACAGGCTGTCGAGGAATTAGGGCCGAGCGATCCGTTTGTAAAAACTGTGTTGAACGGACGCAGCCCGAAAGATGTCGCCGCGGAACTCATAAACGGTACAAAACTGGCTAACCCGGAAGTTAGAAAGCAATTAGTCCAAGGCGGTGAATCGGCTGTGGCGGCATCCACAGACCCGATGATCGTGATGCAACGGAACCTGGACCCCCTCCGTCGCGAAAATCTCAAGTGGTATGAAGAGAATGTAGAAAGCGTTCTTCAACAATCAGGCGAAAAACTCGGGAAGGCCCGCTTTGCGGTCTACGGTAAGAACACCTACCCGGATGCGACTTTCACCCTGCGACTTTCGTACGGCCAGGTTAAGGGTTACCCGATGAACGGTACGAAAGCCCCCTCCAAAACCACGCTGTATGGTTTGTACGACCGCTCCCTGAGTTTTGACTCCAAGGGCCCGTTCGCGCTTCCGCCACGGTACACTTCCGGGCGCGAAAAATTGGATTTGTCAACGCCGGTGAACTTTGTATCGACCGCCGATATTACCGGCGGGAATTCGGGGTCCCCGGTGATCAACCGCAATGCCGAAATCGTGGGTCTCATCTTCGACGGCAACATCGAATCTCTGGTTGGAGATTATGTTTACAGCGACGAGGCGAGTCGCGCCGTGTCAGTAGAGACCGCCGTTATCACTGAAACATTACGGAAACTTTACAACGCACAACGTCTTGCCGATGAATTACAAGGAACCGATAGCGGCCGCTGAGAGCGGCGCTAGATCAGTTTACAAATCCGCTCTGGTCATGGACATTTTGCGGAGCTACTATCCCTGAATAATACGAGATTTGTGGGAGGTGTCTATGTTCCGCCCTCGTCGCAGCCTAACGATTATTTCTATAGCCGCGGTAATTCTCCTGAGTACGGGGTCTTCCGTCACTCCTCAAGGGCATCCAACACCTCCTCCGATAAGGCCCATGCCCTCGCCAAATGCGCCGAATCCGAACTATCCTCCGGGCTTGCAGGGGCCGGAGCAGACGCCACCTGACGCAAAAAAACTGGATCGTCAGAATCAAGCTGAAATAAAGGCCAACGTCCAAAAGCTCTACGAATTAATCGGTGAATTAAAAGAACAAGTCGAAAGATCCGACACCAATTCCACGCTGTCGTTGTCCGTGGTCAAAAAAGCGCAACAAATTGAAAAATTGGCAAAGCAGGTTAAGGACCGCGCCAAGGGCTGACGACCCACTTTGTTGCGCGTACGGCGGGCGACCGCACGGAATCAGTTGCGGCTCACCGCAGCAGGCTTTATGCGTTCCGCGGGCACAATGCCTGCGCCTTCCAGAACGGAATAATAATGGTCGGCTGCCAAATCTCCCAGATTTTCCACTTTTCCCGACGGCCAATGAATTTCAACGCTGGTGATTTTCTCCGCTGGTCCTAATCCGAAATGCACCCGCAAATCATTTTGCGATAGGTAACTCCCGCCGCTGTGAATTTCTTGCGTTTGAGTTATTCCGCCGGCGACAATTTTGATTCGCGCGTTCAGCGCCAGGCGGTTGCTTTTCGTACCTGCCAATTCAAAACTCACCCAGTGTTGTCCGGGCACCCCGTGGTTTCTCAGAATCATGGGGCCTCCATCCAGATCGCCCACGACTACATCCATGTTTCCGTCGTTGAATAGGTCTGCCACCGCCAACCCGCGCGACACCCGTTTTTCTTGCAGCGCCGGACCAGCCTGATCGCTGGCATCGCAAAACGTGCCATCCTTCTGGTTCAGCTGCAAAAGCTTTGGTTGTCGATAACCTCCGCCGGACGGCAGAGTGTCCACCTGCGGATATACATGCCCGCTTACAGTAATAAGGTCCAGCCAGCTGTCGTTATCGATATCCACAAACGCGGTACCCCACTTCACCCACGGCAAAGAAGGTAACGCCGCTCCCGATTGATAGGAGACGTCGGTGAAATTCCAGTCTCCATCGTTGCGGTACAGCGAATTATTTTCGTCCGAGAAATTCGTCACATAAATCGACGGCCTGCCGGTATGCATATAATCGCCAATGGCAATGCCCATGGAGGCTTGCTCAGAACCGTCTTCGCTGACGGCTGTTCCGCTTTCCAGCCCAATCTCCTTAAACGTTCCATTGCCTAGATTCTTGTAAAGAAATTTCGGAGTGGAGTCATTCGCTACGTAAATATCCGGCCGGCCGGTATTGTTGAAATCCGCCCACACCACGCCCATGCCGTAATATCCGTTGGGATCGCTGACCCCGGCGCTCTTCGATACCTCCGTAAACGTTCCGTCGCCATTATTATGAAACAGGGAATCGCCGGCGCCTTTCAACCCTCGCGGGCCGCACTGCACATCTATGCCGCGGAATTTGCAGTTCGGGGAACTGCCAAATCCCGGCAAATCATTGAGGCGAAAATCCACGTAGTTGCTGACCATCAAGTCGACGAACCCGTCCCCGTCGTAATCGCCAAAAGCCGCCCCCGTTGACCATCGGCCATCCGCCACACCAGCTTTCGCAGTGACGTCCGTGAACGTTCCGTCACCATTGTTGTGATACAGCACGTTTCCGCCCAGGCAGGTCACGTACAGATCGGGCCAACCGTCGTTGTCGTAATCCCCGACAGCTCCGCCCATTGCGAAGCACGACGACGTCAAGTGGGCTTTCTCCGTGACATCTGTGAAGGTTCCGTCGTGATTGTTGTGATACAACGCTCCGCGAGTTTTCTGTCCCTTGATGGCCATTTCCACCGTGGGGGCATTGGTGAAATAAATGTCCGGCCAGCCGTCGCGATCGTAATCAAATACAATGACGCCGCCGCTCATGGATTCCACAATATATTTCTTAGCCGGGTCGGCCGCGTGTTTGAAGGTAATTCCCGCTTTTGCGGTTACGTCTTCCAGTTGCGGAACTGGCCGGCCCTTACATTTTGTGGCTTTCGCTCCGGCGGGGGGAGGAGGCGGCTGAGGATGGCCTCCCTGGGCATGGGCAGCGGCGGCTCCCAGTGCCATGAGCGCCATAGTTTTCGCGAAGAGTTTCCAGCGTTGGTGGAACAGTGGACGAAAAGTCACGAGTCCTGCATGGCCGAGGAATTTTCAGAACGTATCGTGCTCATTACCATGAGTCTACACGGGAATAGGCTCCCGAGAATGGTTGCACAATGGAGCTGAACCGCGCTGACATACCGACTTTGTAGCCCGGAAATAGTAACAATCCCCAGAGAATAATGTTATTCTGAATTACCGCCCGTCGCCGAGAAATCGATACAGCAGGCTCCAATATATGATGTACAGTACGTTTACTGCGCTGGTTCTGCGCGACTTAATGGGTGATTGCGTTGCCTACAAACAACAATAAGCGCCAAGGCGAGCGGAAAGTAACGCTGAAAACTATCGCCAATCAGTTGAATCTGACGCCCGGTACAGTTTCCGCGGCTCTCAATAACTCCGCTGCAGCGCGATCGATCCCCGAAAGAACCAAGCAGCGGATCCTGGCCGCCGCCAAAGAGTTGAACTATCGCCCCAATTATTTTGCCCGCTCTCTGCGTTTGCAACGCACTTACACCATTGGTGTTATCGCAGAAGAGATTGGCGACGCTTACGGCGCCATGATTATCAGCGGCGTTGAAGAATATCTTCGCAAACATAATTTTTTCTTCCTCACCGTGATTCACCGTCACGATCAAAAGCTGCTTCACACCTACGCACAAATGCTTTTGTCTCGGGGCGTCGAGGGTTTCATCACCCTGGACACTTCTATTAAGGACAAATTAGCTCTGCCGACCGTCGCCGTTTCAGGCCACGAGCGTGTGGACGGGGTCACCAACATAGTGCTCGACCATCATCTGGCGGCTAAGCTGGCGTTGTCCCATCTTCGGGAGCTTGGCCATCGAGACATCGCTTTTCTAAAAGGCGCGGTCGTGAGTTCCGACGCCGCTCATCGCTGGAAAGCGATCTGCGATGTAGCCGCTGATTTTGGTATGCGCATCGACCCCAATTTGGTCATTCAAATCGACAGCGTCGATTCGACTCCGCGTCTAGGTTATCCGTTCGCCAAACAACTCCTCGATCGCAAGAAGCCTTTCACCGCTTTACTTGCTTACAATGATATTTCCGCGATCGGTGCCATCTGGGCGTTTCAGGAAGCCGGTTTGCGGGTTCCGGATGACGTTTCGGTAGTTGGATTCGATGATATTCCCAGCGCCGCATTCAATAGCCCGGGACTTACCACTGTGCGCCAACCGCTGCTACGTATGGGTCAAATCGCCGCAAAGACTGTGATTGACCAGATCGAGGGTACCGCCGAATACGTTGCGGAGATCGCCATCGAACCTGAATTTGTGGTCCGCGCTTCTACTGGTCCCGCGATCTCGTCCCTGCCGCGTTTGACGCCATCACGAATGTCGGCTTCAAGGCGAATCTAGCAATCCTGTCGGACAATTCCGTCCATAAATTAATTACTTGCCTAACGATGACGAGACTTCAGCGCGTAGCAGGAGCGGAAAGTTTGACGCTGCTTTTTATACCCTGCCCCTCGACAATGGTGTAAACGGCGTCGGCGGAAATATTCTGCAGTGTTTCAACAGCGCCGTTGGGCCACCGGATTTCCACTTTGCTCATCACCGAATCGCCCGCCAGTCCGAAGTGCAAGCGCGGATCACTGCTAGAAATATAGCTGGAACCGGCTTTCACTTCTTCAATCTGGGTGCGCGATGCGGAAGTAACGGTGATCCTGGCGCCCACCGCTCCGCGATTACTCTTCGTCCCGATTAATTTGAAAAGAACCCGGTGATTGGAATTTTTTGTTTCGTTAATAAACAGCGAAGGCGGCGCTCCAACATTAAAAATCACCATATCGATGTTGCCATCGTTATTTACGTCGCCGAAAGCCACGCCACGGCGCGATTGCATGGCCCCGTCGTTTAATCCCGCGGGGCCGGCGATCTCGTCAAAGGTCCGATCGCCCTTGTTGCGATAAAGCAGAAGCGGTTCGCGATACTTGATGTTTTTGAGGACACTGTCAACTTCCGGATAAATGTGACCGCTGGCAATAAGCAAATCGGGCAGCCCGTCATTGTCAAAATCGACGAAGCCGGTTCCCCATGAAACATACGGAAATGAACTTTGCGCAATCTTGGCCGAGTAGGTCAGATCGATAAACCCCCGGTCACTTTGATTCAGATATAGACCTTTGGGCTGGTCTGCATAATTGGTTATCGTGAAATCAAGCTTGCCATCGCGGTCGAAATCACCCATGTCCACACCCATGTTTCCCTCCTCGTGCCCTTCAGGACCCAGGGCCACGCCGGAGAGCATGGCGCGGTCCTCAAACGTGCCGTCGCGATTATTGTGATAGAGAAAGTTAGGTCCGTTGTCGTTGGCCACCAGAAGGCTTGGCCATCCCTGATTATCGTAATCGCCCCACACCGCGCCCAATCCGAAGCGGCGCCCGGCATCGTCCACTCCGGCCTTCTTGGATACCTCTTCAAACGTTCCGTCCCCGCGATTGTGAAATAAGAGATCTGTTTCGCCATCCATGGTCCAGGGATTTTCCACCAGCAAACCTTTATGGAAAAAATTCTTGGAGTGATTTTCCGCGGTGGGCAAATGATTCAGATCGGTGTGCACGTAGCGCGACACAAATAAATCCACATTCCCGTCGCGGTCATAGTCGCCCCATGCCGCTCCCGCGCTGAACCCTCCGCCCGCAACCCCTGCCTTCTGGGTCACATCTTCAAATTTGCAATTGCCCAGGTTGTGATACAAAACGTTGCCGTTATACCCGGTGACATAAATGTCCGGCAATCCATCGTTGTCATAATCCGCGACGGCAATGCCCATGCCCCAGCCCTTGTGCGTCAGCCCGGCTTCCTTAGTTATGTCCGTAAATTTTAAATTTTCACCCTGGTGGTAGAGCGTAACCATGGGGACGCCACCGCTTCTGGCTTGCTCGATAGTGGCGTCGTTGGCTACCAGGATGTCCAGCTTCCCATCGTTTTCGCAATCGAACAGAGCCACCCCGCCGGAAATCGTTTCCACCACATAATGCTGTTTCATCGAGCTGAAAGGCACGGTAGTAAGTCCAGACTCTTTGCCCACCTCGCGAAAATGAATGCTGG
>DATMOS010000075.1:0-53007 GCA_035568155.1 Verrucomicrobiia bacterium | reverse complement strand
CATCAGGTGGTGGTGATTTCGGCCAATGACGAAGAAGACGAAAAACTTTTGCTAGACAAGAAGTATTTTGACGAACTTGTGAAGCAATTACGAGCGGTAATCGAAACGCTGGAAATTACCAGCGATCAAAAGCTCTTTAGTCGGATATTGGGTGTTTCCGAGAGTTTGGAAGAGAACACTCGACTCGGAAAGCTACACTCTTTTGAGGAGGCGTTTGGGGAGAAGTGATTTGTACCGATCTGTATTTACCGACGACGCTCTGAACGACGTAAAAAGACTCCCTAAGAACGTTCGCAACGCTCTCAAGAGAGAGTTTGAAAAAAAGATACATGTCGACCCATTCAGCTGCTCAGAGGAGTTGTCAGGCATCCTTGGGCAGTATCGAAGCTTTCACTACGGGGACTATCGGATCGTTTACCGAGTATTTGAAGATATGAGGGTTGTTTCGATGGTCGGACTAGGAAAGAAAAATAGGGACCACCGGACCGACTTATACAAACGCCTGGAGGACCTTGCCAATAGAGGCCGATTGGCCGATGCCGTTTTAGAAACTTACAGAACAATCTCTGTCGATAAACCCAAGTGAAGGCCCTGTCGCAATTTTCGTCTGGGCCAAGTGCGAGGTCTTAACAGAGTCATGGAACGTCGTTGCTTTTCACAGGATATTAATATTAAGACTTTCCAGTTTTGCGGTACGCTCGATAACTTATGGAAAGTGCAAGACTTGAGTTGCAACAGGGCAAGGATAATGGGAATGGGACGGTGGCTACGAGGCTGGAGGGAAAGCTGAGTCTCGAGACGGTGAACTCCTTTCTTCGGACTATGCGGCAAGAACAAGCGAAGCGTCTGGTGCTGGATATGGGCGGCGTTTCGTTCGTGGATTCGTCGGGAGTGGGAGCGCTGGTCTCTTTGTTCGTTACGCGCAAGCACTCCGGAAAAACAATGGCGCTGGCAAGTTTGACAAAGCAGGCGATCGCGGTGTTGCAAGTGTCCGGGATCCTGAAACTGATACCCACATATCCCACGGCGGAAGCGGCGGTCGACTCGCGCGAGTAAGCTAGCTTGGCGTCCAAATGGGATGGCTGGTGAACAAGCCATCGACCAGGCCGATGTGGTAGCAGATAAAAAGCCCGAAGGCCAGACTGACCAGGCCAGACGCGGTGATCAGCCCTCGGTTGAGCCACGCGAATTTGTATCCCGCGAAGGAAAAAGGCAGCGCGATGGCGGCGGTGATGAACATCATGCCCGCAATTGTTCCTACGCCAAAAACCAACAAATAGAGGACCGCCCATCGCGGGTCGCGAATCGTGCTCAACACCAGCAGTGCCACGGCGGCGGAGCCTGCCAGTCCGTGGACGATACCGACAAACAACGGGCGCAGGGTATGGAATACGCCAAGTCGTGCAAACGGGGCACGAAGCCGCGCAGGCGGAACCACGCTTTCCCCGTGATGCTCTCCCTCAGTGCCATGCGAGTGCCAATGCAGATGGAGGTGAGAATCGTGTTCGTGAAGATGGGCGTGGTCGCCCGTCACTTTGGGATGTGACGGTGAAAATCTTTGTGTAAGCCAGCGCATGGCTCCGGTCAAATTCAATACTCCCAACAGGATCAGCATCAAGCCGACAGAAAATTCCATGGTCAGGCCTACGCGAGCCGGAATCGCCATTCCGAATAGAATTATGGCTGCGCCTACAGCAACGATCGTGATGGTGTGGCCGCAGCCCCAGAGGATGCCAATGAGCGCAGCCTTCAAAATGGAACGCTCGCGGCTGACGATGGTGGACACCGCGATTACATGATCTGGATCGGTGGCGTGGCGCATGCCAAGCAGGAAACCGACAGTCAAAATGGCGAGGCCGCTAGTCATGTTTTGCTTCGTCAGGCTCTTTATTTTGCGGGCGCCGCCGCTGGTGCCTGTGGGCGCGCCGGTATTTAAGCATAACTTAGATGCCCTGATGAGGAGAAAGCGGGTTACTGATCGAGCTGGTGGCCATCGCGCAGGATGCGCATGAGTTCGGCGGCGGCGTGGGGGAGGCGTGCGCCGCGGCGGCCTACCAGGTAGACGTGGCGCGGGATGTTGAGCTGCTTCACTTTTACTTCTTTCATCCAGCCGTGCTCGATTTCCCATTGCACGCACATGCGCGGCACGATAGCCACGCCCATGCCCATTTGCACGAAGCGTTTGATGCTTTCGATGGTGGGCATCTCGATGGGCATGTTGAGCTCGGTATGATTGCGCGCGAAGAGTTCAATGACGCGGCGCCGGAAGGGCGATTCGACGATATGCGCGATGAACACTTCGCGGCCGAGGTCAGATATGTTGACTTCCCGCTTGCGGGCTAACGGATGCTTGGGTGGCACGACCAGGCTCAGTTCATCCTTCAGAATTTCGGTGGCTTGTAATTGTGGGTCGCGCGGAACGTAGGAGACGGCGCCAAGGTCCAAGCGATAGTTCAACACTTCATGAGGAATGTCGCGCGAAAACATACGATGCACCCGGACTTGCACGCCAGGATGCTTTTCGCGAAAGATGGCCAGAGCTGGCAGCAAGGCGTGGATGGAGCTTTCGTTGACGCCCAGGGAGAGTTCGCCGCGTTCCAGGCCTTCGAGCTCGGTGAGACCTTTCTTGACTTCGTCGCGCAAGTTGATTAGGCGCTCGGCGTAGTCCTTTAATAAGGTGCCGGCATCAGTCATGCGCACGGGCCGGGAGCCGCGCACGAATAGGGGCTGACCCAGGCCGTCTTCAAGTTTGCGAATGGCCAGGCTGACCGCGGGCTGCGTGCGATAGAGTCGCTCAGCTGCGCGCGAGAAACTGCCTTCTTTAGCGACGGTAAGAAAAACCTGTAATTCGCCGAGATCCACGTCAGACCCTCAAAAAGCAGTATAAGTCCTGATTATCAAAAGCAGAATAAAGATAAATTTGACTAGCGGCTGGCCCAGGTGCGTT
Source organism: Verrucomicrobiia bacterium (assembly GCA_035568155.1). GTDB lineage: Bacteria > Acidobacteriota > Terriglobia > Acidiferrales > UBA7541 > Acidiferrum. The sequence continues at coordinate 50,060 of DATMOS010000075.1, read as the reverse complement.
ACTTATGCATGGGAGTGTCTATGGATGTAGTGCGCATATTCGACACCACGCTGCGCGATGGTGAGCAGTCGCCGGGCTTCTCCATGAATACCGCGGAGAAAATCCGCATGGCGCACCAGCTCGCGACGTTGGGCGTGGACATAATTGAGGCCGGATTCCCCATCTCCTCGCGGGGCGATTTGGAAGCAGTGCGCAAAGTGGCGCAGGAAGTCCGCACTGTGCCGATTGCGGCGCTGGCACGCGCGCGTAAAGACGACGTGAATGCCGCGATTGAGGCTCTGGAACCCGCGGCGGCTCCGCGACTGCACATTTTTCTGGCTACTTCGGATTTGCATCTGCGCGTGAAGCTGCATATGACGCGCGAACAGGCGCTAGAGGCTATTTGCGCGATGATCAAGCTCGGGCGGAATAGCGTTGGAGAGGTGGAATTTTCCGCGGAAGACGCGGGGCGCACCGACATCGACTTCTTGTGCCAGGTTTGTCGCGTCGCAGTGGAAGCCGGCGCGACTGTTTTGAATTTGCCGGACACCGTGGGCTACGCGGTGCCGGAAGAATACGGCGAGATGTTTCGCAAGGTGCGCGCGTCACTTGGCGACGTGGAAGGCATCACGCTGAGCGCGCATTGCCATGATGATTTGGGCATGGCGGTGGCGAATTCGCTCGCGGCCGTACGCGCTGGAGTGCGGCAAATCGAATGCACCGTGAATGGCATTGGAGAACGCGCGGGGAATGCCGCACTGGAAGAAATCGCGGTAGCGCTCGCGGTACGCAAGGAGAGTTTTGGCGTGACCACCAACATTCGGTTGGAGCACTTATTTCCATCGAGCCGCATGCTCACGGAAATTACCGGCGCGCTGGTGGCGCCCAACAAAGCGGTGGTGGGCGCGAACGCTTTTGCACATGAAGCGGGCATCCACCAGGATGGCATCATCAAAAATCCGCTGACCTATGAAATCATTTCGCCGGAAACGGTCGGCGTGCCTTCACGGCTGATGGTGCTTGGGAAGCATTCCGGACGAAACGCTTTGCGCATGAGCCTGCGCGATTTAGGATACGAGCCAAGCGACGCGGAACTCGGGGAAGTTTATCAGCGCGTGAATGCTCTGGCGGACAAATCGAAGAATGTGCGGCCGCGCGACCTGGTAGCCATTGCGCATGAAGTTTTGCGGCGACGCCCCGCTGTGGTGGCCGCAGAAGCATCCAGCACGGCTTAAGGATAATCGACATTGGCATTACGCCTGGCACCACATGAGAGAGCAGCGGGACCGGAATTTTCGATGAAGAAGAACATCGTATTGTTACCGGGTGACGGCATCGGTCCGGAAGTGACCAGGGCCGCGGCTGCCGTTCTGCGCGAATGCGCACACGAATTTTCGCATCAATTCGAGATGCACGAATTTCCGATCGGTGGGGCGGCGATTGACGCTACCGGTACGCCGCTGCCGGCCGAAACGTTGGATGCTTGCCGCAAAGCGGACGCCGTTTTTCTGGGCGCGGTGGGCGGAGCGAAATGGGATTCGCTGCCGGTTGGCAAGCGGCCGGAGAGCGGGCTGTTGGAATTGCGCAAAGGTATGGGCCTGTATGTAAATGTGCGCCCGGTCAAAGTTTTGGAGCCGCTGCGCTCGATTTCGCCGCTGAAACCGGAGCGCCTGGGCGATCTGGATATTGAAATTGTGCGCGAGTTGGCCGGAGGCATGTACTTCGGCGAACGCGGCAGCGTTACGGAAAAAGGCGAGGAGCGCGCGTGGGATACGGAGTCGTATTCAACGCGGGAAATCGAGCGCATCGCCACATTCGCATTTTCGCGCGCTGAGAGCCGCTCGCGGCGATTGTGCTCGGTGGACAAAGCCAACGTACTGAGTAGTTCGCAACTGTGGCGGCGAACGGTTACGGCCATGAGTACGGTGTATCGCTACGTGAAGCTTGGACACATGTACGTGGATAATGCCGCGATGCAGCTGACGCTGAAGCCGACACAATTCGATGTGATCCTCAGCTCCAACATGTTTGGCGACATATTGAGTGACGCGGCCGCGGCGCTGGTGGGCTCGATCGGCCTCGTGCCTTCCGCCAGTTTTGGATCCGGCGCGCCATTGTTTGAGCCTATTCATGGTTCGGCGCCGCAGTTGGTTGGCAAGGACGCCGCGAATCCAATTGGCTCGATTCTGAGCGCAACCATGATGCTCCGCGACGCTTTTGGCTTATCGCTGGAAGCGGAGTGGGTAGAGCAATCGCTGCTGCGCGTACTGGGCGGCGGCTATCGCACTCCAGACATCGCCGAGCCCGGCCAGCGCGCCGTCGGCGGCTCCGTCTTCACAGAATTGCTGCGCGAAGAAATGCTGCGCTCGCTGGAACACGCCGAACGCTACGGCTGGGGCGTTTAGGTAGAATTTTCTAAGCCGATTTGGTTTTCTCCTACCGGGTCTTTTTGCGCCTAAGTATCTCATTCAGGATTCATTCAAATAGAAACCTTCTCTTGGTGCCAGCTGCGCTTGTTACGTATGATTCCCATCTAAGGTGCAGATAAATCATCAAAAGGAACAACAACGTCTGGCTGCTCTCTACGCTTCCAAGAGCGACGCAGAGCTTGCGGAATTGGCTCTAGATCAAGAAAATCTTACTGAAGACGCGCTGAGCGTATTGGAATCGGAGTTCTTGCGCCGTGGCTTGCGATTCGAAAGGCAAAATTTAGCACCGATCGCCGACGCGGAAGATGTGCAGCTCGTAGCCCTGCGTCGCTTTAGAGATTTGCCGGGAGCGTTGGTCGCAAAAGGGCTGCTCGATTCCGCCGGCATCAAATGCTTTTTGTCTGACGAAAACACCGTGCGAATGGATTGGTTGTGGTCCAACGCGCTTGGCGGAATTCGCCTGTGGGTTAGAGAAGACGATCTCGCCGAGTCCGTCGCTTTGCTCGGTCACGACTTCTCAAGCGAGTCGGAAATTACAGACTCCGCCGATAGCCAATAGCCTGGTTCAGTCCAGCGGTTGCTGGCCGGTGTACTTGAGGATGTATAGGCCGCCGGTTTCGCGGTCAACGGCGTAGATCAGGCCATGTTCATCCACGATGACGTGATTGATGGCGATGGCGTGGGTGGGGTTGTTGGGTGGCGCCGGTGGAACGAAGTAGCCGACTTCGTCGATCCGCGGCGGGGCGTTTGCGACTCCCGGAGTGTCCATCAGGCGAAAGATACGGACTCCGCCGTTGAAGAATGTTGCCACTGTGGTGTTCTTCAACTTTGCGGAGGTTGGGCTGGGGAAATTAGGACTTAGGTTGTGCGAGCCGTAGCGTCCGCCGCGCTTACATAGTTCTCCGGCGTTGGCGGCGAGTGGAGCGGTGCCGATAATCACCGGGTTGGTTTCGGCGCGAATGTCTACCAGCCAGACGAGCTTGGGCGCATCGGCGCAAACTTCCTGAACCGATTCATCAGAGACGAACGCAACGCCGCGGTCGAATATTGGCTGGACGGTGTGCGTCCACGCGGGGTAGGGTGGCGAAAATTTGAGGCGGCTTACCAGCTTGGGCGTGAAGTTGGTGGCGCGTCCAGCCCGCACGTCATCCAATCCGGAAATATCCAGAATGATCTGGCCGGCGTCGACGTAGCCAATGTAGGCGCGGTCGGGATGCTCCGGAAGCACTTCTATAGTGTGGCTGCGGTAGCCGTCATCGATTTTGTGGCGTTCGGGCAAACAGTTCGGCAGGCACGCGTCACCTTGCTGCGTGCCGGGGAGCCACCAGCGCGCAACCTCGCGAGGCTTCCGCGGGTCGCGCAGGTCCACGATGATGTAGAACTGATTGTCTTTCGGATTAGTAGGACGCGAGTCTTTCGTTCCGGCCGTCAGATGCGCGAATTGGCCGTCCACAAACCACACGTAGTGAGCGCCGGGAGAAGCTGGCCCGGAAGTGTCGTAGAAGGAGAACGAAATATCCTGCAACTTCCGCGCTGACTGAAGCCGGGCAAAATCCGAAACATCCAGAACCCACAAGCCCGCTGAAGCCTGGCCCACCTTTTTCGCCTGATTCGCCACCACCAGCACATTTCCGGAAAGCCCCAGAGAATTGCAGCGCGTCACTCCGGGCTGTGGCGAGGGCAGTTGGCTGATCATCGCTGGTTTCTCTGGATGGGTAACATCAACGATGCTCAGGCAGGTCTTTTCGCCTTCATGCGCAATATAAAGGATGCGACGGCCGTCCGGCCATTGCTGGATGGCCATACCTTCGCCGCCGTCGCCATTGCCATTTAGGTCGCTGTGGCCCACCAGCTCCATGTTTTTTTGCTCAGGCGAGTCGGTAGCACGGCTCACGATCGCCGTCAGCACGACGAAGCCGGCTAACAATTGCACAAAAAGAAGCGATTTAGGCGAATGCATGCTTTCCTTCTGAAGTGTCAAGGCATCAAGAAATGCTTCCGTGCAGGTACTTCGATGCTTTTACCAGGCTCCGGTCCGGCGCCCGAGAGAAAACCAAGCACCGTCGACGCGATTGCATTGCCGCAGGTCACAACCGCAATGTGGCCACAGCCATCATAAACCGCCAATATCGATTGCGGCGCAATGTGATGCATAGCCTCACCAAGCGATAGCGGAGTCATCGCGTCCTGTTTGCCCCACACGATCAACAACGGCATTTTCAGCGCTGAAAATCTCTTGTCCAGATCATCGGCCCCAGTGGTCATGGAGGCCAAGGCGCGCCGGGTCACCCAGCCGTAGCGTTTGGTTTTTCGAATATAGTCGGCCTTCACGAATTGCGGCACGTGCGGAAGATTGGGCGACACCACATCCATCAGTTCATCCACCTGCTGGCTGGTCTGCGGCGTGAAAACTGCCGGATCGAAACCCAACTGGAACTTCATTCCAGCACTATCGAGCAGCATCAGTCGCGTAACCAGGTCGGGCCTGTCGAGCGCCACGGTGGCGGCGATCCATCCACCCATCGATACGCCACCCAATGCCACGGAAGTTAAATGGTTAGCGCCGAGAAACGACTCCACGAATTTCGCCTCGTCGCGAATCGAATAGCTGAATTCGGGGGGCTTGGCCGAGCGCCCATACCCGAGCAGATCCATCGCAAACACGTGATATCCGGCACGCAGCAGGTACGGTGCCAGCACCACCCAATCTTGTTGCGCTTTGGAGTTTAAACCGTGGATGAGCACGACCGGAGAGCCGCTGTCGGGGCCGCCCTCCAGATAAAAGACGTGATGACCGTTGATAAGCATGGAGCGCTGATGAAATCCCGCGGCTAAGATTCGCAACAGCGTGAGTTGTGCGCCGACCCATAGCGGCGCGCGCCACACCGTAATGCTGAAGGCAAAAATCAAAACTGCAAGGAAGGAGAGGAATCCGATGATGATGACGCGTGGGGCGCTGAATTTTCGAGGGCTCGTCGCGTCCATGAGCTCTCATGATGCGCTGCGGAAAAATCAAAGGCAACACGACACAATGGAACTGCAAAAATGTGAAATCGACTTTTCTAATCTTCACGTTTATCAGAACGTGCTCTCATTCAAGAACTGCGGGTGTAAGATCGCTTGTGGCGGAGTATATGAAATCGCACACTCTGTTTTCTTTACTATTCACGATTTTCACGTCAAGTTCGTTTGCCCGCACGCATGATCCTCTAACTACTCAAAGGGTTACGATGTCCTCGTCTGAGATGGAGGTTGCAAGGAAGCACCTACTGACTAAGGCAGAACGCGGGGACAAACAGGCACAGATGTGGCTTGGCGCATCTTTTGAGCAGGGACGGTTTGGGAAAATTGATTTTCAAGAGGCGCTGAAATGGTTTAGAAAGGCTGCCGCCCAAGGTGACCCTGACGCTCAGTTCTGCCTTGGTCAAATGTACGAAGATGGGGAGGGAGTGCAACAGAATTATGTTGTGGCTGCTAAGTGGTACCGCAAAGCCGCTGAGCACGTCCCAGACTTGGGTGGGGCAGGCCAAGGTAGAAATAATTTGGGCCTTTGTCATTTAAATGGTTTGGGAGTTCCAAAAAACTATGTCCAGGCATACATGTGGTTCAGCCTGGCCGGCTCTAAAAAGAACCTCCTCTACGCTAAGGCTGAGATGTCGACCGCACAGGTTTTGAAAGCTGAGCAAATGGCCCAACAATGGAAGGACCGACACCGGTCGCCATAACTCATTCGTAACGAATTCATGTCCCAACCTGGCAAGTCGCATAATCGGGTGCGCCGTGAAAAGGCGGTGGTCCACAGCGGGGGTGTTACCCGCCCGGGAACTGGTTCGCTCCACCCGGTAGCAATCAGAGTAGCAGTGGAGGCAACGAGACTGCTGAAGCCTCTGGTGCAGAGGGTCGCAAAGGAAGCATGCAGGCCGTAACGTGAGTAAACGCTGAGCAGGCCTCGAAAAGACTAATGCAGGAGCCGACCCGCCCCGATTTCGGGGAAGGCCGAAGCGAATGGAATCGTACGAGCGAACAAATTCCACTCGACCTGCCGGGGTATTAGCGACGGCATGCAGGCAATGGGGACCATGCGCAACACGGGAAGTCCCAGCGGTGATCGCGGTGTGGATCAACTGGCAACTCGTGAGAGACAGGTCGGGCCGTTTGGGATGGCGGAGAGGCTCGAAGTACCGACGAAGCCGGGTAACTCCGTTGGAGGGAAGGAGCCTCAGTTGAAAGGAAACGCAAGAAGCGACAAAGGACCGAGGGATTGGCGATGAGTCTAACAACTCCACTAAGTGTTCAGAAGTTGCAGACGGCGTTGCACGACAAAGCGAAGGGATCGCCCAACTTTCGCTTCTATGCTCTGTACGACAAGGTGTACCGAGAGGATGTGATGGCATTCGCCTATGAATGCTGCAAAGCGAATCGCGGAGCAGCCGGCGTAGACGGCCAAACATTTGAGGACATCGAAGAGTACGGGTTGAAGAAGTGGTTGGACGAACTGACGCAAGAGCTGAAAAGTAGAACGTATCGACCGCAGCCCGTACGGCGGGTGTATATACCCAAGCCGGACGGCAAGCAGAGACCGTTAGGAGTGCCCGCGATCAAAGATCGCGTAGCACAGACGGCGGCAGTCTTGGTGCTCGAACCGATCTTCGAGGCCGACCTGCAGCCGGAACAGTACGCCTATCGGGCAGACCGCAGCGCGTTGGACGCCGTGAGGCATGTCCACAAGCTGCTCAACACCGGCCATGGACAAATTGTCGACGCAGATTTGAGCGGCTACTTTGATTCGATTCCACATTCCGACCTCCTAAAGTCGGTGGCTCGACGGATCGTCGACGGAGCGATGCTGCATTTAATCAAGATGTGGCTGGAAGCTCCGGTTGAAGAGACCGACGAGAAAGGGAATAAGCATCGGAGTACGGGCAATCGGGATGAAGGAAAGGGAACTCCGCAAGGGGCTCCGATCAGCCCGTTGCTCAGCAACTTGTACCTGCGTCGATTCGTGCTGGGATGGAAGAAGCTCGGACACGAGAAGCGTCTTGCTGCATACATCGTTAACTACGCCGATGACCTGGTGATCTGCTGCCGTGGACAAGCGGAAGAAGCGCTGGCTCGGATGCGAGACATCATGAAGAAGCTGAAATTGACGGTGAATGAAACGAAGACGCGGGTCTGCAAACTACCGGAAGAAAAGTTCGACTTTCTAGGGTACACGTTTGGTCGGAACTATTCGCCGAAAACAGGGCGTGCGTACATAGGCACGGTCCCTTCGCAGAAGCGGGTGATCCGCATCTGCGAGACGATCAGCGAGCTGACCGGACGGAATCAAACTCTGCTGGACCAAGAGATGGTGGTAACGAAGCTCAACCGCACGATGATTGGGTGGGCCAATTACTTCTGTCTCGGACCGGTCAGTAAAGCCTATCGGGCGGTCGATCAACACGCTCGCAAGAGGCTACGTCAGTGGTTGTGGGCCAAGCATAAAGTGAGGGGGCAGATGACCAAGCGGTTTTCGGAAGCCTCCCTGCACCAAGTGATGGGCCTCGTCTGTCTTACTAAACGGACGAACAACTTTCCGTGGGCGACATCGTGAAACTTTCTCCGAGAGCCGGATGCGTTAACTGCGCCTGTCCGGTTCGATGAGCGGGGTGTGAAGACGGAAGCATGGTACAGCTATTGAGGCACCGACAGACGAAAGGGTCGGCAACAGCTAGGCTGCACCTAAACCACCGCGTCACACCTCGACTCCACAAGCTCGTTGCTACCGCAATTTTCCGGCGTCTTGCGGGAAGCGGGCGGGGAGTGCTACTTTTAGGCGGTATTTTGGGGCGCTGGCGATTGCCAGCGGGGTCTGGACGCGGCTGACGACCGGGCCAGGCCGGTTCATCTATGGGCGCGGCAATTGGTGCAATAAGTTGCGCAACAACACGAGCTTGCGGCCGTGAATTTAGGGGCTGCGCAAGTTTGGCGTAAGATGTTTCGGCTCGTGTTGATCACTGATTAAATGTAACTGCTGATTGCAACTGTTGGCGGCGTTTGACAAGCTGATTTACGCACCTGCATGTCGACTTCACACCACAATCCGAATGGGGCTCCGTATATTCCAGACGGTACCAGGACCGGTCTGCCCTCCGACAAGACCCTGGGTGTGACGTACTGGCGCGTAGAGGGTTCTTTGCTGGAGCTTGGCGCGCTGCGTCCGGTGCTGTTCTTTACATGGAATTCGCGGAGCTATGCGGAACGCTGGGCGCGGCGAGCGGGTATGGCCGGCATGGCGCTGCTGCGCCCCTTTTTGTATGCGGCTAGCCGCACCTTCGCGACGCGATTTTTGCATACGCTGCTGCGCGGAGTAAGCCGCGACCGTTTGGATTTGTTGGGCGAGGAATATTTTCAGTACGTTTTGAAGCCGCAGATGAGGCGCGATGCGGTGGATAAATTGGTGGAGGCCATTCGTTCCGGCGAGCGAGTGGTGCTGGTCAGCCAGCTGCTGGACCATATCTTGAAGCCGCTCGCGAAACACTTTGGCGGCGTCGAGTCCATTATCGCGAATCGGCTGGATTTTCGCGACGGCATTGCCACCGGGCGGTTGCTTGATCCGGTGGTTCGTCCGCGAGGGCCGCTGGCCTGGGTGGCCAGTGGATCGACCGACGGGCGCATCACGCGAGAGAAATTGCTGCGGCAACTGGGCTGGAGTCGGACGGCCCACCTGCCAGAGGCCGCGATGCAAAGCAGCGAGCGTCCGCGAATCGTTACCGACACGTCGGTGGCGTTGTTCGGGGAAAGCCCGCGGGTCGAAAAGCTTTCGGTGCGGCGCACGCTGGCAAACTGCCACATCATGCTGATCGGCGTGACCGGCTTCATCGGCAAAGTATGGCTGGTGAATTTGCTCGAGAATATTCCGGAGATTGGCAAGATCACGGTGCTCATCCGGCGAAACCGCACGACCTCCTCGCAGCGGCGCTTCGAAAAAATTGTCGAAGAGTCGCCCACATTTGACACGCTTCAGGAGCGCTACGGACGGAGTCTCGGCGCGTTTCTAAAAGAAAAAGTTGAAGTGGTGGAGGGCGATGTAAGCGAGCAGGGCCTCGGCCTGGACGATGCCACACAGGCTCGGCTGGCGAAATCACTGGAGCTGATCGTGAACAGCGCCGGGTTGACGGATTTTAATCCTGACTTGCGGGATGCGCTGTCGTCGAATGTGGACTCCGCGGTGCACCTGCTGGAATTTATCCGCAGTTGCGATCACGCGGGATTGATGCACCTTTCCACCTGCTACGTGGTGGGTATGCGTGACGGGCGGGTCACCGAAGAATTGAAACCGAACTACAACCCTGCAGGCGATCCGGAATTTGACGTTGACCGTGAGATTGCTTCGCTGCGCGAAACCATTCGCAGTGTTGAAGAGCGCGCCGAAGGTGTGGAACTCATAAAAGCGTTAAAGCGCCAGGCGTTGGGCCGCGGCGTGGATGATTCTGTGGTCCCCGCGAAGGAATTGGATGGCGTGTTGCGCCGCAACCGCATCCGTTGGGCGCGCAATCGCCTGGTGCGCATCGGAATGCGGCGCGCGCAACATCTAGGCTGGCCTAACACATATACGTTTACGAAAAGTTTGGGCGAGTCGGTGCTGGCCACGCGTGGCGACGATTTGCCAATTGCCATTGTGCGGCCGTCCATTGTCGAAAGCTCGGAGCGTTCACCGTTTTCGGGATGGAATGAAGGAATCAATACTTCCGGGCCGCTTTCCTATTTGCTGGGGACAAATTTCCGGCAGCTGCCCACCAACGCGCGGAAATGTCTGGACGTCATTCCCGTGGACATGGTGTGTCGCGGGATGAGCCTGATCGCGGCGGCAGTAATCGCGCGCTGCAATGCGCGGATGTATCAATTGGCAACCTCAGCGGTGAACCCCGTAAATATGGGCCGTAGCATTGAACTTACGGGGTTGGCGCACCGCAAGCATTACCGCATGGAACAAAGCGTGGACAACTGGCTGAAGGTAAAGTTCGAGACGATTCCGGTGTCCAAGCAGAGATATGAGCGCATGTCGATTCCAATGCAGAAGGCCGTGGTGTCGCGCATCAATCGCGTGGCTGTGGCGTTAAATGTCAAAAAGCCGCCGCTCGCCAAGGCGGAACGCGATTTGAATCGCGCGGAAAAATTGATCGAACTGTACGAGCCATTTATTTTGCACAACGATCACGTCTTCGAATGCGAGAATACGCGCATGCTGTCGGCAGCGCTTCCGCCGGAGGAGAGTGCCGCGTTTGATTTCGCGCCGGAAGCGATCGACTGGTGGGATTACTGGATCAACGTGCATATTCCAGCACTGCGCCGCTGGTGCTATCCATTGATGGAGGGCCGTCCGCTGGAATCGCGGGCTCCGCGCGAATTGGATTGGACAGCCACGCCGGCGCGCGCCTCGCTTTCAAACACCGCTGCCGCGCCTTCTGATCCGCTATGGCGATCGTCCTGAGATGGTTTTCGTGACATGGTTCTTTTTCTGACATGGCTATCTTTGTAACTGGCTCGACGGGCTACCTGGGAAGCTATTTGGTGGCGGGATTTTTGCGCGAGCACCGCGACATGCTGAATCTCTTAGTGCGCGCAAAGTCGGAACAAGAAGCGCGCGAAAGACTGTGGAAGTCGCTGCAACTCCATTTTGAATTTCCTGAATTTTCCGAATACCTCAATACCCGTGTGCGAATTTTCCTGGGTGACCTCACCACTGAGCGCTTCGGGTTGCCGGATGACAGCTACGATGACCTCGTGGATTCTACGGAATCCATCGTTCACTGCGCCGCTTCGCTCAACCGCAAATCGGAACGGCAATGCCTGAACGTGAATTTGCGCGGCGCATTGGAGGTCATACAACTGGCGCGGCGCGCGCAAAATCGCAACGGACTGCGGCGCTACTCGCATGTCTCGACGGTGGCGGTTGCGGGGCGCCGGCAAGACGAGATAGTCACCGAAGATGCGTCCATCGATTGGGCACGCTCCGACTACGATCCGTACGCGCGCACCAAGAAATTCGGCGAGCACATGGTGCATCAACTGCTGCCAGATGTGCCGGTTACAATTTTCCGCCCCGCCATCGTTTTGGGAGACAGCCGCTGGCCGCAGACCACGCAGTTCGAAATGGTGCAGGCGTTTGATGTGCTTGCGAGACTGCCGGTGTTGCCGCTGCGGCCCAATGACCGCATCGACATCGTGCCCGCAAATTACGTCGGCAAAGCCATTGTGACCATTCATCAAAAAGCTGCGCCGGCGCATTCCATTTATCATTTGTCTTCGGGCGTCGGCTCGCAAACATTTCGCGAATTGACGGATGCCCTGGCTGCCGCGGGCGGAACGAGCCGGCCGAGCTATTGGCCGTGGCTGGGCGGGCCATTTTCGGGAATGGTGAACTGGCTTTCGCGACGCGGAGGCACGACGGGGTATGGCGCTTCACTGCTCAAAGTTTTCTGGCCGTACCTGAACTGGAACACCGTGTTCGATAATTCTCGCGTGGTGGCGGAACTGGGCGGCGAGGCGCCGGCGAAATTCTCTACCTATGCGTATCCGCTGCTGAAGTTCAGCCGCGAAAATAAATTTAGGTATCCGGCAAAGTCGTGGCCATTGCCGACTAGCAGTCCAATTCCGGCGATTGCCGGGCAGGTGCACGCATGACAGATTTTATTTTAGTGGCATGGGTTAGCGCGCTGATTGGCATGGCGCGGATGAAATGGATGCTGGGTCGCGGCCAGCGTTGGAAGTGCGGCGAAAAACTGCGCTTGCTGTTTGCTGGATATAACGGCACGCGGAATACGGGCAGCGACGTGCGCGTCAATGAGATGTTGCACCAGATACGGCACGTGTTGGGCGCGGAGAACGTGGATTTCAGCGTGATGACCCAGGATTTTGGGCGTACCAAAGGATATTTCGACGGCACGCATCAGGTGCACCTGCCGGATATGTTTCCTCCCATGCTTTACCGCGAAGTTGGGAAAAGTCACGGCGTGATCGCTTGCGAAGGCTCCATGTTCAAGAGCAAATTCGCGAACGCGCTGACCACCATGATGATCGGGTCGCTGGGATTGGCCTCGGCGGAAAATAAATTGTCAGTGGGCTACGGAGGCGAGGCTGGGCACATGGACCCGCTGATTCGAAACATGTGCGCGCGTTATGTTTCTGAGTCGCTGGTCATCACCCGCAACACCGAATCGCAGAGTTTGCTTCACTCCCTAGGGATTCAGGCGGAACTGGGAACCGATACGGCGTGGACATTCAAGCCGCATCCGCCGGAATACGCGCAAAAGGTTTTGCGCGAAGCGGGATGGGATGGAAAAACGCCCATCCTGGTAATCTGCCCCATCCATCCGTTTGTGTGGCCGGTGAAGGCCTCCATCGCCAAGTATGTCGCGCGCGTAACTACCGGCGCGTATAAAGAAAGCCAGTACCGCACCGTTTATTTTCACGAATCGGGCCGCGAGGTGGACCGAAAATTCCAGAACTATGTTTCGGGAATCACCAACGCGACCAAAGCGTTTTTGCAGCGGCATCAGGTGTTTCCGATTCTGGTGGCCATGGAGAGGTTAGATGCCGTGGCCTGCCGCGAAATTGCCGCGCGAATCCCAGGCACGCCGCTTTTTACATCCGACGATTACGACATGTTTCAGATGGTTTCCATCTTGCGCGAATGTACGTACATGGTTTCCTCGCGGTATCACGGCATTGTGACGTGCATGCCAAGTCTGGTGGCTTCCGCGGGCGTGACCATGGACGAGCGTATTCGAAACTTGATGCGCGAGCGCGGCCACGAGCATTTGTTTTTGACTGTGGACGATCCGGAGCTCGAGCCGAAATTACTGCACATCATGGAGACGCTGGTCACCGAGCGCGATGCGGTGCGCGACGGAATCGGGAGCACCGTGGTTCGCAATCTGAAGGTGATGGCGCGCATGGGAGTTTTGTTGGAGGACGCGGTGCGGCGGCAATATCCGGAATTTCCGGTGCGGTCCGGGGTATTGTCCTGGGAAGATTATCTGCCTCCGCTGGATGAAAATTTATTGCAGCTCGCGGAACGTTACGATGCCTCTGCCGCGGTGCTGGCGCCCAACCACTGATTCTCGATGGCTAATTTCCTGGAATCAATTTTCGCTCAACTGCAGCGCACGGACGAGCGCGTAGTGCTGCGCGAAATTCGTGGCGAAACATTTACAAATGTAACCGGCAGGGAACTGCTTGCGCAGGTGCAACGCGCGCGAAGCTATGTGCGCAAATTCGGCCTGGTGCCTGGAGACCGCTGCGCACTCCTGGGAGCGAATTCGATTCAGTGGGTAGCTGTGGATCTGGCTTTAATGGCAGAAGGAATTATCGTGGTGCCGCTTTATTCACGGCAGGCCGCCGGCGAATTGGCAAGCATGATGAAGGATTGTTCGCCGAGTTTGCTGATTGTGGGCGACGCGGAGCTGGGCACGGCGATTGAGCGCGAGTGGCCTGAGAGACCGCACCGTGTTTTGATGGAAGAAGTATTGCGCGCCGCGCCCGCGCGGCAACCGGTAACGGAAGCTCCGATTGCCCGCACGGATGGCGATTTGGTGGCGATTATTTATACTTCCGGGACCTCCGGTGAACCGAAGGGCGTATGCCTGAACGTGGGTAACGTTACACACATGCTGCGGTGCACTGGCGAGCGGTTGGATCAGTTGATGGGTGCGTCAATGCGGGTGGACGGACGTGGTGAGCCTGACAAAGTGTTTCATTATTTGCCGTTTAACTTCGCGGGCTCGTGGATTTTGTTGCTGTCCTGTTTATCGCGGGAAAGTGTGCTGACGCTCTCGACGGATTTAAATAAGGTCGCGGATGAGATTCGCCTGAGCGCGCCAAATTATTTTTTAAATGTGCCGACGCTGTTGGAACGGGTGCGACGCGGGGTGCTGGATTCCATTTCTAAACGAGCTGCTCCGATCCGTGTGTTATTTGCGAAGGCTAAAGCAAGCTGGGAACGCCAACGTAGTGGAACTCGGCCAGGTCCGCTGGATGCCATGTGGCTGGCGATGGGCCGGCGGCTGATATTTGTGAAGGTCAGAGAGCGCTTCGGCGGTAATTTGCGCGCGCTGATTTGTGGATCGGCGCCGCTGGCGGTGGAGACGCAGCAATTTTTTATGATGTTGGGCATACCGGTGCTGCAGGTGTACGGACTAACGGAAACTACCGCGATTTGTACCATGGATGATCCGAGAGCCCCAGTCGAACCCGGGTACGTGGGTCCGGCGATCAGTGGGATTGAGATGATGCTGGCTGACAACGAGGAGATCGTGGTGCGCGGGCCGCATGTTTTTCCTGGTTACTGGCAGCGTCCGGAGGAAACTGCGCGAGTAATGAAGGATGGATGGTTTCATACTGGCGATCAGGGAGAAAAGAATAAGTCCGGGAACTGGCGGATTATCGGCAGAATAAAAAATCTGATCATTCTGAATTCCGGCCACAATGTGCCGCCCGAGCCTATAGAAGAGAAAATCGGACAACACCTCGCGGGGGCGCAGCAGGTGGTGATAGTGGGTAATGGCCGTGGATATTTGTGCGCATTGATTACCGGGCCGGTTACGGCATCGGATACGCAAAAAGTAATCGATGCGGTCAATGCCGATTTGCCGCATTACCGGCAGATTCGGAATTTCTCTATATTACCGGGCATTTTTACGGCGGAGGATGGTCTGCTTACCGCCAACGGGAAATTGCGCCGCGACGCAATTGACCGGCGCTACTCGGCGGAAATTGCGACTATGTACAGCGGGAAGTCCGCATGAAATCGTTTACCGGAAAAACGCTGCGATGGAATTGGAATGACAGCGTCGTGGAGTTGACGCTCGACTGCCACCCGGCCAATGAGATTGGCACCGCGATGCTTGCGGAGCTCGAGAAATTTGTTGCCGCGTTCGATGCGCTGGCGCCGGAAACGTCGGTTTGCATTATTTCCAGCGCGCGAAAACACGGATTTTCGGCCGGAGCGGACCTGCGCGAGCTTTACGAAGGTGCCGCGCGTTTGGATGGCGGGGAACGGCTCGCAGGCGTGCGCCAATTCCTGGAACGCATTCACGCGGTGATGAACGCGATTGATGCCGCGCCTTTTGTAACTATAGCGGCAGTGCATGGAATTTGCTTTGGCGGGGGGCTGGAACTGGCGCTGGTCTGCGACATTATTGTGGCCGACAAGATGGCGCGATTTGCATTTCCCGAATTGCGGCTAGGGCTGATACCCGGATTCGGTGGTATACCGCGACTGAAGCGCGATTTGGCTAACGGCTTCGTGCGCGATTTATTGTTTACAGGGCGCAGCGTAAATGCGACGCGCGCGCAGGCAGTCGGGCTCGTATCGCAACTTGCCGCGGAAGGTGAAGCGTTGAACGTGGCTCGTTCGAACGCCGGGCAGATCAAAAAGTTTGATCCCTATGCGCGTGAGGCCGCGAAGAAATTCCTAAAGCCCATCCCGCACGAAGAATTACGCCAAGAGATCAATTTGTTCTGCGAGCTGTTTACCCGGCCTGCCGTCATGGCCGCGCTGAAGAAATTCGTCAAATCCACAGACGCCATGCCATATCTTCCGTAACCTCGGAATCGACCGCGGTGGGAATACGACTCCCGACGGTGGAATAAAGCTTCAAATGAAGCGAAGAGAAAAAAAGAAGATGGTGCCGCTCCGCCGTGCGAGTGTGAGTGCGTGCAGTGCGACATTGGGAGACACTGCGGAAGGAAACCACTATGCCAGTACATTTTCGGCCCTACGCTTCGCAAAGAACCTGAGAAGAAGCGTTAGAAGACCGAACTTTTTTACGCCGCTCTTTCTTCACCCATTCAACAAAAATGGATTCAAATTCTTCCGTGGTATAAATGCCCTTTTGAATCAGCAGGCTGTTCATGGCATAAACCGTAGCCATAAAACGTTCGTCCCTGCTCGCCGCTTTCAAAGCTTCGTCAAAACTCATATTTGTGCCTCAGTCCAACTTTCTAGGTGGTCAGAATAACCCCCGGAATGCGCCTGCGCAATCACAGCTTTCTTTTCTTTACGCCCCGGTACGGTGATAAATTGGAGTAATGGTGCGCACGATGGAACAAACGACGCAGGAAGTGCTGGATCTGGCGGCGAAACATTTTCAAGTGGCGCAAGGTTCGCTGGCGCCCGACGACGATTTCTTCAAAAAGCTGGGAATTAATAGTTTGCAAGCGCTGGAATTGCTGTCGCGCCTGGAGAATCATTTCGGCATCGAGTTGCCCGACTATGAAGTGCAGGGCGTGAGCGATTTCCGCACGCTGGCCTCGCGCATACAATCCCGCCTGTAATGCTGGATCTTTCCAAATACCAATCTATCGGAGGCGCATTAAAAGACGCCGTCGAGGTGTTTGCCAATGAAACGTGCCTGATCGAGGCGGACCGCGAGCGCGAAAATCTTCGGCTGACCTATCGCGAATTTCGCGATCGCACCATGCCGGTCGCGAAGGCTTTGCAGGACGCGGGATTTGCAGCGGGCGATCGCGCCGCGATCATCATGACCAATCAGTCCAAGTGGCTGATCGCGGCGTACGCGATATTTTATTCCGGCGGCGTGCTGGTGCCGCTCGATTACAAACTCACTGCGGATGAGCAGTGGCAGTTGCTGAAACACTCTGGCGCGCGGGTGCTCATCACCGAATATCCGATCTGGCGGCAATTGAGTGCTGCAAAAGGCCGCGCCGAGGCCACAGAACTTCATATGGTCATCGTGACCGAAGCGCCGATTGATACGGATTTGCTCGGTGGGGTTCGTTGGGAAATACCCAGCACCCGTACCGGCGAGCCGGAGTTTCGGCCGCGCACGCGCACCGATGCCGCGACGATCGTGTATTCGTCCGGGACCGGTGGACGTCCAAAAGGCTGCGTGATGACGCATGAAAATTATCTGGAGCAATGCGTTGCGCTCACTTCGCTTTACCCCTTCGCTCCCGGAATGCGCTACCTCAGCATCTTGCCCACAAATCACGCCATCGATTTTATGGTGGGATTTCTTGGGCCGTTCATTTGCGGAGCGGCGGTTGTGCATTTGCGTACGTTGCGCCCGGAATACGTGCGCGAAGCATTCGTGAAGTACAAGATCACCTACGTGAGCCTGGTGCCGCTAGTGTTAAAGAATCTGCAAAAAGGATTGCGGGCGCGCTTCGATGCGCTCGTTCCGGGGAAACGCAAGGTGTTCGATGCCCTGGTGGCGGTCAACAAAACGCTGACGAAACGCAGGCCGCATCTGGCACTGAGCCGCCTGCTGTTGAAGCAAGTGCACGAAGCGTTCGGCGGGGAATTACGCGCGATTATTGTGGGCGGCGCGTTTACCGAGCCGGAGACGCTGCAATTTTTTTACGACTTGGGAATTCCCGTCGCTAACGGATACGGGCTCACCGAAGCCGGCACGGCCATTACGGTGAACGACTTGAAACCGTTTCGCGCCGACACCGTGGGCAAACCGCTGCCAGGTATGGAAGTGCGCGTGCTCCATCCTGACGCCGACGGCATTGGCGAAGTCGCGGTTCGAAGTAAAACAGTGATGTCGGGTTATCTGAATGAACCGGAACTGACCGCGGACACGATTGTAAATGGCTGGCTGATGACCGGCGACCTGGGGCGCTTTGACCTCACCGGCCACTTACAGCTCTTTGGGCGCAAGAAAAACATGATCGTCACGGAAGAAGGGAAAAATATTTATCCAGAGGACGTGGAAAACGTGTTCGAAAGCTTGCCGGTAAAGGAATCCTGCGTGTTCGCGGCGAATTACATTTGGCCACAACGAAGCATGGTAGGCGAGCAGTTGATTCTGGCGATACACCTGGAGCCGGGACAATCCCTGACGCCCGCGTTGCGCCAGGAAATTACGGGGCGAAATAACCGGTTGCTGAATTACAAGCGCGTTCGCGGAATCGTGCTGGTCAATGAAGATTTTCCTCGCACCGCTTCCATGAAAATCAAACGAAACGTGCTGGCGGAGAAGCTCGCGAAACTCGACCGCAGCAGCGCAGTTCTGGAACTGTAAGAGCCACACTGCAGAGTAAAGATCGATTTTCGGGAGAGAATAAGCCCGCATGGAACGATTTTTTGCCATCGTGAACCCGGCAGCCGGCGGAGGGCGCTCCGCGAAACTGGCTGGTCCGGCGCTGGAGCGCTTGCGCAAAAGCGGGCTGGAAGTTGACGAGGTAACTACCGGCGCTCCTGGAGATGCGGTGCTGCTGGCACGCGAAGCGTATACGGAAGGCTACCGGCGCTTTCTTGCGGTGGGCGGTGACGGTACCGGACATGAAATTTTGAATGGAATTTTTGGCAGAGCGGCAACTACACAACGCGCAGGGGCACAACACGCGGGAGCGGAACGCCGGGTCGCGGCACAAAGCACGACGGCAGAAAGTGCAACGTCCGAGCGCGTGGCAATGGGTTTCCTTCCTTTAGGCACCGGCAATTCTTTTCTGCGCGACTACACCCGCGAAGGCGCCAAAGCGTCCTTGCAGGCGCTGCTGGAGCGGCGCACTCGCACCATCGACTTGATGCGGCTGACGCACTCAACGGGAGAAATTTATTCGTTCAATCTCGTGAGTGTGGGCTTCACCGCCAACGTCGGTGCGCTGACCAATCGTCATTTCAAACCCTTCGGCCACCTCGGATATTTGCTGGGGGTTTTTGTGCGACTGGCGCAATTGCGGCCGCTCACGTTCGCGGTTCGCTGCGATGACGACCAAGAGTGGGACCGGCGCCCTTGCCTTTTTCTGACGTTTAATAACAGCGCCTATACCGGCGGCACTATGTGGATTGCGCCGAGCGCCGACGCCAGCGATGGCCTGATCGAATATGTACATTGGGGACCCATCGGGCGATTCGCCGCCCTGCGTATGTTGCCGACCATTTACGACGGCAGGCACATGCAACATCCGCAGGCTTCGCGGCGCGCGGTGCGCCATGTGGAATTCAACATGCCCGAAGCGGTGGACGTGATGGTTGACGGCGAGGTGCTGGCGATGCAGTGCCGCGCGCTGGACATCGTGCCTGGGGCCGTGGACGTGTACATATGAAGCGCGCTTTGCTGGCGGTGCGCGCTGCAATTTTATGGGCGCTGAGTTTGCTGCATTTTTTTATCGTCACACCCATATTGGTTTTTCTGGGGATATTTCTCGACCCGCGAAAGCATGATTATCTGCAGCGCGGATTGTGCCGCCGCATCGTGTTTTTATCAGGCGCGCGGATGGAAGTGCAACGCTCGCCGGGCTTCGATCCCCGGCGTACCTGTTTTTTCATGGTGAATCACGTCAACGTCTTCGATCCATTTTTCCTGTATGCCGCGGTCCCGCAGTTCGTGCGCGGTTGGGAACTGGAATCGCACTTCAAAATTCCCGCGTATGGCTGGTTGATGAAACGCTTCGGTAATGTGCCGGTGCCGGATGTGCGCCGCCCCTCGGATTTGAAACGCATGTGGCGGCTAACGCAGGACGCCATTGACGGCGGCACCAGCCTGATTATTTTTCCGGAAGGGAAGCGCACCCGCGATGGCCACGTCGGCGAATTTCAGGATGGCGGCTTCCGCGTAGCGCAACAACTGGGCATTTCCATCGTGCCGGTAAGCCTGGTGGGCTCGTATCAACATCACCGCACCGGGCACTGGATGCTGTGGCCGGGCGACGTCACGGTAGTTTTCCACGACACCATCGACACCACCGCGATGAAAAAAACCGAGGTTACCCACCTACGCGACCAGGTGCGCCGCATTATTTCAGAGCCCGTTGAAGCGCGGCTGAGAAACACAAAAGAAACTGATGATGACACGAAAAAAAAGAGGACTGAGTTATAACGTGAGCTTGATGCCGGGCAAGGTGCGGCCAGCGCGGGTTTCCTGCCAGGTGTACACGATGCGGTGAATTACCGTGATGGTGGAAACCACCGCGATGACCCATAGAACCGCACCCATGCGGTTAAAAAGTCCGCCGATGATCAGCAGCACCAGGCGCTCTGGACGCTCCATGAATCCAACTTTACAAAGGGGAATTAAAGACTCAGCGCGGGCGCGCGCGTAGCTGACCATTACCGAACCGGCGGTAGCCACCGCAGCGAGAACCACGTACGGGGTGCGGCCGCTCACGGAATAATAAACAAGCAATCCCATGTACAGCGCCATGTCCGCGTAGCGATCCAGCGTGGAATCATAAAAAGCTCCAAACGCGGTAACACGACTCTGGCGGCGGGCCACCTGCCCGTCGAGCATATCGAGAAACCCTGCGAAAAGAATAATGAACGCGCCGGTGCGGAATCCGCCGACTGCAAAACTGACCGCCGCGCCGAAATTAACGACCAAGCCGAGAAATGTGAGGACATTTGGATTGACGCCGGTGGCCGCCACGATGCCGACGATGCGGTCCAGTAACCATTTGCTGCCAGTGCCAATCCCGCCTGTTAATGTGGGCATAAGCGTCGGTCAGTAGTGTCTCAAATCCAGGCACGATTCGCGAAATCCCGCTGCATGATATTGCATCGCTAAAACTGCAAGATAGAAGCAGCTATTTAGTGTTGACGTTATAATGGGCAACGCCTACAGTCCTTACGAACTTCAGGTCGCCAATGATTAATGAATTGAGCCGTCGTAGATTTTTGTCTCAAGCGGGCATTGGGGTCGGTGCTGCGTGGGTTTCCGCGCATTGGCCGGAGATGGTTGCCGCAGCGACCCACGCTCATCAGGCGGCGCAATCGGGTGCGGCGTACAAATTTGAATTTTTTACTCCCGCGGAGGCCACGGAAATTGACGCACTCTCCGCGCGCATAATTCCGACCGACGACACGCCTGGCGCGCGTGAGGCCGGGGTACTTTATTTTATTGATCGCGCGCTGGTGACGTTTGCTAGCGGCGACCAGCAGAAGTATCGCGAGGGCTTACCCGAATTGCAGAGCGCGGTGCGCGCAAAGTTTCCTGGCGTCGAAAAATTTTCGGCTTTGACGCCGGAGCAGCAGGATGAGCTGTTGCACGCCATCGAAGCAAGCCAGCCGGAAAAGGCACCGCGACAAAGAAGAGTGAACACTGCGCAAACGTTCCTCGAGGCCCTGCGGGTTGCGACCATTTCCGGATTTTTGATCGATCCAGAGACCGGCCTTGGAAATCGCGGCGGCGTAGGCTGGAAAGTGATTGGCCGTGAACCGGCGCACTCCTTTCAGCCGCCGTTTGGCTACTACGACAAGGATTATCCCGGCTGGCAGCCCGCGCCGAAAATGGCGGACAAGGAATGAAGATCGAACAGCCAAAATACAAAACGTCCGACGAAGTGGATTTCGTAATCATCGGTTCAGGCGCAGCGGGCGGAATCCTGGCCAAGGAATTATCGACCAACGGTTTCCGGGTAGTGGTGCTGGAGCAAGGCCCGTATCTCACCGAAGCGGACTACACGCATAACGAAATAAAAGTTTTGGGCGAAGATTTGCTTACCAATCATCCGAAGTTGCAGCCCACTACTTTTCGCAAGACTCCGCAAGACAAAGCCAAACAGCAACGCGCGTTGGTTTATGGGCGAAGCGTGGGCGGCACCAGCGTGCACTTCACCGCGAATTTCTGGCGCTTCCACGAAATCGATTTCATCGAGCGCGGCAAAGTGGGCGCGATTCCCGGCGCAAATCTGGTCGACTGGCCGATTCGCTACGCGGACCTGGAACCCTACTACACAAAAGTGGAGTGGGAAATTGGCGTGTCGGGATTAGCGGGCGCGAGCCCGTTTGATCCGCCGCGTTCGAAGCCCTATCCCATGCCGCCGCTTCCGGTGAAGTCCTCGGGCGTGATATTCGAACGCGCCGCTCGGCAATTGGGATGGAATCCGTTTCCTGCTCCGATGGCGATATTGTCGCAACCACGGCCGGGCCGCAGCGCCTGCGTGAATTGTGGTTTCTGCTTGGGTTTTGGTTGCGAAGTGGGCGCGAAGAGCAGTTCGCTGGTAGCCGCCATTCGCGTCGCAGAAAAAACCGGACGCTGCGAAATTCGCCCGGACTCCTACGTGCACCGCATTGAAACCGATGCCCGCGGCCGCGTCATCGGAGCTGCGTACTTCGATAAAGACGAAAACACCCATCTGCAGAAAGCCAAAGCGGTGATCGTGTGTGCCAATGGCGCCGAAACACCGCGGCTTTTGCTGATGTCCGCCAATGCGCAATTTCCAAATGGCCTTGCGAATAATTCGAGCGGCGTGGTCGGCAAGAATCTGATGCTGAACAGCGGCGCCATTTCCCTGGGCGTCTTCGAACATCCGCTGAATGATTACAAAGGGTTCGCGGTAAGCCGTATTCTCCACGATTTTTATGAGCTGGATGCGCAAAAGGTCGGATTTTGCGGCGGCGGAGGACTGGATGGACGATTTGATGCTACTCCGATCGGATTCGCACTGAACAGTCTGCCGCCGGATACGCCTAAATGGGGAAGCGCCTTCAAGAAAGCGCTGGCAGAAAACTTTACGCGTACGATGGAAGTGTTTTCGCACGGCACGTCTCTACCGCGCGAGGAAAACAGCTTTTCACTCGATCCGGAGTTAAAAGATGCGTGGGGTTTGCCGGCTTTGCGCATGACCTATAAAGATCATCCTGATGATCTGAAACTAGTGAAATGGCTGAACGATCGCGCGCTCGAATTGCTGGACGCTGCCGGCTCCACGAAAAAGTGGAGTTACCCAATCGGCGAGCAGGAATTCGCCGTACATCTGCTGGGGACCTGCCGCATGGGCAATGATCCGAAAACATCGGTGATCAACGCTGATCATCGAACGCATGACGTCAAAAATCTTTTTCTCTGCGACGGCAGTAGTTTTGTAACTTCCGGCCGCGGCCAACCAACCATGACCATCGAAGCGCTGGCGTTCCGCGCCGCCGACCGCATTACTGCGCTGGCAAAGAGCGGCGAGATCGGCGCGTAATTTCTTCCAGTAAGCAAAATCAGCATCGTGTGAAGTGGCCGCTTTGCTACAATCCTGCGTGCTCCAGCTACTGCGTGTTGCGACTCTGCGTTTTGCGAGGGCAGATATGAAACGGCAACGTGTGATCGCTTGGCTTAGTGTTAGCTGCAGTATTTTTCTGGGTGTGATTGGGCTGTTCGCCGGACCGCGCGCGCAAGCGCAAAACGTCGCCTCCCAAAGTAGTCAAGGCGCGGCCACTGGGCCAGTCAGTGGCGAAGCCAGCGGGAAGCATGCCCCTCAAGAACCAAAAAGCGCTAGTCAGAGAGCCGCGGGTCAAAAACTGGCGGAAGAACAGTTCAAGAATATTCAGGCGCTGAAGGGCATACCCGCCGATCAACTGATTCCCTCAATGCAGTTTATCTCCGCGTCCCTGGGCGTCGAGTGCGAGTTCTGTCACGTCCACGAAAAAATGGATAGTGACGATAAAAAGCCGAAAAAGATCGCGCGTCAGATGATCACCATGATGTTGGACATCGATAAAACTAATTTCGAGGGGCGGTTGGAAGTTACCTGCAACACGTGTCATCGGGGCGCGGCCATGCCGGTGAGCATCCCCGCGATCAAGGACGAGGAAATGGCGGGCCCGGGCGAGCCTGGAAAAAAGACCGTGGAAAGCCCGGCATTGCCAACGCCGGAAGAGTTGCTCGGCAGATATCTTGCGTCCGTTGGTGGAGCAACAGCAGTAGAGAAAATTACCACTCGGGTACAAAAGGGAAAGCTGATGGCGTTTGGCGGACAGAGTTTCCCCGCAGAAGTGTATTCGAAAGCCCCAGACAAGCGCGTTTCCGTGATGCACCTGAAAGACGGCGAGAGCGTCACCGCGTTTAACGGACAGCGTGGCTGGCTGAGCGTCCCGGGAAGACCCGCGCATATGATGTCAGCGTCGGAAAACGGTTCGGCGCGGTTGGATGCTGATCTGCATTTTCCCGTTCATGTAAAAACGCTGTATCCGAAATTTAAGGTCGACAGCGGTGAAAAAATCGACGGCCACGATACTTATCTAGTGACGGGATACGAAGAAGGGCGTGCGCCGCTGCGGTTATACCTCGACACGCAGACAGGACTGCTGCTGCGACTGGTACGTTATGTGCAGAGTCCGTTGGGATTGAATCCCACGCAAATCGATTACGCCGATTACCGCGAGGCCGATGGCGTCAAGGTGCCGTTCCGCTGGACGGTATCGCGGCCGGGAAACCATTTCACCATTCAGGTGGAAGAGTTGAAGCAGAACGTGCCGGTGGATGATTCGAAATTCATCGCGCCGCCACCACCTGCGCAACCGTCGCCCCCTCCAGGCCAAAAACCGCAGTGAAAAATTAGCGACGCGGATTTAGAACCACGAAAAAACGAGTGTCAATCCCGCAGTAGCTATGAGCGCGACCGCCCAAACGAAATCCAGGTTGAGCCACGCCTTCCGCAATACGGAAACGCCGAGCTTTGTGAACACTACCCACGCAATCGTTCCAGTCAGCAACAGATATCCGACAGTGTGAATCGCCACCGCGAACAATTGCGTCTTCACACTGGGGAACGCCGCGAGTTGCGCCTCATGCCCAGCTCCCATCGCGGACATGCCCAGCAAAACCGGCAAGAGCATCAATCCCGCGCCGTGGGCGCAAGCCATCAGGAACGACCATATCGTCAGATCGCGAAAACCGACTTGCATACCGCCAAAGCGCGGATGATTTTTGCTCGCGATGCGGTACACGCCGAAGCCAATCAAAATGACCACGACGGCGATCCTCAAAAAATGAACCGGCAACACCGCTCCGGCGAGCACCGCCACGAGAATTACGGCCACGATGGCGATGACATGTCCTGTCGCGATCGGCAGCAGCGACTCCCACACTGCGCGAGCGCTCTTTTTTTGCAGTCCTAACGCGACCGCAAAAAGCCAGCCCATCGCTGGATTGATTCCGTGGTACGCGCCAAGTAAAAACAGCGCCACCCACGCCCATACTTGCCCGTGGATCATGAATAGCAATACGAATCGGAAGAGGCATCGCCGCCTTCCAGGTGCACTTGATGGCTGCGCAGACCATCTGTTTCCAGGAAGAACTTCTGATCCAAAGCAATTCCTCCTTCCGGCTTGGCATCCAGTTTCACCATCCAACTACGAACGCCGTCGGGATAGAATTGTTCATCCCACGGTGCGTAGAGCGAATTTGTGAAATAGACGCGCTTGCCATCGCGGCTTAGCTCCACCATTTGCGGTCCACCATTTAGTGGAGTTTGCGGAGCGCGTGGGTGCGCGGCGCGGCGGACGATGCCGCCCAGGTGCACGGTGCCTGTGAGTATCGGATGAAAAGGATCGGACACGTCGTATTGCTGAAATTCCCCGGTGCCCCAGCAAGAGACGTACAGAAAGCGGTCGTCCAGAGAAAGATTGATGTCCGTCACCAACGGCGGCACGGCTTTGAAGCCTTTCAGCAGCGGTGGAAGTTTTTCCGGATCGGCGGCCTCCGCTGGAATTTCGATCACCTTCTTGATCGCCCACTTATCCTTTTCCCGATGCCACAACCAGATCGAAGCGGAAAGATCCTTCAGCGAGACAACTACGCCCACGAATCCGTAGGACTTGGCCGGATCGTGTGCGGGTCGCAACTCCAGCACCATCTGCTGTTCGGCGCCAAGATCGAGCGCTTGCACATGCCGCCGCTTACGCAAATCCCAAACATGCAACGAGTGACCGTAACCGCCCTTCAACAAAATTTCAGGGTTCACTCCTTTTTCGACCATGTTGGGCGTGCCCCACTCGCTGCTGATGAGTGTGTCGTATCCCAGGTGCCACCAGAAGTCATAACCGAAATGTTGCGGTCCGCGATCGATTTCCCACTTCCCCAAAACATCAAAGCTTTCCGGATCGAGAATGAAAATGCCGCCTGGTCCGTTTCCATCGGGCGCGCCAAGCGCGCTAACGAAAATGCCATTGGGGCCGCAATGCACGGTGTGCGGTCGGCTGTATCCGGTACGCGCCGCGATGGTTTCGGCCTCAATCACCTTGACGATCTTTGGTTTTCGCGGATCGGGCTTGGTATCAATAATGTGAATCCGTGACGATCGAATCCCCGGCACTACCAGATAACGCCGCTCCGTGTGCGGGTGCGGAGCATACGGGCAGAGGCAAGCGCTGCAAGCATTCCATCCAAAGTGATGCAATTCATCCCCGATATTGGGCATCTCCACCTTGCCCACCAGCTTGCCGTAGCTCGACGACGAAGGGTCCACGTCCACAACGCCAATTGCGTCGGCCCGGCCGCCGTACGTGGGATTCAACAGCGCCACGAAGGCGTGCTTTTCAGGTGGCGCCTGACTTGCCAACTTCGCGGAAGGATAAAAAGTGGGGTCTGGCTTCCAAAGTTCCATCGTCGTTCTCCCTTGCGGCTATCGTCAACGGCTCAACATCCAAAAGAAAAAGACCCGTGACCAATTTTCTGGTGAGCGGGTCTATAAAGGCTGTGGCGCTTCGGCAGCTAAACTATGCGTGCGCCTCCCGCTCTAGCGAGCAGAAACATGGGAGACAACAACACGAAATTGCGGTGGCGAAACGCATTCTGGGAAAGTACCCCGGTCTGCATTCCTAGTCAACTCGGTGTCAGCGTCTGAGGACAATGCCAGCGCGAAGAGTCTTCGCTGCGTGTTTGCGCGGCGCGATCACGCGGAGTTTACTCGCAGGCCAAGACCTCAGCACCTCGGAATCACTCAGCTAAGGACCATTTACCTTTGACACTAATCGTGACACTATTAGCCCCAGAGACCCTATGCCCGTGGCCAAAACTGCCCGAAAAACGAAGAACAGCTCGAGTTTCGACGTTGAGGACTACCTTTCCAACGCTGGGGCCTCGCGGCGCATCATCAAATATAAAAAAGGGCAGGCACTCTTTTCGCAGGACGATCCCTGTAATGAGGTGTGGTACATCCAGTCGGGCAACGCCAAGCTGACCATCGTGAATCCTCAAGGCAAAGAAGCGGTGCTGGCCATTCTTGGTCCCGGCGATTTTCTTGGGGAGGGCTGCATCATTGGCAATCCGGTGCGCATGGCCACCGCCACCGCCTTGGCCGCGGTAAGCGCCACGATTATCGATCGTAAAGAAATGATGCGGGTGCTTCACGAGCACCCGGAGTTCGCTGAAAAGTTCATCCATTACATGCTGGAGCGCAACATCAAGATCGAAGCCGATCTGGTCGACCAGCTATTTAATTCCAGCGAGAAGCGACTGGCTCGGGCGCTGCTGATCCTGGCGCGCTACGGCAAGAAGGGCGAGCCGGAAACACTGGTCGCGAAAATTTCGCAAGAAACGCTAGCCGAACTGGTGGGCACCACCCGAAGCCGCGTCAATTTTTTCATGAATAAATTCAGGAAGATGGGTTTCATTCACTACAACGGCGGGCTGCAGGTGCACAGCTCGCTGCTTAACGTTGTCTTGCACGACTAAAAGCCGTCACGCCCCGCAGCGATATACGTTACGTTAACCGTAGACCTCGAAAGAAAAAAGTAGAGACGATGATGAGAGCGGAATTGCTGCGATTCAACGGCGCTGTCGAGCGGGACCCCGCCATCGATGCGTGGATGAATGAGCATGCAGGAGAATTGGGAGCCATCGCGCATCAGTGGTTTGAGGTGATGCGAAAGTGCGGGGACGAAGTCCGGGAGCTCTTGCATGACGGCTGCCCGGTAGCATGTTTGGGAGATGCGCCTTTCGGCTACGTGAATATATTCACCTCGCACGTAAACGTGGGGTTCTTTCACGGCGCAGCGCTGCCGGATCCGGCTCACTTGTTGCAAGGCACCGGCAAGTTCATGCGCCATGTGAAGCTGAGACCCGGAACGGCCGCAAACGCCGCAGCGCTAAGCAGGCTGATCGACGCGGCCTACTCGGATATAAAGGCGCGCGTCGAAAACGGTTAGCTCACAGAAACGCCTCGAGGAGGGCGTCGTAATGTGAGTCGCAAGATTAGTAACGATATGTCCTAGTGTTGTATCGGAAGCGCGATGAAGCAAGGTGAGTGCATGAGCGCGGCTTGTAGGAAGAGGTCTCCGCGATTGGGATCAATCCTGGAAAGATTACCGAGCATCCGGGAATATCACTGCAAAGGGCTGGACAGCTCCGGGTGAATTGTCCGCTCCACGCCAGAGGAGAAATTCCAATTCATCCACTACCGATAATTCCCACGCGTTCATCACACGGGGCAGTTGTTATAGAATGACGCAGCTTTTCGACAAATTGCTGAGGGATTGTTAATGAAAAAATCTGTGCTTTCGCGCATTCGCCTGTTCTCGCTGCTGTCCGTTACATTGGTCGTTGCTTTCGCTTGCGTTTTGGCGGCGGACGATAATAATTCTTCGTCCTTGCCGGCGCCGCCGGTGGCGAAAAAAGTTCCCAAGACTACCGAGATCAACGGCCGCGAGATGGTGGATAACTATTTTTGGCTGCGCGATAAACAGAATCCCGACGTCGCCGCCTACCTCCAAGCGGAAAACGCCTACGCCGATGCGGTCATGAAGCCCACCGAGGGTTTGCAGAAGAAGTTGTATGACGAAATGTTGAGCCACATTAAAGAAACCGATGTGGAGGTTCCCTACAAAGAAGGCAGCTATTTTTATTACACGCGCACCGAGGCCGGGAAACAATACTCCGTCTATTGCCGCAAAAAAGGGAGTCTTGAGGCCCCAGAAGAATTGTTGCTGGACGTGAACGAGTTGGCCAAGGGGCAGAAATTTATGTCCGTGCGGGATTTTACGGTCAGCGATGACGGCAATCTTCTGGCGTACAGCACCGACAGCACCGGCTTTCGACAATATGTCCTCGCGGTGAAGGATCTGCGCACCGGTAAACTGCTGCCCGATCACGCCGAGCGCGTCGGCTCGGTGGTGTGGGCCAACGACAACAAAACAATTTTCTACACCGTGGAAGATCCCACCACCAAGCGCCAATTCCAACTCTACCGCCACACCGCCGCCAGCGATGGTTCCGACAAACTGGTTTACGAAGAGAAGGACGAACGCTTCAACGTGGAGGCGGGCAAAACCCGTAGCAAAGCCTACATCTTTCTATTCTGCGGTAGCCACACCACCAGCGAAGCGCGCTACATTCCCGCGGATCAGCCTATGGCGGAATTCAAAGTGCTCGAGCCTCGCAAGCAGGACGTCGAATATTATCCTGACCACAACGGAAACTTCTTCTACATCCGCGTGAACGACACCGGGCGAAACTTCCGCCTGGTGAAAGCTCCTGTAAGCGATCCGCGCAGCGCCAATTGGCAGGAAGTAGTGCCGTATCGCGCCAACGTGATGCTGGACGATGCTGACTTTTTCAAAAATTATTACGTGCTGAGCGAGCGCGAAAACGGTTTGCCCCAAATGCAGGTGACTGATCTTGCGACCGGTAAATCGCGGCGCATCGAATTTCCGGAGCCGGCGTACTCGAGTTACCCGTATGCCAACCGCGAATACGACACCAGTAAATACCGCTATGGTTACCAGTCGTTCATTACGCCGCGTTCGGTGTACGAATACGATATGGTCGCCGGCAAGTCCACGCTGTTGAAACAGAAAGAAGTGCCGGGCGGCTACGACCGCACAAAGTATCAAGTGGAACAGATTTATGCTCCCGCGTCCGATGGCGTGAAAGTCCCCATCTCAGTGGTGCATCTGAAGAGCGCGAAAATGGATGGGACCGGGCCGATGTATCTGACCGCTTACGGCTCTTATGGCTACCCGTTGGACATCTCCTTCAACTCTGATCGTTTCAGCTTGATCGATCGCGGGGCGGTATTCGCTGTCGCGCACATTCGCGGCGGCGGCGAAATGGGCAAAGCCTGGCATGACGACGGGCGCATGATGCACAAGAAAAATACTTTCACGGATTTCATTGCATCCGCTGAATATCTGGTGAAGCAAGGCTACGGTTCGAGGGACCGCCTGGTGATCGAAGGGCGAAGCGCCGGAGGTTTGCTTATGGGCGCGGTGCTGAACATGCGCCCGGACCTGTTTCATGCGGCGTTGGTCGGAGTGCCGTTCGTGGATGTAATCAACACCATGCTGGACGAAAGTCTGCCGCTGACGGTCGCCGAATTTGAAGAGTGGGGCAATCCCAAAGAGAAGCCGGCGTTTGATTACATGATTTCTTATTCGCCATACGACAATATCGAGGCCAAGACTTATCCCAACATGTTGGTGCGCACCTCGTTCAACGACAGCCAGGTGATGTACTGGGAACCCGCCAAATATGTGGCCAAGATGCGCGCTATGCGTACCGACCACAATTCGCTGATCCTCAAGACCAATATGAGCCCCGCGGGACATGGCGGCGCGTCTGGCCGCTACGACCGTCTGCACGAAGTAGCGTTTGACTATGCCTATTTCTTGACGCAGATGGGCATCCAGAACTAGAAGAGAAACTCGCGCGACGTTTTTGCTGCTTTTCGCCTGATGTAATTGGATGCAGCTTCACCTTTACTAACTTCACGGTATGGCTTTCAGAGCCGCGATCAGTAAAATACGCACCCGATAGTCCCCACTAAAGGCGGTGTGTATGATCGGTCTGGCGCGGCACAAGGGGGAGAAAGCCGTGGTGGGGCCTCTGTGGGCGGCCTGCGGTTGTTGTCTTTTAATAGCATTTAGCATCTCCGCGGGGAGGGGCGCACAGCAGCCAGCGCCGCCTCGGCAGCGAGCCACGGTGCGTCAGGATCCCGCGCAACAGCCGGCGCCCACACCACAGCAGCAGCCTCCGCCGGAGCAGACTCCTCCTCCGCAGAATCCGCCACCAGCACGGACCCCGGCTCCACAGCAGCCGACAACGCCGCCACCCCAGGCGGCCCCGGCTACTCCTCCGGCAACCAAAGCTCCCCCGGCGAAAGAGAAGCGTTTGACTGAGCGAGAACGCGCCTGGCTGACCCTGCAAGACGGCGTGAAAGAAAACGCCGCGGAAAAACGCGCCAAGGCGGTTAACGCACTCGGATTACTTTCCGCAAATCGCGAAGCCGAAGGCATGGCCATCGAAGCGCTAGGCGATGATAAGTACAACGTGCGCACTGCTGCGGCTACCGCACTCGGTCTCATGCACGCCGTGCATGCTATCCCGCAATTGGAAAAGGCCCTGGACGATGACGAGCCGGCCGTCGTTCTGGCGGCTGCCAATTCCTTGATGCTGATGAAAGACACTCGCGCCTACGATGTCTATTACGATGTGCTCACCGGAAATGCGCGCCCCAATAAAGGCTTCATCAAGGAGCAGCTCAAACCGTTTCACGATCCCAAACAGGTGGCCGCGCTGGGTTTCGAGGAGGGCATAGGTTTTGTTCCGTTCGCTGGAATTGGCTATGAAGTCGTTAAGCGGGTACTGAAATCAGCGAGCGATACTTCGCTGGTCCGCGCTGCCGCCGCCAAAAAACTGGCGCACGACCCGAATCCTGACAGTGCTGAAGCGCTTGTCAATGCCACTGAAGATAAAAGTTGGATCGTGCGTGCAGCGGCCCTGGACGCCATTGCACAGCGCGGCGATAAGTCGTTACTTCCCAGAATAAGCGGCTCACTGAAAGACACGAGAGACGACGTCCGCTACGTGGCCGCAGCCTGCATAGTTCATCTAAGTGACGAAGGCGGGGCCAGCAAGTCTCCGCGGCGCAAAGCGCCCGCGAAGCCCGCCGCCTAGCCGCGTGTGCCCAAAATACTGTCTCAAATCACCCACACGTAGTATCCTTGTTACGGCACCTAAAAAGGTGCGTGACGAGGAGCCCAAATGTTGGATATTACCAAGGACATTCAATCACTAACCACATTCCGTCGCCGCTCTCGCGACTTCCTGAGGCAGCTCAGAAAGAGCAAGCGTCCCGTCGTACTCACGGTAAAGGGCAAGGCTGCGGCCGTGGTACAGGATGCCGAGGCCTATCAGAAATTGCTGGATATCGCAGCTCTCGCGGATGCTGACGAAGGCGTCCGTCAAGGCCTTGAAGATGTGAAGAAAGGAAGAGTTCGGCCTGTGCGGGAGTTTTTCAAGGAATTTGAAGCCAAGCATGGTTTACGTCGTTAAGATTGGTTTCCGTCCTGAACGCGATTTAGACCTCCTCTTCGAACAAATCAATGCTGAATATTCGGACGCGGCCCTGAAGTGGTATCAGGATTTGTGGGACGCGATTCTAAGTTTGGAGACAAAGCCAAATCGAGGTTCGAGTTTCCAAAAAAGAGGCAGATTAAGACAGCCGCTTTACGGCCATCGGCCTCATGTTTATCGCATCATATATCGCGTGGTGGAGAGAGAGAAGCAGGTGGAAATACTTCACATTCGTCACGGCGCGCGACGCAGGCCGAAGGTTAATGACTTGCATCTGTAAACAACAATCCAGCCTACGTTCTTGAGACGAGGCAAAAGTTAGCACACACCCTATAACTGATCGTTCGCCTCACGTCCAGAAATAGATGTAAAATATTCCATATATGGAGTAAGGTTTGGGAGTATGTAGAGGAGAGTAGTTTTTGGCGATCCTCAACCAACTTCCTGCTGGCATCGCTTGGCACCAGCCGGCTGATCTTTCCAGCAAGGTTGTGCAGAAGCGCCTAAGTCCTGCAGCGGTTAAGGCCTTCTTGAGGCTGCGCGAGCTGTGGGAATTGCGTGATGAAGACGCCAGGCAATTGCTCGGAGGCATCTCCAATGGCGCGTTTTACGAATTAAAGAAAAATGTGCGAGCGAGGCTTGACCAGGACCGCCTCACCAGAATTTCCATGCTCACCGGCATTTTTAAAGCGCTGAACATTCTCTATAGCAAGAAACTGGCGGACCGCTGGATGCAACTCCCCAATGAAAACCCCATGTTTGCTGGTGATACTCCGCTCTCCTATATAACCAAAGGTGGTTTGCCCGCGATGCTGCGGGTGCGCCAGCTTCTCGATTCTCGCCGTGGCGGCCGCTAGCACACTACCCCACGTTTCCGATGTTCTTCGGGATGCTTCCCATCGCTTGATCCCCTGGCGTTACAGCGACCCCGAGGAACGTGGCCCTGAAAAAATCAGTCGTGACAACAGCGTGCTAACGCGTCTAACCGACGATATTGCGGAGCTGTACGCCTTATTCGAATTGGAGGGCGCCACCAACGATCGCCTGCTCGGAGAAGCCGGACTGCTTCCCGGAATCACGCTGCGCGAACTGGTCTTTGGCCTGCCGTACTCGCATGTTGTGAACGCCGCATTCACGCATCCTAATCCCGCCGGAAGCCGCTTCAACGGCCCCGAACGCGGCGCCTGGTACGCGGCTTTCGCCCGCTCCACTGCGGAACTGGAAATGGCGTATCACAGAGGTAAAGAATTAAAGGAGATTAACTGGCAGGAGCGCGAAACGTTCAAGTACGTCGATTTCCTCGCGGATTTTCGCGGCCAGTTTCACGACATCCGCAACGACCGCCGCTTTCGAAATTGTCTGGACCCAAATAGCTACATCACATCACAACAGGTGGCCACTCGCCTCCTCGGGCAAGGCTCAGCCGGGATCATTTATCAAAGCGCGCGGCACAAGTCCGGCACATGCATCGCCTGTTTCAGGCCCGCGCTGGTGAACAATGTTCGCAAGGGCGCCACAATTTCCATCCAATTCGCAAACGCCTTTGCAAAACCAGAAATTCGCGCTATCAAATAACGCCACCTCCATAAGAATCGAGATTCCGTGTGAAGCAGCCCTGCGATGAAGCCGTAATCCGGTCCGACGGTTCGACTACTCCCTGCAGTCCCAAATCGCAGGCCTGGGTGCTTGCGGCCACTATTCTCGGTTCCAGCATGGCCTTCATCGACGGTACCGTCGTCAATGTTGCTCTGCCCGCCCTGCAATCCAGTCTTCACGCCACCGTAGTTGACGTCCAGTGGGTCGTCGAGTCCTACGGGTTGTTTCTCGCGGCGCTGCTTTTGATCGGCGGCGCGATGGGCGATTCCTTTGGCCGTCGCTCGGTTTTTTTGTTCGGGACGGCGTTATTCGCAGCGGCCTCCATTGGCTGCGGACTTTCTTCCAGCATTTCGCAGTTGATCATCGCGCGTTCTTTCCAGGGTATTGGCGCCGCATTTCTGGTTCCCAGCAGCCTCGCCATTATCAGCGCCTCCTTCGACGAAAAATCTCGTGGTCGCGCCATCGGCACTTGGTCGGGATTCACCGCCATCACCACTGCTCTCGGTCCGGTGCTGGGTGGCTGGCTGATTCAGCATGCTTCCTGGCACTGGGTTTTCCTGATTAACGTTCCCATTGCCGCCGCGGTCATCGCGATTTCGCTGTGGCAGGTGCCAGAGTCGCGCAGTTCCACTCCGCAAAAAACCGATTGGCTTGGAGCTGCGGTCGCCACCGTTGGCCTGGGTGGAATCGTGTTTGGATTTGTTGAGTCCGCGAATTTTGGTTGGAGGCACCCGCTCGTCTTTGGCAGTTTGCTCGCTGGTTTTGCCTCTCTCATCACCTTCGTGTTCGTGGAAAAGCGCGTAGACGCGCCCATGGTTCCGCTTTCACTGTTTAAATCGCGCAGCTTCACTGGCGCGAATCTGCTTACGCTCTTGCTCTATGCCGCGCTGGGAATTTTCTTTTTTCTCTTTCCCATGAACTTGATCCAGGTGCAGAAATATTCCACCACCGCGACGGGAGCGGCCGCCTTGCCTTTGATTTTGCTCATATTTTTTCTGTCGCGCTGGTCGGGCGGACTGGTGGCCCGCTTCGGTCCGAAGTTGCCGCTTATCGTTGGGCCGCTCATCGCCGCGGCAGGGTTCCTGTTATTCGCCCTGCCGTCAGTCGGCGGCGGCTATTGGACGACCTTCTTTCCCGCCTTCATGGTTCTTGGTCTGGGCATGGCCGTCAGCGTCGCTCCGCTGACCACCGTGGTCATGAACTCCGTCGACCAGGCGCGGGCCGGCACTGCCTCCGGCATCAACAATGCCGTGTCCCGCGTTGCCAGCGTGCTCGCTGTAGCCGTTTTCGGAATTGTCATGGTCAGCGCCTTCAGCGCCAGGCTGCAACATTCCCTCGCCGGTTTAGATCTCGCCCCGGCCGCCCTTCACCAGATCCAGTCCAGCGTCATCAGGCTAGCCGGCCTGGAAATCCCCGCAGGTCTGGGCCCGCAGACAACCTCGGCGATCCAAACCGCCGTAGCCCACTCCTTCATCTTCGCATTTCGCCTGGTCACGCTCCTCTGCGCCGCCCTCGCTGTAGCCAGCGCCGCCGTCGCCGCGCGCATGATCTCTCCCCGCAGCGCCGTGAATTTCGCCACCGGCAACGCTGGCCATTGAATGTGAGGATGAGCTATCGGACCGAGACTTCTTCAGGTTCGCCTGTCCGAATTTTGGCGAATTGGCGAATTTGCACTCTCCCGTTCGGCATGTTGGCGATTATTTGTAATTCTCCACCCATTGCTTCTATGATCTTGCGCAAGGTGCTTATGTACATGTCCGAACGTCGTTCCACTTTAGAGACCGAGGCTTGTCTGACATGGAGAGCTTCGGCCAAAGATTCTTGGGTCAAGTTCATTGCCTCACGGAGTTCGGCGAGACCCATTTCTGAAATCATTTTCTTAACTGCCTCTTCGCTGCGAACGCGCGATTCCAAAGGCATTTTTGATTGAAGTTCTTTGAAGTTTTTAGCCATTTTATTTTTCGTCCTTTTTCATGCTCTCCAGATGCGGCGTCATACAAATCGTCTGCTAACGGAACGAACTCTTCATACCAGCGGTCATTTCCGGTCTTGTCACCGCCGATTAGCAACATCGCGCAGCGACGCGGGTCAAAGCCGACCAATACTCGATAAGGTCTGCCCGAATGCGGTATTCGCAACTCTTTCATGTTCGGATGACGAGAAGCGTGGATGACGTTTGCGTGAGGGCGCGAAAGAAGGGGGCCAATCTTCTGTAACAACATAACCTTGGCATTTACGGCCTCCTGCTCGGAGAGAGTTAAGTGGTTCCACCATGTCTCGAATTCTTCGGTGAAATCGACTTCCCATTCCATCAAAGGAATATAGCTCATAGGCTATATTTTGTCATGGACCGCCGGTCGCGGGTAGCTGGACCCGACAGTTCGGGACGATTTGAGGCGGCTACTTTACCTCTGGGTGGGGATTAGGAATGCTCCGGGTATTCTGTCATCCAACGTCGCCAGAATTGCGTTCTTCGCCTTAGCGAGTTGCACGAGATGACCGTCGGTAATTTGTTTTGCAGTCTTAACCCAAGCTGGAATGTGCGAGACATCATGATCGTCGGGAATAAAAGTGAACCTCAGGGAATTTCCTCTTTTAAGGCGGAGTAAAAGAGTGCGGGCGTGGGCGATGGTGAATCCATACTGCGGCGCCTGTGCAAGGACCCGGACGAAGCCAAGTTCCGTAATTGAACAAGTTGCCAGTTCCGGAATTCCCCTTGAGGCTAGGGTGCGCACCCAGCCAGCGACGCGCCCGTGGAATTCATGCTGGAGGAAACCCAACGCAACGAGAACATTCACGTCGAGGAGATACTTCATGGGAAGTCGGACAAAATCTCATAGACCTGTTTGCTGCTCAAGGGTTGAGCGTCTGAACCTGCACTCAGAACCGGAAGGCCGGTAATGGGGTCAATGACAATGCTTACTTTTCGTGAGCGTGCGCTTCGTGGCGTCAACACAATGCGTCCACCCTCCACCTTTGCATCGAGTGGGTCCCCCGCCCGGAGGCCCAGTTTGCGGCGAATCGGACCGGGAAGAACGACCTGACCCTTCGTTGAAATCTTGGTTTCCATGGTAAGACAATCTTACCCCAATCTGTTTTCCGGTAACAACATTTGCCCCTGATTGTCTTTAGCTGCGCCGAAATTCATCTGATCAACGTTTGCTAATCGAACAAGTAGGGACTACAAGCAAATCTTCGGCCATCCGACATATCAGGAGTCACGAAGCGCCGAGGCGACAGCTTCCCGCCGCGCGATGTCCGTGATGATAGTGCGCGAGCCCCTGTAAAGCACAAACGCGAGCGCTATACACAGTACCGGAATAATCAGCATGGCTTGCTGAAGGCCAGTGGCCCGGAAAGTTTCCGTGACCGTGGCTGAACCCGCCAGCGCCGCGGCGCGATGCGCCAACACATCGCTCAACTTGCCTGTGAGCAGCGGTCCGAAAGACGCGCCGCACATGTACATGGCCATAAAATAAATCGCCATTGCTGCACCGCGCTGGTTCGGAGCCACGATGTCCTGTATCGCCGAGTACACCAGCCCGTAGTACGTCGTGAGAGCAGAGTATGTCAGCGCCAGGAACGCCATGGCCACGAACAAAGAGCCCGCGGACTGAAGAATTCCCGCGCATGCAAACGGAATGGCCACTAAGGCCAAGACGGCGGCGCAAAGCATGCGGCCGTCTTTGCGACGCTGGACGATGAAATCACCTAGACAGCCCGCAAGTGTTCCCCCGCTGACGCCTCCGGCAAGATAGACCACGCCCGTGGCGATGCCGGATTTCGCCAGCGACAGGCCGTGGACTCGGCTGAGAAACGCCGGCAAGAAAGTTCCGATGGCATACATGCTGAAATTCAGCAGCGCACCGGAGGCGATGATCCACCACATCGTCGGGATGCGCAGCACACTCCACATCGAGCCAAATGCCTGCGGCGCGCGATGACTCTCGCTGGCGCCGCGGTCCGGTTCTTGGAGTATCAGTAAAGCGGGAACCAGCAGCAACGCTGGGACCGCCGCAAATACCATTGCGGCTCGCCAGCCATACGCCTGTGCTATCGGGCCGCTGAAGAAAAAACCAAGTGCTCCGCCGACTGGCACCCCGAGCATGAAAAGCGCGAGCACTCGAGAGCGTCTGGTCGGTGGAAACAGATCGCCGAGCCAGCTCGTCGCGGTTGGCGCGCAGGCTGCTTCGCCGACCCCAACGCCGACACGGGAAAGGAACAGCATCGCGTAGGTGGTGGCGAGGCCAGCGGAAGCCGTCATCGCGGTCCATATGACGACTCCCCAAGCCAGGAGCTTTTTGCGGCTTGCAGAATCCGCGATGCGCCCCAGTGGAACGCCGAAAATCGCATAGATCCAAATGAAGGCGCTGCCGAGAAGGCCGATCTGGCTGTCGTTGAGATGGAACTCCTTGCGCATAGGTTCGACGAGCGCGCCGGGGACGTGGCGGTCGTAGAAATTGAGGATATTAATGGCGAACAGCACCACCACGGAGATCCACAGACTCTGCTGCCGGGATTTCTGTGACAAGGGCAAAGTTGGCGGCACGGCAGTTTGCGATGAGGCCATTTCTACTGGCCAGAAAGCAAGGCGGCCCAGAATGCGCAGTGATGTGACGCGGCGAAATTGGTTTCCTGCATCGGCGATGGCGGAATCAGCGATTGGAAATTACCGACCTGCGGGTTGAATTCCTGCCAGACGGGCACGCCAAGACCATTGGGGTTTCCAAATTTGGCGAAGTTGGTCCAATAGTGCTGCA
The DNA here is from genome assembly GCA_035568155.1 of Verrucomicrobiia bacterium. GTDB lineage: Bacteria > Acidobacteriota > Terriglobia > Acidiferrales > UBA7541 > Acidiferrum. The sequence goes on along the minus strand of DATMOS010000075.1, from coordinate 11,282 downwards.
TGGCGCTGGAGAGTTGCAGTTGTTGGGCGTTGAGCGGCGGTCGCGGCACAGCAACCGGCAGAGCGAAGAGATATTGCAGCTCGGAAGCGTGGGCCGCGGCGTACGGGAACGAAACCGGGGGCAGAAAATCCTGCGGCGCGTTCTCGTCGTTGAACTCATACGTGGAGACCGGGACGAACTGAGACATCAATAGGTCGGCGCCCAATGCCGGGCAGGCAAAAGCGCCATCCGTACCTGCCGCGGCGAAGGCAATATCCGCAGAAGGAAAACTGGCGAGGGGATACTGTTCGGCGACGAGCGGAGCTGCGGGTCCGACCAGGGTAGCGAGAGCAGCCACGTACGCAGTCTCGTTGTCGGCTATGGGCCCCGCGGGAGTGAGATCGAAATCGAGCGCCGTGAAGAGCCGCCATTCATCGTGATTGCTGCCCTGCATCACCGGTACATGGTGGAATTGTCCGGTGGCGAGCGCGGTGTTCAGCGAAAGTGGGAGAAACTCCCCGTCGATATTGGGCGTGTATCCGGCAAAATCTTCGTTTTCCAGGATGGTGGTGACCGGAAGCGCCCGGAGGCAGGCGGCAGTCTGAGCGGTGCAGCCAGCCGCGTCGGCGAATGCCGTGCCGGCAGCTTCAGCGGCGGCAAGAGTCTGGGTGTTCAGTGCATAGGCGCCGCTTTCGATGATGGCTTTGTGAAAGAGGCCCTCCGAGGAAGGCGAGGCCAGCTGCGAGAAGACGCTGAGGCCCCCGGCAGATTCGCCGAAGATGGTCACGTTCAGCGGATCGCCGCCGAAGAACCGGATGTTATCGCGAACCCAGCGGAGAGCGAGTTGCTGATCCATGAGGCCGTAATCACCAGCGGAATTGGGATCGCTGTCGCGGTCTAGATCGGGATCCGTCCTTTCCCCTGCAAAAGCGGAATGAGCGAGAAAGCCGAGAGCCCCGAGACGGTAATTGACGGTCACGACGATGACGCCATCTTGGACAAGCGCGGTGGGATCGTAGTCGTTGCTTTCACCTGTGACGAGTGCGCCGCCATGGATCCAAACCATCACCGCGCGCGGGCGGTGGAAGTCGTTGGAGCCGGGAGTAAAAACATTGAGAAAGAGGCAATCCTCGGTGACGGACGCGATGCCGAAAGGCGAGGGCGGCTGCGGACAGTGGTTGGCAAACTGCGTAGCCTCCAGCGGCGCGAACCACGGAGCGTGCGGAACCGGCGGACGCCAGCGCAGATTGTCGACCGGAGGCGCGGCGTAAGGGATGCCCAGGAATTCACGGACGCCAGCGGAGGTGACCGAGCCGCGAACGGGACCGCTGAAGGTGTGGACCAATGGTTTTTGTTCCTGCGCAGGAACGACAACAGGCATCGAGCAAAGCGCGGCGGCGAAGAGAACTACTGGAAGCAGGGCAAGTTGCTGCGAATGACGACGCTTCATGGTTTCCTCTCTCACCGGGGAGCCACTGCGTCCGGAGTGCGCGAGGAGTTCCCCCAAATTACCCACGTTCGAGCGCAGGGACGGAATTGTGAGTGTTTATATCATTATTTTGTTACTGTCAATTAAAAGATTTCATGCCGCAATTCTGCGGAAACCAGGCCAGGAACTCGAGTCTTTGTGCATTGCGGTTCCTGGGGCCAGGACCTATCCTTTACAACGAAATTCCCATCAAGAAGTGTGTGAGAAAGGGGATTCAAAAATGGAAGGAATGGAAGGAGTTGACCCTAACCAACGGGAATTGCCATGCCTCTCACGTCGATTGAACTGATTGTCTTGGCGAAGTCGTTGAAAGTCGTTTTGAACTCCGAAGAGCTTAAAGAGGGAGATAAAGAGGTGATTCGCAAGATGCGGGTTCGGATTGACGCATACGCGGAAAGGCCAGGAGCCTACTGGGATAAATAAGGGCTTTCTGACCCTATGCGAATTTACGCTTTCCGGTCATCACACCTCTGAGCGGTGTTTGGCGGATTCAAAGAAATGAAAGCTTTGCGCGCCTCAGGCCGTTACCGAATGAAAGAGCAAAGTCGCATTATCGGCAGGGAATTGATGCTCCGCGCTCCTAGCCATTGCCGAGCAGCAGCCTCTTAACGAGTTGAGACAACAACTCAAGCTCGCTTGCAGGCCCCCCGCTACTATATTGTTCAACTTCTCGATTGACCCACGCCTCCACGACATCGTAGCCATGTTCCGCGGTTTGCAACCGCAATTGGAAAATGCAGTCGCCGGTCCAGCTACGATGAAAGAAAAGCCATGAGTCTTCCAAAAAGATAAACCACTTATCTTCCATCTGCTGTGGCACTTCTCCGAAGCTCAAGCGATCGAACTCTGCTTGCGAAAAATGCCGTTTGAACTGAATGATACTCCGTTTCCGGGGCATCTTGTTCGTCTGCCACAATTTCCGGATAGCCTTCATCGCGACCATCGCAGAATATTATCAGAGAAAATTTTATTGGTGGTTAAGTCTTGGTGAGTTTTATTTTCCGCAATCAAGAAAGCCCTCAGCTAATGGGCGGATTGTGTGGCGCAGAGCAAATGCGCACTCCAAAATGGTGCTGCTCATTGTAAAAATAGCGTACCGACGGAAATTCCCGCCCTGGAGGCCGTGCATCGCAAACCGCTGTGTCAACAGCGTTACGGAGATTTACGGCAACCTTAATCGAGGAGCCGAAGATGGCGTCGCGAAACAGCCCGGAACTGGTCTTGTCCGCCAAGCAAAATAATCCGCATTCCCTTAACGCGACTGCTATGATGGCCCTCCAAAAATCGTTGGGAATTTTTTGAGCGGTTCACGTGGAGATCAATGCCGTGATATCAAGACTAGCCAAACTCCGTTACGACAAGCTGAGTAATCTTCCCGCGCAGTCTCGTGATAAGTTTTCGCAGATCGATTACTGGCTACTGCAGAGAATTTATCGTTCCGTGGGCCAGCCCCAAATCCGACTCACGCTCGGAGATCGCCTAGAGATTTGTCCGGAAACTGGCCAGCCAGTTGCAACCATCGTGATTCGGGACCGAGCTACATTACTTGATCTCTTGTTCGACCCGGAGGTCGGGTTTGGGGAGGCCTACCGCGACGGGCGTATTGTCGTGGACGGCGACCTCGTGTCCGCCCTTGAGGCAGTCTATCGTTCCGAAGCAGAAATGGGATCCGGAAATTGGTTCGCGCGCGTGGTTTCCCGTTGCATGGCGTTTGCGCAGCGCAATTCGTTGCATGGCGCGCGCCAAAATATTCATCGGCACTACGATCTCAGCAACGAGTTTTTCCATTTGTGGCTCGATGACCAGATGGTCTATTCGTGCGCATATTTCGCTGCGCCTTCCATGAATCTCGATGCCGCTCAGGTTGCAAAAATGGACTACATCTGCCGCAAGCTGAACCTGAAAAACGGGGAACGTGTTCTGGATATCGGTTGCGGCTGGGGCGCACTTGCCCTGCACATGGCGAAATATTACGGCGTCAGCGTTCGAGGGTTCAGCATCTCCCGTGAGCAGGTCCAGTGGGCGCGGAAGCGTGGCCAACAGTTGGGTCTTAGCCTGCAGGTTGAATTCGTCGAAGATGACTATCGCAATATCCTCGGAGAGTTCGATGCCGTGGTCTCCGTGGGAATGCTCGAACACGTCGGACCAGAGCGCTATCAAGCCATGGGACGTATTCTCTCCAATTGTTTGCGACTTGGTGGGCGTGGTCTGCTGCAATGTGTCGGGCGCAATCGCGCGCAGCACTTTAGTAATTGGACCAGAAAGCGCATATTTCCCGGCGCCTGCGCACCTTCATTGCGGCAGATTATGAATATCTTCGAGCCGTGGGACTGTTCCATCCTCGATGTCGAAAATCTCCGCCATCACTACGCCAGAACCTCCCAACTCTGGCTGGAGCGTTTTGAAAACTCAGCCAAAGAAGTTGGCGCCATGTTCGATGAAGAATTCGTTAGGACCTGGCGGCTTTACCTGGCGGGTACGGTAGCTGGATTCAGGGCCGGCACCCTGCAACTGTTTCAACTTGTCTTCGCTCGAGACAATTCCGCAAAGCCTCCCGGTACGCGCGCGCAACTCTATCGGGAATGATTGACTCAACCACCAATGCGGCAATCTTTCCCTGCGCAAAGAAACTGAATCTTTCTTCACCAGGCTGACGAGTTAGCCAGCCAATTGTAGTTTGGCCAGACAGTTCGTTGACTTGATTGGAAAGACAACCTAACATCTGCTCCAACCGTTGTCCTTAAAAGTCTCTGGTTGGTTTCGCCTGACTTTCCCATGATTGGTCAAATCATTTCGCATTATCGCGTCGTCGAAAAGCTGGGCCACGGCGGTATGGGCGTAGTGTGGGCTGCTGACGACACGAACCTCCCTCGACGGGTTGCACTGAAATTTCTCCCTGAGGATCTGGAGCGTGATGAAGTGGCACTGGAGCGCTTAAAGCGCGAAGCAGACGCCGCTTCTTCCCTCAATCACCCCCGCATCTGCACGATCCACGAGTTTGGTTCCGGCGATGGTAAGCATTTCATCGTCATGGAATGCCTTGACGGCCAGTCTCTTAAGCACCGTATCCGGAAAGCGCCTTTTCAAATATCGGAAATTGTGGAATTTGCCACGCAAATTGCGGACGCGCTGGAAGCTGCGCACGCGCAAGGTATCATGCACCGCGACATCAAGCCCGGCAACATTTTCATCACCGAGCGCGGCCAGATTAAGGTCCTGGATTTTGGCTTAGCCAAAATTACGCGTGGAAATAGGCAAGTCCATGACGCCGCTGTCGGAGATAGTACCGCCGACGCCGCGCTTACCGGACCCGGTATGACCCTGGGCACCATGCCATACATGTCACCGGAGCAAATTCGCGGGGACGATCTGGACTTACGCACAGATTTATTTAGCTATGGCGCGGTACTCTACGAAATGGTCACCCGGCGGATGCCGTTCCAGGGAGAAACGCCGGAGATAATCCGGAACAATATTTTAAATGGCGACCCTGATAACCCATGTCGGATTAATCCAGCCATTCCTGCCGCACTGGAAGCCATCATACGCAAAAGCCTCGAAAAGCACCGCGAGATGCGCTATCAGACTGCTTCGGACCTGTTGGCCGATTTACGGCGGCTGAAACGCGATTTGGATTCCGGTCCTCAAAAAAACTCTTCGACTGGCGCGACATCCCGGCGGCCCGGCAAAGTCATCGATTCTCTCGCGATCCTCCCGCTGGCTAACGAGACTCGTGATCCGGAAACAGACTATCTGAGCGACGGAATTACCGAGACGCTCATCAATAATCTCTCTCAGCTGCCCAAACTTCGCGTGTTACCGCGCAGCACCGTTTTTCGCTACAAAGGCCGTCAGATAGATTCGGCCGCACTCAAGAGCGAACTTGGCGTGCGAGCAGTGTTGAGCGGGCGCGTAGTGCAGCGTGGCGACACACTGACAATCAAAGTGGAGCTTGTTGATGTGGTGCGGGACGCGCACTTGTGGGGCGGAAATTTCAGCCGCAAACTCGACGATATTTTTTCCGTCCAGGAAGAAATCGCCCGACAGATTTCTGAGCATATGCGCCTGCACTTAAGCCCGCAGGAAAAAAATAAACTCGCCCTGCGAGACACCGGAAGTCGCGAAGCCTACCAGGCCTTCCTGCGGGCCCTTTACTTCTGGAATAAATGGACTCCGGCAAGTTGCTGGCAAGCCCTCGAATATTGCCGGCTGGCAATTGAGATAGATCCCGCCTATGCTCCAGCCCACGCGGTGATGGCGGACTGCTATACCGCTTTATCAGTCTTTGGCGCGCTACGCGCCAAAGAAGCGTTCCCTAGAGCCAAGGCCGCTGCCACCAAAGCTGTTGAGATGGCTCCAAGTCTTTCCGATGCGCATCTCGCGGTGGGACTGGTTAACCTGTATTTTGATTGGGATTGGGATGCCGCCGAGCGGCACATGCGCCTCGCTGTTGAGCTTAGCCCACGTTCGGCGCGGGCCCGTTACGGCCTCAGCTTGTGGCTTTTGGTGCAACATAGATATCAGGAAGCCATCCAAGAGGCGGATTTTGCCTTGGAACTGGACCCGCTCTCTCTCCCGATGAATTTCAACGTCGGGTACCTGAACTATTTCGCTGGAAATAACGACCGCGCTATCGCTCAATTTGAGAAAGTCCTGGAAATGGATCCGTCGTTCGTACAAGCCAGTCTGATTTTGTGCCCGGCGTACCTGCGCAAGCGATTGCCGGCGGAGGCCCTCGCCGTAGTAGAGAAAGCGCTTCCCATATCCGGGAATTGGTCCAGCCTGCGCGCCATGCTGGCGGTTGTGCATGCCGGAGCCGGGCGGGCAGCCCAGGCGTTGGAAATTCTCGAAGATTTGAAAAAAGAAGGCGCTTCAGTGCCCTTGTTTTCCTATTGGGCCGCGATTGTTTTCAACGTGCTGAATGACAGGGAGCAGGCTCTCGATTGGCTGGAAAAAGCCTGCGAAGAACGGATCGGTTTCGTTGCGCTTCTTAAGGTTGCTTCCGGCTTCCGCAACCTGACCGAGGAGCCGCGCTACCAGGCCATACTGCAACAAATCGGCACTCCTGATGTCTAAGCAACGCTCGGTCGCGTGCGCATCTCCACCAGTCAATCCGATGCAATTGCCGCAAATTACGATCTCTGGACTAGGTGCCACACAGGTGTTATTTCACCGCAGAACCTTGAACAGAGCACAACCAACAAGCCACACAATATTGCTTGCAACAAAACCCGGCACAGCGCATCTGTGAACCGTGAATCTAGAGGCATTCTTTATGGATGAACCCCATCGTCCGGAAATGAGCACTGCGGAATGATTGAAGGGGAGTTGGCAAGTGTGGCGCTCGCGAGCCGGCATGTTCGTATTGCTCATGGGTATTCCTGTTGCGACCATCCTGGTCATGGCACTGATTGTGAACTATTTGATCGCGCCCCACCCGGAAGGTACTCCGCTGCGGGAGGTCTGGCTGGGGATGGGTGTTCTGCAGAGACTCAGTGTGTTCGTTCTGTTTTTGGGAACTTTTGCCATGGAATACCGGGCCTTGGCGGCGTCGGTTTTCGCGGCTCAGGAAATTCGGAACGAACGAAGTATTGGAATCCTGCAGGCATTCCGATCGGTTCGACGCAAGCAGTTGCGGCTTTTCTGGATGATAATGCTGGCGAGTATGCTCACAGGCCCCTTCGGATTGATTGTATTTCCGCTCCTTGTCTTTGCTATTGCGCCCGGTTTTCCAGTTGCGATTCTGGAAAACATGACGGCCTTGGCGGCGATCAAACGCGGTGATTCACTTGCCAAAGGAGGCCACGGCAGGATCGCGTTGCTGGTTGGGATGTGGCTGGGGCTAGGAATTGCAGGTGTACTCGGCTTGGTGTCGTTTCTCGCGTTGCTGCAAGAACGATTCGGACAACCGTGGTTTCTCCGGCCCGTTCCCGTTCTAGCATTCTGGCTAATATTTCTGATCTCACAGTGGTTCATAATTGCGCTCACCTTGAATTTTTTGGACCACCGCAGGCGAGAAGGCGAAATTGATTCGGCTGCTCTTACTTAAGTCCTCTCAATAGGTGTTGCGCCCACCAGTTGAACTCGCACGACGAAGCAGGAGGCAGATTCCTGGCCGGAGAATCGAGGCATTATGAGCAGGGCCATCTGAGCCCTTGGTAGACGGACGAATCGAATAAATCCTTACAGAAAGCGTAACCTATGTGTCCGGTGCGATCTGTTACCTATGTCTCCGGGCCGGACCATGAATTAAATGGTGGGCCTGGGTGGACTTGAACCACCGACCTCGCCCTTTATCAGATCGCGCTCAGACTACGTGCGGAATTTTTCCTTCGCGCGCGTACAGCGCTTACGGATGAGGCCTGCGACCTCGTCAGAGGCCTTGTCCGTGATCTTCATTTTGTCCAGAGTTTCGATCGTGGCTGCGGCTAGCTCGGGAACCCGGCGGCGGACAAGCGGTTTGGCAAGGCCTGCATCCCCCGCGAGTTGCTCGAAATCTTTTGGCGTGACTTTGTCCGATGAGTATTCACTCCCGATCCGCATAGCCATGTCGGTGTTTAGTTCCGGGTAGTAAATCGTGCTGATCGAATCGTAGAGGGGCGCCAGCCTGATTTCCTTGTCCGGGTATAGGAGTGAAAAATTCTTGCCGTGCGCGTCGTTGTTGCCAATCAGATAGTTGAAAATCGTGGCGTCCAGAAGAGCCCCAAGGTCAATGACCGGTGCAGTCGACACGTTGCGCAGCAGGGTGAAGCATTGCTTGAACGACGGCCCACCTTCCTTCTGGTATTTCAATTCGGAGACGATGTTCTGCGCCTGGCAGAAATCTTCCTGATGAAGGCGTTCGACGCCGGGCGTGCCGTCAATCGTTAAGTGCTTGCGGTCGTAGCGTTCGACCTGTAGATACTCGACATCCTCGACTTTTCTAGTTTCCACTTTCGCCGCAGGAAGATTCATGTGCGCCGCGAGGGTCATGCAAAGCGCTTCGTTAAACACCACACCTGCAAAGCGCTCGACCGCCGGCTTGAGGATGTGCGTGCTGGGCGCGCCGCCCAAGGGCAGCGAAACTTCTTCGCCTTCGATACGCACGGCGACTTTGTCTTGGGCACCAGCCAGCGAAAGGCGAATGCCTTTCTCACCTGCGAGCAAAGGCCGCTTGGGCAGCTCTCTGAGGATTCCAGCTAGTTCCTTCGCGTCAAGCTTCCGGTAGTGGTAATTCCGCTTGGGCAACTCCTGCCCCGCGGGAAGGAACGTCACCGCTCCCGCACATTCTCCACCGATCTGTTCAAGCATGGCGTAGTCGTTGCGCGCGCTGATACCTAGATTACGGGCGATGATTTCGCGTTTGCTCTCTTCCGGCAGAATGCCACCGAAAAATCCCCTGCATTCCTTCGCCGGAAAAGGCTCGTTGCGCAGTGGCAGGGATTGCGACAACGTCGCTGCTCCCGGTTGTGAAAGCCAGCTTTCGAGATATTCAAATGACATCTGTCCGCCATCGTCCTGGATAAGATGGCCGACCAGCTGTTCATGCAGATAGACATCGAGCATGCGCGCCATTGGCCTATCCTCGCTTTGTCGCCGCTTGCGGCGGCGTTAGTGTGAGTTGAATGCCGAGTGTCTGGAGGATCGTCAAAACCTTCCCGATTTCGGCGGTCTCTTTCCCTCTTTCGAGTTCTATGATGAATCGCAGCCCCGTGCCAGAGGTCAGGGCGAGCGCCTTTTGCGTCACGCCAAGTGCTTTGCGGGTCTCGCGAACCAGCTTGCCTATGTCCTGTGGCGTGTATTTCATAGTCTGCATCCCATCCAGAGGCGTTACCGTACGGGAATATTCTAGCTTCTTGGGAGTGAAAGTCAACAACATGTTCCCGTACGGGAACATGTCAATGTTCTCTGAAAACAATGTGGTCGTAATATTCCCGTACGGGAACATATTAAATCTTTTGAGTTTCGGAGTCTTGCATGGACGACGATCTCCAAGATGCGGAGCGTCATGTACCGCATTTACAAAATCGGAATCCTGCACGAGCACGTCGCGAAAAACCCGGTGCAACACGTCGAGACGCGCTCGAAGAGCGACTACAAGGCCATCGTCATTACGCCTGCGCAAACGCTTGCGATCCTGAAGGCCCTCCCCTCACCTCTTCACTTCACACTGGTGCTGACCTGTGCCGCTACGGCGCTCCGCGCTTCGGAGATCCTGGCGCTACGCTGGTCGGACTTGCTGTGGAATGAGGGAAGGATTCGGATTTCAAAACGCTGGGCAAAAGGCAAGGATGGCGAGACTAAAACGGAGGCCTCGGACAGATATGTTCGGCTGCACCCGATCCTGGCCGCCCACCTGTGCTCATGGCGGGAACAAAGCCTCTACTCGAAGGAGGCGGATTTCGTGTTCCCTTCTTTGAGGGCTCGCGGCCGTGTTCCCCTCTCCGCGTCTGTCTTTGTCGCCGATCATCTCCGACCGGCAGCGAAAAAAGCCGGAGTGCCTATCGAGGACGGTCAGAGGTTCGGACTTCACAATCTTCGCCATTCACTCAGCAACTGGATGGTGAACAAGGCGAAAGTCGAACCGAAAACTGTTCAGGGAATCTTGCGTCACGCAAGAATTCAAACGACGCTCGATCTGTACACACAGGAAGACGGCGATGAAACACTGGCGGCGCAAGGGGAATATCTGACGGCGCAGGGAGTCGCCACGCAGTTGGTGCAGTGAAGTCAGATAAGTGTGGGTTGGATTGTGGGTTGAGATTTTTGGGACAACACCCGAAAATAAATGGTGGGCCTGGGTGGACTTGAACCACCGACCTCGCCCTTATCAGTATTGCGATCGTAAGTCTGCCGGGCAGCATTGGCCGGGTACACTTACCATTTGAATTGAAATATCCCATACGATGTGACATCCTATGTGATGTTACATGAGAAGGATCGTTCTCGACACCTCGGTGGTGGTCGCCGGACTTCGCACCCAACTGGGTGCGGGAAACGCTGTTCTGCGGTTGGTCGCCACGCGTCGGCTGGTAGCTTTGGCGACGCCGCCTCTTTTTTTGGAGTATGAGGACGTGTTGAAGCGGCCCGAGCACCGGTTAGCGCATGGCCTGGCGACCGAGGCGATTGAAGAATTTCTGGCGGAGTTAGCCGCGTTGATCGAGCCGGTCGAAGTTCATTTTCAATGGCGGCCGCAGTCCCGGGACCCGAATGACGAGATGGTGCTCGAGGCCGCGATCAATGGCCGGGCGGATGCGCTTGTGACTTACAACGTCGCAGACTTTGCCGGGCCCGCGGAGCGGTTTAGGATTTCTGTGCTGCGTCCGGGCGACCTGTTAAAGAAGGTAAAACCATGAGCAAAGCTACCTACCCATTGAAGCTTCCCCTCTCCATCAAGAAGGCTGCCCAGCGGCTCGCGAAAGAAGACGGTGTGTCGTTGAACCAATGGATCGCGGCAGCGGTCGCCGAAAAAGTTGGAGTGGTGGAAACCGCGGCCGACTTTTTCAAGAAGCGGGCAGGCAAGGCCACCGGCGAAGGACTCATGAAGTTTCTTCGCACTGCGCCCAAACGCGCGCCCGAGCCGGAAGACACACACCGATAGCCACAATCAAATTCCCCGTCGAAGCAGGGCTTGGACGACGCACCCTGTGGACCAGGCCACGATTCGAGTGGGCCGTTGCCGGCTAATAATGGAGAAGGCTTTGCGTGAGTGGCTCGAGCGAAAGACTGAAGCGACGGTTGGAACTCAGCGCTAGCGGACTACGTGCATATGGTAGTTTCCTCAACATAGTTTGGAACTACTGAACGACAGTGGGGAATAGGAGCGATCGTGACC
>DATMOS010000074.1:0-15318 GCA_035568155.1 Verrucomicrobiia bacterium | reverse complement strand
AATTCCGTATTCGCTCTCTGGAGGATGCGATGGATTTCGACAAAGACAATTTCGAAGAAGACAATGAACTGGCGCCTCTGGAAGAGGAAGAAGCCGGGGATGTGGAGGAAGTCGCGGGAGTCGAAATAGACGAGATTGTCGCGGAGGATGACACAGAAGACGAGTCCGAGGTGCCCAAGCGCGCACCCAGCGGACCAAAACGTGGCTCGGCCGGTTCATCCGGTTCCTCTTCAGGATCGGGCAGATACGGCGGCAGTGCTTCCACCGGAAAGAGCCCGGGCGGTAAGAAGGGACCGGCGAAGAAAGCTTCGGTTGGAAAGAGCAAGAGCTCTTCCAAGAAGTCGGCGAAGAAAAAATCGGGCAGCGCGCGAGGAAAGGCTTCGAAAAAACCGGCCAAGAAAGCGTCGCGCGGCAAGAAAAAGAAACGCTAGCTTCGACGATCATTAGCGCAGCGGTGAACCGCAACCAGGGAACTCCATCTGGAACTTCTAACTTGACGGTTACGGCGACGGGCGGAACAGTGCATCACGCCGTTCCGCTCATAACCAGGTGAAGAGCACCTAAAGAGCAGCGCGAAGAGAATGTGCCGCTGCGAGTAAGGAACGCTAGCTACAGCAGCGGTTCTGCCCAGTTCTCAAGAGTCTCTTTGACCTTATGTAGAAACTGGTGTGCGATGGCCCCATCCACGACACGATGGTCGTAGGACAACGTGACGTAGCACATTGAGCGGATGGCGATCGAGTCATTAATTACCACTGGCCGCTTTTCAATCGCGCCCAGGCCTAGAATGCCAACGTTGGGTTGACTGATTACCGGCAAGCCAAACAGCCCGCCGAATACACCCGGATTGGTAATCGAAAAGGTGCTTTCCTGCACTTCTTCGGGCTTGAGTTTCTTGGAACGCGCGCGCTCCGCCAGGTCGTTCATGGTGCGCTGAATTCCCAGGATATTTTTTTCGTCGGCATGCTTTACTACCGGCACCAGCAGGCCCCAGTCGAGAGCCACGGCGATGCCGATATTGATTTCCTTGTGCATCACGATGTTGGTGCCGTCGAGTGAAGAGTTCAGCGTGGGATAGGCGCGCAAACCGGCTACCGCGGCCTTCACGAAAAAGGGCATGAAGGTGAGCTTGGTGCCGTTCCGCTTTTCGAACTCGTCTTTCGATTTGGCGCGCAGCGTGGCCACTTTGGTCATGTCGATTTCGTCCACGGAGTACACGTGGGCCGATACGCGCTTGGAAGCCACCATGTGCTCGCCAATCCGCTGGCGCATTACGCTCATGGGTTGCACTTCGTAATCGCCAAAATAAATTTTCTCGCGAGGCACCGCCGATTCGAAGGTGGCGTGCACCTGCCCGCCGTGTTGACCACCTGCTTGCGTTCCGCTTTGCGAAGAAATCTGAGGTGGAGCCTGCCGCGGCGGTGGCGGCGGCATCTGAGGAGCCTGGCGCGTCGGCGCAGGAGCGGGGGAGGTGAAGGCTTCCTCGAGCTCTTCTTCGACCTCGCCGCTCTGGTCTGCCTGATACTCCGTCGCGCCGCGTTGCTGTCCGCCGCCGGCAATGAGCGCTTCGATGTCCTGCTTGCTGATGCGCCCACCCGCGCCGGTTCCGGTGACGCCGCTGAGCTCGATTCCGTGTTCCTTGGCCATGCGGCGGACGAGCGGTGAGCTGTGAATGCGGCCGCCATCTCTCGCAGCCGTCGTGGGAGCGCCACCGGTCGCAGGCGCACCCGTTGCGCCTGCAGATGCCGACGCTGCAGCAGGCTGAGGTCGTGCCTGTGGTTGTGCTGGTGGTGCGCCTTTGCCATTAGCGGGGGTCTGTGGAGCAGTGCCGCGCGAAGGAGGCGCCTGTGCAGCCTTGGCCGGTTGTGCTTCGCTTTTTAGGCTAGCGGTCGGTTGCGCGGGCTTCGCGGCACTCGCATCGCCCGCGGCATCAATCACGCCAACCACCGTCTGGATAGGTACAGTCTTGCCTTCCGCGACTTTGATCTCTTTCAGCACACCGGCCGACGGGGACGGAATTTCCGCGTCCACTTTGTCGGTGGAAATTTCAAACAACGGCTCGTCGCGCTCCACCTTGTCGCCGGGCTTCTTCAGCCACTTGGTAATGGTGCCTTCAAATATGCTTTCGCCCATCTGCGGCATTACGATGTCTACGGCCATGTCGATCTCCTCTGCGAACCAGTTGTATCCTGGACGCGCGCTACTGCGCCCATCAATTCTTTTCTCAGCGCGTTAATACCGCGCCAGCTCTTTCGCAACATCGAAAACTTTCTTGGCATTCGGCAGAAAATATTCTTCCAGCGGCGGCGAATAGGGAACTGGAGTATCAAGCGCGGTCACCCGCAGCAGCGGCCCGTCCAGATCGCCGAAAGCCTTTTCACAAAGTATGGCCGCAATTTCGCCGGCGATTCCGCCTGTTTTGGTGTCTTCGTGAACCACCAGGCAGCGGTTGGTTTTCTTCACCGACTGCAGGATGGTTTCTTCATCCAGCGGCAAAAGCGTGCGCAAGTCGATCACTTCAGCTTCGATGCCTTCTTTAGCCAGTGCGTCCGCAGCTTCCAGGGAAGTATGCATCATGGCAGCGTAGGAAATAATGGTCAGATGCTTGCCCTGGCGCCGCACGATGGCTTTGCCAATGGGCACGGTGTAATCGCCTGCTGGCAGTTCTTCCTTGATGCGGCGATACAAATATTTGTGCTCAAAAAACAGCACCGGATTATTGTCGCGTATGGCCGCTTTCAAAAGGCCTTTGGCGTCGTAGGGCGTCGACGGATAGATAACTTTCAGTCCCGGCGTATGCACGAAATACATTTCCGGATTCGCGGAATGGAATGGCCCGCCGTGCACTCCACCGCCCGATGGACCGCGAACCACAATGGGAGCAGGCGCGTTCCAGAGATAATGCCCCTTGGCTACAAAATTCGTTAGCTGGTTAAAGCAGCAAGCGATGAAATCAATAAATTGCATCTCGGCAATGGGGCGCAGTCCGAGATAGCTCATGCCGCAAGCCGCGCCGATGATGGCGCTTTCGCTGATGGGCGTGTCAATGACGCGCTCCCAGCCAAAGCGTTGCAGCAGGCCTTCGCTGGTTTTGAATGCTCCGCCATAGACGCCCACATCTTCGCCAAGAAGCACGACGGCCGGGTCGCGCTCCATTTCCTCAAACATGGCCTGCTTGATTGCTTCTAGAAATGTGACCGGCGCTGAACCTGTCGTCTCCGCCGCTCCGTTTACTTTCGGCTTGTCTGCTACTGCTGTGTGGGAATCGGCCATGGCTATCTCCTTTTCCCCGGAGAGGCTGGTGCGGGTTTCTTTGTGACGCGAGAGGCGACCGGCAGCGCAGTTTGTTTTTGAGACGCGCCATTTTTCGCGCCATGATTCTTGCCGGCTGAGGCTTGCGTTTTGCTTTTCCCGTTTGGAGCGGCAACTTTCTTGACTACCGTTTTTGCCGGAGTCTTTGGCGCCAGTTTGCTTTCGTTCTCGCCTAGTTCAGGCGAAGCTGGCGTGGTATCGCCGAAATGGATGGGCGCATTCTTGCCGGCCGATCCTTTGCCTTCGCCAAATCCTTCCACCGACCACACTGCCGCAATGCTCGACCTGGGCGGGATGACCTCCGCTTTCGATCTTTCCCATTTAGGCGCGATTTTGTGGCACTCGTTGCCGGTGCAATACACGCCTTCATTGGCGAATTCAGCCGGCGGCATCGGCGAGTTTTCCGCGAAGTCGCGTTCCTTGGTCAGCAGCGTGTCGATGCGGTTTTCGATTTCTTTTTTGCTCTTGGCATCCAGTAATTTTTCGCCGGTCAAAAATTTTTCGTACGAAACAATCGGATCGCGGGCCTTCCAGTATTCAAACATTTCTTTGGGCACGTACTCAGCAGGATCATGCTGCGCGTGACCGCGCATGCGCATTGATTTCGCCTCGATCAAAATAGGGCCTTCGCCCGCGCGTGCTCGCTCTACTGCTTCTTTGGCGGTCGTGTACACCGCGACTACATCATTGCCATCGACGATGTAACTTGCAATTCCATAGGACTTGGCGCGATCAGCAAGGTCCTTCACCGGCACTTGCCGTTTTACCGGAGTGGAATACGCCCATTGATTATTTTCCAGAATCAAAACGAAGGGCGCCTTTTGCGACGCGGCGAAATTCAATCCTTCGTGGAAAACTCCCGTTGAGCTTCCTCCGTCGCCGATCCACGTCATGGCCACGATTTTCTGGCCCAGGTAACGGCCCGCCATGGCCACGCCAGTCATCACCGGGATTAAATCCCCAAGCATGGAAATTGGCGAAACGATGTGCAGATTTTCCAGATCGCCAAAATGGCTGGTGCCATCCTTGCCGCGAGTCGGCGAAGTGTACTTGGCCATGTGCTGCGTAAAAATATCGCGCGGAGGAACACCTTTCACCAACAGCGCCCCAATATTGCGAATCATGGGCGCCATCCAGTCTTTCTTTTCCAACGCGTACGCGGTGCCTACCGAAATGCCTTCCTGGCCCTCACTCGAGTACAACCCGCCCACAATTTTGTTCTGGCGAAAGAGCTTCACCATGGTGTCTTCCACGGCGCGGTTCAAGCGCATGTAGTAATACAAGTCCAGATATTGCTGCCGCGTCAGTTCTTTCTTCATCCGCGCTCCCTGCCGGTCACACTGATCAAGTATTACGATACGACTTCAACTGCTTGCGCACGCGCCGAACCTGCTTCGCTACCGGGCTCCTGCGTCTGCAACCGCGCAAGCAAATCATCGCGAGACGTTTCGCTCATTTCCAGCCCGAACACTTCGCCAAAATGTCGCACGACTGGCTGGACTGCTTCTTTGCGTGCCACCGCGCGTCCGAGAATCTTCTCCAGCGAAGTGGCTTTGCGCCCGGTAATCCCACAAGGCACGATCAAATCAAAATTACGTAAGTCCGTCGACACGTTGTAAGCAAAACCGTGCGAAGTGACCCATCTGCTGATGTGCACACCGATGGCTCCAAGCTTTTCTTCGATCAGGCTCGTCGCATTCGAATCATTCGTGTCTCGTGCCCAGATACCGGTTTTCCCCGCGACACGTTCAGCACTGATTCCAAACTCGGCCGTCGCGCGAATCATTACTTCTTCGAGCATGCGCACATACCACACCACGTCTTTGCGGATCGCGCCTAAATTTAAAATCGGATAGCCAACCAGTTGACCCGGCCCATGATAAGTAATGTCGCCGCCGCGATCAGAGGAATGAAACTCCACGCCCTTTTGTCGCAAGACTTGTTCAGATGCCAACAAGTGTTCGCGTTTTCCATTGCGGCCTAAAGTAATCACATGAGGATGCTCGCAAAGCAGCAGAACATCCTCGATTGCCCCATTTTTACGCGTAGTTACCAGGCGCTTTTGTAGCTCCCACGCTTCCGCGAAACCAATCAATCCCACATCGACGATGAAGCAGCTTTTCATTACGCCTTTTTTACCGTTAACTGAATGCGCTTAACCAACTCAAACGTTGATCTGTAATCCCCGCACCGAAGCGAAGGCGTCGCCCATGCCTTCCCATACCGTGGGATGCGCATGCATCATATTCATCATATCGTCGATGGTGCCTTCCAGATGCAGGACCGCGGCAGCTTCCGACAGGATTTCCGTGGCCAGCGGCCCGATAATATGAATGCCTAACACTTCACCGAATTTCTCGTCGGACACCACCTTGATGAACCCGCCGTGATTCCCAAGGATGGTGGCTTTGCTGTTGCCGACGAATGGGAATTTGCCGGTCTTCACCGCATGTCCCGCATCGCGCGCCTGTTTTTCGGTTAGTCCGATCGAACCAATCTGCGGCTCGCAGTACGTAGCGTTCGGGATGCGTGCTTTGTTAATAGCGTGAGTCGGTTTTCCAGCGATGTGCGTGACCGCCACGATTCCTTCCATCATGGCCGCGTGCGCTAACTGCGGCAGGCCCGCAACAATGTCACCGATGGCGTATAAACCTTTTTCTTCCGTTTCCATGTAAGGGCCCACGAGTACAAATCCGCGGTCCATCTTGGCCTTCGATTTTTCGAGGCCGCAATTCTCGGACATGGGCTTGCGTCCGACCGCCAGCAAAAGTTTTTCCGCTTGCAGCGTTTGTTTTTTTCCATCCTTATCGGTGAACGCGACGGTCACACCTTTGGCATCCTTCTTTACCGACTCCACTTTGCTGCTGGTGTAGATCTGAATATTTTTCTTTCGGAAAGCTTTATCCAACTCCGCGGAAATCTCTTCATCTTCCACCGGAACCACGCGCGGCAGAGCTTCCAGAATGGTTACTTCGGTGCCAAACGAGTTATAGATGGACGCGAATTCCACCCCTACCGCGCCTGCTCCCACCACGATTAAAGTTTTCGGTATGGAGGGAAGTTCCAGTATCGAACGATTGGTCAAAATAGTTTTGTGATCCGGTTCAATTCCCGGCAAGGCGCGCGCTTCCGAGCCGCTAACCATCAAAATGTTTGAGGCTTCGACTTCACTTTTCTTGCCGTCTTTTTCCACGCTGATGCGGCCGGGCCCTTCGTAACGTCCCCAGCCCTGCACCCACTCCACTTTGTTCTTCTTGAAAAGAAACTCAATGCCCTTGGCGTGTTTCTTGACGATTTTATCTTTACGGGCCAGCACATTAGTCCAATTGATTTTTAGCCCGCTGACCTCAAAACCCAATTCGGCGGCATTCTTGAAATGATCGTAAACATCCGCGTGGTGCAGGAGCACCTTGGTAGGAATACAACCCACGTGCAAGCAGGTGCCGCCAAGATAGGGGTCTTTTTCGACTACGATCGTCTTGAGTCCAAGTTCCCCGGCGCGAATGGCTGCTACATAGCCGCCCGGACCGCTACCGATGATCGCAACATCGTACTTAGCCACACTGCTCTCCTTCCGCAGGCCTCAGGACCGCGGGTTACCAACACGTCGCCAGGCGACGCAAATCATTTATGGCGCAGCATTTAGCGGAACATTCATCTCCCGATTAGCGGTCTTTTCGGATTCGCCCTCTCACGCTGCCCTACAGGTGGAACGGTGAAGACCCGGCAAATCGTCGATTTTAGCAGCCCGTTAGCATGCCCGCAACTTGGCTATCCGGGCTACCCGGCCTTATGTTTTTAATGCTTTTCCCACCAGCGACAGCGCCTCACCATTTAGCGAGTTAGCTACATAATACCTGTTGCTATTTAGTTTACTCATGTGTAATATTCCATTCTCTCGCGGTATTTAGTTATCTCGATAGTTAACTAACTAGTTATCGCGTGCGGGCCGCGCCCCTCGCAAGAAGGCTGGACCTCATGCTTGTGCGCTCAGGGGACCTTTGGCATTGCACCAATCCCGCTTGCCTCTCGGAATTATCCATCGGAACAAGTAGGGACACTGAAGTGGACCGTGTTTACTGCGTCTGCGGCGCGGTCATGAAAAAGCACTACCACCCGCCGGGCTTTCACTATCTCGATTTTCTCGGGGAACGCGAACAGGACGCTCTGCAAGCACTGGCGCCGGACTTGGTCCTGCAAACTGCCCGGAAGGAATAGCGCATGCCTCTCGATACCACCTCCTCCAGATATCGCTCGCCTCCCCTCTACGTGCCAGGCATGTCTTGCCGGTTCGGGACGGCGTCGCGCGTAGTTTCGGTGGCCTGGGTAGCTTCCTCGCCGTCATTTTCCTGGGCAGCGGAATCGACCTGCTGCAAGAATCATTCACCGACCCGCTGCGTGCTCAAGCCGTGGGGTTAATCGCCGGAGCATTTATCATCGCACTGGCTACCATCCTGATTTATTTTATTCTTAGTCCACAAAAAGGACCACAGAGCGGCCAGGCTCGCCAGCTTCAAGAGCACACTCCAGCGTACTCGCAGGCGGCGCCTGCGTCTCCCTCACTACCCGCTGAAAGAGGAGGCCAAAAGCCTGGCGGACACGATCGCAAGCGCCTGATCCAGATAACACAGGTCGAGATCAGGCTCGCGGAATCGCCGCAAAATAACGCTCTTCCAATATGCCCTGGTGATGCAGTTCGTGCCCAGCAACCATGAACGCCAACGCCCGCACGCTGACTTCCTTGCCGCTGGCCACGCCGCGGCGCGCCCAGGCCGCGTCATTTAGGGATCGGAATAGCGCGATGCTGCCGCTGCGCACCGCTGCGAATTCTTCCGCAAGATCGGCCAGGCGTCGTTCGCCAAAACCGCCGTTCTTCACATAATCGTCCTGCTCGAATCCCGCCAGCGGCGTTTGATCGCCACGCGCGATGCGCATGGCGCGGTAGGTGAAAACTCGCTCGGTGTCCGACATGTGCCCGACAATTTCTTTGACGCTCCACTTGTCGGGCGCGTACCGGAAGTTACCTTCACGTTCGCTGCGCGCCGACAGCATCTGCAACATATACAGGCGTTGTGCTTCCAACGCGGCCATCACATCGTCGCCGGGTACCAGCGCGATGTAACGCGCATAAAAAGGTGCGTACTCGTTTTGCTCAGGCCTGCTTGGTTTCATTGATGCCACCGACCTCATGTGTTCCGATTTGTTGTTGCACTTGCCGCCGGAATTCCTGTGGATGCGAAATCAGCACGAACGATTCAGGCGTGCCACCGGTGCCATGCACCACTACATCGCCGAAGCCCAGCGTGCGTCCCCACATCGTTTCATGGACGGCGATGCTTTCCACTCGTGACAGCATTAAGTCCAACGTTCTCCGGTTGCCCAATCCGGTTTTGATCAGCACGCGGCGGTTGGTAACCGCCATTTCCGTGGCGTTGCGCTTGGTCATTCCCCAAGCCAGAATCGCCAGTCCGATAACCACCATGACGCCGCCGGCAACGACCAGAGTCTCGGCTCCGCCTGGCATGCGCGTAACATAATCGTAAATTTCCGGGCGCTTTGCGGCCACTTCAAACAACAGAAATACTCCCGGCAAGCCTACCAGCAAGGCAATCAGCAGCGGTCCAATCAGCACGATCCAATGATGTCGCGTCTGATACAGCAACGTCTCCCCAGGCACAAGATTTTTCTCTACGTAACTCACCTAATCCTCGCCACTACCGTCATGTCGTTTTCCTACGCTGCGCGAAATCATACTTGATACTCTAGGGCGCATCAAAGCGAGGCAGCCGCACCCCCTCGCCAATGCGGACCGTGAGACAACATGGACATGGTACTCCAGAAAACGCGTGTAGCATTTCAAGGTGAGCCCGGCGCCTTCAGCGAAGCGGCCGCCTTTCAGCTTCTCGGCGATGCCATTACGACAGTTCCGCGCACTACGTTCGATGCGGCGTTTGCAGCCATAAAAGATGCGGCTGCTGACGCGCTGCTTGTCCCCGTCGAAAATAGTCTGGCCGGCTCGGTAGTTCGAGTCTTCGATTTGCTTCTGGAAAGTTCCTTGCAGATTGTCGCCGAGACCATTCTGCCTATCGAGCATCACCTGATCGGTTGCCCGGGCGCTTCGTTGGCGCATATTCGCGCCGTAGCTTCGCATCCCATGGCGCTGGCGCAGTGCGAAAAATTATTTACGGACCACCCCTCGTGGAAACGCGTACCGACCGAAGACACCGCCGGAAGTGTGCGCGAAGTTCTTGCGCGCCAGGACAAGTCTGTCGCCGCAATTGCTGGACAGCGCGCCGCGGACCATTACCGCGGTGTGATCCTCGCCAAATCCGTGCAAGATAATGTCGAGAATTTTACGCGCTTCGTTCTGCTCGTCCCCGAAAGCCAAGCCGATGCGCAGGCCACTCCCCATGCTCATAAAATGTCCATCGCGATGCGGCTCGCGCATCGGCCTGGGGCATTGCTCGCTTCGCTTGAGCCTTTCGCGCGCCACCAAGTGAACCTGCTCAAGATCGAAAGTCGCCCCATCCACGGCCGTCCCTGGGAATATCAGTTCTTTTTGGATGTGGAATCAGACCGCCCCGGCAATCTGGAACGTGCTCTCACTGAAGTTCGCGCAGCCACCGCCGAACTTCGCGTTCTTGGCCGTTACCCCGTCGCTAGAACTAACTAATCTCCTGAAGGCCAAAATAATGGGCCGGCTAAAAAGCCGGCCCTTTTTATCACCATATTCTCGTCGCTACGGAATTGCACTTAGCAGTAGCTGCAAGCCTCGCCGCCCATCATCGTCGAGCCCTGTCCATCGCTCCCGGTTACGTCCGCCTTGATGCGACGCAGTCGCCGGCCCAGCCGTTCCGCAAGCTGATGCCGTGCGCGCCACAGACGCGCCTTCAAAGTATTCTCGGTTACTCCGAGTTTCTTCGCAGCTTCTCCGGTGGAGTAGCCTTGCACATCGCGCAAAACGAACGCGGTGCGCAGCAGAGGCGAAAGCTCATCCAGGTTTTCGCTGATTATTTCGCGCAGCTCGGTGCTGACGAACACCTGCTCCGGGTTCGGCCCGCTATCCGCGAAGCGCTCCGAGGCTGGCAGCTCGTCTTCGCGAGGCGTCTCATCCAGCGACACCGCCGGGCGAGCTTTGGCACTTCGCCGCCGCATCAGCGCCGCGTTGATCACAATGCGTGTCAGCCAGGTGGAAAATTGCGAGCGCCCTTCGAATCGCTTCAAGTTGCGATACGCCGACAAGAGCCCATCCTGCAGTGCGTCCTCGGCGTCCTCGGCGTTTCCGAGCACGCGCAACGCAGTCTGAAACAACGGACGCTGATAGCGGCGGAATAGCGCCTCCACCGCTTGCGAGTCGCCTCGCTGTCCGGCGCGAATCAGCTTTTGCTCGTCCCATTGCCCAGCTACTACTTGCGCGTTAACCAGTGCTGCGTTTGGTGTTACAGCTTGTGTAGCCATCGTCGTCCCCCATTGACATTAAAAACTCGTCGCACAAAATCTTCTTAATGCACCGGCACGGCGCCCGCCCGCGCCCGCGGTTTTTTCATCATCAGCAGAATCGGAATCACCGCGAAAAATACGACTCCCAGCATTTTGAAATTGTCGACAAACGCCATCATCGCGGCCTGCCGCTGCACGGTGTTGTAAATCATGGTTTGCGCCTGCGACGTGGCGTGCGACAGGCTCGAACCAGCAACAACCAGCTTGGTCTGTAGGCCACCCAGCATCCCGCGATACGCCGAGCCGTAATCGTTCACGCGATCCATCAGCTGCGCCTGGTGAACCTGCGAGCGCCGCTGCAGCATGGTCGTGACCGTGGCGATCCCCACGCTGGCCCCGATGTTCCTGGCCAGGTTGATGATGCCCGTCCCCATATTTGTTTTTTCGCGGGGCACGTAGGCGAACGCCGCCACGTTGATCGGAATAAACAGGAACGCCAGCCCGAAGCTTTGCAGCATGCGCGTGCGTACCGCATGCCCGTAGTCGAGCCCGAGGTCCCAGCCTGCCATCACAAATAGTGCGGAAGCAGATACGATGCATCCAAAGGTAATAAGGATGCGTGTATCTACCCTTGAAACTAATAGGCCCACTACAGGCATCATGCACATGATCACCGCGCCGCCGGGCGACAGTGCCTTTCCCGCCGACTCCGCCGTATAGCCCAGCAACTGCTGTAAAAGCTGTGGAATCAGTACGGTACTGGAGTACAACACAAATCCCAGAAAGAACATCGCCAGCGTCGCGATGGCAAAGTTGCGGTCTTTCAACATGCGCAAATCGACCACCGGCTCTTTCTCCCGTAACTCCCAGATAATGGCCGAGATAATCCCCACCAACATCAACCCGAAAAATATCCGGATGAAGTTGGAGGACAGCCAATCATCGCGCTGGCCCTTGTCCAGAATGATCTGCATGCTGCCCAAACCCAGGCTGATTAGCCCAATACCGATGTAGTCGATTCGGAATCCGCTCTTCAGACTGGCGCGCTTCATGTGCGGCGGGTCGCTGACCAGAAGATTTGTCAAGATCAGTGAAATGATGCCCACTGGCACGTTGATGTAGAAAATCCAGCGCCACGAAAAACTGTCCGTGATCCAGCCGCCCAGCCATGGACCGATGGTCGGGGCGACAACTACCGCCAAGCCGTACACCGCGAACGCCATGCCTCGCTTTTCATACGAAAATGTGTCGTTCAAGATGGCTTGCTCGCTGGGTTGCAATCCGCCGCCGCCCGCGCCCTGCAAAATTCTGAAAAATACCAGCATGCCGAGGCTTGGCGCTAACCCGCATAAAAACGAACTAACCGTAAACACCGCCACGCAGGACATGTAAAAACGCTTCCGCCCAATCAAACTGGAAAACCATCCTGACAGCGGCAGCACGATAGCGTTCGATACCAGGTACGACGTCAACACCCAGGTGGATTCATCCGAGCCGGCGGACAAGCCCCCAGCGATATGCGGCAGCGCCACGTTGGCGATCGATGTGTCTAGAACTTCCATGAACGTTGCGAGCGTAACCGTAACCGCGATCACCCATGGGTTGATCGAGCCGTCCGGCATGCGCAATTTCGATAGAATTCTGTGACGCATCGCGTTCCGTGGTTTCTTTCTTTGCAACTGCCCAACAAATTCATCGTTCCGGACGCTACTCGGTGATTACCGTCACATCCGCATTCATTCCTGGCCGTAACACTGCCTGCTGCTCCGGAATCGGATCGACGATGATCTTCACGGGTATGCGTTGCACGACTTTCACGTAATTTCCCGTGGCGTTTTCGGGCGGCAGCAAACTCAACACCGCGCCAGTGGCCCCGGCTATGGAGTCCACATGCCCGCTAAACGTTTTCCCGTAGGTGTCCACTTTCACTTCAGCCTTTTGGCCGGGACGCATTTTCTGCAGTTGCGTTTCTTTGAAATTTGCCGTGACCCAAACATCCTGCAGCGGCACGACTACCAGCAAACCCTGGCCCGATTGCACAATCTGCCCATTCTCCACCTGCTTATGCGTCGCTACTCCATCCACGGGCGCGACGATTTCCGTGTAGCTCAAATTCAGTTGCGCCGCTTCTACCATCGCGCGGGCCTGCTCCACTTTCGCCAATTTGCCCTGCACGTCCGCCGTTCTCATGCTTATTTGTTGAACATCGGCGTGCGCTGATGAAACGCCGGCACGAGCCTGCTCTACTTTTGCTCGCGCGGAGTTCAGCTGCGCTTTGGCGATATCAATGCTGCTGGTCGCCTGCGCAATCTTTTCTTGTTCCGCATTTAGCGCACTGGCTGTCGCATCCGCATTGGCTTTGGCCGCGTCATATTGCTGCTTAGAAATTTCGCCCTTCTCCATTAACGGCTTGTAGCGTTCCAGATCCGCTTGCGCAAGTTGCGCATTCGCTTGAGCCTTGGCCACGTTGGCCTGCGCATAGGCCAGATCGGAATTTTGCGCTTGCGCGTAGGACGCTTGCGCCCGGGCCAAGTCCGCTTCGGCAGCCAGCAATCCCGCGCCCGCATTGGAGGTTCCGCTCGTCACTGTTTCACGCGTCCGTGGGACGTCTACCGTTGCTGACTGCGCCTCACTCTGTGCCAACGCCAGCGCTGCATTGGCGTTATCCAACGCCGCCTGGTAATCGCGCGGATCGATCTTCACTAACACCTGGCCGGCCTTGACCTGTTCGTTGTCGTGCACCAGCACTTCCTGTACGCGTCCGGAAATTTTCGCTGCAATCGGAGTAATGTGTCCGTCGACCTGCGCATCGTCGGTCGATTCACGATTGCGGTAATACACAAAAAGTCCGATCGCCACGGCCACGAGCACAATCGCGCCTAGAATCAGAAACCGTTGGACTTTCGGATTCTTCAGTCCCTTAGGAGGCTCTGCAACCCCAGGCTCTGCGAGCTCCAAAGGAACTTCCACCGCGTTTTCCACTTGGTCTTCGATTTCCACACTCATTTTTCAGCACCCGGTCCCTTACTTCGCGTACACCCGTTCCATCTGCCCCACGGACCGCGCCAAATCAGCGCGGGCCTGGTTAAATCGGTAAAGCGCAGCAATCTGATTGTCGTTCGCGCGCGCCAACGAATCCTGCGCCTGAATCACTTCGATGTTGTTGGCCACGCCCGCGCGAAAGCGATCACGCGCTTGATCCACTTCTTCATTCGACAATTGCACCCCAAGATTTGCCACTTGTACCTGGCTCCTCGCGGACGTCAGGGTGATCAACGCATTCTTCACATCGAGCCCAATTTGATTACGCAGGTCAGACTGCTGTTGTTGCAGCCTTTGTATTTCCAAATTCGCGCGAGTGGTCTCGGCACGAATTCGTCCGCCGGTAAAAAGCGGCATGCTCAGGTCCAATTCGTAGTTGTAGGTTGGAATCCCGTTATTTAGCCGCGTTCCTTGGTATTCCCAATCGCCGTCGACTTTCAAGGAAGGGAGTCGCGCATCCGACGCCTGTTTCTTCTGCCACTGCGCCGCTTTGATCTGATCGTTCAGTGATTTCCATTCATAACGCGCCGAAAGCGCTTCCTCAATACTCTGTTCCACTTCGGGTTGCGGAGTTTCGAAATAGCTCAGAGAGTCAGCCAGCTCAATGGCCTGTCGTGGGTCCAGATTTAAAAGCCGGCTCAACGCAAAAAGGGAAGTTTCGCGGTCCGCTTGGGCTTCGAGCAATCGTTGTTTCTCATTTTGCAACTCCACGTTTGCGCGCAGGGTATCGATTCCGGTGCCCACGCCCTCATGCTGCAAATCCGCTGCCTGGTTATAGAGTGCTTGGGCCAGGTCTACGCGAGAGCTTGCAGCCTGCACGGTCGCAACCGCGCGCAACGTCCCGATGTATTGCGAAACCACTAACAGAACCACTTGCTCGCGCGTCGACAGGCTGTTGGCCTTTTGCGCGCTGGCGATAGACCGCTCCGCTTGATAACGGCGCCATAAAGTCAGGTCGAAAACCGGTGCCGAAAACGAAGGGCCTGCCTGAAAAACTTGAATTGGTCCGATGTGCTCGGGAAATCCGATGATCGGCTTCCCGAACTGGGCTTCGATATTTACACGGCGCACCGCGTCGCTGGAATCTAGTTGCGCCTGCGGCAATAACGCTGCGCGCGCCACGTTCTTGTCCTGGACGGCTTCTGCCGCTTGAATGACCGCAATCTGTGCGGTGGTGTTTTGCTTCAAAGCCAACGCCACAGCTTGATCCAGCGTCAGCCGCAATACCCCTGTTGGGGCGTTGGAGGGAAGCCCATTACGAGCAGCGCCCGTTTGCGCCTTGGCGGAATTCGCGCTGGCTAGTGACAGGCCCAGGAACAAAACATAGAAAATAATGGGCGTGCGCTTGGGGCCTTTGGCCGCCTTTTCATCTTTTTCGTCATTTTGTTGTTTGGCGGCGATTTCCCGGACTATTGCCTGATTTAAACAACCTTCCGCCACCAGCTTGCCGCCTTGCGAGTGTATCTCGGCCAGTAACGCTTTGCCCGATGCATCGATGAAACTGACACCGCAAAGGTTGATGCT
>DATMOS010000073.1:0-4212 GCA_035568155.1 Verrucomicrobiia bacterium | reverse complement strand
AGAATGGCATCCAGGTTTTCGATGGCCTCCGGTTTCTCCAGCTTGGCGATTACCGGAGTGTCTTTGCCCGCCTTGCGAATCAGCGCCTTGGCCTGCAGCACGTCTTCCGCGCGGCGCACAAAACTTACCGCGATGTAATCGGCGTTGTGCTTCAGCGCGAATTTCAAATCCTGCTTGTCCTTGGGAGTCAGCGCCGGCACCCGCAACTTAATGCCAGGCAAATTAATTCCTTTGTTCTCGCCGAGCGCGCCGCCGTTTATGACTTTGCAAATTACTTCGCGGCCGCGCACTTTTAGCACGCGCAATTCAATGAGCCCATCGGAAAGTAAAATTCTGTCGTCCTTGTGAACTTCACGCGGCAGCGGCGCGAAGGTGGTGTTGACGCGCGTCGAGTCTCCAAGGATGCGTGCGGTAGTAATTACAAATTGTTGCCCGGCGACCAACATCACAGGCTTGCCTCCGGCGAGCACACCGGTGCGGATTTTTGGGCCTTGCAGATCGGCGAGGATGGAAATGGTTTTGCCCTGTTCCAGAGCGGCAGCGCGCAGCAGCATGATATTTGCGGCGTGATCTTCGTGCTTGCCGTGGGAAAAATTCAGGCGGGCCACATCCATGCCGGCGCGCAGCAGTTTTTCGACGATGCGCCGCGACTTGCTGGCGGGACCGATGGTGCAAACTATTTTCGAGTGGCGGAAGCTCATGGTTGGAAACTATTTACAACTCGAGTACTTACTGCGCTCCCTTTCGTTAATTCGTTCGGTGGTCGAAACGCGACGCGATCCCGCGGGCGTTCAGTTAATTGACCCAGTTGTCGGGACGGGATGGCGGGTCTTTTTGTTTGTTCATGTAGACCTGGAATTTTTTCTTGTTGCGCTGCACTTTCCAGTCGGTGACGGTGTTGCGGACGTTGTAGAGGAAGGAGCCGCGCCGCAAATAAATGTAGCCCACCAGCATGCCGCCCAGATGGCAGAGATGGCTGACGTTGTCGCCGCCGCTGCCGATCGTGCCGAAAAATTCGATGGCGGCCATGACCGCTACATAGGGCCGCATGGGAATGGTCACCGGCAGGGGAATGAGCCAGATGCGGCGGTCGGGAAATAAGATTGCGTTGGCGATGAGTATGCCGAAGATCGCGCCGGACGCGCCGATGGTGGGCGTCAGAGAAGCTTGACCGCCGAAGAGCGTTGGAATTGTTTTCACGATTACTTCGATCAGGCCGGCTCCCGCGCCGCACAGGAAAAAATAATTCAGGAAGCGGCGCTTGCCCCAGACCTGTTCCAGTTCGCGGCCAAACATCCACAACATCAACATGTTGATCAGTAAATGGAACAGGCCGCCGTGCAGAAAAATGTAGGTGAAGGGTTGCCAGATGCGCAGGCCATGAATGATCGCGTCTGGTATCAAACCAAAGGTTTGAATGATCAGGTGAAAGGCGCGGTCGCTGCCCAGCAAAAGATTCGCGAGGGTCTGCACCAGAAAAACGCCGGAACAAATCAGGACGATCAGCTTGACGCCGGGAGTGATGAATCCGCGCCAATCGAAGTTGTAGCGGCGCGAGCTGAACGTCGGAGCCATAACGGCAGTGTACGGCGCGGGGCGCAGCGGCGTCAAAGTGCGGTTTCCACGTACGTGGGTGAGTGCGGCGCAGCCGAGGAAAACTGGAGTGAGAAAATTTCGGGGCCGCCGTGGCAGACGGGCCGGCCATTACTGCGGCAGGTAAACCTGTCACGACAGGCAGGCCTGCCATTACAACGGCAGGCGGGCAAGCGTGCGGGTCGTCTTCGGGTGGGGTGGATGATGGGTCTTCCGGGAGATTTGGGGGTTCTTCGTCTGGTGATATTCCTACGCGGCCCCTGGCAGGCACGCCGGAGTTGGTGGCAAAAGAGATTTGGCGGATATCCGGGAGGGTGCGAAGGAGCAGGCTGGCGATGTAGGCGAGTCCGGTGGCGCGGCGAGTGGAGATGTGGCCACCGGCGAGGAGCCGAAAGAGATGGGCGAGGGAATGGTTAATGCCCTCGGTGGTTTGGGAGTCTTCGGCTTGCTCGGCGAGCAGGTCAGCGAAGTTGTGGGTGTCGGTGGATGGAGATTCGGAGTGGCGGGGGCAGAACTTGGACTGCGGGTCCTGGATGAGGCAAGCGCACTGGCGGCCGGTCGGGGTGTGGTACTGGCGGCGCGGGCGGCTTTGGCATAAGCTTCGGCGTACGGGTCAGATGTTTTCATGGGCGGTCCTTTTTAGGGCGCTAGTTTCATTTCCAAAATTGGATTTGAGGCAAGGGGGGTATACCCCCTTTTTTCGGAAAAGAGGCTGGAAGACATTGATAACAAAGGAAACCGAATTGGCAAAGAAGGGCGAGAGACTGAACAGACGACGCAAGAGGCTTGAAAGTGGCGGGTGAACATTGGAGACGCCAGGGCGGGAATCTGGAGGCAGGACTGGCGAGAAGAAAGGCGGAAGGGTAAGGTGCTGGGACAATTTGCGATGATCATGCGTTATTTTACTTATTAGATAAAATAACTACTACTCAACGTAGGACAGTCGGAGAGCAGGAAAAAACAACTGACCCGTGCAAAAACGAAATCGGCTAAGTGGAAATGAGGAAAAGTCAAAAACCGCACCCTTTGAAAAGCCCAAAGGGTGCGGCACCCTCTCGCGGGAGCTAAACGGTCGGCCGCCCGCCGACTGATCAGACAATGAACGACGGGCGCGTGTCGGCGGCAAGGTTGATGGCGCGAATTACTTTATCTTCACGCAGGCGGAATGACCGTGCATGCGTAGCCCAATCGAGCGGACTAAATTAATTGGTTTTAAACTTTTCTAGAGGCAAATCGAAAATCGTTCACGATCTTATTTTCCGTAGTTGTTAATTGTCGCGGCTCGCCACGCTCGACGGCCAAGACATACCAACCGGCAGGGCGAGGCAAGCCGCACCTGGCGGCGTCGCTGAGCATCTGGTGTTTGTGTCTGCAGCGACAGTCACCCTGACTGTCGGTCCAGGCGGCTTCGTAATGAGTGTTATTGAGGGAAGCGTACCGATACCGCAGGCCCGTCATGATTTGCTTGACCAAAGGGGGCATTCGGTCGGGCGACATGCGAGTAATCCCTTAATAGTCTGTCTGGGCGCGCATTCTAGCGATACCGCTTATTGTCTTCCGTTTTACATCAAAACGCGGAAACTGGCTACCGAAGTTTCCTAAGCGTAGGCCACCCCGCCAAAGCACGGAAGATGCGAACGAATTGATTAGTGCCGCCAATAAGGCGATGTATAAAGCAAAGAAGACGAAAAACTCGGTAGTTATTTCGACGATCGAGTAGATGATCGTTCTGTATCGAGCAGTCGTGAAAAATCGAAAAGCCCAGGTTCGAGATGGGAACCTGGCGCGCCCTGATGCCCACCCGCCCGTTGCTCACGGCGTGAGACTCACCCCTCGAAGTTCAAGTAACAGTCATGTTTGGTGCCTTGTAACCCTGGGGCGTACTATGTTCCTATCGTCCTGTGAGCGCTTTATGTCGCGTCCTCCTCTCGAAACTCCTATCGAGCGCATCTTTCGGAAAGTTATGCGTCAGAAAATGCCGCTGGCCGTAAGGGAAATTTTGCTGCGCAAACCGAGTGCTCCACGTCTAAAGCTCCGACCAAGCCGTCCCTGACCCCGGCCCTGCCTGCGGCAGGGAGGCCCGCCACGGCGGGAAACTACGCAAGTGGTGTTACCAACTGTGTACATCGGGTGGTAATCGCCTCGTAAAGTGTTAAGTTAGTTGCAGACGCGTCCTCTGTTTTTGCCCCCCCTTGAACTTTGTTGGAGCAAACAAAATGTCAATCCGAGTGCTCATTGTCGATCACCACGAGCAAATCCGTAAATTGGTTCGAGCTTTCTTTCTGAGTGAATTTGGATTCCAGATCTGCGGCGAGGCAGCTGATGGTTACGAAACCATTATGAAAGCGCAGCTCCTAAAGCCCGACTTGATAGTTCTTGAAGTGGCCATACCAGGTCTTAACGGGGTCGAAGTTGCGCCCAAATTAAAGAAATTGCTTCCTAAAACACCGATAATTCTATTCACGTTACACGGAAGCCTGCTCAAAGGTTGCGATACCCGTGAAATAGGCGTTGACGCGGTGGTTGCCAAACAGGATGGGATGTCCGCGCTTAGAAACTCGGTTAATGCTGTATTCACAAGAAGTCCGGCAACTAGCGCGACCAAATGAGCTTGTTCAA
>DATMOS010000072.1:0-2264 GCA_035568155.1 Verrucomicrobiia bacterium | reverse complement strand
ACTTTTGCAACCTGGAAGTACTGAAGCGCAGCTCAATCTTGCGAAGGCGCTGATCCGCCAGAAAAAATTTGCTGAAGCCGTGGAGTTGCTGGAAGTGGTTGCCGAACCTTCGAGCAGCAATCCTGAAATATTTGAGTTACTCGAGCGGGCTTATGCCGGCCTCGGGCGGCGGCAAGATGCGCAGCGCGCTCAGTTGAGGGCAAAGTCGCTCCAAAAATCGCAACGGTCGCAGTGAGCGGCCGTCCGATAAGATCAAGGCAAGTGCCTGTGTCTCGCAGAAAGATTCAAACCGATTATTGCTTCGCCGCTACTTTATTGTCGGCGTTCTCGAAAATTTCCGTCAGAATGCGTCCCCGCATCTGCTTCGGCTGCTCAATGCCGTAAATGTGCAAGAGCGTCGGCGCCACGTCATACACGCTGGCTCCTAGACCCATCAGCCGCAAATCATGCTTTATGCCGGGCCCCATGGCGAAGAACGAGCCGGGGACGTCATCGCCATCGGCAAAATCGTGCTTGGCGATTACCGGCGTGGTTTTCTCATGGTCCATGTGTGCGTGCGGATCTTTCTCTTCGAATTCGCGCAGGGGCTTGATGCCGTGGTCGGAGAAGATGATTAAATACGTGTTTTCATCCACATGCTTCAAGATCGACCCAAGCACTTTATCGAAAGCGACGTACTGGTCCGGGAAGGCATCAATCCGGACGCTGTTGATGCTCGGATTGTAGCCAACATTGAACGGCGTGATGGGGTAGAGCCAATGCCCGGTGCGGTCTTCGCACGATTGCGCTAAGAATGTGAACTCCGTGGGGTGCGTAGTCAGCAGATAATCGAAAAGCTTGGTCTGCTGCTCGCGAATGAGCTGCACCTTGCCAAGCCACTTGTCGATGAGCTCCGTTTCGTGACCCTTCAGATCCGCTGCGGCCGGCATTCGCTCGCAGTCAATATAAAAGTCGCCGACGTTTTTCAGCAGTTCGGCATGCATGCTCTTGGGATAGACCGCGTCGCCGCCCATCACTTCGCTCAACTTGGGTGCGCAAAGCACGCCATCTTCGCAGTTCTTGCCGCGTGTCAGCATCCCGCTGATCATGTACCCGTTCACGGGCATGACCGGGAAAGTAGCCGGGACGTTGGCCATGCCCACGGTGATCCCGCCTTTCGATAGCATCGACCACACTGGCTCTTCCTTCAGCATGTTGGTGTTGGCAGTGATCCCGCCAACGATAAATCCCGTGACGCCGTGCTCCTCCGGATTCGTGCTCGTGAACAGCGTGCTGTACACCCGCGGACAGTTTGGCGCGGAAACCGTGCGGAGCTTTCCGTACGCTCCTCGTTCGATCACACTCGACAGATTCGGCATCAGGCCCTTTAGCAGCAGCGGACGAATAATGTCTAGCTCCATGCCATTGACGCCAAGCACGATGACCCGCGGTTTTGGTTTGGGAGCATTTTGTTCTTGCGCGAAGACCGGAAGGGACAGCAACAGAATAGATAGCAGCAAAGGAAGTCTTTTGAGAACCATAGAACACCCCGGAGTTTGAAAGGTTGAGTATAAGGTTGCGAATCGCGGCTGTCCAGCAAAGGCCCACTGGAACGGCGAGCAGGTGTCAGCGCGGAAGTGATTCGGACTCCAGAGGCAAGGCCCCTCACCCGCGGTTTCGTAACCATATCAACGACTTTTTTGTTGATCCTTCCGTTATCGAGTGGAGGTCTTCAGCCGGCCGGCTTCGGCGCGCTCGCGCTCGGCATCCGCGGTGCGGCCCAGCTTCTCGTATTCGTCCGCCAGGAAGGAATGCGCCTCGCCAGAATCCGTTTGTACCGCCGCTGCCTTTTCCAGGTAGGGCAGGGCCTCGGCGAAAGTGCCGTTCAGAAACAGCATGCGCCCCAGAAGCAGATTTGCGCGGTAATGATCAGGCTCTCCCTGGAGGACTACGAGCAGGTCTTTGGCTGCTTCCTCGGGCCGTCCAGTACGGGCATAAATGGAAGCCAAAGAATAGCGGGCGTCGCTCCAATCGGGCCGGTTTTCCACCAGGATTTCGAAATGCGCGGCAGCGGTATTCAGATCACCGGTTTCGTAGAGGCAGATGGCCAGTTCGTACTGCGCCATCAGCGCATCCGGCCGCAACTCGACGGCTTTGCGCAGGGGAGGGATGGCTTTGGCAAAGTTGCCCTTCCGCGAGTAGGCGATGCCCAGATAATACTGCGCCGCCTGGACTTGCGGGTCTTTGGCCACCACGCGCAGAAGCAGCGGGATGACTGTGGCTTC
>DATMOS010000071.1:0-135038 GCA_035568155.1 Verrucomicrobiia bacterium | reverse complement strand
GCTATTTTGGATTTTGTTTTGGCATAAACATCGACATCAGGCCGCTGGGGGGTAGGTCGGGTTGGAGGAACTGACGGGCGGAGCCGGCGGAGTCTGAGCTGCGGAGGACGGCTTCGGCGGCTAGGTAGCCGCTGCGGACGGCGCCTTCCATGGTGGCGGGCCAGCCTGTGGCGGTCCAATCACCGGCGAAGAAGAGCGCGGGGATTTTGGTTTGTTGTGGGGGGCGCCAGCGATCAACGCCGGGTTGCGGCGAGAAGGTTGCGGCGACTTCCTTGATTACGGTGGACTTCATGAGTTGGGCTGCTTGTGCGCGCGGCAAGGCTTGACGAACTTCGCGGAGACAAATGTCGATAATTTCCTGGCGCGATTTTTTTAGCAGGTCGTAGGAAGCGCTGATTACCATTTGCAGGTATTGTTCGCCGCTGGCGGTGGCTCCCTTTTGTTCTTTGTTGTTGGTAGTTCCCTTTTGTTCTGCGTACAACATGGATTTATTGAAAATCCATTGGGTGTTCGTGTCGAGGAGAGTAACGAAGGGTTCGTCCAAGACGGGGCGATCGAACCAGAAGTGGACGCCGGTGATGGGAGCGGTTTTGATTTTGGCTAAATTTGTGAGGGAGGGTTCGGCGCGGCGAATACTCTCGGGCATCAAGTCGAAGAGAGCGTCGTGGGCGACGGCGAAAACGTAGGCGTCGGCGGACTCTTCCCTACCGGCGTCAAACTGCACTGATCTGATCGTCGCGCCTTCGGCGTTCAAACTTCTTACTGGGGAGCGCAAATTCACTTCGCCGCCGCGGGATTCGATGGCGGCTTTGCAGCCTGCATATAATTCCGCGAGCGGGACAATCGGGACGCCCATGCGGTAGCCGGTGCTGTTCATGAGGAAGGCTTTCCAGAAAACATCGACGCCGTAGCGGGCATCGGTACGGTCCAGTTCTTCGTCGAGGGCGCTTACGAGGACGACGCGCCAAAATCTTTCGATGGCGCCTTTGGTCTGATGTCTGCGATGAAGCCATTCGAGCATGGAAATTGGGCGCGGTTCGGTGAGGTCGGCGGTTTTTCCTTTGGCGGCTACGATATCGAGCATGGCGCGAGCGATGGATAATTTGTCGCGCATGGTGAGCGGAGCGAAGGTGAGGAAAGAACCGGTCATGTGGTAGGGCGCGGGAAGAAAGCCGGCCTTCATGGTGCCGCGGCGGCCCTGGGGATCGAGGAAGACGAGTTCATCGAAGAATTTAATTTTATC
Source organism: Verrucomicrobiia bacterium (assembly GCA_035568155.1). Taxonomy (GTDB): domain Bacteria; phylum Acidobacteriota; class Terriglobia; order Acidiferrales; family UBA7541; genus Acidiferrum. Next base: position 133,795 of record DATMOS010000071.1, on the reverse strand, counting down.
GGCAGAGCCGACGCGGCGATAGAAATCAGCGAGGTTGGTGCAACAGCCGAGGGTCACGTGCTGGCAATTATCGACGTGCTCGCCATTGGGTAGAACGTAGGAGGTGGCGCGGCCGCCGAGAAAAGGTTTCTGTTCGAACAGCCGTACGCGCCAGCCTGCTTCAGCTAACGCGACGCCGCACGCCAGTCCCGCCAAGCCGCCGCCGATCACGATCGCGCTTTTCAATAATATTCTCTTCCGTCAGGCGGCCGAAGCGCGCCTTGGCAATGAACACCATTTTTTCCGCGCGCGAAAGGCGCACGCGTTCACCGAACACGGCAAACTCCTGGGACTCGAGGCGCGCGAGGATGGCGCTGTAAGTATGCGTTAGCAGCCATAAGGTGGCGCGGCTGTCTTCGTCGATGAGGCTTAATAGCTCGGCGCCTTGTTTGTAGAGCAGCCAGGCGCGCTCGGCTTCAAAGCGCAACAGTTCGCGAACACCGAGGGTGGCCTCGCTCAAACCGAAGGACGCGGGGGATACGTTGTAGCGCGCTAAATCTTCTTCGGGGATATATACGCGGCCCAATTTATAGTCTTCGTGAACGTCGCGAATAATGTTGGTGAGTTGAAAGGCAAGTCCAAGTTTTTCGGCGAGGTCCAGCGCGTGCGAATCGCGAAATCCAAAGACGTGAGTGCAGGTTAGACCGACGGTTCCGGCGACGCGATAACAATATTCCTTGAGGCGTTCAAAGGTGGGATAGGTGCGAACGGTTAAATCCATTTCGGCACCGGAAATCAAATCGTGCAGGTAGCGGGAGGGCATGCTGTAGCGCTGCATGGTGTCGACGAGGGCGGGGAGAACGGAGACACCGTGCGGTTCGTCGTTTATAGGGGCATCGGGACGCTGGGTGAGGGCGCGGTCAAAAGCGGCGCGCCATCTGGCAAGACCGCGCTGCTTATCGGCGACGTTGTCGCCTTCGTCGGCAACGTCATCGACGAGGCGCATGAAAGCGTAGAGGGCGGTGAGCGCGTCGCGCTTGGGCTTGGGCAACAGGAAAAATGCGTAATAAAAATTACTGTGCGCGGCTTTGACGATGCGCTGGCATTCCTGATAGGAATCCGCGAGAAAATTGATGGCGGCTGAATTTTGCAGGTCTTCGGGCTTGCGATTGGTGGCGACGGCGCGGGTGACTAATGCGCGGCCAAGCAAGCGGACCTGCTTGGTTTTGCTGATGGAGGGGCGGCGGTGCAGGGTGTCGTAACCCATGTCCTCAATGGCGTCGAGGACGGCGATTCCGCCCTTGCTGAAGAGCTCGAGGTCGACCTTTAGCCGGGCGTCCACCATTTTTGACAGCGGGGCGCCTTCAGCGAACAAGGTGCGCGTTCGAGTGATGAGCGATTTCATCAGCGCGACGTAGCGGTCGTCGAAGTGGCGCTCGAGAATGTCTTTTTCAGTGATGCCGTGAGCGGCGGCCTCGTCGAGCGGGATGTAGATGCGACCTTTTTCCATGTCGCGCGAAACGTCCTGCCAGAAATTGGCGAGTTGCAATGCGGTGCAGGTGGCGTCGGAAAGCCGCTGGCGGTGCTCATCGCGATATCCGCAAAGATAGAGGACGAGGCGGCCGACAGGATTGGCGGAATATTCGCAGTAGTGGAGGAGCGTGGACCAGTTTGGGTAGCGCTTAATTTTCTGGTCCTGGCGGAAGGCTTTTAACAGATCGGCGAATTCCTGTTCGGGAATATCTTTGGCGGCGATGGTTTCGCGGAGAGCCACGAAGACAGGATGGGAGGGGCGGCCGTCATAGCAGGCGTTCAGTTCGTGCTCCCACCAATCGAGTAGCTGGAGTGCGCGGGCAGGTTCAGGAATTTCATCGCCAAGATCGTCGGCCCAACGGCAATAGGCGTACAAGTTGTAGAAATGCTGGTGGAGCTCGGCGGGGAGAAGCCACGACGCTACGTTGAAATTTTCGTAGTGATGAGTGGCGAGCCAGCGGGTGTATTTCTGAGCTTCTTCAACGGAGCATCCGGAGGCGGGTGCTCGATCGGCGAGTTGTAGTTCCCCACGGCGCAGCATGCAGCGAATAAACCTCACGATGACGTGCAAAGTCTACGAAAAAATTCCGGCGGTTCGATTTTCTATGGAAGCCGGAGTAATTACGCAGCAAACGGAATGAATCGTACCTTGATGCAATTCCGGCGCGGTAAGAATAATTATGACCGGACGAAATTATTATGGCCGGACGGCGAGCTTGATCTGGCCACTGCGTGCCTGCATGCGTTCAAAGGCTTGCGGCAAATCGGCGAGGCGAATTTCCTCGGTCACGAAATCGTGGGCAGAAATGTCGCCACGGCGAATGGCTTCGAGCGCATCGCGAAAGAATCTCGGGGTATGGTGAAAGGGAGAAATCAATTTAATTTCGGAATAGTGAATGGCGGCTGGCTCGATTTCCACTTGAGTGCCGCTAGGCAGGCCGCTGAAGAAATTTACGACACCGCCGCGACGAACCATGTCGAGGGCTTGCTTCCAGGTGACAGGATTACCGGCGGCTTCCACGACGGCGTCGGGACCGCGCTGGTCTTCGGTCAATGCTTTTACCGCGGCGACGATGTCGGCAGTCTCGTTAACGTTGACGGTTGCTACCGCGCCGAGGCGCTTTGCCAGTTCCAGAGCTTGGGTGCGACGCGCCAACGCAATTACGCGGACTCCGCGGCGTGAAAGCATACGCACGAACTTCAAACCGATGGGACCGCAACCGATTACAGCGGCGGTGTCACCAGCACGCAATTCCATTTCGTGAATGCCACGCAGGACACAGGCCAAAGGCTCGGCTAGAGCGGCGCTGGCGTCGTCGACGGAATGCGGGACTTCCAGCATATTTTCGGTGGCGATGCGACTGGGGATGCGCATGTAGTCGGCGTAAGCGCCGTTGTTGAAAAGCAAGTCCTCGCAGAGATTTTCCTGTCCGCGGCGGCAATGGAAACAACGCAGGCATGGGGCGGAATTGGCGGCCACCACGCGCATACCAATTTGCCAGCGGGGATCCACGCGCTTTCCGACGGCGGCAATTTCGCCGACCACTTCGTGGCCGAAGACGGCCGGAGGCTGAATCATCTTGGCGTGATAGCCACGCTTCCAAACTTTGAGGTCGGTGCCATCGGTCAGCGCGAGAAGCACGCGAATGAGAACTTCATCGGCGGCGAGCGCGGGCACATCAATCTGCTCGACACGCAAGTCTTCGCTACCGTAGAGAACGGCGGCGTTCATCCTGGTGGGGACGGCCATCCAGGGCGCAGCGGTTTTGACGGCCGCACTGATCTCCGGTTTTCTCGTAGTTGTCGATCTCATTGGTGGGTGATCAGTATCTTAAGTGATTCTACTGTCGGGCGCGCGGCGAGTTCCAATCCTTCTTGGATTCTGGCCAACGGAAAACGATGCGTCACGATATTCATAACAGGAAGCTGCTTTTTTAATATCAAGTCGGCTGCAGTGTCTTGGATGTCCGCCGCCGCGCTGTAGCTGCCCAGAATTTCCTTTTCGTCGATGCCTACTTCGGCGGCCGGAAATTCGATTCTGGTTACCGGGTCATTGGCCGCGAAGAGGAGGACGCGGCCGCCGGGCCTGGCTGCTGCCAAGGCGTCGGCGACAACGGCGGGATGCGCGACCGCCACAAGCACCACATCGGCGCCACGCCCCTCAGTGCGGTCCTTAATTTCCTGTACCAGCTTACCACTACTGTTAGCGTCGAAGGACTCGATGGCTCCGAGGGTCAAACTCTTGGCACGCCGGACGGCCATGGGGTCGCTGGTGAAAATTCGCGCGCCTTGAAGTTTGGCGACCATGAGTAATTGCAAGCCGATGGGGCCGCAGCCGAGTACGAGGACGGTTTCGCCGCTGGCGACGCGAGCTTTTTGCACGGCCTTGAAGATGGTGTTGATGGGCTCGATGAAGGTGCCTTCTTCAAAGGAGACCTCATCGGGGAGGGCGATGATGCCGCGGTCTGCGACCCAGGGCATGGCTTTCACGTATTCGCCGAAGCCGCCACCGTTGGGAGTGAAGCCGCCGGTTAATCCCGTGGACTTGTATTGTTTGCATTGAGAGAAGAGGCGCCGCTGGCAATAAAAACAATTGCCGCAGGGGACGTGATGGAAACTCATGACACGGTCGCCCAGTTTCCATTTGGTGACACCGGGACCCACTGCGACGACGGTGCCTGCGAGTTCGTGACCCAGGATTTGCGGGGGATTTACGTAGGCTTGAAAAATTTTTTTGATGTCGGTGCCGCAGATGCCGCAAGCGGCGACTTTGATTAGGACTTCCCCGTCGGCGACGTCTGGGACGGGAACTTCTTCCACGCGGACGAGGCCTTTTTCGCGGTAGACACCGGCGTGCATGGTTGAGGGGACGGGTCCCAAGGTGGCAGCGGGATGAAGCATGGTTCGCGTGTGGCTCATGAGGCGGCCACTTCCTGCAGCTCGGGCGGAGGCCAGCCGTGGGTCTTAAAAGATAATTTTTTGATGTAAGCTTCGAGAAAGTGGGCTAGCGCATCTGCTGCTGTTCTGCTATCGCGGCCAAGGCGTACGAGCGCCGGAAGCGTCAGCGGATGCCTCCCAACGTAGCGGACCACTCCACCGATTCGGACTCTGCCTTCTTCATCTACCATCGTGTCGATTTGAACAGGAAGATCGCGACTGGATGACTCTGAAATAACCCGGATGGCCATGCCAGGCAACTTTTTCGCGTGAGCGACAGCAAGTATCGAGTAACTTTCCATGTCAACCGCTTCAGCAAACGGCGATAGCGTGGCTTTTTCTTCCGCCGTCCTTACAACATGGTCAGCGGTGAGCAACGTTGCTATTTCAATCGCGCCATCTCTCTTAGCGCTCCAGACGAGGTTCCGCGCACACACAGCGCTTCGACCCCTGTCGGCTTCTTGAACTTTTTCCGCCACAACTATATCTCCCACCTTTACCGATGGCTTCAACGCACCCGCGAAGCCAGCGGCGATGCAGAACGAGTAATCTTTCGAAATGACCGCGTCCGCGGCGCGGTGTGCATTCGCCGCTCCCATCCCGGTGGTCACGAAATCCACAGTCGCTCTTCCAACTTGTGCGCGGTGCAATTCGATGCCACCCACTTGCACCCTTTCCAGATTGCGCAGGCGGCGCCACGGTGCAAATTCGACATCCACTGCGTAAGCGATCAGGGTTTTCATCGCAATATCAGGTACATCACGCTGGCACCGCATGGGCCATGCGTTTGATGCGCCGACTGCTTACGTAGCCGTTTTTTTCGTACCAGCGGACGGCGCGTTCGAATGCTGCCGATACCGGTTCAGCGCGAAAGCCCAATTCCTTTTGCGCGCGGGTGCAATCCACGAACATTAGATGCTGGGCGATTTTTACGCCTTCAACGGGAATTTGCGGCTCGCGACCGATGAGCCGCGAAAACGCGGTCTCTGCATAGGCTACACCCAAGGCTAGATTATGAGGAATTTTGAACTTGGGCGCAGGCAGACCAGTTAATTGGGCGAGTGAGTCGAGAACCTGCTTGAGGCTGAGATTTTCCGCGCCGAGTAGATAGCGCTCGCCGATTTTGCCTTTTTCGGCGATGAGCAAATGGCCTGCGGCGCAATCTTCGACGCCCACGAAGTTCAAGCCGGTTTCCACGTATCCGGGCATTTTGCCATTGAGGAAATCGACGATGATTTTTCCTGTGGGAGTCGGCTTCCAGTCCCACGGACCTACCGGAGTGGTGGGCATGGCGACGACCACAGGGAGGCCGTCTTTGGCGGCTTGCAAAACTTCCTGTTCGGCCATCCACTTGGAACGTTTGTAATGGCCGACCATTTCGTCGAGCTTGGAGTCGGTAAATTCGTTGGGCAATCCGGGGCGGTCGACGGCGATGGTGGCGACCGTGCTGGTGTAGATAAGTTTTTCGACGCCAGCCTGACGGGCGGCGGCCAACAGATTTTTTGTGCCTCCGACGTTGGAGTCGTAGATGTCCTGGGGATGCTTGGACCACAGGCGGTAGTCGGCTGCAACGTGGAAAATGCGCTGGACACCGCTCATGGCGCGCGCAAGCGAAGATTGATCGCGCAGATCACCGGTGACGTATTCAAGCGACAAATCCGAGATGGCGCGGTTGGAACTGGAGGCACGGACGAGGATGCGGACGTCTTCACCGCGGGCTACGAGTTGACGCGCTACGTGGCTGCCTAGAAAACCAGCTGCGCCGGTGACGAGAGCGGTCATAGGGCGCGCAGTCCTTCGTCGTGGACCTCACGAGGTTCGCGGGTGGGAACTTTTTCAACTTTTTCGGCGACTGGATGGACGATGCGGTTTTTTCCAAAGCTTGATTCAGCAGAGGTAGCGGTCAAGTCGAGAAGCTCTGAAAAGTCTCTCCAGTGGCGACTGGGTATCAAGTTGCGCACGGACTTCAACGCTTCGCTGATCGTTGCGTCGTTAGCGGCTGCCGTTGGGCGCTTGTGAATCCACCCATCGACATCAATCGTGGAAATAAAGTTCGCTAGCTCGAGAAGTTCGTTGCGGCTGGAGTCGGGGAAAATTGTGGTCTCAATACAAATGTGAAAGCCGGAAAGTTTGGCGGTGCGAAGGGCTTCCATGGTGGCGCGAAAATTTCCGGTGTGTTGACCGCGGGAATCGTGAGCGTCTTCCAGGCCGTTGAGCGGCAAAACGAGGTAAAGGCGCGAGACGGGGCGGAATTCGTGGATACGGCGGCGCAAAAGAGTTCCATCCATTTCAACGAACACCGTTCGGCCGGTATTGACGATTTCGCGCGCCAGGTGGCCGATGCGTGCATGTTGCAGTGGAGGATCGCCACCAATCCACACGATGGGCGCGGAGCTTGCGCGCACTTTCGAGAGAGCTTGCGAGTCGCTGGAGGAAATATTCGCGGAGAAATTGGCGCCGTTCTGAGGCGTGACTTCGGTTCGACCGTGCAATTGCAATAAATCGAGGCGCAAGGCCCAGGGATAACGCGCGGCGCCAAATAATTTTTGTGCGAGACGGACTTTACTTAGCTGCCAGAGGAGTCGGGGAGGAAAGCGCATCATGCGCGCTAGATTCCGGAACGCAGCCGGAACTCGTTGGGCTGGAACTTCAAGGCGCAGAATTCGTCGGCTCTGCAAGCCTGATTGTGGTAACGCGATAACGCGTATACCGGGAAGGAATTACGATACAGGTGGTATTTCAAATAAAAGACGCACGGGAAACCGGTGCCGGTGAATTCGTGCTCGCTCCAGGAACCGTCTTCGTTCTGGCTGCCGACCAAATAAGAGACCGCGCGAGTGATGGATGGGTCGGCCGTATTTGATCCGGCCAGCAAACCGATCAGGCCCCAGGCGGTTTGGGATGGAGTGCTGCCGCCCAGGCCTTTGGTGGACACGTCGGAATAAGTTTTGAGCGATTCGCCGAAGCTGCCGTCGTCTTGCTGGACGGACTTGAGCCACGCTACGGCGCGCTGGCAATATTCCTGAGCGGTTAAAGAAACGGTTTCGAGCGCTCGGAGGACACCGCTGGTGCCATAGACGTAGTTGACTCCCCACCGACCGAACCAGGAACCGTCGCCGCACTGATCTTTGAGCAGGAACTTGACGGCTTTTTGTATGGCGGGATGATCCGTAGGCCAGCCAAAGCGTCCAAGACACTCGAGAACGCGAGCGGTGACGTCGGCGGTCGAGGGATCGATCATGGCGTTGTGATCGGCAAAAGGAATATTGCAGAGGAAGCGACGATCGTTGTCGCGATCGAATGCTCCCCAGCCACCATCGCGATTCTGCATACTCAGGAGCCACTGAACACCACGGCGAGTTGCGGCTTCCATACGCTTGGCATCGGGGAACTTCACGCGCTGCAAAGCCATCAGGACGAAAGCGGTGTCGTCCACGTCAGGATAAAAATCGTTGCGAAATTCGAAGGCCCAGCCACCGGGCTCGGCGTCTTTGTTTTTTACTTGCCAATCGCCGGGGCCGAGAATCTGTTTGGACAAAATCCAGTCAGCGGCCTGGACCAGCGCGGGGTCGTCGGGAGCTACGCCGGCTTCTTCGAGGGCGACCATGGCGATGGCAGTGTCCCAGACGGGGGAAACGCAGGGCTGCAAGCGAATGGTTTCTTCGTCTTCGATCTCGAAGCGGGCAAATTCGCGGGTTTCGCGGCAGGTCAGAGGATCGTCGGGGCCGTAACCCATGGCTACCAGTGAGAAGATGCAATTCATCATGGCCGGGTAGATGGTGCCCAAGCCTTCGGAGCGCTCCATGTGTTCGAGGACCCATGATTTGGCTTCGCGGAGGGCGCGTTGGCGCAGAGGCTTCCAAGGGAGGCGCTCGTAGAATTTCAGACCGCGATCGAGGGCCAGGAAAAAATTTCGCCAAGAGATGAGCTGTTTGCTCCAGTCGAAAGCGGCTCTTTTGCGGGTGGGATCCTTGAAAAGTTCGTCGACCTGGGCGCGCTCAGGGAGCTTCCAGTTGGGGCGCAGAGCGGAGAGAATCATCATGGGGATGACGATGGCGCGGGTCCAGGAAGAAAATTCGTAGATGTTGATATAGAACCAGTTGGGAAGGAGCATCAGCTCGGGCGGAATGGCGGGGACCAGTTCCCAGCCGACAGCGCCGACGAGGGCGAGGTAGAAGCGGGTGTAAGAATTGGTCAGTTCAAGGCCGCCCAAGGCGTGCACTGAGGCTCGCGCGCAGGTCATGTGCGGCGAGTCGATCGGGTCACCGGCCAATTTCAGAGCGAAGTAGGCTTTGCAGGTAGCATTCAGTTCAGAAGGACCACCCGGATAGATGCTCCAGCCCCCGTCCTCGAGTTGGCGGCGGCGGACGTAGGTGGCGAGCTTGGCGATGCGGTCGGGATCGGCTTTGCCGAGTACGAAGAGGTAATAGATGTAGTCGGATTCGAGGGTGGTGTCGGCTTCGAGTTCGCCGAGCCAGAAGCCTTCTTCCGTCTGGAGGGACAAGAGGTGATTGGCGCCGCGCTCAATGGAACGTTCGAGACTTTCGGCCCAGTTCTGCTGGCGCCAAGGTAGCGGCGCCTGAGCAACTGCGAATTCATCCTCCATGCGGACAGAAGACGCCATCAGGTGCGATTCCCCCTCCCGTCGCGCGAGCGACGGGCAACCCTACTTAAGATTTGGAAAGCGGAAAATCTATTACCGTTGCCCGGAATAAGCCCAAATCTGGACTAGGGGCCCCCAACACTTATACAGCGATTACACTAGTACTAGTAGATTATCGCTGGGATTAGCCCCAGCGGTCAACGACATTGTCTTATTTGGAGATGAGAACGGCACGGTAAAGATTATAAATCGACGTCGGCGGGGGCTTCCAGAGTGCGCCTGATGAGAACTTGAAGAGGGAGAGGGAGAGGGTCGCCTTCCTTTTGGTGAACTGAGGGGGTTTGATTCAGGAGCTGGCGAGGCAGCTTCATCCAAGGAGCTTCGCTGGGTAGCGTGTCGTCCGCACCTCTCAGGACGAGGGCGTCGGCGCGGTCCAGAACGATGCGAGCGGAGTCTTTGAAGTCGTCGCGGCTGGGGTCGATTACCGCGAAATATAAACTGGGTTGGACGAATTGCAAAACAGAGTTGCTCTCAAGGATGAGGGTGGGTGGTTCCGAGGCGTTTGTGGGGTGGAGGCCGGCTAGGGCCTCGCGCAAGAGTGGGAGGCCTTCGGCTAGAAAGCCTTGTTTGGTTCTGAGCCAGAAAGAGCGTTGCGCGCCTGCGGCCAGGAAACGGGAGCTGTCGGTGCCGGTTGTCGCGCTTTTTTCCCAGCTGATCGCGTAACTGTGTTCGTCGGGAGCGCAGCCGCAATTCTCGCCGTTCTTTGCGCATACGCCGTGGCCATATTGAGTGATCTTGCCAGCGATCCAGTTTTCTTCTGGGAACGCACGGATGACATCGCAGACTAATTGCGTCTTGCCGATGCTGCGAGTGTGTCCACCGACGACGATGAGACGCCAATTTTGTTTCTGTTGTGCGGCTAGCGTTTGCAACTCTGCCTCCCTTCTGTGTACCTATACTCCCTAGGGACAGCTTATTTTCTCACATTGGCCTCGAGGTTTTTGATTCTTGCTGCTAATTCGGGGAGGCGAGTTTGCCAGGCAAACTGTTCCTTGAATTTTTCCAGGGAACGAGCCGGGGTGCCCCAGACGGTCTCGCCGTTGCGAATGATTTTACCTCCGAGAACTCCTGACTGACCGCCGATGATGGCACCGTCTTCCAGTTTGCAGCGTTCGCCAAAGCCGGCCTGTCCGCCGACTACAACATTTTTGCCAAAGGTGCAGGAACCGGAGAGTCCGACTTGGGCAGCAATCACGGAGTGCTCGCCGATTTCGCAGTTGTGGCCGATGTGAACGAGATTGTCGAGCTTTACGCCCGTGGCGATCCTGGTGTCAGCGAGGGAGCCGCGATCAATGGTGGTGTTGGCGCCGACCTCCACGTCGTCGCCGATTTCGACGATTCCTGTTTGCGGAAATTTCCAATGCTGGCCTTCGCCGAACGCATATCCAAAACCATCGGCACCGATTACAGCGCCGGAGTGAAGTTCCACGCGGTCGCCGACGCGAACACCGTTGTATAGGGTTACGCGCGCGTTAATTCTGCAATTTTTGCCGATCCAGCATCCGGCGCCGATTACGGCGTGGGGCCCGATTTGCGTGCCTTCGCCGATGTGAACGTCTTCGCCGATTACGGCGTAGGGGCCGATGGTGACGTTCGGAGCAATTTGGGCGAGGGCCGCGATGACTGCAGTGGGATGCACAGCAGTGGCGATGGGTGCGCGCTCCATGAGCAAAGCGGCGGCTTTGGCGAAGGCTAGCTTGGGCGCGGTGGTGCGCAAGACGGTTTTATTTGGCAATTTGAGACCTAGCGGCGCGATCACGCAAATTGCGGCAGAAGCTTGGGCGCGGGCGGCGTTTTTAGCGGAGTCCACGTAAATTAAATCGCGAGGGCCGGCACGTTCGGGTGATGCCACCGCGCCCAACTCCACGTCGGCCTTTCCTTCGAGTGTGGCTCCGACCGCGGCTGCTAATTCCCTGGCGGTTTTTTTCATGATGCGTCCTCGCTAACGCTTTTGAATTTCTTTTCGGATATGCGACAAATCAATCGAATTTGTACAGCGGGGGCTCGCCTGGCGGCCTGGTGTTCCAGCGGCCATGCAGCCACACCCACTGGTCAGGATATTTTCTGATAATTTGTTCGAGGACCTTGGTGAATTTCTGGGTGTTCTCGAGAATATCGCGGTCCGTGTTTCCGGTGCGTGTTAACTCTACGGGCGGCTCGAATCTGAGGCGGTATTTTTCGAGTTGAGGATCCCAATACACATAGCCGGGGACTACAGCGGCGCCGGTGTGCAAGGCCACGCGTGCAAGTCCGGTGGTGGCGCAGGCCGGCGTGCCGAAAAAATCCACGAAGACACCTTCTTCGCGCATGGTGTTTTGGTCCGCGAGGATTCCCACTGTTCCGGCATCTTTTAAGACTTTTAGCATGGTGCGCGCGGATTCGTTTTTGAATATGGGACGATTGCCGCTCAAAGAACGGTACTGGTTGACCAGTTGATCGAGCTTGCGGTTGTCCAGCGGCCGGGCCATGTAATGGAGTGGGTAGCCGTACAAGGCGTGGGCGAAGGAAGAGAGTTCCCAGGCGCCGATATGGCCGGTCAGATACAAGACCCCTTTTCCCTGTTGATGGCCTTGCAAAAAATTTTCATGACCATCGAGAATGACTAGATCTTCGATGTTTTGTTTTGAATATTTTGGCAAATGGGCAAACTCGGCAACCATCCACCCGAGATTGCGGGTCATCTTGCGAATGACGGCGGCACGTTGAGTTGCGGTCCAATCCGGAAATGCCAGGCGGAGATTAAATTCAGCGGTTTTGCGTAACTTTGGAGATAGGAGAAAGAGAACATGCGCTGCGGTAGCGGCCAGCGGTCGTGCTATTCGGCGCGGCAAAACTTCCAGAATTTTTAACAACACGCGTACCACCGCGTACTCTGCCCATTCTCTCATCACTTTTCTGAGACGACGCCCTCCGCTGCCTCGACAGTATGCCTGCGGGCGCGGCTACAATGCCATGGACATTGCGCACGATGTTAGACTCACGTTCTTAGTTTCCTTTTCGAATGAACGATACCGCACCAACCTTGGCGAAAAAACCCGGCGACGATTCTTACCGCGACAGCTCCTTGCACAACTCGTCGCTGCGCGACATGGCCTTTCGCGACTTATCGTTTCGCAAATTCAGTTGGGCGGTGCTAATTCTTTTGACGCTGTACGTTTGCTACTTCAGTCATCTGGGGGCTTTCGGGTTTATCGGGCCTGATGAGCCGCGCTACGCGTGGATCGCGCGGGATATGGCGGAAACAGGCGACTGGGTCACGCCGCGCCTTTACGGCAAGCCGTGGTTTGAAAAGCCGATTTTTTATTATTGGTCAGCGGCGGTGTGTTTCAAATTGTTCGGCGTGAACGAAACCAGCGCGCGGTTGCCGAGCGCGGTATGCGCACTGCTTGCGACGCTTGCTCTGGCGTGGCTGGCGCTGCGCCTCGGCGGGTGGCAGATGGCGCGGTGGGCGCTGTTGCTTTTGCCGTCTTCGGTGGGAATGATCGGATTTTCGCATGCGGCGTCGACGGACATGCCATTCAGCGCGATGCTGAGTATTGCGATGGTTTGCGCGGTGGTGGCGCTGGAGGTGGCGCCATCTGAGAAATTATTCCATGAGGAAACACGCGAGGGGCAAACGGTCTTTCGGCGGGCGAAGAAGAGTGTTTATCTCAACTTGGCGCTGTTTGGATTTTTCCTGGGTATAGCGGTTCTGGCTAAGGGGCCCGCGGCGTTAGTCCTGGCCGGCGGCGCGATAGTTTTGTGGGCAGCGACAACCAAGCATTGGCGCGAGGCGCTGCGATTGTTTCACCCCATCGCGATGGCTACATTTTTTCTGACGTGCCTCCCCTGGTACCTTTTGTGCGCGCATCGCAATCCCGAGTTCTTTCGGATTTTCATTATTGAACACAATTTCAAGCGTTATTTGACGCCGGAATTTCAGCACATTCAACCGTTTTGGTATTACCTGCCGATTACGGTCATTGCGCTTTTGCCCTGGTTATCTTGGCTGGCGTGGTTTGCTTTTAGGGAACCCAGCAAATCAGAAAGCAGCAGCCAACGGTCACAAATATTCTTTCTGGCGGCGTGGGGTATCTTCCCTGTTTTATTTTTTTCATTATCGAAATCGAAACTGCCCGGCTACATTCTCCCGGCGGTGCTTCCGTTAGGGTTTCTGATTTCAGTGGCGGTCACACGCGCGCTGAAATCCAGACATGTGTTTGGGCGATTTGTTCTTGGGCTGACCGGCCTGCTGTTATTGGTGTCGCCGAGTTGGATATTTTTTTCGAACGCCCATGTTCGAGGGCCGTTGGTATCGCTTTACGTTATTGTGGCGGCGGTGGGCGGATTGATTGTGATTGGAGCGGCGCTGCTACGCCAAACGCGTGCGGGCCTAACGTTTTGTGTTGTGCTGGTACTGTTCCTGTTGAATTTGGTTTATGTGTCGATCAGTAAGCTGGATCCGCTGCTTTCCGCGCGGAGTTGCGCCGGACAGATTGGCGTGGAACGCGCAGCCAATACTTATTCGTTCAAACTGCAACGTTCGTGGCAGTACCAGCTTAATTTTTATCTACGCCGTGAAATTCCCGAGTGGAGTATGAATGTTGCGGGCGAAGCGACCGTGGTGACCAGCGAGAAAAATCTTGAGGAGCTCGAGAAGAGCGCGCTAATCATTACGGTGGTTTCCGAGCGGTCGCCACAGGCGGAGGTTGTGGTGGTCAGGCCGCGCTTTTAAAGAAACGGTGCTTTAACGTGAGTTGCGCATGGTGGCGGGCAGATTAGCGAGGAAAAAAGATACGACGCGATTTTCATAGGCGCGTTTGTCGTCATCATTCATGGCCACAAAATTTCCAAGTCCAATAGTGGCTTGCTCACGAGGCCCAGAGGCTTTTAGAAACATATTGCGCGAGATAGCGCCGAGTTCGGGGTCATCCGACGCCTGAATAAAAAGTATGGGAACGGCTGCCACGGCATTCAGCCGCGCGGACAAAGGCGGCTCTTTGCGAAACTGCGCATTTAGTAGGTCGAAACTGAACTCCGCGGAACGGATCATGAGTGGGAAACCGGCGAGGCCGGTGCGCTCCACGCCAATCTTCACCATTTGCGCGGGAGTGTCGTAGACGGAGTCGAGCACCAAAGCGCGGATGCGCGCGTCACGCTCGGCCTGGCGCAGGGCCGCGTAGGCGCCGAGGTTGTAACCCCACACGCCGAAACTATGGGGATCCACGTCGTTACGCGCGGCTACGGCATCGAGAGCGGAACGTAGTTCGTCGGCTTCGCGATAGCCGAAGGTGGTGGCACCGGAATTGCCACCGTGCGCGGCAAAATCAAACAGGAAGACATTGTATTGATGGTCTTGCAAGGCAGAGACCAGGGTAAGCAACTCGGCGCGACTGGAACCGTAACCATGGCAAAGAATGATGGTGGCCGCGCCACGGAGCCCTGGAAAAAACCATCCTTCTCGGGCTTGCTGACCCAAGACAGTGAATTGCATAGCATCTGGGCGGCCGGGGAAACTTTGCAAATTAATTTCGGAGCTGGTGCGTTCCGGTTTGACGATGCGATAGACAAGGAAGCCGGCAACGCCCGCGGTGGCGAGTACGGCGAAAAATACGAGCGCCAAAAGAGCGGTGAGAAGCCTGGTGTACCAGCGTGTGGGATAACGAAGCTCAGAGAGAATGGACATGCGTAATCTGCGCAACGCGGACGTATAGAGCGCCGCTTTTTCCGTTCCTCACAATAAAGAGATAGGACAAAGTTGACAATTTGCATCCTAGCACACCCTTGGGCCCTGGAGTTTCGCGGCCAGCCGGTTATGTGTCGCATTTGTATCGCAGCAACGCGGGGCCGGAGGGTTCCCGCGTCATTGCGCGAATCGGCTATCATAGGAATGTGAGCGGCGGGCCACTCACATTCCACTTCACCCATGAACATTGTCGATTTACGACAGACCACAGTACGGCAGCTGGAAGCCCTTCTTGAAGAAGAATCTCGCCACTGGCGCAAGGAATTGCACTGGGATTATCGCGGGGCGCTGGAACTAATCAAACGGTTTCTGGAGGCACGCGCCCTGGCAGGCAGCGTGGCGTTTGAAAATGGAAATGCCGCGGGGTATTCGTTTTACGTGATGGAGGAACAGAAAGGATTAATCGGCGGGCTTTATGTGTCGGCGCAATTTCCGCAGTCGGTTATTGCGCAGCGATTGCTGGAAGAGACGCTTTTCGCCATGCGAGCTATTCCGCACTTGGATCGCATTGAGGCGCAACTGATGCCTTTCAGCGGACCGATCGATACGCCCCTGCGCGATCAGGGATTCAGCCTATACACGCGGCAATTCATGCTGCTGGACTTGCAGAAGACGGCGAAGGCAAATTCAAATAATTCCGGCGGACTGCGGATCGATCGCTGGAACGACCGGTACTTCGAGCCATGCGCCAAGTTGATTTATTTGTCGTACGCCGATCATGTGGATGGAGAGATTAACGATCAGTATCGCAGCATGACGGGGGCGCTGCGCTTTCTGAAAAATATTATTTTGCTTCCCGGCTGTGGGCAGTTCGTGCCGGCGGCGTCGTTTGTTTTGCGACAGCCAGGCAGCGACGAGCTGGTTGCCGCAGTGCTGACGAGCGAAGTGTCACCGGGAGTTGGGCACACCACACAAATTTGCGTGGTTCCGGGATTTCAGGGACACGGGCTTGGGCGCATGTTGATGCAAAAATCGAGTGATGCGCTGCGAGCTTTAAAGTTTAAGGAATTGACGTTAACGGTGACTTCGGAGAACCGCACTGCTGTGCAGCTTTACGACCGGTTGGGGTTTCACACCATTAAGTCGTTTACGGCGGGAGTTTGGCCGCGTTAAGGGTTTTTCGCGATTTCAGACTTGAGAGTGCTGTTATCGCCGAGGCGCCATGAAACGTCCTCTACCTCTGACGATGCTGGGATTCTTGTTTATCGTTGCGGGTGTAGTAGGTTTGGCCTATCACCTTTCGGAACGACCACTGGACCGGTGGGTCGCGCTCATTTCCGTCATTCGAGTACTTGCTATCGTGGGTGGAGTGTTCCTGCTGAAGGGGCGCAATTGGGCTCGCTGGTTGATGATTGGGTGGCTGGGCTTTCACGTTGGGGTGAGCGCATTGCACTCGCTGTCGGAATGTATAGCGCATGCCGTGTTGTTCCTGGTGGTGGCCTATTTCCTGCTAACGCCTCCTGACTCCAAATATTTTCAGGCTTCGCCGTCGGCGTAGCAGCTTTCCGGTACAGCTACTGGGGACGCATAGCGGAAAGGCATTCATCGATGGTAGTAGAGTGTTCAGGGCATGACGCGCACTCTCACCTCAGACGAGCACCTGGATTATATTGCGTCGCTGCTGGACGACATGTTTCAAATCCCCGGGACCAAGATTCGATTTGGACTTGACGCACTGATTGGATGGATACCGGGGATCGGCGATGCGATGGCCGGGACCGCATCGTTTTTAATTGTGTTTGCGTCGTGGCAGCGCGGTGCGCGAACTGTGACATTGATGCGCATGCTTGCCAATGTGCTGCTGGAAACGGTGGTGGGAGCGATTCCTGTCGCAGGCGATATTTTTCACGTGGCTTGGAAGGCGAACCGGCGGAATTATCGATTATTGATGCGGGAGCGGGAGCAACCGGGACATCACACTGGGCGGGATTGGATTTTCCTGGTGATTATGTTGGTTATGGTCATCGCGGCGGTGGGAATTCCGATTGGGATTTTGATTTGGGCACTACGGTTGCATCCGGTTGTTCGGAGTTGAATCTATTTTGGAAAGCCGCCAAGAAAAATCAGAACCCTCCAATTCTAGGAAAATTCAAAATCCAGGAAACTGCAAGACGTAGGAAAATTCAAAAACTAGGAAACTGCAAGACCCACACCCACCCTCAAAAATCGAGGGTGGGGCACCCTCCGCGTTTTTTTGAATTGCGACGGTGGAGCAGCACCGTTCTCACGGTGAGTTGTGATTAAACAAACAACTTCAAAACTTTGAAGAGTTATTGGGCGGCTTTTTTTCTGGCGGGTTCGAATTCGTCGCCTGATTGCCATTGGATGAGGGCGGGTTGCGATGCGGCTTGGAGGCCGAGGTCGTAGCCGAACTGCGCGACTTTTGCCAGGCCGGTGAAGTCCATTTCGGGGCGGTATTCATCGCTGGGCTGGTGATAGTGATGCTCGACGTAGTCTTTGGCTTGGGCTCGGCCCCAGGCTTCATCGTGGCCTTTGAATTTCATTCCTTCGCTGATTGAGAACGCGGGAATGCCCACGCGGGCCAGGCTGAAATGATCGGAGCGGTAGTAGTGGCCGGCTTCCGGTTGCGCGTCCTCGCGAATGGACAGGCCATATTTCTGCGCGGTCTTTTCTACTTGAGGGTAAAAGGTGGTGCGGTCAGCGCCGGTGATTTCTATCTCTTCGGGGTCGCCTATGGGGGCGACGGCATCGTAATTTAAATCCAAGGTTACTTTTCCGACTGGAGTTGAGAAATGCTTGCCGAGGAATTCCGAGCCGAGCAGGCCTTGTTCTTCGGCGGTGACCGCGGCGAATAAAATGGATCGCGGCGGGGGCTGCTGACCTTGCTGATCTGACTGCGACCAGGCGCGGGCGAGTTCCAGCAGGATGCCGCAGCCGGTGGCGTTGTCTACTGCACCGTTGTAAATATTGTCGCCCTTCGCGCTGGTGTCGATGCCCAGGTGGTCGTAGTGCGCGGTGTACATCACGGTTTCGTCGCGACGACTCGGATCGCTGCCTGGAAGCATGGCGAGAACGTTTCTGGAATTAAACGGACGGATGGTGCTGACGACGTGAGCCTTCAGGCGCACCGGTAATTCCACGGGTCTGAAATCGCGCGATTGGGCTTGCTGAAACATCTTGTCGATGTCCATGCCAGACATTCCTGCCAATTTTTTGGCGACGTCGAGTTGAATCCAGGACGCAGCTTGCAAGCGCGGAGTACCATCCAGGCGGAGGTAGGATTTATCTTTGCCGTTCGAATTGCGCACAACTTCCCAACCGTAGCTGGCCAAGTCGCGGCGATGAATGATGAGTGCGGCGACCGCGCCGTGGCGTGCGGTTTCTTCATATTTGTAAGTCCACCGGCCGTAGTAGGTGAGGGCTTTGCCTTTGAAAAACTTGGGATCGTCGGAGGTGGGCTCGTTGACGAACAGCAGCGCCACTTTTCCTTTCAGGTCGACGCCTTTGTAGTCGTCCCATTTATATTCCGGCGCAGTGATTCCATAGCCGACGAAAACAATGGGGGCGTCAATGTCCGCGACGTCGGTTTGCGTTTCGTTGTGGATGACAAAGTCGTCGAGATTTTTCAGTTGCAGCGGTTCGCCGTTTTTGGGTGCGAGCGAAGCAGTTGTGTCTGGCAGGGTGGTGATCCTGACCATGGGAACTTCCTGGAAGTAGCTGCCTTGATCACCGGCGGCCTTCAAGCCGTCCAATGCGAATTGAGTGGCGATGTATTCGGCGGCGATGTCGCTGCCGCGCTGGCCCATGCCGCGGCCTTCGAGCAGGTCGCTTGAGAGAAACTTGACGTGGGCGCGAATTTTTTCCGGGTCCACTTTCTCTTGACGAAGAGTCTGGGCAGTAACGTAGGCACCGCTGGCCGCCAGTAAAATCACAACTGCAATTAACGATTTCCGCATGAGTCCCCTTTGGTGTCTTAGTTCTTTTTCCGGCTATTACTTTTTGGTGCGCTCTTTCAGCAAGCCCTTCAACTCCGACATGAATTCCTGCACATCTTTAAAATCCATGTAGACGGATGCAAAGCGCACGTAGGCTACCTTGTCGAGTTTTTTCAGGCCGCGCATAATCATCTCGCCTATTTCCGAGGTAGTCAGCTCACGCTCGGTGGCCTCGTGTACGACACCTTCGATCTCGTCCACGATGGCTTCCAGTTTCGGTGTGGCTACCGGGCGTTTCTCGCAAGCCTTAAGCAGACCCTGCAAAATTTTTTGACGCTCGAAGCGCTCTCTGCGGCCGTCTTTCTTGGCGACCATGTAGGGAATTTCGTCGATGCGTTCGTAAGTGGTGAATCGGCGTGCGCATTTGAGGCACTCGCGGCGGCGGCGGATGGTGTCACCGGCGCGGCCTTCGCGTGAATCGATCACTTTATCGTCAATGTGGGCGCAGAAAGGGCACTTCACTCGCGGTCATCTCCTGTCAGATAGACAGCCAACAAAAGCATTTGATATTTTTCAGTTCGCAAAAATTACCGGTCTTCCCCATTGTAACGAGCTCAATTGCAAACCTTCATTTCAATGCGACGGCCGCTTCCTTTTTTTCTTCCGCGGCCATGCGTTTTAGCTCGCGCAGGCCCCAACCTTCGTGAAGCAACATGGGGACGCCCAGTATGCCGCAACCGGCGAAGGTTATGGCCCACAGCACGATGGAGGCGGCTACCGCGGGTTCTCTTTCTACTCCAAAAATCGCTGTGTATGCAATGATGGCGCCCGCTTGCGAGCCGCCGCCAATGCCCGGCAACTGAATGGTCGAGCCCACCAGTGTAAATGCCAGGACCAGCAACGAGTCGGCCAGGCCGAGGGTGTGGAGCGTTCCCGTGAAACTGTGGGAGACCCAGTAATACACGAGGCAGACAACGAACCAGTGCAATCCGGAATAAACGGTGGCGAGAATCAAATCTTTCCAGGTGCGGATGGTTTGCACGCCACGCACGAAGCCGAGCACGACGCCCGCCAAGGAGCTGCGCCAGCCACCGGCCTGAATTACGGTTTTCAGGCGGCGCTCCAGCAGAGCGGTACCGTGGAGGCGTAAATAGATCAGCGCAACGATGGCGGCCAGCACGCCCGCGAACAAAATTGTGCCGGTGGTTTTCGCGGCGGCTTCCAGCTCGGTGGCTATTTCACCAGAATGCGGACGCATACCGAAGAGGACCAGCCCTACCGCGGAGATCACGGCAACGCTGGCCATGTCGAAAATGCGCTCAAGGACGTAGATGCCGAAGGTGTCGGCGATAGGCAGGTCCTGCTTTTTCGCCAGCAGTAGCGGTCTGACGGGCTCGCCTGCGCGGCCCAGCAGAAAAATGGCGGCGAACCCGGCCAGGGTGAGCTTATAAATTTGCCAGAAATTTGTTCTGCCGATGTTTCGCTGAAAGACTTGCCAGCGCAGGGAGCGGATGCCGTAGCAGGAATAAATGGCCACCATGGCGAGGATGATGTAATAGGGATTGGCGTCGCGCACCGCGTCGAACAATTTGGAGCCGCTGAAGGTGGCGAGGTGAAGGAGGCTGATCGCCTGGTACGCGATAATGCCCAAGGCCAGCAATCCAAGCACGACCAATATGGTTTTCCTGGATAGCGAGCGCATGTGCCATGAGCCTACTGGGGGCATGTAGACTCGTCAAGTTTGTCGGCGACGGGGTAATGCTTTGCTGCTGCAAACAACAAACTACATTTCTGGTTGAATTATCGCGACACACAGAAGGAGGGATTATGCAGGAAGCTATTTTGAAGCGATTCGAAAGTCCGGATGAGGTGCGAGTTTTCGCCAAGGGGCGGTTCGAGATTGTCCATATTGGCGGACTGACTATCGGAAGGGCGAGTTACGAACCTGGATGGAAGTGGTCGCAGCACGTTGCTCCTCTGGCGGGTACTGCACTGTGCGAAGTGGAACATGTGGGGCTGGTTGTGTCAGGACGAGCGGTAGCTGCTTTTGCTGATGGAACGCAGACGGAATTGACGCCGGGAAATTTGTTTTACATTCCGCCGGTGGCGCATGACAGTTGGGTGGTTGGCGATGAGCCTTATGTGTCGCTGCATTTTCTGGGGGCCGCGCACTACGCGAAGTAGGTTACGGGCTGGAACTATTTCTAATGGTCAGGGTGGGTTCGACGTAATATGAGCTTATGAAGAAGGCTGTCACCAGTGCACACAATTTATTGATTTTCTTGTGCGTGGCCGCTGCTTTGTTGGTCGCACTGGGGTCACCCGTTGCTGCGCTGGTTTTAAGATTACTTATTCCGGCGTGGTTTTTTGTTGCGCTTGTCGTCGTTGCGGTAGTCACGACGCGAAAAGACACCTGGATTCCACAGCTAGCGCCATCGCTTGCTGTTTTCTCTCCGCGACCTCCCCCTAAACAGTAGTTCGCCGCAGAAGTAATCAACTGTCAGCAAATTGAAGCTACCTTGCGATCGTCGCGCGGCCGCGATGACGCGCAAACCCCGTTATGCGTTCGCTTGAGGGAAAAATGTCATTCAAATTGATCATGCGCAGGGTGGTTATGGCTTTCGTGTTGGGAGGATATTCGGTACTTGGAATTGGAATGAGTCGAGAAAAAATCGAATCGTTGATGCACGCGATGAATCAATCCAACGTCGAATTGTCAATTTCTGACGCCGCCGGCGAGGGTGATCCGACTCAAACTCCCACTGATGCTAGCGAAGGCTTTCCATGAACCACATTAATTGGAGCGGAACTCTGATCCTGTTGGCACGCTTCACGATCTTATATGTTCGGATTCATACTTAAATCAAACTTTTTAGTTGGCTGCGTTGCATTGCTGATTGGGCGGCTGTATTTTGAAATCTTAAACCCAAGACCCACGCTAAAAATCGAGCGTGGGGCACCTCCGCTCTACATGGACCTCCGCTTACATGAACCCTCCGCTTCAGAGAACCGCGCTTTACATGGAGCTCATAACTCGGCTTAAGTTGGTTTGACATAACGATACGAAGCGTATTGAATTGAGTGAACGGACTTTTGGTTGACTGGGGGACTGGATGAGCGTCCGCAACTGTCCTGCACTGGAATACCGCTTTTGGCGATTTAGTTGGACTCGATTTGCGCTGTTAGCGCTGTTCATGACGATGAGTTGGCTGCAGCCGGCGCGCGGGCAAGTGGCTGCGAGCATTTCAGGCGTAGTGACCGATTCGTCGGGAGAGCCGGCAGGTTCGGCTGCGGTGACCGCGAAGAACACTGAAACTGGCGCTGTTCGAACGGCGGTCACTGATGATGCGGGACGCTATCAGATTGTTTCGCTGGCGATTGGTCCGTACGAAGTTTCGGTGAGCAAGAGCGGATTTCAGGACGCTGTCAGGACGGGCATCCGGCTCGTCGTGGGACAGGAAGCGATTGTGGATCTCACGCTTCAGGTCAGCGGCGTGAAGTCCGAAGTGCGAGTATCTGGAGATGCTCCACTGGTGAGTCCTACGACGCAAGATATTTCCGGGCTGGTTGGGGAGCAGCAGGTGAAGGACCTTCCACTCAATGGGCGCAGCTATGATTTGTTGCTGCCGCTTAACCCGGGCATTGTGAATTTTACCTCGCTAAAAACTGGGGGGACAGGAATCTCGAATTCCACCACGGGAAATAACTTCGCGGTTTCCGGGAATCGCCCACAGCAAAATCTTTTTTTGCTGAACGGAGTGGAATATACCGGGGCTGCGGAGAACAACATGCAACCGGGGGGAACGAGCGGCATGCTTCTGGGTGTAGACGCGGTGCGCGAATTTAATGTGCAACGCGATTCTTACGGGGCCGAATTTGGCAAACATCCGGGCGGGCAAGTGGTGATCCTGACGCAATCGGGATCGAATGAATGGCACGGCGCGGCATTTGAGTTTCTGCGTAACAACGCGCTGGACGCGCCGAATTTCTTCGATCAAGGAGATGCTCCGCCGTTCCAGCGGAACCAGTTTGGTGCTTCGATGGGAGGCCCGCTGCAGAGAGACAAAACCTTCTTGTTCGCGAATTACGAGGGATTTCGGCAACACCTGCACCAGACTTCAGCAGCGTTCGTGCCAGACGCGGCTTCCCGAGCCGCCGCTGTAGCAAACGTGAAGCCGCTGCTAAATTTGTGGCCCACGCCACCCGTTGGCGCACCGGATTTCAGCGGCATTGCCGAGGTGTTCAGCAGCCCACTGCAAACGGTTCGCGAGGATTTCGGGACGGTGCGGGTGGATCACACGTTCTCTTCGCGGGATACGTTTTCGGGAATTTACACCGTTGATGACGGCGACGACTTTACGGCAACCCCGAGTAATCCCTATAGCAGCGACGTGGTCGCGCTGCGGGAACAGGTTCTGTCCTTCGAGGAAACGCATGTTTTCTCGCCATCGTTAGTGAACACCGCGAGAATTGGGTTTTCGCGCGCTGCATATTTCTTTACCGGAGAGCCGACGCCGGGGACGCCAGCAACGAGCGTGCCGGGATTTCTAGTGGGACTTCCGGTTGGAGCAGCGGTGGTGGGAGGAAGTGCGGCCTCCAATCCGCAAGCGCAGCTGGGGCTGGCAGGCAGCAACAATGGCAGCAATCTGAGGATCGCGCGAAATCTGTACACTTACGAGGATCACCTGACCATGACGCGCGGACGTCACCAGTTGGAATTCGGCGGGTGGTTCCAGCAATTTCAATCCAACGAAACGATTGCCCTGAGCCAATTCGGGCAGGCGACTTTCACTAGCCTGCAGACGTTTTTGAAGGGCACGATTTCCAGCTTTTTGTTTGATCCAGCGCCCACGGAATTGAATTGGCGCTCGTTGTTTGGCACGTGGTTCGTGCAAAACACGTTCCGGATTCGTCCAAGGCTAACAGTTACGCTGGGTTTTCGAGATGAGTTTTCGACCGGCTGGAACGAAGCGCATAGCCGGGCTTCGAACTACACATTTTCAAATGGAATTATATCCACGGACCCGCGCATCGGAACTTCGCTGTTCACGGTGAACAATGCAAAATTTTTACCGCAGCCGCGCCTGGCGGTGGCCTGGAGTCCATTCAGCGACCGTACGGTAATTCGCGCTGGATTCGGGATGTATAACGATCTCCAGGATGCTTTGGGATATCGCGCTGATCAGAATGCTCCTTTTAATCCCACCTATACGACGCCGTTAGCGGTGTCGCAACTTCCGATCAATCGGGGAGGACCATTTCCCGCGACGGTGAAGCTCATTCCGGGAGGAGTTCAGCCGGATATGCAAACACCGACGCTGATTTCTTATTCGTTGAGAGTGCAGCAGCAGCTTTCGCCGAATACCTCGCTGACGGTGGGTTATGTCGGGAGTCATGGGTACCACGAAATTATCGGCATCGATGCGAACGAACCTTTTCCGGTGATTTGTCCGGCAGCGCCGTGCCCGGCGACCTATCCCGCGACTTTTCCTGCAGGGATAGCAGGTACGCCAGTGCCAGCGGGCACGAACTTCGTGCCTACGACAACGAAAGCCAATCAGGCTCTCGCGAATACCTGGACGTACTTTTCGGAGGGAGTTAGTTCTTACAACGCGCTGCAGGTGGATTTGAATAGGCGGTTCAGTGGAGGTTTAACATTGCGTGGCGTTTACACATTTTCTAAAGTCTTGGACGACGGAGATTCCGTAAACGCAACGACATCGGGCGGCGGGCCCGCGCTGGCGTCGAATCCTTTCAATCTGCGTTCCGACAAGGGTCGGGGAACGTTCGACGTTACGCACGTTGCGGTAGCGAATGCCACGTATGCGCTGCCCATTGGGCGCCGAGGGCGATTTTTTAATAATGGAGAGGGCTTTACGAGCAGGCTGATCAGCGGTTGGACGGTGAACTCGATTGTGACATTGCAGACTGGATTTCCGTTTTCTCCGCAGCTGAGCTACAACCCTTCGAATAATGGGGACACGCGAAATCCGGTGCGACCTTTCGCGAATCCAGCTTTCAGCGGGCCAGTAATGATCGGGAGTCCGAACAAATGGTTTGACCCCAATGCATTTTTGGCGCCCAGCAATATCCCGGCAAACGGGGGATTTTACGGGAACGTCGGCCGGGATACATTGGTCGGGCCGGGGTTGGCCACTTGGGATTTTTCCGCGTTGAAAGACACGCGAATCACGGAGCGACTGAATATTCAGTTCCGCGCGGAGATTTTTAATCTGTTGAATCGGGCAAATTTCAATTTGCCTAATGCAGTGGTATTCACGCCGTCGGGAGTTTCGCCAACAGCGGGAGCGATCACGAGCACTTCGACTACTTCGCGGCAGGTGCAGTTCGGTTTGAAGTTGCTTTGGTGAAATTGCAATTTTGATAATTTTGAATCTGGAACGAATCAGCCGCCGCCTACGAAGTGGACGATTTCGTAGCGGTCGCCGGGTTGAATAGCGGTATTGGGCCACAGCGGGCGGGGGAGGATTTCAAGGTTGCGTTCGACGGCGACGCGTCCGGTGGGGAGATTCAGGTCGCGGAGTAAATCGGCTACTGTGGCGCCTTGTGGAGTTTCGCGGCGCTCTCCATTGACAGTGATTGCGTGAGACGCTGGCATCTTTTTAATTCTACCCTAGGGACTTTATGAATGGCGAAATTAGCTACTGGCTTTACCGTTCGCGAAGTTAATTCTTGGCGTCTAGGGGCTAAGCGACTGGAACGTGTTGGCGGGCGCGCAACTGGAAACGCAAGATGGCTTTGGCTGGGCCGCGTGTGGCTTCGATCAACAAGGCGGCGTTCGAATCGCTCAGGCGCGGCATGTCGAAGGTGAGATGAGCTTCACCTGTGGCGGCGGAGTCCGCGGAGAAATTGGCGGGTTCGGCGGCGCCGGATACCGACGCAGTGATTTTTGCGCCGGAAACTGCGTGGGCTTGCGCGCCGGTGACACGCAATTGCAGAGTGACGCGCTTGCCAGCGAGCCAGGTTTTCGGGTTGAGCAATTCGATGCGTAGAGATTCAGCGGGAGCGGCGTTTTTTGTCGATGCCTGCGAAGTAACGATTTTAGCCGGCACTGGCGGCGTGGGCGCAGGCAGATGGAGCTTACCGGTGCGAATTTCTTCCAGCACCTGGCGGTGTTGTTCATCGACGCGCAGCTTGAGAGCTTTTTCGCTGTCGGCGTTGAGTGGCAAGAGGTCGAGATAATTATTGGTTCGGCGATGAAGCACGCGGCCACCGGCGTAAACGGTGGTGTCGATTAGCGCGCTGGAGGCGCCGGCATCTTCGGTCTGCACATGATACTTGTGAGCGCCGACACTAACATTTGTGTTATGACCGAAAATCATGGAGATGGGCCCCGATGAACGCGCGCCCGAGCACGAACGCGAATGAGCACTATTATAGAGGTTCTGGCCGTGGATTTGACCGAGCGGTAGTCGAGTCGTTATTATAGCGTTTCGCTTATGGGCGGTTCCGACCTACATAGTTACGCTCCACTTCTGGTACACCTGCTGATCGCAGCGGCACTCGCCGGTATGTTGACGGCTGTTTCGGTATTAATTGGCTGGCGGCGGCCAAGCCGCGTAAAACAAGAACCCTACGAATGCGGCGTGCCCCCGACGGGAGACGCACGCGAACCTTTTTCGGTGCGATTTTACCTGGTGGCTATGGTTTTTATTTTGTTTGATGTGGAAGCGATTTTTCTGTATCCCTGGGCTTACATTTTTCGCAGCTTGCGATGGTATGGATTCGCAGAGATGATGATTTACATCGCCATCCTGCTGGTCGGTTACCTATATCTCTGGAAAAAAGGCGCGCTGGACTGGCAAAAATAACAATTTGTAAATAAAACGGGCGCACGGGATTAAAAGCTTTGACGGAAAATTCCAACCAAAACGCTAATGTTGTAGGCGGACGCTTGTCGTCGGTAGAGCACTTGCGCGCGTGGGACACGAATGCCGTTACGGAAGTGGTGGAATATCGCGGCGAAACGACGATTGTGGTGCCCCGTGAATTGTTGCGGGCTACCGCGGCACGCTGTCGCGATGCTGCTTCAATGCAATTTAATCTGCTGACTGATGCGACCTGCCTGGACCGCCATCCTTATGAGCCGCGATTCGAAGTGGTTTATCAGTTAGTGTGTATTTCGCGGCGCGAAAAATTGCGATTGAAAGTGCGCTTGTCCGGGAAGGATCCGGTTTTGGATTCGCTGGTGCCGGTGTGGCCGGGCGCGAACTGGCTGGAGCGCGAGATTTTCGATTTATTTGGGATTCATTTCAACGAGCATCCGGACTTGCGGCGCATTGTGCTGCCCGATGATTGGGAAGGTTATCCGCTGCGGCGCGATTATCCGGTGGAAGGGTACAGGGATATTCCGGTGATGCCGCTGGGCTTCACAAAGACCTCCATATGACCACGGTAGAAACGGCGGTCGGCCAAGCAAAAACGATGGTCCTTAATATGGGGCCGCAGCACCCCTCGACGCACGGGGTGTTACGCATTTTGCTGGAACTGGATGGCGAAACGGTGGTGAAGGCTGTTCCCGATCTCGGATATCTGCATACCGGGATCGAGAAATCGTGCGAAGACAAAACGTATTCGCAGGCGATTACCTTGACCGACCGGATGGATTATTTGAATCCGCTGGGAAATAACCTGGTTTATTGCATGGCGGTGGAGAAGCTGCTGAATCTGGAAGTGCCCAAACGTGCGCAATACATCCGGGTGATGATGGTGGAGCTGCAGAGAATCTCTTCCCACCTGGTGTGGCTGGGAACGCACGCCATAGATTTAGGCGCGATGTCGGTGTTTTTGTATTGCTTCCGCGAGCGCGAAGAGATTTTGAAGATTTTTGAGATGTTCGCCGGGCAGCGAATGATGACCAGCTACATTCGCATCGGCGGAGTAGCCTTGCAGCCGCCCGCGGGATGGCGGCAAGCGATTGAGCGCTTCTTGAAATACATGCCCAGCCGCGTGGATGAATACGAGACGTTGCTGACGGAAAACCGCATATGGATGGGTCGCACGAAGAACATTGGATATATCAGTTCGGAAGACGCGATTGCGTTGAGCATGACTGGGCCAACGATTCGCGCGGCGGGTGTGGCTTACGATAATCGCAAACTGTTTCCGTATTCGAGTTATGACGAGTTTGAGTTTGATGTGCCGACGCGCACGGATTCGGATTGTTTTGGGCGATACATGATCCGAGTGGCGGAGATGCGCGAAAGCCTTAAGATCGTTCGGCAGGCGCTGGACAAGATTACGGATGACGGCGCGATTAAGGCCGAGGCGCCGGGAATCGTGCCACCAGCGCGCGAGAAGATGAAGACGGAGATGGAAGCGCTGATTTATCACTTCAAAATTTTCACCGAAGGGTTTTCGCCTCCGGCTGGAGAAGCGTTTGTGACGGTCGAATCGCCACGTGGGGAGCTGGGATGTTTTATTGTTAGCGACGGATCCCCGAAACCGTTGCGGGTGCACTTCCGTGCGCCATCGTTCATAAATTTGCAGGCTTTGCCGAAATTGGTGGAAGGGCAACTGATTTCAGATGTGATTGCGTGCATCGGGACGATCGATATCGTGCTGGGCGAGGTGGATCGCTAGATGGCACTGCAAATGTCTGCCGGACTTACGGAGCGATTCGAACGGCTGCAGAATGCGTATCCGGTGAAGCGCAGCGCGCTGATTCCTATGCTGATGTATGCGCAGGATGAGTTTGGGTATATCAGCAACGAGGTGATTGCGGAAATTGCGGCACGGTTGGAGCTACGCACCGTGCAGGTCGAGGAGACGCTCGAGTATTACTCGATGCTGCATCGCAAGCCGATGGGGAAATATCACGTGCAGGTTTGCACCAACGTGGCGTGCATGCTGCGCGGCGGCAATGAACTGCTGGATCGGGCGAAGAAGCGACTGGAAATTGGGCACAAGGAAGTTACGAAGGACGGGATTTTCTCACTGGAAGAAGTGGAATGCATTGGGGCTTGTACCGGAGCGCCAGCGTTGCAGATTAATTACGATTTTTACGAGAACCTGACGCCGCTCACCTTTGATCGCTTGATTCAGGAGTTGGACAACGGCAGGCGGGCTGAGCCGGTGGAGGTGATTTCCGGAGCGTTGCACGCGCGAGAAAAGGGCGAAATTCCGGTTATCAGCAAGCGTTGGGGCATCGAGAACTCGACGAAGATCGACGTGTTTTTGCAGAACGGCGGTTACCAGGCGCTGGATAAAGCGCTGAAGCAGATGACGCCGGAGTCGATCATCGATGAGATGAAGAAGTCGAATCTGCGCGGGCGGGGCGGGGCGGGATTTCCTACGGGTATGAAGTGGTCGTTCGTGCCCAAGGATTCGCCAAAAGCGAAATATGTGATTTGCAACGCGGACGAGTCGGAGCCTGGAACTTGCAAGGATCGCCCGTTGATGGAAATGGATCCGCACCAGTTGATTGAGGGCATGGTGATTGCGGGGCGCGCGATCGGATCGCACCAGGGATTTATTTATATTCGCGGCGAATATCGCTACGTGCTGGACATTGTGCAGGGCGCGATCACCGAAGCGTACGAGCGCGGATACCTTGGCAAGAACATTCTTGGATCCGGATTTGATTATGATTTGCTGATTCATACCGGCGCGGGCGCGTATGAGTGCGGCGAAGAATCGGCGCTGATGGAGTCGCTGGAAGGAAAACGAGGGTATCCGCGAATCAAGCCTCCCTTCCCTGCTGTAGTTGGGCTGTATGGCTGCCCGACGATAATCAATAATGTGGAAACATTGAGCGCAGTGCCCGCAATTATTCTGGGCGGCGGCGAAGCGTACGCGAATGTAGGTACGCCCAAAAATGGCGGCACGCGATTGCTGTGCGTGGCAGGACATGTGAATAAGCCTGGGATTTACGAAATTCCGCTGGGCATGAACATGAAGGAATTTATTTATGGGATGGCCGGAGGGATCACTGGCGGCAAGAAATTGAAAGCGGTGATTCCGGGCGGGAGTTCGTGTCCGCTACTGACCGCCGACGAGATCGATATTCCGATGGATTACGATTCGGTGGCCAAAGCAGGGTCGATGCTGGGGTCGGGCGGCATGGTGGTGATGGACGAAAATACCTGCATGGTGGATATGGCGCGTAGGATTATGCATTTTTACGCGCATGAGTCGTGCGGGTGGTGCATTCCCTGCCGCGAAGGCACGACGTGGCTGCGCAAGATGCTGGAGCGGATTCACGCAGGATACGGGCGTGAACAGGACATCGACATGCTCAGCGAGCTTTCTAAAAATATTCTAGGGCGAAGTTTCTGCCCCCTTGGTGATGCCGCGGCGATGCCGACAATCAGTATTGTGCAGAAGTGGCGGAACGAGTTTGAAGATCACCTGCACGGGCGTTGCGCGTATAAATCCGCCGAGGCGGTGCTGGCTGGTTCTCGATAGACGAATGACCTTACTCAATGGCTGACCAAAAACTTATCACGCTGAAGATTAATGACCAGGACGTGCGAGTGTCGCCTGGGACGCTGGTGATTGAAGCGACGCGGCGCATCGGCACAGAGGTGCCATCGTTCTGCTACTACCCGGGGTTGTCGTTGCAGGCGGCTTGCCGCATGTGCCTAGTGGAAGTAGAGAAGATGCCGAAGTTGCAGACGGCGTGCACGCTGGTGGCGACGGAAGGCATGATCGTGCGCACCAATACCGAGCAGGTGCGTAACGCGCGGAAGTACATGTTGGAATTTTTGCTGACCAATCACCCGCTGGATTGTCCGGTGTGCGACAAGGGCGGCGAGTGCGAATTGCAGGACATGGTTTTCCGCTACGGCGCGGACAGCAGCCGATTCATCGAGGAAAAAATTCACCGGCCGGAAGAAAAGTGGTCGGAGTTGGTGTACTACGATGCGCCGCGGTGCATTTTGTGTTTCCGGTGCGTGCGCGTTTGCGATGAGGGCATGGACGTGAAAGCGCTGGGCGTGGGGATGCGCGGCGCAAACAGCGTGATTATTCCGAATCGCGGGGATCATCTGGACTGCGAAGAATGCGGGATGTGCATTGATATTTGCCCAGTGGGCGCGCTGACCAGCGGAACTTATCGTTATAAGACGCGGCCGTGGGAGATGAAATATGCGCCGACGATCTGCACACATTGTTCGAATGGCTGCAAGACCACGCTGAGCGTGAGGAATCACGAGATCATGCGTTCGAACAACCGGGATCTTTCCGGGATTAACAAAGACTTTTTGTGCGTGAAGGGGCGATTCGGCTTTGATTTCACCAAGCATCCGGAGCGCGTGAAGCAGCCGTTGCTGCGACGCGGCAGCGAGCTTTACCCCGTTTCTTGGGAAGAGGCGGCGCAGGCGGCGGCGACGAAACTCAAGAATGTTTTTGATAAGGGCGGCAAAGATTCGATCGGGTTTATCGGTTCGAACCGCACGTCGAACGAAGAAAATTATTTGTTTCAGCGACTAGCACGACAAACATTTGGAACCAACAATGTGGATCATCATCGCACGGTGGACTACACCGGGCTGGTGACCGCGCTGGGCGATCGCGCGCACGATTCGATGCTGACGATGGAACAGTTGTACGAATCGAAAGTGGTGCTGGTGATCGGAAACGATCCGACCAATCAGAATCCGCTGGTGGCGTGGCAGATTCGTTCGGGAATTCGGCACTTTGGGACGAAACTTTTCATTATTAATGCGCACGAGATCAAACTGACGCGCAAGGCCACGCAGTTCGTGAAGATTCAGGCCGGACACGAAGGCGCGGCCCTCGCATATCTGGCGCATGAGCAAGGAAATCTGGCGCCAGGGTTGGTGGAGCAGTTGGTGCAGCTGAAAGCGGCGCTGGAAGCGGAGTCGGATGTCGCGATTGTTTTTGGGGAAGAAGTTTCGGGCGCGGCGATTGGGCTGCTGGTGAATTTTGGTTCGAAACTGCCGGGCAAGACGCGCTACATGGCGCTGGGCGATTATGCGAATTCGCGCGGCGCGGCGGATATGGGCGTGCTGCCGGACCGGCTGCCGGGATATGCATACACCGATAATGCCGCGGCTCGCGAGAAGCTGGAGGAAATCTGGAGCGGGGCGATTCCGTCACACACGGGGATGACCACGCCGCAAATGGTGGAAGCGGCGCAATCCGGAAAATTAAAAGCGCTATACGTGATGGGCGCGAATCCGCTGGCGCATTTTGGGGCGCTGGGGGCCGGGCGCGGGAAGCTGGAATTGCTGATCGTGCATGAAATGTTTTTGACGGAGACCGCCAAACAGGCGGACATTGTTTTTCCGGCGGCGTCGGCTTACGAGAAGGATGGGACGGTAACGAACACGGCGGGCGAAATACAGATGCTGCGCAAGGGCGTGGAGATTATGGGGACGCGCTCGGATTTTGATTTGCTGCGCATCGTGTCGCATCAAATCGAACGGCTGGGACTGGGGAAGGCGTTTCACTATAAGTCGCCGGCGGCAGTCTTTGAAGAAATTCGTAGGACGGTGCCAGGTTATAGTGTGCAGCCGGGAGCGTTACTGGAGGGTGCACCGCAGCCGACACATCTAGGCTTCACGCCAAATGGCCATGCGCCGTATGACGTGCCGGTGGGATTGATTCGCTCGGCGCACGACACGCTGTTTACCAGCGGCACCTTGGGAAGATTCTGCACCATGATGGAATCTCTGCCGGAAGCGGCTGAGACGGAAGTTACCTCGTGAACGCATTCCTGTATGCCAACGCTTGGCTGATCATCACGGTTGTGAAAGTGGCGCTGTTACTTTTCATTGTGCTGACCGTGAATGCGTACCTGACCTGGTTTGAGCGCAAAGTAGTGGCGCACATCCAATCGCGCTGGGGACCGCACCGGGTTGGGCCGCACGGGTTGCTGCAGCCGATGGCCGACGGGCTGAAATTTTTATTTAAGGAAGATCCGACTCCCGCGGGAGTGGATCGCTTTGTTTATTTTCTTGCGCCCCTTTTGGCGCTGGCGTTGGCGCTGACTTCCATCGCGATTATTCCGTTTGGGCCGGATCCGCTGCCGTGGAAAATTTTGGGACAGACGATTTATCTGGGAATTTTGCCACCTAACGTGAACATCGGGATTCTGGCTTTATTCGCGATTACCGCGCTGGGCGTGTATGGAGTGGCGCTGGCGGGATGGTCATCCAACAGCAAGTATCCATTGCTTGGGGGCTTGCGCAGCTCGGCGCAGATGATCAGTTATGAATTGGCGCTGACGCTTTCAGTGGTGGGCGTGCTGCTGATCGCGGGAAGTTTTAATTTGACGGAAATTATTAATGATCAGACCAGCAAGTATGGAATTTTGGGCTGGAACATTTTTCCGCAATTTCTGGGTTTCATTTGCTTTTTTATCGCGGCGGTGGCGGAAACGAATCGCGTGCCGTTCGATTTGCCGGAAGCGGAATCGGAGCTGGTGGCGGGATTTCACACCGAGTATGCCAGCTTTAAATTTGCGATGTTTTTCATCGCGGAATACACCAGCATGATTACGGTGTCGTGCTTGTGCGCGATTTTGTTTTTTGGCGGATGGCTGTCTCCCTTCCCTGCTACCTGGACGTGGACCTATTATTTGCCGACGGTATTACTGCTGCCGGCGGGATTGTGGGTGTTCTGGGATGGGCTGCACTACGAAACAATTTTTGGCAAAGTGATTTTGCCGGGGATTGGCGCGGTGATGTGCATCCTGGCGATCGCACTGGCACTTTTCCCGGGAGTAAATAATTACATTCAAGCGCCGTTCTGGCTGCTGTCGAAGATTTTTGTGTTTTTGTTTGTGTACGTGTGGATGCGTGGAACTTTGCCGCGTTTGCGGTACGACCAGCTGATGGCGTTCGGTTGGAAGATGCTGCTGCCGGTTTCTATTGCTAACGTGGTGATTACCAGCTTCGCGATTTTACGGTGGGGCGCAATAAAGTGACGGCACCGCTCATCATTTTCTTTGTGCTAGCAGCGCTGGCGGTGGGCGGCGGGCTGAGCTTGATATTTCAGAAGCATCCGATTCACAGCGCGTTGTCGCTGATCGTGGTGATGGTGGCGCTAGCGGGCTTGTATCTGTTGCTGGGCGCGGAGTTTGTGGCGGCAGTGCAGATTATCGTTTATGGCGGCGCGATCATGGTGCTGTTTGTGTTCGTGATCATGCTGCTGAATGCGGGGATTGAGGAGCACACCAACTTTTCGAAACTTGCGGGATTTCCCGGGCTGCTATTGGCGTTCGCGTTGACAGGATTCATCGCGGCGACGATTGCGCGCTCGACCGACACGGTGCAGGCGGCGGCGCAACCGGGGAATATGGCGTCCACCAAAGACTTATCGACGATGATTTTCAAGGATTTTGTTTATCCCTTTGAGCTGACTTCGTTTTTGATTCTGGTGGCGGTGCTGGGCGCGATTGTGCTGGCGCAGCGGGAGAAGGCTTAGGCGATGATTCCCACGAACTATTACATCGTGCTGAGCGCCATTTTGTTCGGGCTGGGCGTGCTGGCGTTTATTTTTAAGCGCAATATTATTTCGATTTTCATGTCCATCGAGTTGATGCTCAACGCCGTGAATCTGGCGTTTGTGGCGTTCAGCCAGGCGATGCACAAACTGGATGGGCAGGTGTTTGTTTTGTTTGTGATTGTAGTGGCTGCAGCTGAAGCTGCAGTGGGGCTGGCGATTATTATCCTTACGGCGCGAAACCGCCAATCGCTAAACGTAGAGCGAGTGGACCTGCTGAAACTGTAAATGCCAATACTTGAACATCTGTGGATTATTCCACTGTTGCCGCTGCTTGGCGCGACGGTGAATGGACTGTTTGGCAGGACGTGGCCGAACAAAATCGTAAATAGCGTGGCGATTGGCGCTACCGGGCTTTCTTTCCTGGCTGCGCTCGAAGCTGTGCGTGAGTTTTTCCTTCTCTCACCGGAACAGATTCCCTGGGTAAGGCAATATTTTTCGTGGATCGAGGCGGGAAATTTCCGAGCGGGCTTCGACCTGCAAGTCGATCAGCTTACGGTGGTGATGCTGCTGGTAGTTACCGGCGTGGGTTGGCTGATTCATATTTATTCCATGGGCTACATGGCGCATGAGGGCGGTTATTACCGATTTTTTGCGTACCTCAACTTGTTCATGTTTTTCATGCTGATCCTGGTGATGGCGGCGAATTACGTTTTGCTGTTCGTGGGCTGGGAAGGCGTGGGCCTGGCGAGTTATTTGCTGATCGGGTTTTATTTTTTGCGCAAGTCGGCGGCGGATGCGGGCAAAAAAGCGTTCATCGTCAATCGCATCGGCGATTTTGGATTCATGCTGGGGATGTTTTTGCTATTCCGCGCGTTTGGCACGCTGGACTTCGTGAAGCTGTTTGACAAGGCCACGCCGTTATCCGCGGAGGCCATGGGGCATCTGGGGACGCTGACGGTGGCGTGCTTGTTGCTATTCATGGGCGCCGCGGGCAAATCGGCGCAGATACCTCTTTATGTGTGGCTGCCGGACGCGATGGAAGGGCCGACGCCGGTTAGCGCTTTGATACACGCGGCGACCATGGTTACGGCCGGGGTTTACGTGGTGGCACGTTCGCATGTGCTGTTTATGCGCGCGCCGACGGCGATGCTGGTGGTCGCAGTGGTGGGCTGCGCTACGGCGCTGTTTGCGGCGACGATCGGGTTGGTGCAG
This sequence comes from Verrucomicrobiia bacterium, assembly GCA_035568155.1. Lineage (GTDB taxonomy): Bacteria > Acidobacteriota > Terriglobia > Acidiferrales > UBA7541 > Acidiferrum. The sequence continues at coordinate 98,415 of DATMOS010000071.1, read as the reverse complement.
ACGGACATCAAGAAGGTGTTGGCATATTCCACGGTGAGCCAGCTGGGCTACATGTTCCTGGCTTGCGGCGTCGGGGCGTTTTCGGCGGGAATTTTTCACTTGATGACGCATGCGTTTTTTAAGGCGCTGCTGTTTTTGGCGGCCGGCAGCGTGATCCATGCGATGGGCGGCGAGCAAGACATGCTGCACATGGGTGGATTGAGCAAGAAAATCAAGTGGACATGCGTGACCATGTTTACTGGCACGCTGGCGATTGCGGGAATTCCGCCGCTGGCAGGATTTTTCAGTAAAGATTCGATCTTGTTGAGCGCCTATCAAAGCGAGAATGGCGGACCCAACGTAGGGCACATTCTTTATGCGGCGGGATTGTTTACCGCGTTGTTGACGTCGTTCTACATGTTCCGGCTGATCTTCCTGACATTTTTTGGCAAAGAGCGGTACGACCTGCATCACGTGCATGTACATGAATCGCCGAAGAGCATGCTGGTGCCGCTGGCGATTCTCGCGGTGCTTTCCATCGTGGGCGGGTGGCTGGCCGCGCCGGCGTTCTGGGGCAAGCCTGATTATTTTGCAAAATTTTTGGAGCCGGTATTTGCTGCGCCTGGTGGGACTGAGGCGGGCACGGCGGAAGCTGTGGCGCACGCTTTGGAGACGCCACTGGCTATTGTGGCCGTAATCACGGCACTGGCGGGTTTGCTGGCCGCGTACTGGCTGTATGTGAAGCAGCCCAGCAAGCCGGAGAAGCTCGCGAAATCGTTTGGTGGCGCGTATCGGACGCTGCTGCGCAAATATTATGTGGATGAATTTTACAACGCAGTGATTGTGCGGCCGCTGATGTGGCTTTCGACAAATGTTTTCTGGAAGACCGTGGATGTTTCGATTATTGATGGCGCGGTGAATGGAATCGCCGAAGGCATCACGGTGGTTGGCGACGGTACGCGGCGAACGCAATCGGGGAACACGCGGAGCTATGCGGTGTGGGTGGTGGTTGGGGCGATTGTGATTGTGGCGGTGATTTTCTGGCCGCACGTTCGGCCGGTGCTGGGAGTGGCGCGCTGATGGGCTCACTTTTCCAGGGCGGACATTTGCTTTCGATTCTGATCTTCTTCCCTGCCGTGGGTTCGCTGGCATTGCTGCTGTTGCGCGGCGATGACCATGTTTTTATTCGGCGCATCGCGTTGATTGTGTCAGTCGCGGAATTTTTATTTTCGCTGCTGTTGTTGCGCGGCGCGTCGTTCACTTCCGGCGATTACCGGCTGGTGGAGTACGGGCAGTGGATCACTTCGCCGCCGATTCATTATCACCTGGGCGTGGATGGCATCAGCTTATTCCTGGTAATCCTAACGACATTCCTAACGCCTATTTCCGTGCTGGCTTCCTGGAACAGCATCGGTCACCGGGTGAAAGAATTTTTTGTGATGCTGTTGATGCTGGAAGTGGGCGTCATCGGCGTGTTTTTGTCGCTGGATTTGTTTTTATTCTTTTTGTTCTGGGAAGTGATGCTGATCCCGATGGCCATGTTGATTGGCATCTGGGGGCACGAGCGGCGGATTTATGCCGCGGTGAAGTTTGTGCTGTATACGATGGCCGGTTCGATTTTGATGCTGGTGGGAATTATCTGGCTGTATAACGCCACCGGCACATTTGATCTGCCGAGCATCCAGCAGATGATTCAGACGGGCACGCTGGTGATCGAACCGCGCGCGGAAATGCTGTTGTTCCTGGCTTTTTTTGTGGCTTTTGCGGTGAAGGTGCCGCTGTTTCCGCTGCACACCTGGCTACCGGACGCGCACGTGGAGGCGCCGACGGCTGGATCGGTGATGCTGGCGGGGGTGCTGCTTAAGATGGGTACCTACGGCATGATTCGATTTTGTTTGCCGCTTTTTCCGGAGGCAGCGCGCCGGGCCGCGCCGTGGGTGGCGGTGTTTGCGATTATCGGGATTATTTATGGCGCGCTGGTCGCGCTGGTGCAGCCAAATTTAAAAAAATTGGTGGCTTACTCGTCGGTGAGCCATTTAGGTTTTGTGGTGCTGGGAATTTTCGCGTTCCGTACCATTTCGATGCAGGGCGCGGTGTACCAGATGCTGGCGCACGGAATTTCTACCGGTGCGCTGTTTTTGCTGGTGGGCATGTTGTATGACCGGCGACACACTTTTGAGATCAGCGAATATGGCGGGTTGGCTACGCCGATGCCGAAGCTAGCGGCGTTTTTTCTGGTTGCGGCGCTGGCCTCAATGGGATTGCCGATGCTGAACGGTTTTGTGGGTGAGTATTTGGTTTTGCTGGGAACTTACCAGTCGCATTGGCAATGGGCTTCTTGGGCAGCGCTGGGAGTGATTTTGTCGGCGTGCTATTTGCTGTGGTCTTACCAGCGAGTATTTTTTGGCGAAGTCACGCACGAGAAAAACAAGGCATTGCCGGATGCTTCGGGGCGCGAGAAATTTATTCTGGTCACCATGTCGATCGTGATGTTGTGGATGGGAATCGGTTCCACGTATTTCACGCGGCGAACGGCGGCGGCTTCGCAGGCGGTGATTGACCAGGTGGAACCGCAGCGTCCTTATGAAGCGCGGGTGACGAGAGCTGGCAGGAATGTGGGCCAGCCGGTTGTGAGCGGGACAAATTCTTCGCCAGTGGCGCAAGCAAGTTCGACCGCAGAAGGTGCGAACCGCTAATGTTTCCACGCACTGATGACTTGCTGCGCGCGCTTCCGGAGTTGATCTGGTGCGGATTTGGCATGCTGGCCATGCTGCTGCAGCCGTTTGTGCGCAGCAGGCACTTTTTTACAGTGCTCGCGCTGTTGGGAGCGGTTGGCGGAACTGCGGCGGCGTTTGTGGCCGGAGCTACGCCGGGTGAAGGATTTTACGGGCTCATTGAGTCCGACGTTTTTAGCTTTTTCTTTCGGCTGCTGATCGGATTAGTGGCGGTGTTGGTGGTACTCGCCGCTGATTCGTACCTGGAACGCGAGAACCTGCCGTTCGCGGAATTTTATGCACTGCTGCTGTTTGCTACGGCGGGCATGGGCGTTTTGGCTTCCGCGAGGGAATTGTTGACGGCTTTCATAGGACTCGAGCTGAGTTCTATTTCCAGTTACATACTCGCCGGGTTCCGACGCGACTCCACGAAATCCAGCGAAGCATCGCTAAAATACTTTCTGCTGGGATCTTTCGCCACGGCATTTTTTCTGTACGGCATCGCACTCGTTTATGGCGCGACGGGGACGACTAACCTGGGCAGAATGGACGACGCCGATCCGGGCAGCAACCTTTTGAAGCTGGGCTTGTCGCTCATTCTGATTGGGATTGGATTTAAGGTGGCGGCAGCGCCGTTTCAGATATGGACTCCGGACGTATACGAAGGAGCGCCCACACCGGTGACCGCGCTGTTTTCCGCGGGGCCGAAGGCCGCGGCGTTCGCGCTGTTGTTGAGGATATTCGCGAGCGTGCCTGCAGCGACGCATTTTTGGTTCTGGGCGTTTTGGGTGTTGGCAGCGCTTACGATGTTCGCGGGCAATCTTGGGGCGTTGCTGCAGACCAACGTGAAGCGGCTGTTGGCTTATAGCTCGATTGCTCATGCGGGCTACATTTTGGTGGCGTTCGCAGCGGTTACGTTCATGGCCAACGATTTGAACGGCGGAGCGTCGCCAGCTTATGCGGCGGTGCTGTTTTATTTGTTGAGTTATGCGCTGGTGAAGATCGGGGCGTTCACCATCGTTTCTGAAATTGGCGGGTGGGGCGAGAAGAATTTGACCCTGGACGACTACGCGGGATTGGCCCAGCGGCAGCCTGTAGCTGCTGCGGCGCTGAGTCTTTATCTTTTGTCGCTGCTGGGATTGCCGGTAACCGCGGGATTTTTTGGGAAATTTTATATCTTTAAGGCGGCGGTGAATTCGCATTTGATCTGGTTGGCGGTGTTGATGGCCATCAACAGCATAATTGGGGCTTATTACTATCTGCGCGTGATTGTGGTGATGTATATGCGGGAAGGCAGCGCGGAGGCCATGGCGGCTGCGCCGGTGCGGTTCCCAATCGCCGTGAATGTGGTGCTGGCGGTTACCGCAATTGGCACGGTGTATTTTGGGCTGTTCCCTAACCAGGTGCTGAACTTTATTTTGCAGCCTAATTTGATCGCGCGTTAATTTTTCGCTCGAGAATTAAAAGGCCGTGGATGATTCCGACCACGCCTTGGCCAAGATTTGTCCGACTCTGATTCGACAGAAGTCAGCCGCCGTTTGCCTCAAGTAGCATTCAAAGTCGTGGGAAATGTAAATGTCTGCGTTACAAAATGTCATCAATAGGGCGTTTCGATGCGTAAGCGTAGTGCTTGCTTTAGCACTGATTACAGAGATTTCCACTTCCGCGAGCTCTTCACAACCGTCGTCGACGCTGGCCAATAACATATCGTTTGCTCGGGAATTTCTGAGATCCCTTTATCCCGACCTAAGTGGGCAACGATATACGCTTAGTATCTTCACGGCTGCGGGTTATGACGACCCAAGTTCCGCAATTCGGAATCTTGAACTGGATGTCGGTGACTATCCCAAAGATTGGGTTAAGGGAATTCTCGGAGGCTGGGTGGGAGAAAAACCAAAAGACTTCCAACCTGGCCCCATTCATCCAAAGCAGTACCTGATCGCAAACTTTGGCTTCGGCAAAGATGGATTGACAGGCTTTGTCGCCAAAGGCCAAGCGGTCGGTAATCCTGATGCCCAATCTGTTGTAGCGACTTTCGTCGCTACCCAGCCAGAGATGCCTGATGCCGAGGCAGATGCGGCGCTCAAAGCGTGCTGGCGCTAAATACGGGCTTGCCGATAAGCAAGCCCTGTTGGCGAATCTGCCTTTACAGCGGTTGAGACGCTTCTTTGGAAAAATCAAGGTGGTTTCCTCTGAGTTGCGCGGGCTGGATACCCAAGGCATCGACCGCGATGCATATTGGCCGGACTGGACAGTCATCTCTAAAGGTCGACATCCCGATGGTCACGTTATGACCACAACGATGTATTTTGAGCCGTTCAAGGGAGACCTGGAGGCGCTTTATGTCGATGCCCCTCACTGACGCTAATCGTGGCGGGCGCCGTGGAGGACGTGGACAGCGTGAGGCAATAGATGGGCAATGGATTCCAGGGATTCGACGGCGCCTTTGGGGCTGCCGGGGAGATTTACGATGATAGTGCGGGCGCGTATGGCGGTGACCGCGCGGGATAAAACCGCAGTCGAAGTCTTCTCCATTCCTTTACGGCGCATTTCCTCAGAAACGCCGGGGATGAGCCGGTCGGCGATAGCTATGGTGGCTTCGGGAGTGTTGTCGCGAGGTCCGATGCCTGTGCCCCCGGTGGTGAAGACAATGTCGGCGCGACCGGAGTCAGCGATGGCGGCTAGTTTTTGGCGAATCGCCGCATCGTCGTCAGAGATGCACAATGTTTCGTCGATTTCCCAACCCAGACCGCGGCAGAACGCTACGACCGCGGGGCCGGAAGCGTCCTGGCGTTCGCCTTTGGCGGCGGAGTCGCTGATGGTGAGGATGGCTACGCGCATGTCAGGGAGGCTTTAGCGATTAGCTAACTTTGATTGGTGCTTACTTCGTCGCGGCTGGCTTCGTCCATGAGGCGCATGGCTTCCATCAGCAGGCCGGTAGTGTTGCGGGTGGTGGTGGTGCGATTGGAAGCGTTGGCGGCGCCAAAGTCGATCTCAAATTCGCCCTCGGTCCAAAGAAGCACACGGTAGACGGCGTCGTCGCCCTCCGTATTTCCGCTCTTAGCGTCCCGGCACTGGCCTCCCGAGAAATACAGTTCGCCACTCTCAGAGCCTTTTTTCACAATCAGACGGCAGGATTTCTGGCCCATTTCGAGGGATTGCATGAGGTCGATCATGCTCATTTCTTCGAGGCGGCCCTGAATGACGCCGGGACGGGAGCCTTTGGTTTGGAGCTTTTCAAGATGCAGGCGGTCGACAACTCTTTTCGTGATGCGCACGAGGTCTTTGACGAGAAAAGGCTTGGTGATGAAATCTTCGACGCCGTCGACGAGTGGACGCAAACGTTCTTCTATGTCCGCGCGGCTGGCCATGAAAAGAAATGGAATGTTGCGAGTGGTCTGTCGTCCGCGAAGCTTTTCAAAAAGCTGGCGGCCATTGAGGCCGGGCATTTTGTAATCGCAGAGGATGGCATCGGGAGGCTCGTCGATGACCTTCAGGAGGGCGTCAGCGCCGTCGTCGGCCAGGACAACTTCACAAAAGGGCTCGAGAGCTTTGTAGACGAGGTCGCGGATTAAGGGATTGTCGTCGGCCAACAATAGCTTGATACTTTTTCCCGCAGCGGCACTCATCGAGGTCGAACCTTTGAGCGGCTTGTTGGCGTTGCGGTCACTGCAGGGCGGCGGAAATGGCCGCTTTTGCCGCCTGTTTTTTCGAGGAGTACGATGCCGGTAATCTCGATGGCTTTATCCAGGGCTTTGCACATGTCATAAACCGTGAGGGCGGCGGCAGCTACAGCGACCAGCGCTTCCATCTCCACGCCGGTTTGCGCGGTCGTGGTTACGGTAGATTGCAGTTCAACGCCATTTTGGCATAGGGAAGCAGTCACATCAATGTTAGTCAGCAGGAGCGGGTGACAAAGAGGTATCCACTCGGAAGTGCGCTTGGCGGCGGCGATTCCGGCGATTCGGGCGATTTCCAAGGGGTTACCTTTGGGGTTTCGCAGGCGCTTAACGGCGCGGACGACGGCAGGTGACATTTTTACCAGGCCGCGAGCGACGGCGGTTCGACTGGTCACGGGCTTGGCGGAGACGTCGACCATTTTGACGCTTCCTGATTCGGTGTAATGGGAGAGCTTTTTCATGCGATTTCCGACGGATTCAAGAGACGTCCTTGCGCATCAGCACGTTAACATTTTCACCGGCCGCCAGCGTTTGAATGTCGGAAGCTACCACCAGAAAGCAATTCGCTTTGGCCATGGTGACGGTGTCTCCGGAACCTTGCCATGGCAGCGGTTTGACGCGAGCCTCACCGGAATCAAATTGGACGCGCGCGGGAAGAAAATGGGTCATGCCGGGCTTTTCTTTCATGGGCTGGGCGAGGGTGGCTTTCAAAAAAGGCAAGGGACGCGCGGGAGCGCCGCTGAGGAGATCGATGGCGGGAACAACAAATAATTGGAACGTGACCATGGTGGAGACGGGATTGCCCGGCAGGCCGAAGACTGGTTTTTCATTGCACATTGCGAAGACCGCAGGCTTGCCGGGGCGGATAGCCACCGCGTCAAAGTAAAACGTGGCCCCGAGACTTTTCAGGACGTCTTCGACTAAATCGTATTTGCCCATGGAGACGCCGCCAGACAAGACCAGCACGTCTTCTTGCAGGCCCTGCTGAATCTTATCGCCGAGAATTTCGATGCGATCAGACGCGTTGCCGAGGATTACAGGCTCGCCACCGGCTTCGCGGATTTGGGCGGCCAGGGAGACACTGTTGCTATTGCGGATCTGGAATGGGCCGGGGGATGCATCGATGGGGACGATTTCATCTCCGGTGGACAAGATGGCCACTCGAGGCTTTTTTGCGCATCGGAGTTGGGTGGCGCCGATTTGCGCGGCGAGACTCAACTCGGCATAACCGAGACGCGTGCCGGACTGGAGCAACAATTGATCTTTCGCGCCTTCGCTGCCGGCGGGGACTATGTTCTGGCCCTTTGTCGCTGACTGCTGAAAACGGATGAGGTCTTTATCGCGGGAAGTGTATTCGATCATCACGACGGCGTCAGCATCGGGTGGGACTGGCGCGCCGGTCATAATTTGCGCGCAACTCCCCTTCTCTAGCGGCTGCGTTAGGGCATCGCCGGCTTTAATTTCGCCGATGCAGGTTAATGAGGCGCCTGCGGTGGATTCGCGGGCGCGGACTGCATAGCCATCTCGTGTGGCGCGATTGAAGGGCGGGTAGTTGCGGTCGGCGATTAGATTTTGTGCGAGGACGAAACCTGGCGCGTCCCACACGCTGAGATTTACGGTTGTGGGGGCGCGGTTGAGTTTTGAGATTTGTGAGACGACTTCGTTTCGCGCCTGTTCAAAGGTCAGCATGAAGTTTCTATGTTACTCCGAGATGGTGGAGATGCAGTCCGGTTGAACGTGTGCGAGCGTTAGGCCACGAAATATGGAGCTTCGTAGTTATTTTCTCGATGATTCCACGTTACAAGACCCACCCTGCAAAAACCTTAGGGTGGGGCACCCTCCCATCCCTTTACATTTTTTGTTACGCGGTACTCTTGGGCGTTCGAAATGGGCACGAGAAAAAATTTCAATGTGAGACAAACTCGTTAGAGCCAGGTGGAGAGCAGGGAGCCGGGTTGGATTATGGTGGCGTCACGTTCGGGGCCGGTGGAGATCATGCCGATTTCGACTTGGAGGAAGTCGGATATAAATTTTAAGTAATCGATGGCGAGTTTGGGCAATTTTGTGGCGTCTTTGAGGCCGTAGGTTGTTTCGTTCCAGCCTGGCAAAGTTTTGTATTCGGGCGTAACGCGCTCGTATTCTTCAGCCAGCGCAGGCATTTCGTGCAACGGCTTACCTTTGTATTTGTAGCCGACGCATACCTGGATTTCGCGCTGGGTGTCAAAGACGTCGAGCTTGGTGATTACCAGCGAGTCGATGCCGTTGATCATTTTGGCGTAACGCAATACCTGCAAATCGAGCCACCCGCAGCGGCGAGGGCGGCCTGTGACAGCGCCAAATTCTTTGCCACGTTTGCGAACTTCTTCGGCGTCGAGGTCGGGCATTTCGGTGGGAAATGGGCCGGAGCCAACGCGGGTGGTATAGGCTTTGGAAATTCCAAGGATGTGTTTGAGCTTAGTGGGCGGCACGCCTACGCCGGTGGAGGCTCCGCCGGAGATGGCGCTGGAAGAAGTGACGTAGGGATAGGTGCCGTGGTCGATGTCCAGCATGGTGCCTTGAGCGCCTTCGAAGAGAACGGATTTGCCTTCGTCCATGGCATGGTTGACGAGTTCGGCGGTATCGCAGATGTAACCGCGAATTTTTTCGCCCAGGGCCAGAGTGTCTTCGACTTCGTGTGAGAAATCGACGTTTGCGCCATAAGCACCTTTGGCGAGGCGATTTTTTTCGGCGACTACGTGAGCCGCTTTTTTGCGAAACGAATCGGCATCGAGCAAATCGCACATGCGCAAACCGCGGCGAGCCATTTTGTCTTCGTAGGCAGGGCCGATGCCGCGGGAAGTAGTGCCGATTTTGTCGGCGCCACGCGCGCCTTCAGCAGCTTTATCCAGTTCGCGATGGTAGGGAAAAATTAAATGGGCGCGATTGCTGATGTGCAGCCGGCCCTTTACGTCGATGCCGGCTTTGGCCAGAGTTTCGATTTCGTTGACTAGCGCAGCGGGATCGACGACTACGCCCGTGCCGATGACGGCGTGACGGCCAGGGCGCAGGATTCCACAAGGAATGAGTTGCAGAACGTAGCGATCGGTGCCGATGATGACGGTGTGACCGGCGTTGTGGCCTCCCGCCACGCGCGCGATATATTCAAAGGAGCCGGCAAGGTAGTCAACCACTTTACCTTTGCCTTCATCACCCCACTGCGCGCCTACCACCACGACAGAGTTCATTTCTGACCTTTCTTACGCGGTTAAATCCATTGCATCTAAGCCAGCCGCTCGGAACAATTGGCGGATGACGCTTCCCTCTCAGTCAAGAAGAGAAGCATGGTGGGAACTCGACAGCAAACGGCAAAACAAATCGTACCTTTGCCTTCGCCAACGTGCAAGCAAGAGACAAGCTAAACGAAAAGCGCGATGGGTTGGGTCTTACTTGCTTAGCTCACCGTAACGGAAGCAAGTGGTGGCGTGATCGTTGACCATGCCGACGGCTTGCATGAAGGCGTAACAGATGGTGGTGCCCACGAAGCGGAAGCCGCGTTTTTTGAGGTCTTTGCTCATGGCGTCGGATACGCTCGTGAAGGCTGGGAGGCCGGCGAGAGTTTTCCACGCGTTTTGGATGGGCTTGCCGTTTACGAAAGACCAGATGTATTTGTCGAACGTGCCGAATTCTTTCTGGACTTCGAGGAAAGCCTTTGCGTTGCTGATGGTGGACTCGATTTTCAGGCGATTGCGGATGATTCCGGGATCTTTTAATAAGGCGCGCACTTTTTTGCGGTCGTAACGAGCTACTTTTTGGGGATCGAAGCCGGCGAAAAGTTCACGGTAGCGTTCGCGCTTTTTTAGCACGGTGTCCCAACTGAGACCCGCTTGCGCGCCTTCGAGGGTCAGAAATTCAAACAGGGTGCGGTCGTCATGAACTGGCACGCCCCACTCTTTATCGTGGTAAGCGATGCTGAGATCGTTGCTGGGCCATTGACAACGAACGAGAGTGGCGGATTTGGTCATTTGTTTTGCTGTTTTGCGTGAAATGTTTTGAAAACCAGCTCGAAATATAAACGGCGCGTCGTAGAAGTGTGCGGCGCGCCGTTCAAAAATGAATCATAGAGGAAGACGGACTTCGGACCGAAAATGCGAGCTAGAGATTAGGCCAGATGCTTGGCTAAGGCCTTGGTGATTTGGTCCTTGGGAACGGCGCCGACGATTTGTTCGACGACCTGGCCGTTCTTAAAGACCAGCAAAGTGGGGATGCCGCGAACGTTGTAGCGCCCCGCCGAATTGATGGCTTCGTCCACGTTAAGCTTCATCACTTTGAGTTTGCCTGCATAATCGTGAGCAATCTCGGCAACTGTGGGTGCCAGCATATGGCACGGTCGGCACCAATCGGCCCAGAAATCTACCATTACTGGTTGCGCGTTGCTGGCGCTCAGTACCTCTACTTCAAAATTGCCATCGGTTACGGATGGAATGCTGTTATCTGCCATGTTGTTTATCCTCAGCGGGTTGGCCTGTAAGGGCCTCCGCTGGCTCCTTAGGTCGTTTAATTAGATGTTGCAACGAGAATTTGGTTTCGTGCCAAACGCGCGGTCTTATAGAGCTTCGCATATTCCGACGCTGGACGCTTCCACGAAAAGTCCTTGGACATGCCGTTCAGTTGGATGCGCTTCCAAATGCGTTCGTCGGCGAAATGATGCAAAGCCAGGCGAATAGCATCGAGCAAAGCCGCGCCGGCATAGGGCTCGAACTTGAATCCCGTGCCGGTGCCATGCTGCACGTCAAAAGATTCGACGGTGTCATCGAGGCCGCCGGTGGCGTGCACAATGGGGACCGTGCCGTACTTCAAACTGTAAATCTGATTTAACCCGCACGGTTCGTAGCGCGACGGCATGAGGAACATGTCAGCGCCGGCTTCGATTTTGTGGGCGAGTTCGTTGTCGTAAGCAATGCGCACGCCGACGCGTCCCGGGAATTCGTTTGCGAGGGTCTCGAACAATTCTTCGTAGCGGCGCTCGCCGGTGCCCAGAACGGTGAGGATGGTGTCCTCCTGCATCAATTCAGGGGCGACGGCGGCGATAAGATCAAAACCTTTTTGGTCGGCAAACCTGGAGACGATGGCGAGAACCGGGCGGGTTTCATATTCAGGCGAGAGACCAAAGATTTCGAGTAGATCCTTCTTGCAGGCGTGCTTGCCGGTCAGATCCTTGGAGGAATAGGTGGCGGCGATTAATTTGTCCTTCTCGGGATTCCAGGCCGAATAGTCGACGCCGTTGAGAATGCCCACCAGGTGATCACGGCGGCTGCGCACTACCCCGTCGAGGCCAAATCCGAATTCGGGAGTTTGAATTTCTTCGGCGTATTTTTTGCTGACGGTGGTGAGGTAGTCGGAATAGACCAGGCCGCCCTTTAGAAAATTGACGTCACCGTAGTATTCGAGACTGGCGGGGTTATAGACCTCCGACGGAATGCCGGTTCGACCGAGGACCGCTGCCGGAAACTGGCCTTGATAGCCCAAATTATGGATGGTGAAAATTACCGGAATGTCCTTCACCAACGGGTCGGCGGCGTACAACGAGCGCAAGAACACCGGAACGAGACCGGTCTGCCAGTCGTGGCAGTGGATTACGTCGGCGGGCCAAACGTGTTTGGCGATTTCGATGACCGCGCGGCAAAACTCGCTGTAACGTTCGGCGTTGTCGCGAAAATCTCCGGTGCTGTTGCCGTAGATTCCGTCACGGTCGAAATAGCCTGGATCGTCGACGAAAAAGTAGCGGACACCGTTGAGCATGGTGCCGTCGGCAATGGAGGGGAAGCGCAAATGTCCGCCCAGAGGGATGGTCATGCTGGGCATAACCACCATGCTGGTTTTTATTCCCCGGTAACGAGGCAGCACCACCGCCAGTTCGTGACCCTGTGCGACCAGGGCTTTGGGCAGCGCCTCGATTACGTCGGCGAGGCCGCCGGTCTTCGAGAAGGGCAGGCCTTCGGATGCCGCAAAAAGTATTCTCAAAACAAGCTCACTGAGAGTGCTCCGCGTTGTGGCTGACGGTAACGCCGAATCATTTTACGCTACGCTATCCGATTTCATAAACGCGGTCAAAGTCCGGCGACGCGCTGGTAGTTGTTACACTGGGGAGTGATGAGTCGTCAACCTCTGGGGCAACATTTTCTCGCGGATGATTACTGGCGGGAAGAGATCGCGCGCGCCATTCGTGTATCACCGCACTCGGAGGTGGTTGCTGCGGCGGGCGCGCAGGAAATCGATTATTGCTGGGTGGAGATTGGCCCTGGACACGGGGAGATGACGGAATACCTCGTGAACAGTGGAGCTCCGGTGTATGTGATTGAGGTGGACCAGTTTTTGATCGGAAATCTTAACCGGTTGAAGAAGAAAAATCAGAATCTCGATGTGATTTGCGGGGACATTCTTGAAACGGACCTGGCGGCGGTGGCCAACGGGAGGCGAATGCGGATTTACGGGAGTCTTCCGTATTACATCACCTCGCCGATTCTCCATCATTTGTTCCGGTTTGCAGAATTGATCGAAGAGATTCACGTGGTGGTGCAAACAGAAGTGGCGGAACGCATGGCGGCAGAGCCTGGCAGTAAAGCTTATGGATACCTTTCGGTGGCGACGCAATTGAATTCGCGGCCGGAGTTGGTCTTGGAGATTCCGCGTGCGGCGTTTACGCCCCCGCCTGAAGTCGGGTCGACTCTGGTGACGCTGCGGCTGCCTGGTGGGTGGGAGGAGTTGCGACGCGACCGCTTGTTGCCGAGAGCGAATGAATCGGTACAGCAAAAGATCGAAGCTGAAGAGGAATTTCTGGAATTTGTTAAGTTGTGTTTTTCGAAGAAGAGAAAAACGCTCGTGAATAATTTGCGGGAGTTGGCAGAACCCGATGAAGTGCGCAAGGCGCTGGGGGCGGCGGGCTTGCGGCCGGATGCGCGTGCCGAGCAAATTTCAATTCCTAAATTCGCGGCGTTGCATGCGGCCTTGAGGAAATAAACCGATTTGGGGAAGCGCGCGCGAAACTAAACAGATACACGACTGCCAGAAGACATTGGTTTGGCAGCTTTTGCGCTGGCAGCCAGACGGTCGGGATAATCGCTTATGATGCCATCTATGCCGGCGTCCATGAGCAAGCGCATGTGCGCGGAGTGATTCACCGTCCAGCAGACGACTTGCAAATCTTTCGCTCGTGCGGCGGTGAGCAACCCCGGATTGACTAGATCGCCGCGGATAGCCAATTGGCGCGCGCCCACTTCCAGAGCTCGTGCGATGGGCTCGTCAATGTTGCCGTCGTAGAGCAAACCAGTCATCAGGGTAGGTTCAATTTTTCGGACATTGGCCAAAATCGCAGAATCAAAGGAAATAACGATGGTCCGAGCGATTTCGCCGGATGCTCGCAAACAGCCAATCAGGGCATGCTCACAGCCGAACGAGCCGCCGGGCTTCATTTCCAGGTAAAAGATCACGTCAAATTTTTTGGCAAAATCGAGGACTTCCTCTAGGGTGGGGATCCGTTCGCCGGCGAATTCGCTGCCGAACCAGGAACCGGCATCCAGCCGGCGCAATTCAGCCAGAGTCATGTCGTGAACAGCGCCTTTCCCGTTGGTGGTGCGATTTACGGTCTCATCGTGAATAGCCACCAGGCGGGCATCGCGGGTCAATTGCAGATCGGTTTCGATAAAGGTGGCGCCGAGGGTGACCGCTTTCTTGAAAGCGGCCAAGGTGTTTTCGGGCGCGTGACCGGAGGCCCCGCGATGAGCGATTAGCAGCACGGCAAGATACTCACGGAAGAATGGATGGTACGGTGAGCGGCGCGAGAGAATAGGCGGCGGAAACGGCGAGTGCTACTGAGAAAAGATGGGGCCACGGTTCTATCGTAACATTGCCACCCGATGTTAGGGCCGTGCACACCTTTGACATGCGACTCCTATCTAACTATTGTGTTAGCAAATTGGAGGGTCTAATGAGGAAAACGCCTCTGTTAGCTTCGGCATTACTCTTCGGAACTTCACTCGCCGGCGTGCCGATTATTTCTCTAGTCCAAGCTAAGCAACAGACTGAACCAAAATCGCGGCAGAATCTGATCCGCGAAGTGCGGCACCAACTGGTGTTGCTGCCCTACTATTCGGTGTTCGACAACCTGGCCTTCAAGGTGGAAGGCGACACCGTAATACTGGAAGGGCAAGTGGTTCGGCCGACGCTTAAATCGGACGCCGAAAACGTGGTGAAAAAGACTGAAGGTGTCGGAAGGGTGGTGAATAACATCGAGGTGCTGCCACCGTCGCCGATGGACGACCAACTACGCAGAGCGGTGTATCGCGTGATTTTCGGCGATCCGGCGCTGTCCAGGTACGCGGAATCGGCTGTTCCGTCGATTCACATCATCGTGAAAAATGGAAATGTCACTTTGGTGGGAGTGGTGGATAGCGAAGCGGACAAGAATCTCGTGAACTTGCGGGTGAACGGAGTGCCTAACGTTTTTTCAGTGAAAAATGAGCTGGTGGTGACGCCCTCCAAGTAATAAGCGCCCCATCGTTTCTTGAGTGAGGATCACGGCTCGCCAAGCGAGCCTTTTTTTGGGGAGGCCGGCGGCCGCGCCGATGCACTCTAACTTTCGGCCACGGAATGTATCACGTTATACTTTGTTATGGACTCTCGTTCCTTGGCCGCGGCCGCCGGGCTGGTGCTGCTCTTGAACATGCCTAGTACTGATTCACGCACGAAAAATGCTGATTCGCCGGATCGCAATGCGTGGCAGAAAGATCTGCTGGACTGGCGCGCTAAACATGTCGCCGAGTTGCAGAAACCCGATGGCTGGCTTTCTTTAGCGGGCCTTGAATGGCTGGAGCCGGGCGATAATTCTTTTGGGGGCGCCGCCGATAATAAAATTCATCTGGCGGGCAGCAAGGTGGCGCGCTTAGGTGTGCTGCAGTTAGAGGGTCAGACAGTTCGCTTGGTCGAACCGGCCGGAGGATTTACGCCGGACTTTCTGGTGGCTGGGGTTCCGGCAAAATCGCAAGTGTTGCGGACCGATCCCGACAATGACAAGAACGCGCCACATCTGACTATTGGAACGCTGAATATGTACGTGATCCGAAGGGGCGATCGCTTCGCTCTGCGGGTGAGAGACTCGAGATCGCAGGCGTTAGTCGGATTTCGTGGGCTGAAATGGTATGCGCCGGATCCGGCCTATCGGGTTACGGCTAAATGGATACCGTACAATCCGCCGAAAACGGTGGCGCTGGACACTCTGGCGGGCACACATTATTCGCAACCGGTTCCGGGCGCGGCGGAATTCAAACTCGCGGGCGAGACGTACCGGCTGGAGCCGGTGCTTGAGGATTCCGCCCCCGAGAAACTTTTTTTTATATTGCGAGATACCACCAGCGCTTCGACTACCTATGGAGCTTGCCGGTTTCTGTATACCGCGCTGCCGAGCGATGGACTGGCCAAGACCGGCGAGCTAGTGCTGGACTTCAATCACCTGGAAAATCCGCCCTGCGCATATACGCCGTACGCGACGTGTCCCCTGCCGCCCCCGGGAAACCGGTTGCACATCGCGTTGCCGGTGGGCGAGCAGCGCTATCACGATTGATGTGGACGGACCATGACACCGAACTTACCTTCTGACAACGGCGCGGAGGCCTTGGATCGTGCAAAACTCACGGAGTTGCGCACGGTATTGCTGAAGCTGCACAAGACCCTGCTGGATATGGAACGGCGGGACTACGAGCGCGAGCATGGACACGTGTCCACCGGCGAATTATTCCGTCTGGTGCTGGATCACCAGCAATTCGGCTGGCTGCATAACATTTCGGAATTTGTGGTGCGGCTGGATGAAACGCTGGCTGGTGAAGTGCCGATTACGCCGGAGGACACGCGCAGCGCGATTGCCATGGCACGGAAGTTGTTTGTGCCCTCGGAGTCCGGGGACGCCTTTCAGAAGCGTTACTTCGACGCCATTCAACGCGATCCCGCGGTGGTGATGGAGCATGCCGAGTTGGCACGGCTATTTAATAGCGAGCCGGAAGATACTAGAGGTTCGAAGTTAGAGATTTGAGGTTCAAAGAAGCCGCTACCAAATCTCCTCGAGTGAATTACTTGTTGGAAAATCCAAAACATTTAGCTGAAAAAGGTGTGATCCGGCGGTTGCGGCGGGCGGAATTGCCCAGCGATACGATTGCGCTGGCTCGATTTCTCATTGGAAAAGTCGTGGTGCACGAGCTGCCGGCGGGGCGGGTTAGCGGCCGCATCGTGGAAACCGAAGCGTATCCACCGGGCGATCCGGCCGGACATCATTTTCGCGGGCCGACCCCGCGGATCCGCTCGATGTATCTGGAACCCGGGCATGCGTACGTATTTTTTAACTATGGGGCACACTTCATGCTGAATGTGAGTGGCGAGCCGGCGGGTACCGCGGGCGGGATTTTAATTCGCGCGGTCGAGCCACTGGAAGGCATTGAGCTGATGAAAAAACATCGCGATTGCAGCGACCTGCTGGGCTTGACGCGCGGGCCGGGGCGGCTGGCTGCGGCATTTCAAATCAATCGCAGCCACGATGGGATCGATTTGTGCGCTGAGAATAAGTTGTGGTTGGGCGCGATCACAGATGAAGGCGCGCAGCGTGATGCGCAAAGGGTGATCGGGGAAACGGTGCGGATTGGAATTACGCATGCGGCCGAACATGTGTTGCGGTTCTATGAACCGGGAAATCCTTTTGTGAGCGGCCCTAAACGTCTGCTGGAAGTCGGAGCGGTGCGGAGTAAGAAAATAGAGTCCAGCGCGATGAAGGGAAAGAACCGCGCTAGATCGAAGAGAGATTCCGCGGCCACTGGAACGGGCGCTTCGAGAGCATCGAAGGCGAGGAAAGGCGTTGTGAAAAGAAATGGACCACTAAGGTCAGAATGATCGTTGGTCAGTTGTTTTCCTAATCGTGAACTCAATCAGACTTGGGCAGCAATTGCAATCGTCGCGCTGCCAACTTGCAATCGCGGGCCACAGCATCTACTCTTCCGCGATGCCCGATATCACGCCTGATTTTTTGTTGTATGGATTCATCTGGTATGTCGCGTTCCTTTTTTCAACCACATGTCATGAAGCGGCGCACGCCTTTGTTGCGAAACGGGGCGGCGACGAGACCGCGTCCGAGGGCGGACAAGTTTCGCTGAACCCCATCCCGCACATCCGCCGCGAGCCATTCGGCATGGTGCTGGTTCCGCTGCTTTCGTATTTCATAAACCAATCCATGATCGGTTGGGCCAGCGCGCCGTTCGA
Source organism: Verrucomicrobiia bacterium (assembly GCA_035568155.1). GTDB lineage: Bacteria > Acidobacteriota > Terriglobia > Acidiferrales > UBA7541 > Acidiferrum. The sequence goes on along the minus strand of DATMOS010000071.1, from coordinate 80,768 downwards.
TCCCGCGTGGGAGCGGCGCTACCCGCGGAGAGCGGGCTGGATGGCGCTGGCCGGTCCAGCGGCGAACTTCACACTGATGATTCTTGCGGTAATTGGATTGCGGGTGGGCATGTCCACTGGCCTGCTAGGGAGGGACCCGGCGACGGGCCGTCCAGGAATCGCCTTCGTGGTGTTGATTGTTTTCTTTTCGCTGAATCTTTTACTGGGCACCTTCAACCTTTTGCCGGTTCCCCCTCTGGATGGAAGCACCGGGATTATGATCTTCATGAGCGAGAGCACCGCGCAAAAATATCTAAACTGGCTGCGCGGGAATAGCTACGCAACGCTGGGCTTGCTAGTGGCTTTGGTGTTTTTCAACAGGGTTTATCAATATATTGAGAGGTTTGCCAGCAACATTTTGCTTGGCGGTCATTTTTAAATCGTTGTTTCAACCTGAATGCTGATTCCCTTGAGAGTTGCAGACGGCGGTGTTTTGCACCGGGGCTCGTGGTGTGTTCTGGTTTTAAAGTGTGTCGAAACGGGCGGGCGATTCACATGTGCGCGGGGCTTTTACCGGGGCAACGGAGATGCGGCCGGGTTTGTTCGAATATGCGGACGGTGGAACCGGTTTTCCTGGATGAAGTGGGCGAGACGTCTCTGGCCATGCAGGCCAAGCTGCTAAGAGTGATACAAAACCGCGAAGTGCAGCGGGTGGGCTCGCCGGAAGTGCGGCACGTGAATGTGCGACTGATTGGGGCGACTAATCGGGACCTCCGCGGCGAAGTGCTGGCGGGAAGGTTTCGCGAAGACCTGTTTTACCGCTTGAGCTCCATTCAAATTCGTGTGCCTTCGCTGACCGAGCGCCTCGAGGATATTCCGTTGTTGGTGCAATTCTTTGTAAAGAAATATAACCACGCGTATGGGAAGAGTATTTGCGGATTAACGCGGCGGGCGCAAACGGTGCTGCTGCAACATCCCTGGCCCGGTAATGTGCGGGAGCTCGAGAATGTAATTTCCAGCGCGGCCATTATCCACCTCGGGAGACTTTATCGACCTGACGGATTTGCCGGAAAATCTGCAACACCGCGGGCAGCGAACCGCGGAAGGCACGGAATGGCGGCCGCTTTCGCTGGACGAAGTTCGCAAAGTGCATATTCAGCGGGTGCTGGCGATGTGCATGGGGAACCGTTTGCGGGCCGCGCAAGTGTTAGGTATCGGGCGCACCAGTTTGTATCGCTGCCTGAAACGAGATCAGCTCGAGCCAGGGCTACAAGTGAAGCTGCGCGGGGCGGCCGCGGCCGGATCCGTACGGGTGTGATTCTGCGTCTTGTCGATGCACGCCTGGGAAAACTTGGAATTCATCTGAACTGTTGCAAGGCGCGCTGCCAATTGTTCGCCACCTAACGTGGATCCGGACATAAATGCGAAAGACGGCACGCCGCAGCGCGTCAAAATATTTGGCGCGCTGCGGCGTGCTTTTCATTGTGAAGCAGCTTGACGGTACGCTACTGGCCGACGGGAGGCGCCGGGGCTGACGTTGCCGGGGCTGGCGTTACGGTGCCCGGCAAAGTCACGGCATCATCGATGCTCACCAGCATGCCGGTCCCGTCCGGCAGATTAACTTCCTTGCCCTTGCGCGCCACGATATAAGCGGCACTTCCGATTAAGCCAAAGCCGAATCCTCTGGCAACGTTGCCGGCAATCAATCCGATTAGCGCGCCGCCGCTGGAACTGATCGAACCTCCCAGCACATCGCCTCGGTAGTCATGTCTTTGCTCGATGATCTGACCTTCATCTATTTTTACGTCGTGGCGGCGCGGGGCTTCGCGGTCGGTGCCTTGCCGCAGGATTTCAAGGATGCTCATGTGCACGGGGATCAGCCGGCTATCGATTTCGAGGCTGCGGAAATTCAAATCCATGTATGCCTGGCCGCGAAAAACGGAAAAGCGGCGCGCCGGCGCCACCATGCCGATGGTGCCGTGGACGCGCGTACCAGCGGGAATCAGCAAGGTGTTGCCGACGAAGACGGGCTCGGAAAGCACGGCAACGAAGGCGTCACCGTCACGCGAAGCGGCGGTGCCGATGGTGCCGACAATGTGCAGGCGCACTTCGGTTCCGGGAGCGACTTTGAGTGGCTCTGGGCGTGGCTCGGAATAGGAGACCGGTGCGTTGGTGAAAAGCAGCGCACCGGCCAGAACTGCGGACAGCAAAGATTTCATGAGTTTCCTCCTGGCCACGCGATGAGCGTGGGCCGACCCCGTGTCGTGGGGCGATTCCGGCTTTGCCGGAATGTTTCCGCTGGCGTTGCGGACCCGGCGTTCGCGAAAGCAAACCCGGGGCGGATGGGGAGGAACTCCATCCGGGTGTAGTGTACAGCGCAGGTTGTGCGGAGAAATACGATGTTCTACTGACCTTTGTTACCCAACTAGACACATCTGGTTTTCGCGGCGGTGACTCTCGTCTATGGGCAACATTTTACGCAGACCAGAGCGTGTGATATGGTGCGGCCAAATTTCGTTTTGACGGAGGCTTTATGTTCAACCCTTTTTCAAAGGTATTGACCTTGGTGATGTGCGCAGTTCTAAGTATCGCTTTAGCAAAAGCTCAGGATACCGCCAAAAAAGCGGCGCCGGACAAATCCGCGCAAAACAAAGCGGGGACTCCGGCAGCCAAATCTGCCGCGCCGGAACCGTTCATCGGAACGCCGGAGAAAGTCAAATGGGTGCAATTCGCGCCTGGAGTGGAGTACGGGCCGGTGTACGGCAACTGCGATAAGGTCGGAGCGCCTTGTGTCTTTCAGTTGCGCTTCGCCGCTGGCGCCAAGTTTCCTCCTCACTGGCACCCCGTGGATGAAAACGTGAGCGTGCTGTCGGGAACATTCATGGCCGGCATGGGGGATGCGTATGACGAATCGAAGATGGCGACTCTCCCCGCGGGATCGTATGTGTTTATGCCCAGGCACATGCATCATTTCGCGGGGACCAAAGAGGGCGCACAGGTGCAGGTTCACGGCGTCGGCCCATTCAAAATAAATTATGTGAACCCGGCTGATGATCCCAGTAAGGCTGCCAAGGCTTCCGACTGATATTTTTTGTTTGAAAAACGAATAGTGTCGAGTGCAGACAATCTGGCTGCACTCACGCGGCTGTGCTAGACTTTTGTTCAGCAGACGCAAAAATTTTGCGACTGTTGAAACGTGGAACTTCGGGCTCTGTGCAACGAGGTCCCGCGAACCCCGCCAGGCCCGGAAGGGAGCAACGGTACCGGGAACGCCTCTTGTGCCGCAGATCACCCGAAGTTCCTCTTTTCAAGTTTTTGCAAGTGAAGCGTGCTGTTCCCGCAGCCGGAGTGATTCCCGCAAATGAGCTATCAGGTTATAGCCCGCAAGTGGCGCCCGCAGAAATTCAGCGATCTCGTTGGACAAGAACACGTCACGGAAACGTTGGGCAATGCGATCAAGAACGATCGCGTGGCGCACGCGTATATATTTTCCGGCGCACGCGGTGTGGGCAAGACCACCGCGGCGCGCATCCTGGCCAAAGCGCTGAATTGCGTGCATGGTCCTACGGCCACGCCTTGCGGGGAATGCGATTCGTGCCGCGAAATTGCCGCGGGAACTTCTCTGGATGTGATTGAGATCGATGCGGCCTCCAATCGGGGCATCGATCAGATTCGCGAGTTGCGCGAAATGGTGCGCTACGCCCCGGCTTCGTCGCGAAGCAAAGTGGTGATTCTGGACGAGGCCCACATGCTCACCGGAGAGGCCTCCAATGCCTTGCTGAAGACGCTGGAAGAGCCGCCGGATCGCGTGATCTTTGTAATGGCCACTACGCAGCCGGAAGATCTGGTGGATACCATCCGGTCGCGCTCGCAACATTTTCACTTTCGCGCGCTGACGTTTGGGGAAATCACCGCGCGCCTGGAAGAAATTGCCCAAAAGGAAAATCTGAAGATCGATGCGGGAGCGCTGGCGGTCATCTCGCGCATGGCGGAAGGCAGCATGCGCGATGCGTTGTCGCTGCTGGAGCAGGCGCGTGCGTACTGCGGCGAAGTAATTACCGACGCTGCGGTACGAGAGCTGCTAGGCGTGGTGCCCGACGACGCACTGGCAACGCTGGTGAGCGCCATCGCGGAAGGGTCGGCCGATCGGGCCCTGGGGCTCATCCACACCTTTCAAAAAGAAGGCCGCAACCTGCAACATTTCTGCCGTGAAGCGATTCGCCACATGCGGAATCTGCTGATTGCCAAAGTGTGCGGAGCGGACTCGGATCTGATTGCGGCAACCGCTGATCAGCGTCCGGCACTGGCCAAAGCCGCGTCACTCTTTAGCGAAGAGGACCTCACACGATTTTTTCAGATTTTGTTACAGACCGATGATGACCTGCGGCGCAAGCCGGATCCGCGAGTGCATTTGGAGATGGGGCTGTTGCGGTTGATCAATGCAGCGCGGCTGGCGCCACTGGAAGAATTGCTGACGGAAATAAAAAGTGGAACCGGCGGAGTTGGCGGTGGACCCGTTCCGGTGCGACGCGCGGCCAGCGCCTCTGCGACATCGGCTGGAACGGGCGGGACATCAGCGGTGCAGACCAGTTCCGCGATACCGGTTAAGACTTTGATGAATGTGCCTCCGCCGGTGACATATAAAGATGACGAGAATCGGCCCGGGATTGCCGCGGCATCAAACGGTGCGGCAATGAACGATTCGGCGGTTACAGGCGCGCGGGATTTAAGTATGCCCACCGGGGCCGCCTTCGGAAATTCGAATGCTTCGACTTTCGATTCAGCCGCCGCGACGAAGTCGGAGCCTTTCGCTCCGCGGCCGAATGGCGCTTTCAGCTTCCAAGAACGCGAAGCGGAAAAGGTGTTGTCTAGCGAAAATGGCGGAACGGCCGCGACCCCGAATCAGCACACTGAAAACGATTTGCAGTACGAAGGAATCACCGCAGAACAAGTGGCTCAAATTAAAGCTGCGGTGCAACAACAACAAAAATTCCTGGGCGAATTGCTGGAACATGCCACGATTTGGGAACTAGCAGGCGTGGAACTGAAGCTTTATTTTCCCGCGGGGAAAAAATCTTTCGCCGAGATGCTGGAGGGCCGCGACTCTTTGGAAAAGCTTCGTGGCATTTCGAGCAACGTGCTGGGTCGTGCGCTACGCGTGTGTGCTAAACTTGCAGCCAGTACGAGTCCCGAGGCGGCAACTCGCGCGGGTTCGGAGCAGCAGGAATTGCGGGCCAAGTTTGAACGCGATCCGATGGTGCGTTCGATACTGCAGCGCTTCGGCGGGAAGATCTCCGAAGTGCGACGGGCGCAAGGGGAATGAAGCTGATGGAAGTCAACGCTCTCCAACAGATGCTTTCGAAATTCCGGCAGTTGCAGGACGACCTGCAGCGTCAGGTTAATTCCGTAAACGTGGAAGCCTCCGCAGGCGGAGGCATGGTCAACGTAAAGATGAACGGCCAGAAGCAGATTGTGGAGATTCGCATCGAGCCGGAAATTTTCGCGGGCAAGGACCAGGAAATGTTGCAAGATCTGGTGCGCGCGGCGGTGAATGAAGCGTCGCGGCGAGTCGATGACGAGCTGGCCAGCCAGATGAAGAATATTGCGGGTAACGTTCCGGGCCTCTCAGGTCTGAAGATTCCCGGTTTGTTTTAACTTCAGTTACAAATCAACTCCCAAAATTTAATTTCCTGAGTGACGCTCCAATTCCCGGTCACAGCGTTAATCAGGCAGGAACGGAGCGCGCCGTTGCTGCTATCATTTTTGACCTAAGGGAATCGACAATGGAACTGGCATGGCCTGTGCTTTTGATGGTGGTGGTTCTTGCGGGGGCATTGCTGTTCACCCCATATGAAGCTGCCCTCGAAGGCGTTATTGCGTTCGTCATGGTCACAACGGTGGTAGCGGGTTTTCTGATGCATCCACGCAGGGAGGAGTTCTACATTCGGACTGCTGTACCACTAATTGACCCGGACCGAAATAAGTTTTTGGAGCACGACCTTCTGGTGGTGAGAGTTGAACTTGTGAGGTTATCGTTGTTGTTTGTGCCTACGGTTCTCGCGGTAGCTTCTCTTGTGTTTTTCGCCGCCGGTGGTCCCGTGCAGTTCAGTTTCTTGAACTGGCTTTTTTCATCACGATATGCGCCCATCGCGATTCTCATTTTGCAGTACCCCCCACTGTTCGTTCTTCTCCTAACCGCTGCGTGGATTGACGAGAGGAGGGTAATGAGAGATGCGGAGGCGTGCAGCGCAAGGTCTTTCTCCATTTCTCATGCTCAAGTCGGCCGGGCCGGACGAGTTTCCTACCTATTCATGGGGGAACACGGAGAGTATTACGGTGGCGACTGTTTCTGTTTGTACCTCGGGTTAGTCCAACCCCATGAACTCGGGACGATTGTTTTCCATAATGTAAAAAAACCGGAATTGAACAAAATCGCAATGGGCTTTCTATTTCACCGTTTGATAATTTTGGGGCGTGGCGTAACCGACCTAGACAAGCAAACAGCAGGGGTTCAAACAATCTTAGCTGAGACAACATCGTAAGGTCTCAACTCCCGGGTAATCGGAAAGTGACCGGCTACCACATTTCCGCAGTGGTTTGCGCCGAATCGCGGCGTGTGCTACACATCAGGGATGCCTGATTTTGCCGCGCCAGTGGAACGATTGATCGATCAACTGAAGCACCTTCCGGGAATTGGACAGAAAACAGCCCAAAGATTGGCTTTTCACCTTTTGCGGAGTTCGCCGGAGAACGCTTTGGCGCTGGCGGATGCCATTCGCGACGCGAAAGAGAAAATCCGGGAGTGCTCGACGTGTCACAACATTACGGATACCGATCCATGTCTTTATTGCGTGGGACCGACGCGAAATCATCGCACCATCTGCGTGGTGGAAGAAGCCCACAACATCATGGCTATCGAGAAAACGCGAATGTATTCGGGGATGTATCACGTTTTGGGCGGGGCGTTGTCGCCATTATCTGGCCGTGGGCCGGAACAGTTGAAAATTAAATCACTAATCGAACGGCTGAAGGGCGCAGGCATCGAAGAGATTATAGTGGCTACAAATCCCACCGCTGAAGGCGAGGCCACCGCGGTGTATATATCCAAATTGCTGAAGCCGCTGGGAGTGAAGGTGACCCGGATCGGCGTGGGCATCCCGGTGGGCGCTGATTTGGAATACGCGGACGAAGTGACAATGTTGAAAGCGATGGAAGGAAGACGCGAGCTTTAATCGCGCAGAAGCGAAGGCCAGTTCGGTGCAAAACCATAGTACTGGTAGGACTTTACGGCCAGAAATTAGTACTGGTGGGACTGTCTAGCCAAACTGGAAATTTGAGTATAGAGTCTGGATTCCGCGAAGTTCCCCGGCAAGGCAAGGAGTTCGCTATTTCAACCCCGGCGCACTACACGTCATTTTTGGTCCGGCTTGCCAACTTGTGTCGTAGGGCTCCAGCGGTAGGATCGCCGCGGACGTACGTATGTGCTTTAGTTTGATGGTTTTGTGCGTTGGCCGACAATCGCGAGATGGTGGGACTTGCTGCGCGGAAAACGTCGACAGCGAGTGGAACCGGCGGCAATTCGAAAGTTACCAGAGACCCGTGGCCGTGGACGTGGGGGCGTAAGACGAGTGATGGACGAAGCGAGCACTAACACAAGTAACACGACTGAAGGAACTACAGAAATGTCACCAAACGCGGTAGCGCATGCCAACTCAGAACTGAAGAAGCGTCGCAGCACGCGCATCGTGCAGGCCGTGCCCATAGCGGTAACCGGCGTGGATGCCATTGGGCGTCCTTTTACGGAGCACACTTCAACTCTGATCATTAATTGTCATGGGTGCCGCTATCAATCCAAACATTATGTTTTGAAAAATATGTGGGTGAAGCTGGAAATTCCGCATCTGGAGCCCGGCCAATCGCCGCGAGTGGTGCGTGGACGTGTGGCGTGGATTCAGCGGCCGCGAACGGTGCGGCAACTTTTTCAAGTAGCGCTCGAATTGGAAACTCCAGGCAACGTGTGGGGTATCGCTTTTCCTCCTGAAGATTGGTTCGCATTCCCCAACGTGGAAGCGCAGCAGCATGATGTGGGTGCGGCATCCGAGCCGCAACCAAGCGAGATAGAACAGGAAGTACCAGCTCACAATGATTATGAGAATACGGCGGCACACGTGAACGATAATTTGCGGGCCTTCCCTTCCCCGGTAAGCACCACCGACGCTTCACTACAGCTGGCGCGGCAACTGGCACGACTGGTCGCCGATGCCAAGCAACAAATCCAGGCTGCAGCGCGAGAAGCGGCCACCCACGCCGTGGCCCAGGAAGCCTCGCACCTGCTCGAAAAAATTCAGCCAGAAACTGAAAAACACGCGCAGGCTGCCGGGGCTGCGGCTGCGGAATCGGCGCGCCGCGAATGGACGAATTGGCTGACATCGCAACTGGAACAGACCAAGGGTGAGCTGAGTTCACAACTTGCGCGAGATGGCCAGGCGCAGCGCGAGCAGCATACGGAACAGTTAAAAAATAGCGGCGAAACTGTTGTGGGTTTATTCAAGGAAGCAGAAGAGATTGCTACCCGATTGAAGTCGCAAGCAGTGGAGGTAGAGGAACGGTTGAAGGCGGAAGCCGAGACGGTAGCTCGAGCGCAACAGGAAGCGGCGCAACTGCGTGAGGAAACCAGCGTTAATCTGGCCATTCAAGCGGAAGAAACCGAGGCTCATATCATGGAACGCGCCGACGCTGCGGCTCGCACCATGGAAGAAGCCGCGCGCGTCCGCGAGGAAGCAATTGTGCGGCTGAAGGCGCAGGCGGCGAATACGGAAGCGCAAATCCTGGCGGCAGCGACTCGCGCGGTGGAAGATTCGGAACGTTTGCGACAAGAAACGCTGGAGCTGCACCGGCAGACTTTGCGTTTGGCGGCCGAGGAAGTTCAACAGCAGGTGGCGTTGAACCTCTCCACCGCTCGGCTGGATGCCGACGCGCATGTGGCCCGTGAAATGGAAATGGCCAAGGCGCTTTGGCAGGCGAGTTTAGAGACCTCGTTACAGACAGCGCAAAGTCGTGTCGTTGGCGACGTGGAACAGCGGCTGACCGGGTTGCGTGTTTCCCTGCAAGAAACCGCGGAGCGGCTGGAATTCGGATTGGCGCGAGCCAATGAATCTACGACAACACTCGAGAATTTTTCGAACCGGCTGGGAGTTTTGCACGAACAAGCGCTGGTGGGATTCCACACCCAACTGGATGACGTGTTGAGCTTGCACAGAAATGAACTGCACCGCAGGTCGGAATCGCTATTTGAAGATGTGACCTCCAGGTTGCGAACAGCCTTTGAGGAAGCCAGCAATCGCGCGGCTGGAGAATTTGAACAGCGGATTTCAGGCATGGTCGCGCCACACGTGCAAAGCACCGAGGAATCGCTTCATCGTTTGGCTGGCGGACGAGTGTTGCTGGATGCGGCCATTTCGATGCAGCAGGACCGTATCCGGGCGGCGGCGGACGAGGCGTTTGCGGAGTCACTCTCCAGATTCAAGGACAACCTGGGCGGCGCTGAGCAATTGCTGGATGAAACCGCGCGCTCGGTCACCAGCCGAAACATCGCCGAGATGGAAGAGAAGCTCAGTGATATCAAGCACCAGGCCATCCAGGATGTTTTCAAGTCCGCGGAATGGTATGAGAAGAAAGCCCAGACTCATATACAGACCGTGACGGAAAAGGCGGTAGAGCAAGCCGGCTCGCAACTGCGCGAAAAGGCCGGCGAGCTTTCCAGTGCGTTCACCAGCGAGTTGGATAATTCCAGTCGAAATTTTGTGGGACACACACAGTCGCAGATGGAAGACACCGTGCGAGAGGCTTTTGAACGCGCGCGAACGCTTTTTGCCGATGCCTCAGACACTACCGCGGCGGCGTTTACGGATGAGGTGCAGCGCACCGGAAGGCATGAGCTGCAGGGATTTGGCGAGGAATTGCAGCGGAGCGTGGAGCAAGCTCGCACGGAACTGGACACAGCACAGAGGGAGCTATCGCACAAAATTACCTCGGAGCAGGAGGAGTTTCTGCGGCGTTTCCAGGAGGCGATGGACAAGGCCCTGGAGTCTGGCGTGCGGGATGCCAATGAGAGAGTCGAGGCCAGCTTCTCGCCGTTGATTGATTCCTGGAAAATGATGACCGACCGGCACCAAAGCGACCTGCGTAATGTGTACGCCAAGATCAGCGATCACGCTACTGAACAACACCGCAGCCGGCTCGAAAATGTTTCCAATCAGTGGATGCTGGCCACCGTGACCGCCCTAGACCATCAATCGCGGGAGATCGTGGCCGATATTTCGGCCAACGCGGAAGAAAAATTGCGCGAAACCTGTACGCAGGTTTTTGAGAACATCGGAGAAACTTTGCAGGAAAGGTTGCAGCAGATTGCGCGCAACTTGACCTCACCTACCGACCCTAACAGCCGTTCGCGTTCCGCGACCACCAGCAGCTAAACCCGCATTTGCTTCAGTAAGTTGGTGAGCTCAGCACCGCGGGAGCCACCCATCCCCTCAGCTCAACGCGTATTCGCGTGACATGCGCGTCCCCGGTATAATGAAGAAGTTCCTTCATACATGGCTAATCGTGCATATTTGCGCGTCTGGACGCGCGATTTCTCCGAAGAACTGATGATTGCCGAGTTCGCGCGCTTTCTAGCCAGCGCTCCGCTTTCGGCTTCCATGAATACTTTCGCGGAATTGACCGTCCAACCGGTAGACGCGACGGAGACTCCCATAGCTTCTTGGGACCTGCGCGGCCAAGGATATGGGCCGGCGGAGGTTGCGGCGCTGTCCTTGCAGCACTTGAATACGGACAGCGCGTACATTGCCACCGCGAAGTGGGATTTGTGGGAGCTTGACGTGGAGAGTTTGAAGTGGCAGCACGCGCCTCACCCGCTGGTGCTCACCTGCAATGGAACGGATTACGACAATGGCGTGGCCGCGAGCGAAGGGCATTTCGTTGCGGACTTGGGGTTTGAACACTTATTTACAGGGCACGCCGGTTTGCTGGCTCCGGGGAAGGCTACCAATCCGTTTGATTCTTCGGATCACCCGGTGGAGCATACGTTTGGCCGTTGGATGGCAGCGGGCGGCAACTTGAAGGAGTATCACGCAAAAACGCGGGAGAACATCCAACAATTATTCACGTGGGTGGAGGCGATGCAAAAAGCGTTGCCGGTGGAGCGAAGTGAATTGTGGTCGGAGGGCGAGGAGAACTTTGAGGCTCGTCTGGACGCAATTCTGGCGCAGCGCTGACGCTGGGTAAAGCAAGCGGTAGAGTCTTTCGCGCGCAGCAGCTAGAATGAGCGTTAATGAACCGTCCAGCTTCGACAGGTTATTGAGGATGGTCATGTGCCGAAGTGGGCGGAAAAGGCCGTTACTTTGATGGACTATCGAGTGGTCGGATCACGGTTGAAGAAGGCCTTCGCGCAAAACATTTTTGTTGTTGCGCTGGCGGCAACGGCGTTTGGAAGTTTTGGCGTGGGATGCGGGACGGAGGCGCCGAAACCTTCTTCAGAGCCGGCTGCCGAGGCGAAACCGGTGGCGCCAGCCATCCCTGAAGACATTCAGGATGACGCAAAACATCTACTTGGCAGCGATGCGCAAGTGCTGCTCTTCGGAGACTTGGCAAAAAATGGGAAACGGCAGTTACTGGCGGCCAATGTGGTGCCCAAAACGCCACAGAACAATGTGCCTGGTACGGTGGTCACTCGCGCGATTGTGGCGCAAGACGATGACGGGAAATGGACGGAATTGTTGCGAGTCGATGAGCATTTAAAAAACCAAAAAGGGTACTTAGGTTTGACGCCGCTTGATTCCATTACTGGATGGCGATTGCAGTATGAACAAAATCCCGAGAAGGGGTTGCAACTATATTTCACGCCATTAAAAGTGAATGGAGACACGCACGTGCTGACGATTGGAGTGCGCTGGAATCCAGCGACCAACCGTTATCAGTCTCTGGATGCCAGCTATGAGCATTTCCTGAAGGAATCCTCGACACTGCAAAATGTGAGGTCGTCACTGAGATGAGTGCGGCGGCAACAACCAGTTCAGCTTTGGGAACCAAGGCTGCAGCTGCAAACCAGCCACCGAAGACTTCCTCGTGGAAGAATCTGCGCGGGCTCTTTCCCTATTTGAGGCGTTACCCGGGGGGGCTCGCGCTTGGGCTGCTGGCAACGGTGCTTATGGGCATCATCGGCAACATTGTGCCTCTCGCGATTGGCATCATCATCGATGTGCTGGCTGGAAGCGAGCGGCCATTCTCAAATGGCGTGGTAGTCGGGGCGCTGAAGGCTAATTGGCTCAGCACAATAATTCCCTTCTATCAGCCGTCTAGCCGGCACACGCTGGAAGTTTATTGTCTGCTGCTTATCGGACTGATTGCGATAAAGGGTGTCCTGTCATTCTCTGCCCGCTGGATATTAATCGGGGTGTCGCGCGATATTGAATTTGATGTTCGTAACGATCTGCTGGACCGCCTGCTAATTCTGGAACCGGAATTTTATGTGCGCAATCGCACCGGCGAGCTGATGTCCCGGGCGACTAATGATTTGAACGCGGTGCGCATGGTGCTGGGCCCGGGAATCATGTACAGCGCAACGACGATGATTACCATGTTGGTGGCGGTCATCCTGATGTTCAAATTGTCACCGCCCTTGACCATGTGGGTGCTGCTGCCGGTGCCCATCGTGGCGGTGGTGGTACGCCACTTCGGCAAAGTGATTCACGAGTTATACGAAAAAATCCAGGCGTCACTGGCGGCAGTGTCGGTAAAGGTTCAAGAAAACCTTTCGGGTGTGCGCGTGATTCGAGCATACGCGCAGGAAGACGCGCAGATTCGCGCGTTCGACGAACCGAACCGTGAGTACGTGGCGCGAAACGTCGAATTGATACGCACGTGGAGTATGTTCATGCCGTCGTTAACGGCGTTGATTGGGACCACGTTTCTGATCGTGCTTTGGAAGGGCGGATTCTTATTTCTGCGCAACGAGCTTTCTCTTGGCGCCCTGGTAGCGTTCTCTAATTTTCTGACGATATTGGTGTGGCCAATGATTGCCCTGGGGTGGGTGACAAATATTTTTCAACGCGGTGCGGCGTCCATGGGACGGTTGACGTACATCTTGAATGCGCAGCCGAACATTGACGATCGCGGCGCAAAAGTTCCGGCCGACAAGGAAGTGCGGGGCGAAATCGAGTTTCGCAACCTGACATTCACTTATCCCACAATGTTATCCGGCGATGGAAACGCAGGTGCCGCGACTAGCAACGGACTGTCGGCGATGAAAGCCCCACCCAGCAAGGGTGTCTCTGGTAACGGAACCGCCGCAAGCGCAAATTCCAGTAATCCGATACTTAGCAACATAAATTTGAAGATACCTGCTGGTTCCACGTTGGCGATTATTGGTCCGACTGGCAGCGGGAAAACCACCCTGGCCGCGTTGGTCGCGCGGTTGTGGGAAGCGCCTGCCGGCGAGTTGCTGATCGATGGGAGGCCGATACGCGAGTGGCCGCTGGAAACTTTGCGGCGTGCCATTGGATATGTGCCGCAAGACACTTATTTGTTCGGGGATACGCTGGGCGAAAATATCGCCTTTGGGCTGCCGCAATACAATGCCCAACGCGTTCGCGAAGCCGCTGAAGTTGCGAGCCTCGAAGGAGACATTGAGGATTTCACGGAAAAGTACGAAACGATCGTCGGTGAACGGGGCATCACCTTGTCCGGCGGTCAAAAGCAAAGAACCGCGATCGCTCGCGCGCTGGTACGGGACCCGAGAATACTGATTCTCGATGACTCCCTCTCGGCAGTGGATACCCAGACCGAGGAACGCATCCTGTCGCGACTGCGCGGGATTATGGCCGGGCGTACGACAATTTTAATTTCGCATCGCACTTCCACTGTGCAGGATGCCGACCAGATCGTCGTTTTGCGCGATGGACAAATCATCGAACGCGGGAAGCATGAGGATTTGCTGGCGCGTGGCGGATATTACGCGGACCTTTATCAGAAACAATTGTTGGAAGAAGAACTTGAACGCGCATGAGTAACGCTCACGAAGAAGAAGCACTCGGAAAAGCATACGACTCGCGGCTGATGAGGCGGCTGCTGGAGTATATGCGCCCCTACAAATGGCAAGTGATCATCGCGTTGGCGCTGACACTTGCGGTTACTCCGCTGGAGCTGGCGCCACCGATGTTATTTCGGGCCGCCATCGACCGCTATCTGGACCCCTCAGCCCATCACCTCATAAGCATTCTCGCGGCAAGGCGGGGGCTGGCGATTATCAGCATTATCTACCTGCTGGTTTTGTTTTTTGATTTTCTCGCGCAGTACGTGCAAATCCGAATCATGCAGCGCGTCGGACAGCAGACCATGTACGACATGCGACAGGAAATTTTTGCGCATATACAGCGGCTGTCGATGAGCTATTTCGACAAGAACCCGGTGGGCCGGCTGGTTACGCGGGTGACCACCGATGTGGATGCACTGAACGATTTGTTCGCAGCTGGCGTGGTCACCATGATCAACGATTTCTTCTTGCTGGTGGTCATGGCCGGCTATCTGTTGTATTTGAATTGGCGGCTGGCGTTGGCCACCCTGGCGGCGGTGCCGCTTATACTTCTGGTTACCTTGGTGTTTCGTAAGTTCGTCCGCGAAGCGAATCGGCGCATTCGAACGGCAATTGCGCGCATAAATGCGTTTCTCCAGGAATACATCTCCGGCATGAGCATCGTGCAAGTATTTAATCGCGAGCGGAGAGCGAGGGTGGAATTTACCAAACGTAACCGCGATCACATGCTGGCTTATAAGGATGCCATTCTCGCGTTTGCGCTCTTCTACCCCACCGTTGAATTTCTGGGAGTTGCCGCAATCGCGTTAACTTTATGGGTCGGCGGGTTGCAGATTTTCGCGAATGTGCTGACGTTGGGCGTGCTGGTCGCATTTATGCAATATGCCCAGAGATTCTTTCGCCCTATTCAGGATTTGAGCGAGAAATTTAATATTCTGCAGTCGGCGATGGCGGCTTCGGAACGCATATTCAAGTTGTTGGATGAGCCCATCACTATCTCTAGTGATCCGGGTGCGCTTCCATTGCGCGATCCGCGCGGAGAAATTGAGTTTCGCAATGTCTGGTTTTCTTACAAGTCCGGCGAACCCGAGGATGAGGATTGGGTGCTCCGGGACGTTTCCTTTCGAGTTTTGCCCGGGCAGACCATGGCCATCGTGGGACATACCGGCGCGGGCAAGACTACGCTGATTTCGCTGCTGCTGCGGTTTTATGATATTCAGCGCGGGCAAATTTTGCTGGACGGCATCGACATTCGCAGAATCGAATTGCAGGATTTGCGCCGGCAATTTGGGATCGTGTTACAGGACCCTTTCCTCTTTTCCGGAACGATCGAAACAAATGTGCGGCTTGGAACCGCGGGCATCGATCGCGCGACGGTCGAGCATGCCGTAGACGAAGTGGGGTTGGGCGATTTTATTCGCACGCTGCCGGGGGGCGTGGAAACGTCAGTAAACGAGCGTGGCTCGACTTTGTCCGTCGGACAGAGGCAGCTCATTAATTTTGCGCGGGCGTTGGCGCACAACCCACGTTTTCTGATTCTCGACGAAGCGACGTCCAGCGTGGACACCAAGACGGAGCTGCTGATTCGTGAAGCGCTGGATCGCTTGCTGTCGGGCCGCACCGCGCTGGTGATTGCGCACCGGCTGAGCACCATCCAGCACGCCGACTGCATACTGGTATTCCACAAAGGCCGCTTGCGAGAGCAAGGGGCGCACCAGGAATTGCTGGCACAACGCGGGATTTATTACCGGCTGTACCAACTGCAATATAAAGAACAAGAATTACACTTGCCGGTCGACGTGAGCGCCGGACCAGAGCCTTCGCCGCTGCAGGCTAATGACTGAGTGCCATGAATTTCTGGCGATAAAATCGGCCCCACAACAGATTTGCGTTTTCCCGCTCGAACCAATTCATAAGAAAAAGCCTCGCAAGACAAATTTCGTTGCCTGTTCATGAGCGCTACACCCATCTTGCTGTCGGCAGGCGAGGCTTCGGGCGATATGTACGCGGCACGTCTGGCGATCGCCCTTGGGCAACGCGCGGATGTTGAGCTATTTGGAATGGGCGGACCGCAAATGCGCGGGGCAGGCGTTGAGATCGTTGTGGATTATGCGGAAGTGTCGGTGCTGGGAATTACGGAAGTGTTGAAAAAACTGCCTTCTCTGCGACGAGCGATGAGGCGACTGGTTGACGAAGCACAGCGACGGCGCCCACCTCTGGCAATCCTTACGGATTTCCCTGGATTTCATTTGCGGCTGGCGCGCAAGCTGTCACCACTGGGCATTCGAAACATTTATTATATTTGTCCGCAATTCTGGGCCTGGCGGCCGTGGCGCGCGAATCTAGTGCGACGCAGATTCGTGCAAGCCTTATGCATTTTCCCCTTCGAAGAGAAGTTTTATCGCGATGCGGGAGCAGCGGCGGAATTCATTGGGCATCCGTTGGTAGGCAACGTAAAGGCGAATATGTCTCGCGCGGAATTTTGCGCCGAGAATTCACTGAGCGCTGACAAGCCGATTGTCACCATTCTTCCGGGCAGCCGTAAAGGAGAGATTGAATACCATGGTGCGCTTCTGGGGCACGCGCTGACGCAACTAAGACTCGCCATTCCAGAGGTTCAAGCGGTGGTCGCGGTGGCGCCGGGCGTCAATCGAGCGGAGCTGGAGGCCTGCTTTAGTTCTGGTAACGGGGTGCGCTTCGTAACAGGTGCCACATACAACGCGCTGGCGGCCGCGGATTTAGCGATTGTTTCCAGCGGAACGGCCACCGTTGAGGCCGCGTTGCTGGGCAAGCCGATGATTGTGATTTACAGGCTATCACCGCTGACTGCAAAGTTGGCCAAACCATTGGTGCGGACCAAATTTTTCAGCATGGTCAACCTGATCGCCGAGCGTGAGGTTGTGCCGGAGTTGATTCAGGATGACTTCACGCCCGTCCGAGTCGCTTCCGAAGCCATATCGCTATTGTCAGGATCCAAAGAAAGCCTTGAGAAAATGGCGGTCATGCAACTGGGCCTCGCAGAGGTAACACGGTTGTTAGGGCCGCCGGGAGCCGTAGAAAGGGCCGCGGATGCGATTGTTGGCCAGCTACGGCTGGCACAAAGCAACGCAAAGTGAGGGGTTTGGTATCCTATAGAGGCAGCCGAAGCTGCGACGTTCAAGTCGGTGTGCCGATTCCAATGAAAAAATGTGAAAGGGGTCCGATGGCCCTCCGTAAGAAAGCTTTAAGGCCAATAACGCGCTTGGTTGCGTTGACCCTGGTATTGTTCGCGGCCGGATCATTGCGAGCGCAGAACCCGCGGCCGGTAGCGTTTATTGCAGAAAACTATGATGTGTCGGCGACCCTGGACACCATTCGGCAGTCGCTTACTGCAACCGCGAAAGTTGATTTCAAAGCGCTGGAAGTTTCCGGCAATATTCGCGTGGAACTGCATCCCAACCTGGAAGTGCAATCTATAAAATCCGCAAACGGCCAGTCGCTTAACTTTGAGCGCGACCGGCAGAATCCTCTGTTTTTAATGGTGACAGTGCCATCGCCGGTGGGTGCGGGCGGCCATGTGTCGCTGACCTTCGCTTACACGGGATTGCTCGCCAACGAAGAAAACAGTCCGGTCCCAGGCGTTCGCGCCGCGGTGATCAATCATGATTTCGCCTATCTGCTTCTGCCCTCGCGGTGGTTCCCGCTGACGGATTATCCCGCGAACCGGTATACCGGAACTTTTCGATTGAATGTGCCGGCGTCATTTGCTGTGGCGGGTACCGGCAAAGCTTTGGCTCCTACGCCAGCCGCGGGAAAAAATCCGATTGAAGGCGACCGTGTTGTTTATTCCTTCGAATGCAAAAACGCCGCACCGAATGGCACGTTCGTAGCCGGGAATTTACAGCTTAATCCTGAACAAGCGGAGGGCGTGAGCGTGGCGGTATACGCGCCGCGTTCGGCATCAGGCAACGCGGCCGATTTTGCCGCGTCGGTGGCGCGCTCCATGACGGTTTTTTCCGACATGTTCGGAGCGCTACCCGATCCGGCCATGTCCGTAATTCAGATTCCCGACGGCACCTTGCGTGAATTTGCGGGACCGGGCGTGTTATTGCTGAGCCAACGCGCGTGGGATCCCAAGTCGAATGACCGCACCATTGCGCGATTAGTGGCTTCGCAATGGTGGGGCAACGAGGTTTTGCCGGCGACCCCCAACGATGTATGGATCAGCGATGGCTTGGCGCGATATTCGGAAGCGCTTTATGCCGAGCAGAATGCCGGGAGAGAAGCAGGGCTGAGGGCAGTTGATGAGTTTGCGGTCGGCGCGCTGATGTTTGAAGATGCCGCGCCCATTGCACAAGCAGCACGACTTGCGCCGTACTCCGCGGACTATCGCTCAGTAGTGATGAACAAGGGCGCGATGATTTTTCACATGGTGCGAGCGCAGATGGGGGACGTCGCGTTCAAATCGCTGCTGCACGATTTCTATACCAAGTATGAAGGGAAGAGCGCTCGCATCGAGGACTTCGCAGTCATGGCGCAGCAACATGCGCAAGCGTCGGTCAGGAAGGGCGAGGCACCTCCGGAACTTCGGGGATTTTTTACGCAGTGGCTGAACTCCACGGGCATACCGGAATTTACCGTTGATTACGTCGTGTATCGCACCCCTAAAGGATTTCGCATCTCTGGCAAGATCAAACAACCGCTGGATACCTTCCGCATGCCGGTAGAATTGCGTATCGATACGGAAGGCAATCCGGAATTGAAGACGATCGATGTGATTGGCTCGGAATCGGATTTCACGGTGGAGACCTTTGGCCGGCCGAAACCCGGGGGAATTCGCATCGATCCCAACAACCTGATTCTCAAGGCCAGTACGAATTTGCGAGCCCGGGCGGCGGTGGCACGCGGCGAAGAATTGGCGGAGCAAGGCCGCTACTATGACGCGGTTGTGCAGTACCAGCGGGCTTTGGCGATCCAGCCAAATCGCCCGCTAGCGAATTTCAGGATGGGCGAAGCGTTCTTTTATCAGAAAAATTACCAGGCTTCGGCGAACGCCTTTCGCGAGGCATTGCAAACTGTGCCGGAACCTTCTGAGAAATGGACGGAGGTTTGGAGCCACATTTATTTAGGAAAGATTTTTGATTTGCTGGCGCAGCGGGAACGCGCAGTTAACGAGTACAGCAAAGCGAGACAGACCAACGACAATACCGGCGGGGCGCAGCAGGTCGCGGAAGGATTTTTGAAGAAGGCTTACACGGAAGGAGAGAAAACGGCTGTAGCACCTGGCGCCGGAGGCACCGCGACTCCATCGGCCCCTGCGGCGATACCGCCGCCGTCTGAAGGCAACCGTCCAGTCTTGAAAAAGCGCACTGACCCAGCGCAATTTTTGCCCTGATCATTTCGATAAGGTAGCCAGGCTCATTTAACCCGGAGGAAAACGTTCGATTCTTGGCCTTTCCTGGGCCTTGCCTTGACTTGCCGCGCCACGCGTCGCAAACTTTGGGCCTATGGCTCACATCTATATGCATTTTGATTTTGGCGCAGACGAAGAAAAAGCGCAGGAAGCGCGTCACAAGCTGGACGTTTGGAAGCAGGCCTTTCGCCTGGATAAAAAACTTCAATACAAATTGGACCGTCCGGAAGAAGCAGATGAGGAAGAAGATTCCGCGAGTAACGCCGCGGCGGCTGGCGAAACAGACGCCGAAAAGGCCAAATCCAAATCTAAATCCAAACATGGTAAGAAGACAGGCCGCGCCGAGAGCGACTCAGAAAACAACGGAAGCGGCAACGTATCTCTGCTTGTGCGACTGTATTTCTCCAGCCACGAGAAATTATCCGAACAGCGCTGGCTTGATCGCATCCCTACAGAAGAGCCGTTCAAGAGCGCCTCTCCTAAAGTGCTTCGTCAGGGCGAGGCTGGGTTCGAGGAAGCGCTAAAACAATTCAGCGACCTGTATTAATCCTAAAACGGAGTGGCTCAAGAACCTTAGCAATTCGTCTATCGGCCGCTTTTTGACACCGGATATGAAACAGAAAATTCCGCTATAATTAAGGGTCCGCAAGAGACAGCTTCCATCCCTTCGCGAGGTCGGCACGAATGGCGTCACAGACGCGCATCAAAGTTGCCAAGCTTGACTCCCCAAAAATGCATGGCCTGGATCGCGATACCCTCGTTCGTCTGTATCGGACCATGTACCTTTCGCGGAAACTGGACGACCGTGAGATTCAGCTAAAGCGCCAAAACAAAATTTATTTCCAGATCTCCAGCGCGGGCCACGAAGCGGTAACCGCCGCAGCGGGCCTGCTTCTCAGGCCCGGCGTCGACTGGATCTATCCTTATTATCGCGACCGGGCGCTTTGCCTGATGCTCGGCGTTACACCGCTCGAAACTTTGCTTCAAGCTGTCGGCGCTAAAGACGACCCCAGTTCCGGTGGGCGTCAGATGCCCTCTCATTGGGGCCACCCGGAATGGAACATCGTAAGCCGCTCGTCTTGTACCGGCACGCAATTTGTCCAGGCCGTCGGGGCGGCGGAAGCTACCCTTTATTACCAGCAACGCCCGAAGGCGCTCGCGAAAGCCAAAAAGGCTCCCCTTGGCCAATATGTGAGTTATGAAGACAACGAAATCGTGTACGTGTCATCTGGTGATGGGGCTACCAGCGAAGGCGAATTCTGGGAATCGCTGAACACTGCGTGTATTAAAAAGCTGCCGATGTTTTACCTGATCGAAGACAACGGTTATGCCATTTCCGTCCCCGTGGAAGTGCAAACCGCTGGGGCCAGCATCTCTAAGTTGGTGGGCAGTTTCCCTGGTCTTCACATTGCGGAATGCGATGGCACCGATCCGCTGGAGAGTTACGCTGCGTGTAAGGAAGCAATCCAATACTGCCGTGAACGGCGCGGCCCCGCCTTGGTACACGCGCAAGTCACGCGACCGTATTCGCATTCGCTCTCTGACGACGAGAAGTTATACAAATCCGCTGAAGAGCGCGAACGAGAAGCGCACCGCGACCCACTCTCAAAATTTTCGCTTTTTCTCGTTCGCGAAGGACTATTGGATCAAAAGCAAATTGAGGATCTGGAAGCGCAAGTCGACAATGAAGTCCGCGAAGCGGCGGATCAGGCTTTAGCCGCTGCGGAACCGTCCGTCGATTCGATCACGGTAAATGTTTACTCCCCGGACGTCGATCCCACTGCTTCCACTTTTGCAGCGGAGCCGCAATTTCACGGCGCGCCAAAAACCATGGTGGAGATGGTTGCGGCCACGCTGTCCGATGAAATGATGCGTGACGAGCGTATTGCCGTGTTCGGCGAAGACGTTGCCGACGCCAGTCGCGAAGAAAATCTAAAAAGTGTCAAAGGCAAGGGCGGCGTTTTCAAAGCGACCGCCGGGCTGCAACGGAAATTTGGCGCGGATCGGGTATTCAACACGCCGCTTGCGGAAGCCAGCATCGTCGGGCGAGCCATCGGCATGGCCACCCGGGGACTGAAGCCTGTCGCGGAGATACAGTTTTTTGATTATATCTGGCCGGCCATGATGCAGATTCGCGATGAATTGTGCGTGACGCGCTGGCGTTCGAATGGAGCGTTTAAATGTCCCGCGGTAATTCGCGTGGCCATCGGCGGGTATCTGACCGGCGGCGCGGTGTATCACAGCCAGAGTGGTGAGTCGATCTTCACACACTGCCCGGGCCTGCGAGTGGTGATGCCTTCTACGGCGCTCGATGTAGCTGGATTGTTGAGAACTGCGATTCGCTGCGACGACCCGGTAATGTTTTTGGAGCACAAACATCTTTATCGCCAGCCGTACAATCGCTCTGAATATCCGGGGCCCGATTACACCGTGCCCTTTGGCAAAGCGCGGGTGGTTACCGAAGGCTCGGAGATCAGCATCATCACCTACGGTGCGTTGGTTCATCGCGCGGAAGTAGCCGCGGCGCAACTTGGCCGCGAAGGCACTTCCGTCGAAATCATCGACCTTCGTTCGCTTGCCCCTTATGATTGGGAAGCCATCGCGGCAACCGTACGGAAAAATCATCGCGTTATCGTGGCCTACGAAGACATGCTCAGTTGGGGTTACGGAGCGGAAATTGCTGCGCGCATCGCCGACGAACTTTTTGAGGAGCTTGACGCCCCGGTGCGCCGGGTCGCCGCCATGGATACCTTCTGCGCCTACCAGCCTAATTTGGAAGACGTAATCCTGCCCCAGACTTCCCACCTGATCAATGCCGTCAAACAATTGCTGGAATACTAAAATCTTTCAACGATGAGGTCCGGTATCTCGCCGATCAACAGCCCGATCGGTGGATGTCACGGTGGCACCCGAGGGCAAAGGCGCCGATAACTTCGCTTGGAACTTTTTGGCCTGTTTTGACGTATTATGCTTTGAGAATGACCTGTGGAGGGTCTCAATGATCTGCCCAAATTGCCAGAAAGAAATCGCCGATCACTCCAATTTCTGCTACAACTGCGGCGCCCGACTGGTTGCGGGAGCGCCCGCGCCGCCAGCGTACGCGGCTCCTGCTGCGAAGCGCTTGACGCGTTCCACCACCAACAAGAAAATCGCCGGAGTCTGCGGCGGCTTGGCCGAATACTTTGATCTCGATCCGACGCTGGTTCGGATAGTGTGGTTGCTTTTGGTCCTCTTTGCCGGCACTGGCGTCCTGGCGTATTTGATCCTTTGGATTGCATTGCCTCCGGCACCCGCGCGCATCGCGGCAAATTCAGTCACCGTCACGCCGTAAGAACGAGATACGAAGGCGTTCGGGTTCCTCTGGAAATGGCCGCTCGTACGACGAACCGGTAGACGCTATGGTTTGCCTTTTGGTTTTCCCGGCCGCGGTGGGCGCCCTCCGCCTGATTCATACAGCGCGTAATCAACTGAAGCCCGCCCGGCTCCGACAGTTGCTAGTGCGAAACACGCGGCCGCCAGCACCAACGGAAATTCGTAGTTGTGCACCGCCAAATATCCGCCGGCGCTGTGGACTTTCCAAATCGCCACCGCCATTTCCATCGCCAGCAGCAATGCCGCGATGCGCGTCAAAAATCCTAAAATAATCAGCCCGCCGCCAAAAACCTCCAAGAGGCCCGCCACGGTAACAAAATAACCAGGCAGCCCGTGCTGTACAAACAAGCCCCGCATGACATTTGGATGGGTGAGTTTTGGATAGCCATGCCAAATAAAAATGATGCCGAGCGCCAGCCGCAGAAGCAGCAGTCCTGCGGGCTGAAGCGCATTTAACCTGGTCATAAGTTGGGCGTCCTGAAATTATTTCGTCCGATCACGATGATGCGGCATTTTAGCAGAAATCAATTCAGGCCACAGAACACTCGCAGCTCGTCAAAACTCATCGCGCGACATTCAGGTACAATCTTTGTAGTGATTAACGAGCGAATGATGAGTAGTTGTCGGGGACGGACCTCAGCCAGAACCACTAAATTCGACTCTCGTTAGCATTCATCCCATTTATGAATTGTTTTCTTGTAAAAGGTTTTTGTACGCATTTCGTGGCCAACAATAAGGCATGCTCATGAAGCGCAAGCTGCTGATCGCCATCCCTCTGCTGTGCGCCGTCGCTATGGCTGCGTGGATTTACAGGCCAAAACACGAAGCTGCCGGCGAAGGCTATATCGGCGAGCGTAGCGTCACTTTGTGGAGCGGTGTGGCGCAGGTACGGGAACCGCTAGACGCGCTGCATTATGGCGACCGCGTCGAGATTGTGGCTCGCCACAACGACAGCGTAAAGGTGCGCACCAGCGGCGGTGAAGTTGGCTGGATTGATGCGCGATCGTTGATGGAGCCGGCGTTGTGGCAGCGGAGCGCGAAACTGTTAGGCGACGCGCAGGAGTTGCCGGTGCAGGGTCGCGGCCGGACCAAGGTGGCCACCAATCTGCGAGTGTTGCCAGGCCGCACTCAACCTCGCCTGTATCAATTCGGGCGAGGCATCCCGGTGGAAATCGTTGGACGCGCCGTCGCCGATGTTGCCCATGCTTCGGACGAAAAAGACATTGCCGGCGAGGCTGCAGCAGACTCGAAGAACGAAGACGCCAAAAAAGAAGAATGGCTATTTGTTCGAGGGCTTGCTACCCGTCCGCCCAGCGAAACCAATCCGCGCACGCCTGATACTTCCACAACCACGCAGCCCGGTGATCGAACCTCTCCCATTGCCGGCTGGATAATCGGACGTTTCGTGGAGATGGACTTGCCGGACGCCGTGAGAGAAGGAACAGCTTCCGCTAACGTCCGGCCAGTAGCGTGGTTCGAACTAAATAAGGTTAGCGACATCACTGGAGCAAAGCCGCAGTACCTGGTTGCGGGGAGTCGCGGTCCGGACTCGCAACCGTGCGATTTCACCAACATCCGCGTTTATACCTGGAATTCCAAAAAGAGCCGTTACGAAACGGCGTATATCGAAAATAATCTTTGCGGGCAAATGCCCGTGCGAATCGGAACCGGGCCGAAAGGAGAACCTGAATTTCGATTTCGCAGCAGAGAGGTGAATGCCTCTGCTGGTAACTCGCAAGTTGCTAATAATGACGAGCGCGTCTATCGCCTGATACAAACGGTGGTGAGGCGGATACGCGAAGATGGCTCCATCGCGTTGCCAAAAAAATCAAAAGGCGCGAGTAAGGCTAACAGCCCGGCAAAGACTAAGAAAAAGTCACGAGCGGCTCAATGACGTTACATATCAATGAAGCGGAAGTGCGTTCAGTGCTGACGATGGCGATGGCCTTGGAAGCCGTCGAGGAGAGCCTGCGTAAACAAGCTCGCGGAGAAGTGGTTGTACAGCCGCGTCGCCGCTTCGAATTGCCCAAGGGGTTTTATCATTACATGGCCGCCGCTGACTATGCTGGTGGGTACGTCGCAGAAAAGCAGTACACCTACGTGGCCGGCAAGATTCGCTTCCTGGTGTTGCTCTACGAAATGGCTACCGGCGATCTTGTGGCGCAGATTGAAGCGGATTATATGGGCCAGTTGCGGACCGGCGCTGCCTCCGGCGTGGCGACTAAATTCATGGCCCGTCGCGACGCGCGAGTCGCGGCCATTATCGGAACTGGTGGGCAAGCCAGGACCCAACTGGAAGCGATTGCCGGCGTGCGAAAACTGGAACTGGCGCGCGCCTACGGCCGCGATGTTTCCCGCCGCGAGAAATTTTGTTCGGACATGGCCGAACGCCTCAGAATTCCCGTACACGCTGCAGGTTCCGCGGCACAAGCCATTAAAGGCGCGGATATCACATGTACCGCTACGACCGCTTCGCAGCCGGTTGTGACCGGCTCGGACATTGCCCCGGGCATGCACATCAATGCCATCGGCGTAAATCATGCTCACAAACAAGAGCTGGATGAGGGGGTGGTGTCACACGCGGACCTCATTGCTGTTGATTCCACCGAACAATCTCGCCAGGAGGCGGGAGACTTAATTATGGCCTTTGGTCAGGATGAATCGAAATGGTCATCGGTTAGAGTGCTGGCCGATATTGTGGACGGCAAAATTCCCGGACGTTCGAATAACGCGGCCGTTACGCTTTTCAAATCGAACGGAATCGCTTCCTGGGACCTCGCCGTTGCTATGCGGGTACTGGCTCTGGCGCGCGAAAAGGACTTGGGCCGAAAGCTACCTCTCTGGACCAGTTTGTAAAATCCCTAGGTGGAACACCCGAGTTGCAAAAACACCGTTAGACTCACCGAAATTACCCCGCCACCCGTTGACACTTCGTACCCGGCTGAGAAACACTGGGACCTGTTTTAAGGGGAAATCCGCGCCGCGAGGCCCCCAGTGCATTAAACTGTGCAATAGACTGGTCTTCTAGCTTAGTATGTGGAACCAACAACCGTAGCCAGGATGCGAACACTTCCAGATTATTTAAGAAAAGGCATGAAGCTCGTTATCGTGGGCTGCAATCCCAGCGAGTCTTCAGTGCGCGTCGGCCATTACTATGCCGGGCGCGTGAACCAATTCTGGCCGGTGCTCTATAAAGGCGGAGTGGTTCCTGAGCCATTTGACTATCACGATGACAAGCGCGTGATCGAATTTGGCATCGGCCTGACTGACCTGGTCAAGCGACCTACAAAAACACCCGCGGAGTTGACGCGCGAGGACTTTGCGGAAGGGCGCATCGTATTGTCGCAGCGGCTTGGGGAATACACTCCGCATGTTATCGCGTTTAACGGCAAACTGGCGTTCGAACAATTTGCCCAACGTAAATGCAAATTTGGTCTTCAGAAGGATCTGCTATACGGCGCGCGCGTGTATGTTTTGCCGGAGACAAATACCCAGGATCCCCATGGCAACAGCGAGCGCGTGCGTCACTTTCGGAAGCTTGCGCAGCTGGTCTCGCGTACCGAGACGGAACGAGCTTCAAAGGGAAACTAGGATCGCAAATATGAGTGAAGCCACGCAACCCGCACCATCGCAATCACCGCAATCACAACCGGCTCAAACCCAAAATGCATTAATCCTGGAATCCAAACAGGACGGGATCGCCACCCTAACGTTAAACCGGCCAGACAAGCTAAACGCCATTAACAAAGACCTCGCTGTCGCTCTGAACGAAAGCCTTGGCCGTTTGACCACTGATAAATCCATTTACGTGGTGATTATCACCGGAGCGGGCCGTGCTTTTTGCTCCGGCGGCGACCTCGGTGTCATCGCCGAAGGTCGCAAGAATAACGATACGAGCGAACTGGAGCCGCTTTTGCGCGCCGGGATGCATGCAGTGCTTAAAATGCGCAGTATGGCGCAACCGGTAATCGCCATGGTAAACGGCGCCGCCGCGGGCGCGGGCATGAACCTCGCTTTGGCTGCCGACCTGAGAGTGGCGTCGGAGAGCGCCACGTTTGGCCAAAACTTTATCAAGGTCGGATTGTTTCCCGACTATGGCGGGACTTATTTTCTTCCGCGACTGGTTGGCTATTCCAAATCTGCAGAAATGTTTTACACCGGGGAAATGATTGACGCGCGAACCGCGCTGGAGTTGAGAATCGTGAACCGGGTTGTCCCAGACGGCCAACTCGAGGCCGAAACCTGGAAATTGGCTCGCCAAATCGCGGATGCTCCTTCCGTATCGATTCGCGCCATGAAGACCGTTTTATTCGGCAACCGCAAATTAGAACTAGAGAAGGCCCTCGATGAAGAGGTCGAGCAGCAACTGAAATGTTTCAAATCGCCGGATTGCCGCGAAGGCATCAACGCTTTCCTGGAAAAACGGCCGCCAAAATTTCATACCAAGTGACGCGGGCAGCTCGCTTCAAAACGAATTTTTATCTGAAGGGATAATCGGGCCTTGGACGAAATACAAATATCTCCACTAGAGGTCAAGACGCGCATGGATCGGGGCGAAAAACTCGTGCTGGTGGACGTGCGCGAGCCGTGGGAATACGAGTTGTGCCGCATCGAAGGGGCGAAACTGATGCCGCTGGGTTCTCTGGCGGCAAACGTGGGCGGCCTTCTCGGCGTGGATGAAGTAATTTGTTATTGCCACCATGGTATGCGCAGCCTGGACGCCGCGGCTTGGCTGCGGTTCCAGGGCATTGAAAAGGCCAAGTCGTTATCGGGCGGCATTGAGCGATGGTCCACCGATGTGGATCCCCACGTACCTCGCTACTGAGCTATATCCCGCGCTAAAATTAGCGATGTACCGGTTGACCACTTCCCTTTTCGGAGCTTTCATGCCCAAAGCTAAAATTAAGTTTTTGCAAAAACCCACGTGTAGTACCTGCAGAAAAGCGAAAGCCTACCTGGAGAAACTGGGTGCGGAGCTGGAGTTGCGCAGTCTCGACAAGCAAAAACTCAGTAAAGTTGAGTTGGACGAACTGATCGGCGAGCACGACCACAAACAATTCTTAAGCTCGCGCAACGAGCTGTATCGCACAAGAAATATGAAAGACTACCCGCCTACACGTGCGGAGGCCATCCGATTAATGGCCGAAGAACCCAACCTCATTCGCAGGCCCGTGGTTATGCGCGGAAAGCGCCTTGTTCTAGGCTACGACGAAGACGCTTACAAGCAGCTCGTGAAGTAGCAGTTGGCGAGCGTTATGAATCCAGACATAAAAACCATCGCGGTGATTGGTGCCGGTATCATGGGCAGAGGCATCGCCTACGCTGCTGCCTTTGGTGGTTACTCCACCGTGCTGGAAGATATTTCCCCGCAAATGTTGGAGGAAAGCACGCGCTGGATTACGAAGTCTTTCGACGAGGGAGTGTCCCGCGGTAAAGTAGACGCTAAAATTCGCGATCACGCATTATCGTTGATCGCAACCGCTAGTTCGGTGGAAGGTGCGATTCGCGACGCCGACCTCATCATCGAAGCGGTGCCCGAAGAAATGGAAATGAAGATGGAGTTGTTCACCATCTTCGACAAATTTGCAAAGCCAGACGCGATTTTTGCTAGCAATACCTCGTCGCTGTCCATCAGCGATATGAGCGACCTCACTGTTTCTCGCGAACGCTGCATTGGCATGCACTTCTTCAATCCCGTCCCAAAGATGAAGTTGATCGAGATGGTGAAGACCCCGCTCACTTCCCAGAATACGGTGGATGTTTGTACGGAAGTTGGCCGGCGGATGGGCAAGGAAGTGGTGCTGGTGCAGGAGTCACCTGGTTTTATCACCACGCGCGTGAACGCGCTCATTGGCAATGAAGCCTTTGCCATGCTGGAGGCTGGAATCGCCTCGGCCGAAGATATTGATAAGGCGCTGAAGCTCGGCCTGAATCACCCCATGGGCCCATTTGAGCTTGTAGATCTTGTAGGGCTGGACGTGCGGTTGAGCATTCTTGAATTCCTGCATCAAACGCTGGGAGAAAAATATCGACCCAACCATTTGCTGAAACAATATGTGCAGGAGGGCCGGCTCGGCCGAAAATCCGGTCGGGGCGTCTACAACTATTCAGAGGGCCGAAAATGACTTTGGCATTTTGTGGAAAGTGTTAGACTGGACAAAATCTTACGGCGATGGAGTTCGCCATAACCGTTCCGGATAAACTTTTCTGGATCTGATGACTCCTGGCTGCCAGGCGGCGCCAGGAGTTTTTTGTTTTTAGGGGTCTACTTCGCGCATTGAAGTCTTGACGTTGCGGATTGGAGTGCACTTGAAGATTTTGTTGATCGCCCTATTCGGAGCCGTCGGCACCCTGGCCCGTTATGGCTTGCAGGGAGTCGTGCAGGTCCGCACTGGCGGAACCTTTCCATACGGCACGTTACTCGTGAACCTCACCGGCTGCTTTTTTCTCGGCTTGATTGCACAATTCACCATGAACCGCATGGTGATTTCGCCGGACTGGCGCGTGGCTATTGCCGTGGGATTTTTTGGCGGGTATACGACTTTCTCAAGCGTTGGATGGGAAACCGCCAAAATGATGGAAGACGGCGAATGGCTGCGGGCGTCGGCATATATAACAGCGAGCGTTGTCGCTGGATTGTTTCTATCAATGGCGGGCATTCGGCTGGCTAACAAATTTTAGATACGCGCGGAGAGATGACCATGACGCATGAGAAGTTTGAAGGCGAGCGTGTGCTGATGCGCATCCACGTGGGAGAGTCGGATAAATGGCGCGGAAAATCACTGCACGATGCGATTGTAGAAATGTTACGGAAAGAGGGGTTCTCGGGTGCAACGGTCCTGCGCGGGGTCGGAGGATTTGGCGGGTCCAGCGTGTATCACACCGATAAGTTGCTGCGAATGTCGCAGGATCTTCCGATTATTCTCGAGGTCATCGATACCAGTGAACGTATCGAGAAAATTCTGCCGCGCTTGGATGAAATGGTGGAGGGCGGACTGATTACCCTTGAAAAAGTTCGCGTCATTCTTTACCGGGCTGCCAAGCGATGAACGGTAAGCTTGTTTTTCTTCGGATGAAAACCGGCGATGGCCTGCCATAATTTCGGAATGCCTGAAGAACAAAAAACAGGATCGTGGCTGAATCGCACCATTCTGGGCGTCGGTTTAACCAGCCTTTTTAGCGATTGGAGTCACGAGACCGCCACGGCGGTGTTGCCGGCGTTTCTCGCCGTTATTGGGGCTGGGCCCGCGTGGCTTGGAGCTATCGAAGGCATCTCCGACGGACTATCCAGTTTTGCAAAACTGGCGTCCGGGCATTTCACCGATCGATTGAAACATCGCAAACCTCTGGCGGTCGCGGGTTATGCATTTACTGCGCTGGCTACCGCGTCGTTTGCGTTCGCTACACATGCCTACCACGTGTTATTCGGTCGGACGGCGGCATGGCTAGGACGTGGCATTCGGTCGCCGGCCAAAAAGGCCTTGTTGGCCGCCGATACTCCGCCGGGCGCTTATGGCCGAGCCTTTGGTTTGGAACGATTGATGGACACGGTGGGAGCAATCGTCGGGCCGCTGACCGCCTTATGGCTGCTGGAGGTTACCGGACATTCCTATCGCAAAGTATTTTTGTGGACGCTGCTGCCGGGCTTATTGGCTGCTGTTTTGTTTTGGTTACTGGTGCGGGAAAAGCCGATTGTCGCAAAGCCCAGGCAATCATTTTTTGGCGGAATACGCGCGTTGCCTATTCCCTTTCGCAGATTACTTTTAGGCGTGGGCATTTTTGGTGCTGGCGATTTTTCACATACCCTATTGATTTTGTACGCGTCCCGCATGCTTTCGCCGTTGCACGGACCTGCCCGCGCCGCGAGCCTCGCCGTCGGCCTGTACACCATTCACAATGTGTTTTACGCCGGCTCGGCGTACCTGAGCGGGTGGCTGAGCGATCACGTCAGACAGCGCAAAATGGTGTTGGCCGTGGGATATGGTCTCGCGGTGGTGACGGCCGTTTTGTTGTGCCTGGCCACACAATCACTTTGGTTACTTGGCTTGATTTTTATTTTGGCCGGCCTGTACATCGGCACGGAAGAAGCATTGGAGGATTCGCTGGCGGCCGAGATCGTGCCCAAGGAGCAGCATGGAATGGCTTTTGGCACTTTGGCGGCTGTAAACGCCGGTGGCGACTTTATATCAAGCATGGTTATCGGTTTTCTCTGGAGTGCTGTAAACGTACAAACCGCTTTCGCAGTTTCCGCGATTCTCTTCGCTATCGGCGCGATCCTTATTCTTCGGCTGCGCACCACCTGATTTGCTGTTGCACGGTGTATCGCACCGTGTTAGCGTTGGCGAACAAAAGGCGAACCACTTTGGAGGCCGAATTATGCCCGAATCTCTGGCCGTTCGCGCGGCTGCGGACACCTCATCGATTACTCGCGTACGCGAGGTGCTGGACGGCTTTGCTTTACGCGATCGCGACGGAGAGATTCTTACCGCCGTGCGGCACTTCCCTGCGCGCGTCGCGCAATGGGCGCAATTTCCCACCTGGGTTCATTCGGATTTGCGCGAAGCCTATAAGGCCAAGGGCATCGAGAGGCTCTACAGCCATCAAGCAGCGGCTGCAGAGGCAGCGCACGATGGCAAAAACATTGTCATCGTTACACCCACGGCGTCGGGAAAAACACTTTGTTACAACCTGCCGGTTATAGACGCCATTCTAGAAAATTCCGATACTTGCGCAATTTATTTGTTCCCCACCAAAGCCCTGGCACAGGATCAGTTAGCTGAAATTCATGATTTGAATCAACGGCTCGACAACAGGTTTGGGGTCTTCACCTACGATGGCGACACGCCCAGCGATGCACGCAAAGCGATTCGCGAGAGAAGCCACATCGTACTGACCAATCCGGACATGCTGCATACCGGGATTCTTCCTCATCACACGCGATGGACGCGACTCTTTGAGAATTTGAAATATATCGTGCTGGATGAACTTCATATCTACCGCGGTGTATTCGGCAGCCATCTTTGCAATGTGCTGCGACGTTTGCGGCGCATTGCAAATTTTTATGGCTGCCATCCGCAATTTATTTGCTGCTCTGCGACGATCGCCAATCCGGGGGAGCTTGCGGGCAAGCTGCTGGAGACGGACGTAGAAGTTTTAAATACCAACGGCGCGCCAGCCGCGGAAAAAACTTTTGTGTTTTATAACCCGCCAGTGGTGAATCGAGCCCTGGGGATTCGGCGAAGCTACATCAACGAAGCCTGCCGCGTTTCGCAGGAGTTTTTAAAACGCGATTTGCAGACCATGGTTTTTGCTAATTCGCGTTTGCACACGGAATTGATGCTCACGTACTTGCAACATGCTAATCCGCAGCAGCCTGGCCGAAGCGCGGAGATTCGCGGCTATCGCGGCGGCTATTTGCCGAATGAGCGCAGGGAGATCGAACACGGGCTGCGCGACGGCCAGATTCGCGGAGTGGTTTCTACCAGCGCGTTGGAACTGGGCATTGATGTGGGCTCGTTGGATACCGTGGTCATGGCTGGCTACCCGGGAACGATTGCGGCAACGTGGCAGCGCGCGGGACGAGCGGGCAGGCGGAGCGGCAGTTCCTGCGCCGTTTTAGTGGCCTCCTCTGCGCCGTTAGACCAATTTATTGTGCGGAATCCCGATTATTTTTTTGGCAATACTCCAGAACACGCGTTTATTCAACCCGACAATCTGGAAATTCTCATCAATCATTTGAAATGTGCGGCGTTTGAATTGCCGATTGGCCCCGGGGAGTGCTTTGGTGATGTAGATGTTCAGGACCTTTGCTCGCGACTGGCCGAAGCAGGCTTTTTACACCGCGCAGGCGAAAACTATCATTGGACCCAGGAAGCCTATCCCGCCGATACGGTGAGTTTGCGTTCGGTGACCAGCGACAATTTCGTGATTATCGACATTACCGGGTCTCCAACGGTGATCGGCGAAGTTGATTTTTCGAGCGCGCTGACTACCGTGCACGAAAAGGCCATTTATATCCACGGAGGGCTGCAATATCACGTCGAGCATCTGGATTTCAAAGAGCGCAAGGCCTACGTCAAGCGCGTGGATGTGGATTATTACACCGACGCGATTCGTTACACCCAGGTGCGCATCCTGGAGTGCGCTGCTGATACGCGGGCAAGTGATTCCCTTCCTGAAATTCCAGCGCTGCGTTCTTTCGGAGACGTGCTGGTTCGCTCGCAGGTGATTGGCTTCAAGAAAATCAAGTTTTTTACCAACGAAAATATTGGCGCAGGGAATCTGGAATTACCTGAAAACGAGATGCACACCACATCTTATTGGATCACGCTGGAGCGGCCGTTGCTGGAGTCGCTGCCCTTTACGATCAGCGAGCGGCAAAGTGGGATGTTTGGATTGCTGCACGCACTCGCTTCCGTTGCCACGCTGTTGCTGATGTGTGACTGGCGCGATCTGGGGACCGCCGTCGGAGAAAAGCCGCCGTATCCCGACGGTCAAGAGATGGCCATGGAAGCGGTGCAACTGCGGAATCGCATTTCGCAGGATGCCAAGGAATTCTTTGAGCCCAATTTATATTTGTTCGACGCTTATCCGGGCGGAATTGGCTTTTCTGAGCCGCTTTACCGCGCACATGACATTCTCATGCAGCGGACGCGTCAGTTGATCGTCGCGTGTTCATGCGCCCAGGGCTGTCCTTCGTGTGTCGGACCTGCGGGCGATCTGGCGCCGCGGGCCAAGGAGGCTGCGCTGGCTATCTTAGACCGGCTTTGCAATTCGAACGGCGAGGCCCGATAGATGGCTACCCTCGATCACAGGTTCTCACGCCTGGCGGCATTAAAACCTGCGCGACTACCGGCGGTACGATCTACAACCCTACGTGAGCCTTGCGAAGAAGACACTATGGCGCGACTGCTTGGCGCCGGGGTATCCACCAACCGATTTGGTGAGCATCTTGCCGTGCGAAACTGGTTTTCCACGCCGGAATTTGTTGCTCCTCACTCAACCTGTTTGCAGCTTCTTTCCCAACAACGTGATGAAGCGACTTCGCGGCGTGCGCGAACTGCGTTGGAAAATCCTGAAAAATGGCTTTTTCTGGACACCGAAACCACCGGACTCGCTGGCGGCACCGGAACTTACGCCTTCCTGATTGGCCTGGCTTGGTGGGATGCCGGCGGTTTGCAAGTCGAGCAATTATTCATGCGCGATTTTGCCGAGGAGCATTCGGTGTTATGCCAGCTTGCCGCACGGCTGGCTGAGCGGCCGGTATTGGTGACCTTCAATGGAAAAACATTCGATTGGCCCCTTCTTGAAAATCGGTTTCGAATGACTCGTTCGATTGCGGTGCCGAGCCTGGCCGCTCATCTGGATTTGCTTCATCCTGCTCGCGCGCTCTGGAAATTTCGCCTTGGAACGGTTCGGCTTACCGATCTGGAGCGTGAAGTCTTGAACCCCGCGCAGCTTGGGTGGCACAGACAAGGTGACGTGTCCTCGAAGTTCATTCCCCAGTTTTATTTTGATTACCTTCGTGGCGGGCCGCCGGAACCGCTGCTTGGGGTCGCGCGCCACAATCAAATGGATCTTCGAGGATTGGCGGCGCTCTTTGGAAAAATCAATGCACTGCTAGCCGAGGAGACCAATCCCGAGGAGGAGATGCACGGCTTGGATCTGTTTGGGCTGTCGAAGTTTTTGCATCGACGCGGCGATAAAGGCCGCGCGCAAGTTGCCTGCGCTCAAGCCGTCGACCTGGGTCTGCCGATAGAGTTTCATTCCCGGGCTCAGTACGACCTGGCGCTAATGGCCAAACGAAAAGGCGAGCATCAACGCGCTGCGGAACTTTGGCATGAAATTCTGGACAACTCCGGAGATGCCATTCACGCCTGCGAGCAGTTGGCAATTCACTATGAACTGCGCGTCAAGAATTATGAACGCGCGCTGGAGTTTGCCCACCGCGTTCGCAGGCTATTGCATCCACAGGCTAACGGCGCCAACTTTCTTGCACAGCGTGGGATTGCGCGGCGCGAAGATTTGTCGCTGAAGCGAATCAAGCGTCTGGAGGGACGGTTATCAAAGCGGACCGGGAAACTACTGTCGCTGGGCGAAACCAGAGCCACCGGCGCGGCCTAACTCGCGATTCGGAAGGCTGGTTACGGTTATGCCACCAGGCTTGGCGGGATCGAGCGGGGGTTCCGGTGAAGCGGGCCAGCCAATCGCTTTCGTGACGCCGTCAAGTAGGGCGCGAGTAGTTCCTTCGACGCTCAGGCATTCGGCGTCAAGGCATCGAAGATAAACGCCGCCTTCGATCGAATCGAAGGAAAAGAAGTTCGGCCGTCGAAAAAGCTTCGAGCGCTGATCGTATTTTTTCTCCAGCGCCTCAGAATATTGGCCAAAAAAACGTACCGCTTCGGCGGTGTTGTTAAGACGCAGCAGACTTACGAGGACCAACCGTTTGGTACGTTTGTATTCGTAGACCACATAACGATCCCCGTCCCATGCCGCGGCAAGAGTTTTAGCGCGGTCCTCGCCAAGAAACTGTTTCAGCACTTCTTTCCAACCAAACTCGCCCATGACGTTTTCTTCCAGCCTGGTCCAGTCCGGACCCAGCAATTTGCCGACATCCGGCAAATTCTCCGTTGAAGGTGCTTTGCCCGAATGATAAAGCGCGGGATGCATAATTTGCTGCGTAGAAATGGGCGGTTTGGAAAAAACTATTGGAAGGTCTTTCCAGCCATTGCTCTTCAACAGATCAGCGGAAAATGTAAGACCCGCAAAATACGGAAAGACCAATGCGTCTTTCAAAAACGGGGGTGCCTTTTTTAGCGCTGGCGTAGCACCCATATCACCGACAAGCACGGAAGGATCGATGTCCGGCAGGTCCTTGAGAGATCGGCCGCTTTCGTTCAGCAAATAATCGATCATGGCGGCCATGGCGCTGCCTTCCAGGACCGCCTCTCTGGCGAGTTCGCCATCATCGTTAGGCCTGGCAGCTTTAACCCACGTTTCAATCTGAAAGTGCTGATCCTCGAGAGCATGGGTCAACTCGTGAGCCATCACCATTTTTTGATCCGCCAATGGAATCCAGTCAGCAATGTAAAATTCGTGGGCCTTGGGATCATAGAGGCCGGCGATCTGTTCGGTCAGAAGATCGATCATGAACGAATCGATATCGAAGCCCTTAGGCAGGAGACCAAATGCTTCCGCACTGCGAGCAGAGGCGTAGCGCTCGGCAGGCTCTTTGTCCTCATTCATTTCGCTGATGACGTAAGCGCGAATTTCTTCCCGGGAGCGAAGAGTCTTCTTAACTGGGGTGCGCAGTTTCAGGCCGGTGATTTCACTCATCTGCGCGAGGACTTCGTCGGCAGCGGCGGTGAATTCAGCAGCGGCGGCGGACTTGGCAGAATCCGGAGCAGTGAGGGCCGGAGATTTTTGTGCTAAGGTGCCACCGCTGGTGACGGAAAGAACCAGCACGGCCCAAACTGTCGCGCGACCATAAACAGGATTCCGCAAAAAGAACATGGTTTTTGCAGAATAACAGATTCAAGAGTTCTTTCGCGGGATAGCCGTAATCGAATTCTACGGTCAAAAGTCGTTGTTCCGTATTCTTAACAAGATGGTAATAGTAGTGTACCCTGCTCGTGTGTGTTGCTGAGCTGAGGAGAAAATGCTACCAGGCCTACGCTTGCGGCGCGTCCGCGAGCAGTTGGGATTAACGTATCGCGACGTAGAGCGGTGCAGCTACGAGATTGCCGCAAAGCGGGGCCAGCCGGAATTCATTCTGCACATCAGCCGGCTGGCCGACATGGAAAACCGCAATGTGGTGCCCGGACTGCATAAATTGTACGCGCTTGCGGTGGTTTACCATTTAAATCCCGCGGAGATTTTCCGCTGGTATGAGATTCCGGTCGACGAATTTTTCGCGGACGGGGCGATGTTTCCTGCTCCGCAGACCCATCTGGGCTCGCCACCGGCGACCCTGCGCGTGCCACTGCGATTTGATCCCGCTTTTGACCCTGCACGCACCACCTATCTTTCGCGCATGGTGGAGCAGTGGGGTAACTTAGAAGGCACCCTGCTCGACGGCCATCAAAAATATCGTTACGGGTACATCGGCTTAAAAGACCGGCGTATGACCCCGTTGCTGCGGCCCGGAAGTATCGTCATGGTGGATGTGTCCATGCGGCGAATACGGGACTTGGATTGGACGTCGGAGTATGACCGTCCGCTGTTCTTTGTGGAAGTGCGAGAAGGCTACCGCTGCGGATGGTTTCACCAGGACGGCTCTAAGCTAGTGATGCAACCGCATCCCCTATCACGCTGCATGCCGGAGTGGTGGGAAACGCCGGACGAAGCCGAAATTGTCGGCCGGGTGACTGGGGTGGTTACCCGGTTGAACGAACCGTGGAACAATTGTTCTGAAGTATTTCCAGCAGCACACGCAGGTTCGAACAGAAAAGCTCCTTGAGATAACCCGGAGCGTATTCCGGCAACAACACCCGATAAGCTTCCATGCGCTGCCAATGGACGGCACTGGCGTCGCGGCCGGCCCCCATAGCTTCCAAACACGCGCGCAAGTCCGCTTCCTGGTTAGCTAGTGGTGTCTCCAGGATTTTCTCAAAGACCTGCTCATGACAAATCTCCAAGGCCTGTTGAACGGCGGAGTCCGGGTAGAGCGTCGCGAGACCAGCATGTTCATATCTCCCGCTGGATAAATCCCGCAACGAAGCGATATAGGTCAAGCGCGAAAGAAGGCTGGGGATTCCCGCCAGAGTAGTCATGGTGAAATCTTGAATGATCCGGCGGTTTTGTTGCAGTTGTGTGAGTGCTTCCATAAAGGACCGGTCTGTTCCGTAGGCAGAACTTTTTAAGCCGGTAATGTTGGTCTTTCCTGTTTCCCTTCATGGTGAGCCCAGGAGGCTCCACCATGAACAGAAACAAATGGTATCTCGCCGCAGTCCTGGGGCTTGTCGGATTGATGGTAATGCCCGTAGCCTTATTCGTCAATTACAGCAAGAACGTTAACATCGCGGAAGGAAGCCCATTACCGCCACCACCGCCCCAGCCGCCGGCTTTTGTTGCTTAGGCTAGCAGGGTCCGCAACTTGAGTGGCGGCTGTGGACCCTCCTACGCTGCACCTGCTGCCGGAATCTTTGCAAACCTTGCCCCCAGGGTAGAGTTCGTTCGCTTGCTTACTATAAAGGTATAAACATGTTAGCATGCACGCGTGAGCTCGAATTTGCCCCCGATCGTCAACTACCTGTGGGCCGGCACCTTTTTGTTGCACCTTGTCGTGGGCGCACTGATCGTCATTCGCGGTTATTTTCGTAGACTTCCTCTCTTCAGCGCTTATATCGCACTAAATCTTTGCCAAGCGGTTGCTCTATACGCGATTTATCACTACTACGGCGAGGCATCCAATGTAAGTTACATCGCCGGGTGGGTGTCGGAGGCCATCACTCTTGCGGCCCGGTTGTGCGCCACGGTCGAATTGTTGCGCCTGGTTCTGAGGTCGTATCGCGGCATTTGGGGCATGACATGGCGGCTTCTGGCATTCACTTGCCCGGTGGTATTAACTCTGGTTGCGATCTTTTCACGCTCCGATGCTCAAGTGTTCGTTATGCAGGTTGACAGTGGCTATCACATCGTTTTTGCTGTTGCGCTTATTCTTTGCCTTGGATTACTCCACTACTACCCAATTCGAGTGGAACCTGTTTATAAGGTGTTGTTGTCAGGTTTCTGCTGGTACTCATGCGCCAAAATTCTGATTAATGCCGTTCTACACGGCTACTCTTATGCGCAATACCTCCATTACTGGCCGGTGTGGCAAACCCTTTCGATGTCCGCTTATTTGTTAGTGCTAATCCTATGGGGGAGCGCCTTGTCACAGCCGGCTCCGGCTACACAGCAGCAGCCAACCCTTCTGACGGATGCGGAATACAGGGATATTTCCCCTGACATTAATGCTCAGCTTCAGGCCATAAACAGACGCTTGATGAATTTCTGGAAAATACAGGGGCCGAAGCAGTGAACTATTCCATAGCGGCGTTTGCGAGTGTAGGTCTGCTGCTGTTGGCGATGGCGTGGTTGGTATTTTCGGCGACGCGCAAACGCCCAGAAGTCGTCCGAAAGGAAAGCCGAGAGCGAGAGTGCATTCATATTTCCAAGCTGCCACAGATCAAACAGGCGTTGGCAGATTCGGATTTTGTATATCTTAAAAACCTGGGATACCCCGCGCTTGCCAAGCGAATCCAAAAGGAACGGCGGCGCATTGCACTTAATTATCTAGCTTGTTTGCGGGCCGAATTCGAGAAACTGTTAAGGCTTGCTCGCATGGTTGCCGCGATGTCGCCCAACCTTGCAGTCGCGCAGGAGGCTCAGGGTTTGCGGTTAAACCTGGAATTTTGGTACCGATATTATTTGATTTACTTCCGACTGGTCAGTGGCGTAGGCCCAATGAAGGCCATCGGGAGTCTCAGCAATATGGTCAGTGGCTTGACGATTCGAATGGAGACCGCCATGAGCGAGCTCGGTGCGCGGGCGGCTTTAGGCGCGGAGTTCTTACCTCACAACCGCGGTGGGTTGGACGCGGGTGGCTAGCAGCACATTGATGGTATCCAGCAGTTTCGTCTTATCCAGCGGTTTTTTTAGAACAAACCCAGCCGTGGCCTTTTCGTCAAAGGCTTCATTCTGCAAGCCCGGAGTGTACATCCTGATTACCCGTTGAGAAAGCGCGGGTCTCTGTTCGATAAGCCAGTCGAAGAAGCTTTTTGTGAGATGGGCATCGGCAACATCGCAATCCG
This sequence comes from Verrucomicrobiia bacterium, assembly GCA_035568155.1. Classification (GTDB taxonomy): domain Bacteria; phylum Acidobacteriota; class Terriglobia; order Acidiferrales; family UBA7541; genus Acidiferrum. Next base: position 41,140 of record DATMOS010000071.1, on the reverse strand, counting down.
CAAGAATAATGTCAAAATCGTATTTGTCGATAAGCGCATGGAGCTCATCTCGGTTTTTAGCAGTGTGAACTTCGTACTCGTGCGCATCGAGGATTCCGTTCAAGGATTGCAAAATGGCGTGATCGGAATCGACGCAGAGAATCAACCCATGTCTTTCACTGCTGTCGGCCGGTGAGTCTCCACTCAGCGACGTGGGAGAACCGTCCAGGGGCAATTCGATGGTAAAGGAAGCACCGCGATGAGGCAGATTGCGGACGCGAATGGTGCCGCCGTGTTCGGTGACGATTCCATAACAGATGCTTAAGCCCAGACCGGTTCCTTTGCCTACCGGCTTGGTGGTGTAGAAGGGATCAAAAACGCGAGAGGCCTCCTGTACGCCGGGGCCGCTGTCGGTAAATTCCACAAAAACTCTGGTCTTGTCGGAACGCGTAGTGACCCACAAATCGCCATCGGTGGAGCTTTCCAAAATTGCGTCAACGGCATTGTTTACCATATTGAGAAAAACCTGTTGCAGTTGATGAGGATCCGCGGACATCACCGGAAGGTCTGGGGCCAGATTTAGATGTACGCGAATGTTGCTCATGCGCAGGTCGTAATCCCGCAGCGCCAGGGTGTCTTCGAGGATGTGATTCATCCTGGTAGGAAGGCGTTCCGGTTTATGCTGGCGGGCGAAGCTTAACAAATTTTGCACGATGCGATGAGTGCGCTGCGCCTGCTTGTAAAGCTTTGCGGAATATTCAATCCCCTGTGGGCCCATTTGGCCGCTGGCGCTTAGTAACTGGCTGTAACCGAGAATGGCGGTCAGCGGATTATTCAATTCGTGAGCAACCCCGGATATTAGCTGCCCGACGGCTGCCATTTTCTCGCTATTCAAAAGCTGTTCCTGGGTACGGCGAAGGTTCTGATAAGCCTGGCGCGACTCGTCGTATAACAGAGCTCTTTCCGTAGCGTTGGTGATCTGGCTACCAACGGCGATGAGCAAGTTGGCGTCGGCGGGAGAAAATTCACGCGCGGTACGGCTGCCCACCACCAGTCCGCCGAGAGGCCGACCCTTAGACCAAAGCACTACCACGTAAGAAGAAACGATCCCCTCTTTGGTCAAAGCGTCGCGAAAAATCTGCGGCAGCGCAAGCCCGTGAGAGGATAGAAAGGTCGCGTGTACAGCTTTAATGTGCTCCAGCAACTCTGGTTGTAGCGCGACGGGCGGCAGGTGGCGCGCATAGTCCGACCGCTGACCGACGCCCGCGACGCGCCGCAACGTGGTGCCACTCTCATCGAAGAGAAATATGGATGAGGTATCCAGTCCGAACAACTCGGACAGCTGAGTCAGTGTCCTGCGCAGCGAATCGGTCAGATCCATGGATTCCGTGAGGGTCTGAGCGATGGAGTTCAATACCATGAGCTCGCGATTTCTGCGACGGATTTCGTGCTCAGCTCTTTTTCGTTCACTGATGTCCAGCACGAATCCCTGGTAGGCGGTGACATTCCCAGAATTGTCGCGGATGGCGACAGAGGATTCGAGCACGCTTCGCACTTCCCCATCTTTACGACGCATATCGAATTCGAAGTCCGCGACGTTGCCATGTTCATGCAGCAGTCTTTTCAGCCGCTCGCGGTCAGAAGCGTTTACGTAAAGAGAACCGGCGATGTCGATGTTGAGCAGTTCTTCGCGGGAATCGTAACCGGTCATTCGAAGCAGCGCGTCGTTGAAATCCAGGAAGCGCCCCTGCGGAGTGGAAATGAATACCCCTTCCTGTACGTTCGCGACCAGAGTGCGATATTTTTCTTCCGCGCGCTTGCGATCGGTAATGTCCTTAAGAACATGGACGGTGCCCAGTGGATTTCCCGCGGCATCGGAGAAAGTGGAATTTGAGGCCAGAAAATAGCCTCGTAGCCAAGGGTCCGGATCGTCGCCTTCGCCGGCCACGCCTTCGCAAAAAGGACAGATGTCGAAGTTCACGCCATTGCGTGGCAGCAGGTTCGTAACCGTGCGACCTATCAGCGCCTTGAAGTCCCTGCCCAACAGATGGCTCAACCGCTGATTCGCGCGCAGAATACGGCCTTGTCCGTCGTGCACCAGGATCGGATCGCCGATGGAGTCAAACGTGTAAGCCCACTGCTTTTGAACGGTAGTGAGTTGCTCGAAGAAATTTACGTTCTGCAGGGTTAAACCGAGAAGGTTGCCGATGTTAACGAGATATACGATTTCATCTGATTGGAAGCGCTTCTCTCGCGTGGTGCCCACGCCGAGAATTCCCAGTGGGCCGCTCTTGCCGCGAAGCACAATCGTAACCATTTCTTTTACCGCCGGCTCGGCCACACTCGGCCATATATCTCGATCGGTCTCGGGATATAAACGCAGGAAGTCTGAGGACTCTCCGTGAAATAACTTTGACAACCACGGCTCCGTCAGCTGCAATTGGGCGCATCCGCCCAGGAATGATTCACTAAATCCCACAGAGGCATGTACTGTTACTTGCGCCGCGGACCCTTCTCCTTCGATCAGGCGAATCAGGCCGTGCGTCGCGCTCAAACTTTCCACAACTTGAATCAGTACGCTGTCGAGAAGTTCGCGAACGGAAAGGCTCTGGGTGCTAGCGGTCGTTAGTAGCGTGAGCCGGCGCATCTTGTCATTTAATTCGTCTGTGCGCGCACGGCCACTCTCCAGCACCACCACGATCATGGCGATGCCCATCGCCACACCTAAGAGATCGTCAAAGGCCATTCGCAGGAGAAATACAGGCGATTCCGACCACAACGGTCGGTCTAGGCCGTGGAGACCACAGGCAAAAAGCAAGCCTGCGAGCAACTCTGCACCGTGTCCGGAAGCGTATCGCTCGTGGGCGGCTCGGCCGCGCCACAGCAACCAGCCGGCCACCAGCAGCACTACGCTTTCGACGATAGCGGTGGCCCAGCGACCCAGAAGGATGTGCTGTCCATTGGCCTCGAGATAGAAGACCGTTGCAAGGATCAACGCCATCGGTGGAAAAATCGGCCAATGCAATCGATCAGACGCCACGGTGTACTGGATGACCGCTATCAGGAATAACAGTGCACTGGCCACATGCCCTACGACGAGCATGACCCCGATGCCCCGCACTGGTGTGATCGCCAGGGCTGCTTCGCTCATGGAAGTCAAGGTGAAGACAGACCAACCAATTAGCCAGGAGCGGAAATAATTGGAATGATGATCCCGACGAAAGAGAAGAAACAAAACCAGCAGAACAATAGAGGACGCGGCTTCAAAGAAAGCGATGCTTAACAGGCCTTGATTTTCTAACACGATGCGCCCTTTCCACGCGGAGTTGCCGTACTTCGAGCTGGGCAGCTACGGCGGGAGACTCACGAATGGACCACAAATGCTATAAGAGAGAAGCCTATCGCGACGCTAACACGCTATTTTCTTACTAGGCAAGGCTTCGCCATTCGGGGTGTGCCGTCCCATATAATGACTACAGGGAGCCAACCCAAGTGCCAACTGATGTGGAGATGGAAAATATCCTGGTCGTAGATGACGAGGAAGCAATTCGCGAAGTGGTCTCGACCATGCTGGAGTCCAAAGGCTATCACTGCACCAGCGTGCCCAACGGTCGAGCGGCTCAGGAGCAAGTGAAACGCTCCACGCCGGACCTGGTTTTAAGCGACATGATCATGCCGGAGATGGATGGCCTCAAGCTGCTGGAGTGGATGCGCCAGTACGATCCAGAGGTTCCGGTAATCATGGTTACCGCGATTCATGATATTTCCACTGCGCTGGAATCCATTCGCAGGGGCGCCTACGATTACATCCTGAAGCCGTTTGAAAAGGATCAGTTGTTTCTGGGCGTGGGGCGAGCCTTGGAACACCGCAGGCTGATCACCGAGAACCGCAGTTACCAGCGCAACCTTGAGCAACTGGTTGAAGAGCGCACGGTGCAATTGACCGGGGCAATTGCGCAGCTGGAGCAATCCTACGATGACACCTTGGAGGCACTTGGCAGCGCCCTGGACTTAAAAGATGCCGAAACGGAGGGCCATTGCCAGCGCGTGACGGCGTTTTGCATTAAGATCGCGAAAGAAATGAACGTGCCAGGGACCTACCTCCCGATCCTGGCCCGAGCGGCGTTTTTGCATGACATTGGAAAGATGGCCATCCCCGACAGCATTCTACGCAAGCCCGGTCCTTTGAACGACGAAGAAAAGCAGATCATGAGGAAGCACTGCGATATTGGTTACAACATGCTTATTCGCATACCTTTCCTGCGCGATGCCGCCGAAATCGTACTGGCCCACCAGGAATTTTTTGATGGCTCCGGTTATCCCAGAAAATTGAAAGGCGAGGACATACCGCTTGGAGCGCGCATTTTTACCATTGCCGATTCCATGGACGCCATGATCAGCGACCGGCCCTATCGCAAGGCCCTGCCACTCTCTCACGCTCGCGGCGAAATCAAGCGCTGTTCCGGCACCCAATTCGATCCCAAGGTTGTGGACGTATTCATGGACATCCCAGAGGAACATTGGATCGAGTTGCGCGAAAATCTGGGCTCACCATTTCGCCTGGCACATCTCAAGAACCTTTCCTGAATTTCTCGCCAATTAAAGCAACTAAAGCCTCCATGCCAGCAGCGAACGGTAGCTCTGGGGTGATCAGGCTCACAACCAAATATCCATCGGCGGGGAAATCGTAGAAATGACCGGGGTGAACATACACCCCGCGGTTATTTAACAACTCCAGCGCGAACTCCTCGTCGCTGCCAGTCACTGGGACCTTGAGTATGGCGTACCAGCCGCCTTCCAGATTTAAGCGGGTACACAATTGTTGCGTCGAAAGCAGTTTGTCGAGTCGCGCAAGGTTGTTTCGGGTGCGTTCCGCGCATTGCTGCTGGAAATTGTGACGCAGCTCCAGCAAGACCGGCAGAGCCAATTGCATGGGCGTATTCATGGACAGATAGGTGTCCGCGATCATTTCCAGTCTTGCGACCGCTTGTTGTTTCAGCGCTTGGGGACCAGCCGCAATCAGCCAGGCGCATTTCATTTGTGGGAGTCCTGATATTTTCGATAGGCCGCTCATGGTGAAGGTCAATGCTTCATTGTTCGAGGCGAAGCTCGGAAGCATGCGTTTGCCGATGGAGAAATCCAGAAACACTTCGTCGGCAATGAGGGCCAGCTCCCTTTCCAGGCAGAGCTGGTTCAACCGCTCCATGTCGTCGGCCTTGCAGAAATGACCTGTCGGATTGTTTGGATTTACCACGATAATCCCGCAAGTACGCGGAGTGATGGCGCGTTGCAAAGCGTGAAAATCAATCTGCCAGCCGTAATCGTAAATTAATGGATAGCGTACCGTGGTCACGTCTTGAATATCGGCAAGAAAATTGAAAAGCGGGTAGCCGGGCTGAGGAATAAGCAATTCATCGCCCGCATTGCATAGAGTGCGAAATAAGAACGAGTACGCTTCGCTGGTGCTGGTGGTCAGGAAAATGTCATTGACGTTAACCGCGCAGTTGCGCGCTCGATAGTAGTCGACGACCGCGCCGCGTACCGGCAGCAAACCCTGAGGAACCGGGTCGTAATGCACACTTGCCGGATGACTAAGCGCTCCCAGAATCTGTTCTGTCTCAACGTGAAAACTACATTTCGTGGGATTCGATTCGGTTAAGTCGATTACCGGTTTGCCTGAAGAAAGCCGATTGGCCAACGCTTCACTTAGCGGGTTGGGCTCCAGGTTCCACGCAGTGCGCTTGGAAAACATTCGCCGAAGGGTAGCATGAGCGGCGAGAAAAACTTCACCTGCTCGTTACTTCACCAGGGGTTATCGGCCCAGGTAAAGAAGTACCGCCAGAAAGACCCACAACGCATCCAGAAAATGCCAAAAATAAGATGTGACTTCCGCAGCCGTGGCTCGAGTGACCTTGGCGTGATCAAAATTGCGAAACGCTACGAACAGCAGCGCGGCTACGCCCGCGACGATGTGCACTGCGTGCGCCCCGGTAAACAAATAAAAAAAACTGCTCGACGGGTTGCTGGCCAGGTAGACACCTTGAACCACAAGCTGGCGCCACACCAGGATCTGTCCACCGAGGAAAATCAGACCGAGAGCCGTGGTTAGCGACCACCACGTGCGAAACGCAGATCGATCCGATCGCGCTAGACGCCGGCGGGCGATTTCCAGCGTGACACTGCTGGCAAGTAGAATCGCGGTGTTTACCCAGACGAAAGCGGGAAAATGAAAAGAATTCCAACCGGATTTAAAGCCTATGCGAACAAGGTAGGCGCTCACCAGCGCCATGAAAAACATGAGAATGGAAACAATCGCTACCGCGATGCCGCTGTAATACCGCTTTGGTGAGGCGCGCCCGGAATCCCTCCGCCGTGAGCTGTCGTCGTCTCCCCCATCGCCGCGAGCTGGTGGCTTCCCTCCTCCGCCGCCCCCGCCAATATTTTCAATAATTAGTTCGATATCTTGAACATCTACTGTGGATGGCACGATAACCTCGATGCAGCCTCAGAACCGGGAAGAGAGGGAATGGAAGCTCAGAAATTCACCGACCAACTAACTCCGGTATGCCAGTAAACCGTTTGCTGCAGAAAAATGGTGCGGTCGAGAGGACTCGAACCTCCACGCCTTGCGGCGCTAGCACCTCAAGCTAGTGCGTCTGCCAGTTCCGCCACGACCGCATCGAGATAATCCTAGAGTGCAACGGCAATGCTGTCAATCAACACCACATCTTTATATCTTGACGCCATCGGGAGCTAGCGGAAGCGTGTTCAGCCGTTTGCCGGTGGCGTCGAAGATCGCATTGCCGATGGCCGGAGCGATTGCCATGATTGGGGTTTCCCCCGCTCCTGCGGGCGCGACATCTTTGCGATCCAGCAAGACGGCTTCAATCTCTGGCATGTCCCGGAAGCGTGGGACCCGGTACGCCGCGAAATGAGGATTCTGGATGCGGCCATTTTCGAATTGGATCGCTTCGAATAAAGCGCCACCGAGCCCTTGAATAATGGCGCCCACGACTTGATTGCGCAGGCCATCGGGATTGACGATCGCGCCACATTCGAATGCTTCCACCACCCGGATGACTTTCACTTCGCCCTTAGCGTCGACCGCGACCTCAACGCAAGTGGCCACATAACTTCCCTTTTCATTCCCGGCCGCCAAGCCAAATCCTTGGCCGTCGGACGTTTTCTTGCGCGGCCAATCGAAGGACTTCGCAGCGGCTTCCAGCACGGCGCGCATCCGCACGTCCGAAAGATTTTTCACCCGAAAAGCCAACGGATCGATTTCCGCGGCGCGCGCCAGCGCGTCCATATGTGTTTCGCGCGCGAAGTGGTTGGCTGTCGCGGCCAGCCCGCGATACGAGCCGCTGCGCAGCACCAACGGTGCGGCGTGATATTCGACACGCTGATTCGCGACCACGTAGGGCGTTTCTATGCCGGACTTGCCGGAGTGATAATTGTCGAACTCCCACGCGGTCAGCTTGCCGTCGGAATCGACTGCGCCTTTCACTTCAATTATGCCCGCGGGCCGAAAATACGCCCAGGTGAACTCTTCTTCACGCGTCCAAACAACCTTCACGGGACGCCCTGCAGCGCGCGCCAGACGAGCGGCTTCGAGTGCCGCATCGCTGGTATGTTTCCCTCCATAGGCCGAGCCCATGTCCGGTACAATGACGCGCACATTGCCCTCGGGCAGATGAAAAGTGGCAGCAAGTTCATCGCGGTTTGCGAATGGCCGCTGCGTGCCGGTCCACACCGTAAGTTTTCCATCATTCCACTGCGCTAGCGCCGCGCGTGGTTCGAGGGGCGCGTGCGCGATATATTCCACGGTGTACGTGGCATCCAGACGATGTGCCGCGCTGGCGTAGCCGTCCTGCAACGAACCCTCTTTTACTGGATGTTTATCTGAGCCCGCCGCGCCATTCTGTTTCAAGTAAGAAAATAATTCGCGATTCGAAATCTGTGGAACTTCTTTCCATTTCACCTTGAGCGCATCCAAAACTTTCTGGGCTTCGTAAGCAGTTGGCGCGGCTGCACCGACAAAATCTCCATCACGCACAAGGGTCACGCCGGGTTTTGCCCTTGCCCTGCTGTCGTCATAAGAAACGATGGTCGCGCCGAATGACGGCGGGCGCAGCACCTTGCCGTGCAGCATCCCAGGCAGTTGCATGTCGGGCGTGTACTGGTGCGCTCCGGTTACGAATGCTCGCGCGCCCACCTTGGGAATTTCTTTACCGGCTATCTTCCATTGCGTAGGCGGAGTAGTGGGATCGTCCGCGGGCAAAACTTGCGCCAGCGTTTTGCCTTGGGCCAACTCTCCGTAGCTAGCGGAATTGCGCGAGACAGGATCGGTAACTTTTCCGTCCGCAGCGACCAACCCGGTGCGAACGACATTCCATTTTTTGGCAGCTTCCGCGACGAGCAAATCGCGCGCCGCTGACGCGACGCGCCGGAACTCCGGGGTCATGCTGGGAGTGGACCGGCTGCCAAAAGTTCCAGCGTCGAACGGCGTGAGCGTAGTATCTGCGGTGACCATGTGAACGCTTTCAAACGGAACGCGCAGCTCATCCGCAATGGTTTGTGCCAATGATGTGCGTATGTTCTGCCCTATTTCCGCCTTGCCTGTGAATCCTGTAACGCTGCCGTCTTCGCTGATATGCAGCCACGCGCTGATATCTGTCGGAAGCTCCTCGAGGTGGAATCCCTTCGATTGCGGCGCTGTTTCTTGTCCTGCGAACGTGTGTGTCGCAGAAGTAAAAATCGCGATTCCGGCGCCCAATAGATGAAAAAAGTCGCGTCGCGCCACTTCGAATTTGTGAATGGGATTTTCGCTGAATTCGAAGCGCTCTGGTTCGGGAACGAATTGATCTGCTCGTTTCACGATCGCTCCGGCTCCCGCGAAGATTTCGCAGCATTTAATACTGCTTCCATGATGCGCGGATGCGTTCCACAACGACACATGTTGCCTTGCAAGCCCTGCACAATGTCCGCCGGTGTCGGATTCGGATTTGTTTTTAGCAATCCGACGCTGCTCATGATCATTCCCGTGGTGCAGTACGCGCACTGAAACGCCCCGGCATCCAGAAAGGCCTGCTGCACCGGATGCAATTTGCCGTTCTGTTCAAGGCCTTCAATGGTGGTAATCGGCCGGCCCGCCGCCGCGCTGACAGGAATCTGGCAGGAGCGGCGTGGTGCGCCGCCAAGCAACACGGTGCACGCGCCACATTGCCCTTCCCCGCACCCATACTTCGTGCCTGTCAGTCCCAGTTCATCGCGCAATACGTAGAGCAACGGAGTCTCTGCCGGATACTTCACCGTGTAGCGTTTGCCGTTTACTTCAAGTTGCAAAGCGTTAGCCATAACTTTTCCCAAATTTTAATTTTTGCGTACATCCGCAACCGAGGTGTGCTCGAAACTTGGCCGGGAATGACAGGTTTCGCACGTAGTCTTGGCGTGATTCATCTCATGGCAACTCAAACAGCTGTACATGGTCACCACGCTGGTGACCTCTGACATCGCCGAGATTTGCGACACGTCTCCGTGGCACGTCTCACATTTTACGCCTGCCGAGAGATGAGCGCGATGGGTCCACGTTACTCCCGGGATCACTTTATAGACGCGCACCCAGGGAATCTGCTGGTTGGATGCCGCGTATTGCGCGATCTTTTGTATGGAGGGCTTGTCCTTCCCGATAGTCACGTGGCACTGCATACATTTGGCGGTGTTAGGAAAAGTCATGAGCTTGCCCGGCCCGGGATTGGTGTGGCACTCCTGGCATTTCAATCCGAAAGCGAGATGCTGCTTGTGACTGTACGGGATAGGCTGCTCGGGAGCGGGGTGCGGACTTGGATTGTCGGGCACCAAGTGTCTTACGGCCGCGTGCGCGTTGGCGATTGTAGTTTTATGTGCTGGCGGCTGCCCGGCGGACGATTGCTGCGCGAAGCCTCGAGTCGCAATGCCAAGCAGTATGAGCAGCGTTGAAGCAACGAGCACTAACGCCGTGGATCTTTTTCTCTCCATGAATCTCGACGCCCCCATAATCAAGTGTCCGTGCCAATGCGTGCCGCTACCCCTGCTAAGTTTTCTTCACTACTTCTTCAATGCTGGTGCCGAAATCCTTGAGCATCACCGTGGCGCAGTTTCTGCCCGGACCTCCAGTGACTGATCCGCCTGGATGTGTAGTCGCCCCCGTCTGATACAGACCGGGAACAGGCATGTTGTGATGCGCCCATCCAGGCATCGGCCTCATCGGTCCAGTCTGCGCCGCGGTTTGCGCGCCGGCATGAGCACTGCCATGCCAGAAATGCGGATTCATGCGCTCCATGTCCAGTGGGCTTTCTATAAACCGCGCAAGAATTTTGTCGTCAGTTAAATTCGGCGAAAAGCGGCGCAGATATTTCAGATTGGCATCGGAAACTTCTTTTTTGATGTTGTCCCAATGCTGCGGTCCTTCCTTCAACATGTAAGGCTGCCACCCCGTCACCTTAAATGAGTGCATTCCCGCTGGGGCCCGCGTGGGGTCGGCGGCGCTGCAGCAGATGATTTGTAGCGGCGGATCTTTAAGATTGACCACGCCGCTGGCGTCGTCATACCCAAAGCGCAAAGCACGCTCCGAACTCGCTAGGATTCCAGCTTCACACGGCGATATGCTGCCCCCGGCCGTTTTGAATGTGGGCGCTTCAGTGGTGGCGTAGTGCGTGACGAACATGGCCGTTTCCGCCTGCCAGGTATTGACGCCGTCCACGAAATCCTGCCCCCACAATTCGCGCGGTGCCATATCCACCAGGTGCTTGATGTGGATCGTAGAAACCACCGCCTTGTCGGCGCGATACGAACTGCCATCACTGCATTCCACGCCCACACATTTTCCGTTTTCGATAATCAGCCGCTCCACCCACTTATTAGTAAGCAAAACTCCGTTGTGCGCTTCGATGAAGCGGGCCAGCGCCGCGGTCAACTGTCCAGAACCGCCTTTGGGAATCGGGCGGCCGGAGTGCTGCTGACGAGCCGTGGCATATGCGAGCCGGCCTGTACCTGGTGCGTCGGCTGGCTCGGATGCTAGATGCGACAGGAACAGCATGAATACGCGGGTGTGCTCATCTTCAAATGTGTCGCGAATAATTTCCCACGCGGACATTGCTAAGCGCCGCTGCCACAGCTTCCCGCGCGGCTGCGTGGCTAGTACTTCATTCAATGGATTGCCAAAACCGATGGGCGTGAACGTGGCGCCCATCACCACAGGTTTAATGGCGTCAAACTCCGCCAGCATTTTCCGGTAAGCGTCGGCATCTTTCTTGGAAAATTTGGCAAACTCTTCGCAGGTGCGATCAAGATCGCGCCATTGCGTTAAATAAATACCGTCCGCAAAGGGAACGTGGAAGATGGGATCCGGATCAATGTACTCCAAACCATAATCGCCGAGTCGCAGCTCGTTGTTACGCATCATGGGGTTGTCCATCAGGAAGGAATGCGCCGATGAACACACGTCGTCATGGAAACCCTTCAACATGAGTTCGGCAGTTTTTACTCCGCCGCCCAGCAGCGGACGTCCTTCCAGCACAATGCAGCGATAACCTGCTTTCGAAAGATACGCGGCGGTGACGAGACTGTTGTGGCCACCGCCAGCGACCACGATGTCAAAGCGATCGGCGCTTGCTTGACTCGTGCCTTGCGGCGTAGAGCTAGCTTCTTGCGCGTTCAAATTGGAGCCGAGCCCCAAATGCGAAACGGCCAGCGGCGCAATGGCTGCTCCTTTTACGAAGCCGCGTCTGGTGATGTTCTTCATCGTCTCTCCCGCTATCCCAACGCACTGAACTTCAGGTTTTCTTTACGACTTCCGCAATGCTTGTTCCAAAATCCTTGAGCATCACGGCGGCCGCATTGCGCCCTGGGCCGCCAGTAACCGAACCACCCGGATGTGTCGTTGCTCCCGTTTGATAAAGGCCGGGAATGGGCATGCGATGCTGCGCCCAACCGGGCATTGGCCGCATCGCACCGCTTTGCGCCAGGCTCGAGCCGCCCGCGTGACAACTTCCATGCCAGTTGTGCGGATTCATCCGCTCCAGATCGAGTGGACTCTCGATCGTGCGCGCGAGCACTTTGTCGTCCGTCAAATTTGTAGCGAAGCGTTGCAGATATTTTAAATTGGCGTCCGAAACTTTTTGTTTGATGGCGTCCCAATGCTGCGGCCCTTCTTTGAGCATGTAGGGCTGATAGGCCACTACTTTTACCGTGTGCATTCCGGCAGGCGCTCGCGAAGGATCAGCGAGGCTGCAACAGATCACATGTAGCGGCGGGTCCGTTAAGTTCACCGCGCCAGTCGCGTAATCCACGCTCATGTGCAAAGCCCGATCGGCGCTAGCCATTATCCCGGAGTGCACCGGCGACAAAATCCCCGCGTCAGTGTGATATTTGGGCGGCTCTTTCATGGCGTAGTTGGTGGCGAACAGCGTTAAACCCGCGTCCCAGGTATCCACGCCATCGATAAAATCCTGGCCCCACAAATCGCGGGGCGCCATGTCCACAAGTTGCTTAATGTGAATAGTAGAGAGAACCGCTTTTGTGGCCCGATAAGTCGAACCGTCGACGCACTCCACGCCAGTGCATCTGCCCTTCTCGACGCTCAGCGCAGTTATCCACTTATTGGTTAGGATTGTGCCGCCGTGCGCTTCAATGAAACGCGACAACGCTTCCGTCAGCGCTCCCGAACCGCCCTTGGGAAGCGGCCGACTCTCACGTTGCTGGTGTAAAGGAATATAAGCGGCACGCGCGCTCCCAGGATCCTGCAGCGGTTGCAACGCGTACGGACAACCCATCATGAACGCGCGACAATGATCGTCGTCAAACGTGTCCCGCAAAATCTCCCACGCAGACATGGCCAGCCGCCGTTGCCACAGCTTTCCTTGTGGATGTTCGGCAAGACGATCGTTGAGCGGCTTTCCAAATCCGATGGGATTGAAACTCACTTCGCTTAAAATTGGCCGGACGGTTTCGTATTCGGTGATCATGCGCCGGTAAGCGGCACCATCTTTCTTGGAAAACTTTGCAAACTCGGCGCAAGTGCGGTCCAGATCGCGCCACTGCGTTAGATAAGAGCCGTCGGGAAACGGCATGTGAAAAACCGGGTCAGGTAAAATATATTCGAGGCCGTAATCGCCGAGTTTCAATTCATCATTTTTCAGTGCCGGATTCCCGTAGATACCATTGTGAGCGGAGGAACAAACGTCGTGAGTGAATCCGCGCAAAGTCAGTTCTGCGCTCTTGACGCCGCCGCCCACAATGGGCCGGCCTTCGAGCACCACGCAGCGAAAGCCCGCTTTCGACAGGTAGGCCGCCGCCAAAAGGCTGTTGTGCCCTGCGCCGGCCACCAGAATGTCGAATTGCTCAGCCACGATGACAATCCATCTCGTTTATTTCCCGGCGGATTTTCCCGCTCGCGCACGCAACAACGGCTGCAGATCACAAGCCTCTTCCCAGGTACGCATCCGCAGCGACCGTGCGAACTTACCGACGCCGTCGGTCTGCGCACACAGCAACGCCAATTCAATAATTTCTTCTTCCGTGAAATGTTTCTTTAAGTCGTCATACACCGCGTCGGAATCGATAGCGTCGTCGCCGGCTTTGAAGAGCGTAGCGAATCGCAGCGCGGCCTTCTCTTTTTCATCAAATTGATCGCTGGTTTCGAAATGCATGGTGGCGAGCACTTTGTCTTCAGTCAGGCCACGAGCGATAGCTACATTCGAACGCACCGTCGAGCAGTAGCCACAAAAATGTTTAGTAGAAATCAGCACGCGCACCGCTTCTTTCAGCGGAATCGGCAGGATGCCACCATTAAGCAATTCATTCCACATGCGCAGCCAATTACGCCCCGCTTCGCTGCGCACGTAAATCCTGGCGCACAACGGATCGGGCGCCCCGTTAACGCGGGCGCTTTCAATCAACAGGCGTTGTGTTTCGGTTGCTTCGGCATCTTCAATAGGACGAATTCTGGGCATAACTGTTCTCCTAAACCTGTGCCGCCAAGTCTTGCGTAGCGAGATTTTGGCGTAAGGTCGACGCGTCGATTTCTTTTTCCCACCGCGCAACCACCACGGTAGCCACACCGTTGCCGATCATATTGACCAGCGCCCGCGCGGTGCTCATGAAGCGATCGATGCCCAACAGCAGCGCCATCCCCGCTACCGGAATTGTGGGGACCACCGTAAGCGTGGCCACCAGTGCGATAAAAGACGCTCCCTGTACTCCGCTTGCGCCTTTGGAGGTCAGCGTTGCGACCGCAAAGATCGTCAGTTGTTGCATCAACGTAAGGTGTGTATTGGTGGCCTGCGCCACGAAAAGCGCTGCCAGCGTCATGTAAATGCTGGTTCCATCGGTGTTGAAGGTGTAGCCGGTTGGTAGCACCAATCCCACCAGACCCTTCGAACAGCCCAGCCTCTCCATTTTTTCCATTAAGGTCGGAAGCGCGGCCTCCGAAGAAGTCACGCCAATGACGACCAAAATTTCCTCTTTGATGTAGTGCAGGAAGTTAAAAATGCCGAAACCCGCGAGATACGCAATGGTTCCCAGAACTACGATCACAAACAAAATGCACGTTAAATAAAATAATCCAATCAATTTGAGCAACGGCCCCAGCGCCGCGATGCCATACTTCCCGACTGTAAAAGCCATGGCCCCGAATGCGCCGATGGGCGCGAAGCGCATCAGGATCTTTACAATTCCGAACACCGCTTGCGTTAACGCGGCAAATAAATCCAGAAGCGGCTTGCCACGAGTCCCCGCCATCGACAGGGCGAAACCGAACAGAATCGAGATGAACAGCACCTGCAAGATGTCCCCTTTTGCGAAGGCATCCGTAACCGTTGTGGGAATAATATGCAGAATAAACTCTGAGACGCTTTGCGCCTTGGCCGGGCCCGCGTAATCGGCGATCGCTTTGGAATCGAGCGTCTTGGCATCGATGTTCCATCCGCTACCGGGTTGCACCACATTCCCGACAATCAATCCAATCAACAGCGCCACCGTGGATACCGTTTCGAAATACAGCAACGCTTTTCCGCCGACGCGGCCAACTTTTTTCATGTCTTCCATGCCGGCGATGCCCGTGACCACGGTGCAGAAAATCACCAATGTAATAATCATGGTGATCAAGCGGATAAATGCATCGCCCAAGGGCTTGAGCGCTACGGCTCTGGCGGGATAGAAATGACCCAACAGAATAGCCAGCAAAATAGCCGACAGTACCTGGAATGACAGGCTCGCGTAGAACGGTTTCTTGTGCGCAGTGACAACCCTCGCGGGCGCAGTCGGCTGCAATATAGCTTCGGAAACCGGGGCGGGTTCGTGCCCTGTAAAGCTATTCACCGAGCCATCCATCGGGTTTTTGAATTGCTTCGGCTAAGGTAGTAAGAAATTCCGCTGCGCGCGCACCGTCGAGCACACGGTGATCGCTGGATACCGTCATGGTCATCATCGGCCGGACCGCGGGCTTGCCCTTTAGCGCCACGACGCGGTCGGCAATCCTGCCAACCGCTAGCGTCGCGGCTTGCGGCGGCGTGGTGATCGCGACAAACGCATCCACTTGATACATGCCCAAATTTGAGATGGTGAATGTGCCACCCGAAATATCTGCGGGCCGCAAACGATTCGCGCGGGCACGCTCCGTTAGGTCGCGCCGTTGAACGGCGATGTCACCAAGCTTCGCGGAATCCGCTTTGTGAATCACCGCGCCGACCACGCCATCTTTCACAGCCATCGCCAAGCTGACATTTATTTCAGGATTGTGGCGAATGCCCGATCCGGTCCAACTCGCATTCATGACCGGGTGCTTCGCGATAGCGCGAGCAACTGCCGCGATCAGCAGGTCGGTAATGGTGAGCTTCGTCCCGTTGGATTTCTCAACCGCAGGCCCGAGCCGTTTATGCGCAGCCATCAATTCGGTGCAATCCACATCGCGCGTCAAAAAGAAATGCGGAACAGTAGTCCAACTTTGCGTCATTCGCTCGGCCATCAGCCGCGCGATTTGACTCAGCGCTTCACCAGTCTGTGCAGTGGAAGGCGAAGCGGCCGCCGCAGCCGAAGAGGTGGGAGCAGATTTCTTTGCGTCTGCGGCAGCTTGCACGTCTTCCGCAGTTATAGTTCCATCCGGCCCGCTTCCGCTCAAGCCACCAGTCTCAATGCCCAACTCTTTTGCGAGCCGCCGAGCCTTCGGCGAAATTTGTGCGGATGTTTGTGCTGGCGCCACGGTAGTTGCTGCGCCCCTGGCCGCAGCAGCTGCCCGCTCTGCCGCGGGTGCAGCGCTAGTAGCTCTCGCCGATGGGGCCGCTACTGCTTTTAGAGACGGCGCTTTTTCCCCAGCTGCCACTAGCCACGCGATCGTTTCACCAACTGGAATCACCGCTCCTTCATGCGCAGTAATTCCCGCAAGGAAGCCGTCCCCCGGCGACTCAATTTCAACCACCGCTTTATCGGTTTCGATTTCCAACAGCGGTTCGCCTCTCTTCACCGCTTCGCCTTCTTTTTTTCGCCAAGCCAGCAACTTCCCGGTTTCCTGCGCCATTTCGAGCGCTGGCATTACCACACTGATGGCCATAGATTTTTCAGCGGCTTAGACGGACGTCAGTCCGTAGCGGCGACGCCCTCCCTTTTTGCGCTGGCTTCCACCATGCTCACTACGTGTTTACTGGGAGCAGCTTCGTTCTCGCGCGTGGTTGCCAGGGGACCTTCCACGGTGTGATAGTGCGCGCCGGCCACCATTAATTTTTCGGCGGGAAAGCGGGTGATAACTTCATGACCGGTTTCCGTCACCACGATTTCTTCTTCGATGCGCGCCGCGCTCCAGCCATCTTTCGAGGGCCAGAATGTCTCCAGCGCAAAAACCATTCCGGGTTTAATTTCGTGCGAGTGCTCAAGCGAAACCATGCGGCTGATCACCGGCTTTTCCCAAATCGCAAGTCCGATGCCGTGGCCAAACTGCAACGCGAACGCTGCTTCTTCATCCGGGAAACCAAACTCTTCCGCTTTCGGCCACACTGACGCGATTTCCGCAGTGGTCCGTCCCGGCTGAATCAGCGAAATCGACGCATCCAGATAATCACGACACCGTTTATAAGCATCGATCATGGCGTGCGACGCATACCCGATCGTGAAACACCGGTAGTAGCACGTGCGATAGCCCATGTAGGAATGCAGAATGTCGTAATAAACCGGATCACCCGGTCGCAGCACGCGATCGGAAAAAACATGTGGGTGCGGATTGCAGCGCTCGCCCGAAATGGCGTTGACGGCTTCAACATATTCCGAACCCAGGTCATACAAAACCTTGCTGGCCAAGCCGACCGCCTGGTTTTCGCTCATGCCCGGCTTCATCGCCCGGTACAATTCGTCATACGCCGCGTCCACCATCATCGCGGAATGGTTCAGCAAAGAAATTTCGTCCTGCGTCTTGATCACTCGCGCGTCGGACATCAATTGCTGGCCATCCACAATGGTCATGCCTTCTTTTTGCAGCGCGAACAATATCGGCGGTTCGACCACGTCGATGCCCAGCGGCTGCCTCAGCAACCCGCGCATCTCCAACTCAAGTTTTATTTTCTTGGCCACATTTTCGGCGCGACCCATCTCCGGCGACATCGCGCCGCGCAAAAGAGGAATGCCCGGGCGTGAGCGCTCGCCGAGCCAGGGGCAATTCTGTTGGTGGTGGCGCGCTGCAGAGCCGAAATCCCACAAAATTGGCTCATCATTTTGCGGCAACAAAGCGAAGCGGCTGATCTTGTCTTGCGCCCAGGTGCCGATGTGTGTAGCGGTGAGATAACGCACATTGTTCATGTCAAAGCACAGCAGCGCGCCCATGTCGGATTTGGCGAGAAGCGCTTTGGCTCGCGCCAGGCGCTCCGTTCTCAAGCGATCAAAATCAATTCGATTTTCCCAATCGACTGCCATCGCTCCGTAAGTTTTTAGCGCCACGATGTGCCTCCTATGCTGCGGTTCAGGCTTTGCCGCAAAGTTTGCGCGCGGCTTCGAATACCGTTTGTTCGGTGGGAACGGTTACATCTTCCAGCGGAGGAGAAAAAGGAATTGGGACGTGCATGGCGCCCATGCGTTTCACCGGAGCTTCAAGATTAAAAAACGCGCCCTCAGCAATTACTGAGGCAATTTCCGCGGTCACTCCGTAACGTCCATATCCTTCGTCCACAACAATCGCGCGCGATGTTTTCGTAACGGATGCAATCAACGTCGCCTCATCGAGCGGCCACGTAGTGCGCGGATCAATCACTTCAGCGCTGATGCCGATTTCTTCCAGCAACGCCGCAGCGCCCAGTGCGACTTGCACCATGCTGCTGGTTCCCACGATGGTGATGTCGGTGCCTTCGCGCTTGATGTCCGCCACGCCAAACGGAATGGTGTAATCCCCTTCCGGGACCGGCCCTTTCGTTTTGTACATCATTTTATCTTCGAAAAAGACCACCGGGTTATCGTCGCGAATAGCCGTCTTCAGCAAGCCTTTAGCGTCGTACGGAGTCGAAGGCAACACCACCTTCAATCCCGGCACGTGGCTGAACCACGCATGCAACGATTGCGAATGTTGCGCCGCTGAACGCCGTGTAGCTCCTAACGTAGTACGCAACACCATCGGGACTTTCCATTTTCCGCCCGACATGTAATGAACTTTGGCGGCCTGATTGACCATTTGATCCATGGTCAACGTCAAAAAATCTCCAAACATAATGTCCACAACCGGGCGCATTCCCGTCATTGCCGCGCCTACGCCCACACCCGTAAATCCCGCTTCGGAAATCGGTGTGTCGATCACCCGCTCCTTGCCAAATTCTTCCACCAGCCCCGAAAGCACCTTAAACGGCGTGCCAGCCTCCGCGACGTCTTCGCCAATGATGCACACCGTGGGATCCCGGCGCATCTCCTCGGCAAGCGCCTCGCGCACCGCCTGCGCGAACGTCAGTTCCCGCTCTACTGCGCGTTCCGCGAGCTCAGGCATAAACGTCTTGCTCCACTTTGTCAGCGTTCGGATATGGCGCGGCGATCGCAAAATCTACGGCCGCCTTCATCTCCGCGCGAACTTCATCTTCCAGTTTCACCAGCGACGGAGCGTCGGTAAGTTTTTGCGCGATTAATTTTTTCGCAAGCAATTTCAAGGGATCGCGCTCGGTCTTCCAGTGGTGCTCCTCCTGCTTCGAGCGGTAATACTCACGGCTGATGTCCCCGACGTGGTGTCCGGTGTAGCGGTAGGTATTGCACATCAAAAATGACGGGCCTTCGCCATCGCGTGCGCGCTTCACCAAACGACTGGCCACCTCATACACAGCATTCACATCTTGTCCATCGACGCTCTCTGAAGGCACCCCAAACGCTGGCCCGCGGCTCAAAATGTCGCCCGCGGTGGTCTCCAGGAAATGTGTATATTCGTTGTACATATTATTTTCGCAAACATAAATCACTGGCAGCTTCCACAGCGCCGCCAGGTTCATCACTTCATAAACCACGCCCTGGCCCAACGCCCCTTCGCCGAAGAAGCACACCGCAACTTGCCCTTTACGTTTATGCTTCGCGGAAAACGCTGCGCCCGTCGCGATCCCCGCGCTGCCCGCAACAATCGCATTGGCGCCCAGGTTCCCGGTCGCAGGATCGGCAATATGCATCGACCCGCCTTTGCCTTTGCAGTAGCCCGCTTCTTTGCCCAGCAGTTCAGCGAACATCCGATTTGGCGCCGCGCCCTTCGCCACGCAGTGACCATGTCCGCGATGCGTGCTGGTAATGTAATCGTCGTCGCGCAGCGCTTCGCAAATTCCCACCGCCACAGCCTCTTCACCCACATACAAGTGTGCGAGCCCGGGCATCAACGCGCGCGTATACAATTCATTCACCTGTTCTTCAAACACGCGAATCATCAGCATCCGCCGGTACATTCGCAAAGCGCGCTCCACTTCAGGCTTCGACGCTTTCGTCCCATTTAAATTTTTTGTTTCGGGCTGTTTCGCTTCAACCGTTTTCGCTGCGGCGCCTTTTACTTCGGGTTTCTTGGCATCGCGTTTCTTCGCTTTATCGCTCACGGGGCTCATCGCTTCACTCCGGACATGTGCGCCAGAACGTCGAACACTACCGCGAAATCCTGCTCCACTAATCCCATCGCTCTTGCTGCCGTCAAAAATTCATTCGAAATCGCGGTAGTCGGCATGGGCACGTCCACTTGACGCCCCAGTTCCAGCGCCAGCAGCATGTCCTTCTGCATCATGTTGACGTTGAACCACGCCTCCGGAGGCAATTGCAGAACAAACGGTCCGCGATATTTAATCATTGGCGAAGCCACAGCGCTGTTGACCAGAACATCGACCGCTACTTCCCGCTTGATTCCGCTTTTCTCGGCGAGCAACACTCCTTCGGAGAAAGCCAGCATCTGCACCGCAAGGCTTAGGTTCGTCCCTATCTTCATCACTAGCGCCAAACCGTTGTCGCCAACGTAGGTAACTTTCGGGCCGATATCCAGCAGTAGCGGCTTTATCTTCTCGAAAGTTTCGCGACGTCCGCCGACCATTACCGAGAGCTTGCCTTCTTGCAGCGTGATAACGCTGCCGGAAACCGGGCAATCCACCATGTCGCAGCCCTTTGTGCGCACTTTAGCGGCTACTTCGCGGCTGAATGCCGGGCTTACCGTGCTGATGTCAGCGAAGATTTTTCCTGGGGTGAGACCGGCTAGAAGTCCTTCTGGGCCATCAGTGATGGACGCCAACGCCGCGGAATTTGTGACCATCGAAAAAATTACATCGGACTCGGCCGCAACACCGCGAGGAGAATCCGCCCAGTTCATGCCTTTTTTAACCAGCCACTCGGCCTTTGAGCGCGTGCGATTGTAGCCAAGCACGGAATGGCCCTTGCTTAGCAGGCGGTTCACCAACTCGCTGCCCATCACGCCTAACCCGACGAATCCCAGATTTGCCATGTCTTGCCGGTCTCCCGCTTGCAGAGCTTGCTTACAAATTTAGTTTTGTGAAGTTGGAGTCGCCGCTGCGTGGTGAACGACTTGAATCTTCGCGCACTTGCCGCAGATGCGCGCGCATGGAGGCGCGTGCGCCGTTCGAATCGCGATGCTCCACGGCTTCTAGAATTTTCTTGTGGTGATACTGGCCTCGCTCAGGGCCGCCTTCCACGGCGAAGATGCCCATGCGCTGTTCGCGCAGTACTCCTACGATCGAGTCAATCAGCGACAGAATCAGGGGATTGGAAGCAGCCTCCGCGAGAGCCAAATGAAAATCAAGATCGGCTTCGATGAACGCCTCTGGTTCCGTCTTGCTGTTATCCATCGCTTCTACCGCTTCACGCATCGCGGTAATGTCGTCTTTCTCCGCACGGGCTGCCGCCAGTGACGCAATCTCCGGTTCCAGAATTTCGCGCACTTCCACCAGGTGCACCATGGCTTCTGGTTGGCCGTCGCGGATCATGCGATCTAGCGACTGCCAGATGGAGTGCGAGCTTCCGTTCGTAATAAACGTGCCCCGGCCCGGGTGCGCTTCCACCAAGCCTTTTTCACGCAAGGTTTTAACCGCCTCCCGTACGGCGGTTCTGCTTACCCCAAACTGCTGGGCCAAATCGCGCTCGGCGGGCAGTTGGTCACCTAACTTCAGTTGGCCGCTGTTGATGGACGCTTCAATCTGCTGGACGATTTGTTCATAAAGGCGGGATGTTTGAACAATTTTATACATGGCCAATCTCCGACGAACATCTCCTCAGCACGAACCTTTGGTCTTAAGGTCCGACCAACTAAAAGGTCCCGGCCCTGATGCCGACGCCGATAAATGTAATCCAGGAGGCGTCGGTTCTGTGGCTCAAGAGTCGGTCGCAACGCAACCCACTCAGGCGAGAACTGCCGCTGAGTCACCCACTCGCGTTGGAAAATGCTGGGCACCGACTTTTTGATACCGGGGAACCACTTGTACCTCGACGCACAAGGTCCGACCACTATACCCCAAGAGCCCTCGTAGGAAAAGAAGCAACTAGAACTTTCATACAAACGATTAAAGTTCTTGACCCTTGCCCCGAAAAAGTGGTACAGCGGTCAGACCTATTAGCCACTCATGGAGTCTCAATGAAAATGCCCCGGCACGCAGCGAAGACCAGTCCGACCAAGTCAGGGATGGCATCACTCGAGGGAGGTACGAAGCCAACACGTCGTGACTTCATTCGCGGCGCTGCCGGCGCATCGGTGCTCCTTGCCGGTTCAAACGTAGCTGCCTGGGCCGATCACCATGGCCACCCCACGCCGCAAAGCCTTTCTTATCTTGACCGTAGGATGTATCTCCGCAACATGGAGATTCTTGCCCACTTCATGCCCGGGCATTCCCGTAACGGCAAGATGCAAATGATGTCCATCGGGAACCGTCGCTGTATGTTCCAGCAGGGTGACGTCATTGATCTCAGCGACGTCCGAAAGCCGGTCATGTACAACAAAGGCGGCTTTCAGGGTAACCAAGTCCAGGTCGCGTTCAATAAAGACCTGAAAAAGTGGATTTTGATGACTGGTTCGCAGACCCCGATCACTGACTCCACTCCCGAGGCACCCAACGGCAAGTACGACGATCCACACCTCGACGACAAGCGTAAGAATTTCAAAGGCTTACGCGGAGTAAGGTTTTACGACGTTACCGACCCTTCAAAAATCGTCACACTTTCCGAGTTCAGTACCGGGGCAACCGGCCAAGGCACCCATCGCAACTACTACGACGGCGGAAAATACGCCTACCTGGACACCGCGCCCGATGAGACCTTTATCCATCAACCGTCTTATTTCCGCCAACTCGTCAACGGCAACATGATTGTGGACGCCTCCGACCCCAGCAATGTCTCCGAGGTCTCCATGTGGTGGGTGCCCGGCTCGCGTAAAGGCGAAGAGGCCGAGTACAACAAGTGGATCTGGTCCAAACTGGTGCCGCCAAGAGTGGCCAAGGACCAGACTCCCTTCGCCGGCCTGCACGGTCCCGTGTATGTCCCCAAAAAATTGGAAGACGGCGGTAATCGCGGATACGGAGCTTTCGGCTGCAACGGTTTCATCATTCTTGATTTGAGCGACCCGAAAAAACAACGCGAAGTCGGTCGATTCGAACCGCCCGCGCAATACTCCGGAATGGGCATCGCCTTCCACACCATTTATTGCGGAATTCTGGATCGCGGATTTGTGCTGACCAACGGGGAAACCACCAACTCCGATTGCAATCAGATTTTTCTTCCTAACTGGATCATCGATATTCGCGACGAAGAACATCCGGTCCCGGTAGCGCAACTTCCGCGCCCAGTCCCGCCGCCGGAGGCCCCATATCGCGATTTTTGTTTCAAGCGTGGACGCTTTGGTGCACACAATCCCCCTCATTTGAAGGCGCCCGGTAAGCCGCGCCAGGATTTTATCGCCTATTCCTATTTCATTGCCGGGCTGCGCTGCTACGACATCGGCAATCTTTATCGCCCCGAAGAGGTCGCCTACTTTGTTCCGCCTCAAGGCGGCGACCTCGATAAATTCGGCAGCTACGATCGCACCGTCGACAATGTCTTCATTGAATGGGACCGCAACATAATTTGGGCGGCCACCGATACCGGGCTGTATGCACTGAGCTGTCCCAATCTCGGCAAGCCGATACTCGATCCACTGCCCGTCACCGAATGGTCATTGAATAAGCTGAATGAAGGCGCAGCGTAGCGATGGCCTGCTCCCGACCCAAGGAGGATTCTTGATGAACGTGGAACAACGAATTGGCTTGCCGCTAGTCGCGGCGCTCCTACTGGCAAGCATGTCGCTGACGGCGCAAACCACCGCGTCAAAAAAGATCAAATTGCTGACCCTACTTGGAAAGCCAGTGCAATTTGTCATCGCCGAGAAGCAGGGCTACTTCGCAAACCACGGTGTCACTGCGGAAACGGAGAATTTGCCTAGTTCCGATGTTTTGCGCAGCAATCTCGCCAATGGAAACGGTGACCTCGCTTATCTGGCGGTAGACAACGCCGTAGCGATGGTCGAACTCGCTCACCAGGACATGGTGATCCTCATGGGCGGGGAAGGCTCGCAGAATGAATTGGTGGTGCAGCCAGAAATTAAATCGCTCCAAGAGCTCCGCGGCAAAACATTGATCGTGGATGCTCCTAACACTGCATACGCTTTGCAAATGAAGAAAATTCTTTTGGCGAAGGGACTCCAAGTCGTGCGCGATTACGAAATGAAACCCATCGGCGGCACCCCCCAGCGGCTGATTGCCATGCGGGAACACAAAGAATACGCGGGTTCGATGCTCGGCCCTCCTGCGCTGATCACCGCCAAGCAAGAGGGATTTGTAAGCCTCGCCAAGGTTCAGGACGTCATCGGACCGTATCAGGCCGCCGGATATTTCGCCCAACGAAAATGGGCGCTGGACAATAAAGAAAATCTCGACAATTATCTGGCCGCCATTATCGAGGCGCAACGTTGGCTGATGGACCCTGCGAACAAGCAGCAGGTCATCGATCTATGGATCAACGAATTTCATATGAAGCCAGAAATTGCCGCAGCGACGTACGAGTCCAGCGTAAACGCCCCCGGAGGATTTGAAAAGGATGCGGCGCTCGATATAGATGGCTTCAGAAATGTCTTGCAATTGCGCGCCGAAATTGAAGGCCAGTGGGGCGGTCATCCTCCGGGCGTCGAGAAATATTACGACCCGTCGTTTTACAACGCTGCCTTGAAGAAAGCGTCCGAGGCGAAATAAGAAAGCAGTTGCTGCAGAAGATTCAGGCCTGCTGAATAGCTAAAATTGATAGGTAAGAGGGTGCCACAAAATATGAGTGCTGTAAAAAAATGCGTAGGGCGAACCGCGTTTCTAGTGTTGTGCATCTTCGTAGCGGGAATGACCGCTATTCAGGCGCAACAAAAGGAACGCACCCTCGACGAGATCAAGGCCGAAGCCGTGAAGCGCGCCGAGAACGGCATGTATCCGTTGATCGGCCTAGATCCCGGAGACGTGCGCGAGGCTTTCGCCAAAATCAACAGCACCGATAACGACGAGTGGGCCGCTGGATTCAGCGTTGTCGCCGACCGTTACATGGCGCAGGCTAAAGCTGCGGAAGCCTCCGATCCAGCGAGGGCCAGTGCTCTCTACGTACGCGCTTGGCGCCTTTATTCTTTCGGGCGATGGCCGGTGCCCGCTTCTGCCGGTAAAAAACGGGCATACGCCAAAGCGCTGGAAGCTTTTCTTGCTCATGCCAGGTTGCAGGAGAATCCGCTCGAGGTAGTTCACATTCCTTTCGAAGGCTCGGAAATTATCGGCTACCTCCGCTTGCCAAACAATTTGAAAGTCCCGGTCCCGGTCGTGATCGCCATCAGCGGTCTCGATAGCCGCAAAGAAGATCTCTCCGAGAATTTTGGCGCGATCCTCCCGTTTGGAATTGGATTTATCGGCTTAGATTCGCCTGGCACCGGTCAAGCTCCCATCAAAGCCAGTGAAACTTCGGAGCGCATGTTTTCGCGAGTGATCGATTATTTACAGACTCGCCCGGAAGTCGACAAAACCAGGATCGGAGTGGACGGCCAGAGCTTCGGCGCCTATTGGGCCACTAAACTCGCGATCATTGAACATGCCCGACTAAAAGGCGTGGTCGCGCAATCCCCGCCTGCGGACGCAACCTTTCAAAAAGATTTTCTCGTGAATAAAACTTTGGGCAATCGCGAATATTTATTCGGCCTCGTTCCCGCATTGATGTCCATCTACGAAGGCGCAAACTCGATTGGAGATTTATCAGTAATCTTCCCCAAAATGTCGCTGGTGAAGCAGGGCCTCATCGGCAGGCCGACTTCGCCGATGCTGATTATTGCCGGAGCATTGGACACGCAAGTGCCTATCTCTGACGCCTACATGATATTGAGCAGCGGCGATGTTCCCAAAGACGCGTGGATCAATCCCCAAGGTGGCCATCTCGGACGCCAAGTAAAAGTTTGGCCGGATCCTGTCATTTTCAAGCAGGTGATTATTCCCTGGCTGGTGCGCAGCCTGAATACTCAAGCGGCACCGTAACTTCTCCAGGGCGACTGTTGCGCTGAAATCGTGACTACAGCGTAGCCGCGTCCCCGCTCGCGGTTGGATTCGCCATCGTATCGCGCAGTTTCGCAGTGTCCAGTTCGCCTTCCCATCGGCTCACCACGATTGTGGCAACGCCATTGCCGATTACATTGGTCAGCGCGCGACATTCGCTCATGAATTTGTCGATACCCACCAGAATTGCTAACGCCTGAATCGGAATCGACGGCACGGCCGTAAGAATTGCCGCCAAGGTAACGAATCCCGTGCCCGTAACTCCTGAAGCGCCCTTCGACGCGATCATCGCGAATAACAAAATCCCCACGATCCGGCCGATTGCCAGATGTGTGTTAGTGGCCTGCGCCAGAAAAATCACCGCCAGCGTCAAATAAATATTTGTGCCGTCGGTATTAAAACTGTAGCCAGTCGGAAAAACCAATCCCACTATGGATCGCGAAGCCCCCAGGCGTTCAAGCTTCTGCATCATGTCCGGCAAAACCGTTTCGGATGAACTGGTCCCCAGCACGATAAGAAGTTCATCCTTGATATACGCAATGAAACGAAAAATAGAAAAACCCGTCAGCGCCGTAATGCTCCCGAGAATCACCACCACAAAAACAACACTGGTGAGATAAAACGTGCCAATCAATTTCGCGAGACTCGACAAAGATCCCATGCCGTAGCTGCCAACGGTAAACGCCATTCCACCAAGAGCGCCCAGCGGCGCCGCTTTCACGATGATGCGAATAATCCCGAAAACAACTTTGGTGAGCACACCTATCGCACGCGCGATTCTTTCTCCAAGTGCGCCGAGCCGCGAAATTGAAAAGCCAGTCAAAATAGAAACCAGCAACACCTGCAAAACATCCCCACCCGCAAAGGCGTCCACAAAAGTTCGGGGCACGATCCCAACTAAAAACGGAACAACGCCAGTGTCCTTGGCGCGCCCAACATAGTTCGCAATAGTTTTGGGATCCAGCGAACGCGGATCGAGATTCAACCCGCTTCCCGGATGCACGATAATCGCGACAATGATTCCGGTGATTAGCGCTAGTGTCGACACAACCTCGAAGTACACCAGCGCTTTCACTCCCACGCGTCCGACTTTTTTTAGGTCTCCGACCGACGCGATGCCCTGCACCACCACGCAAAAAATCACTGGAGCAATCATCATGCGAATCAGGGCCACAAACGCGTCGCCAAGGGGCTTCAGCGCGATGCCGGCGTGCGGGAAAAATCGCCCAATTAAGATTCCGATGCAGATGGCGATAAGGACTTGTACGTAGAGGGTGCTATACCACGGCCCACATGGTTTTCTGCTCGTTGGGGCGGCCGGTGGAACCGACGACGTCTTGCTCAACTTATTTTCCTCGATTCGCTTGCAGCAACACGTCACCGTTGATTGCAAGGGTCATTGCACGCGATTCTGGGGCAATTCGTTTTTGAAAATGAATTGCTCGACGTTGCGCCAGGTAGTGCGAAACAGATACTCCGCGGCCTGCCGCGTAACGCCCGCGATGTGAGGGGTAAATAAAACTCGGCGCGCTGCCTCTCCGGTGAGCGAAAGCAACGGGTTATCCAATGAGGGAGGTTCCGTATCGTAGACGTCGATCGCCGCGCCACCTAAATGCCCAGAAATCAGCGCTTCCGCCAAAGCTGCTTCATCGACGACGCCGCCGCGTGAAGCCTGAATCAAAATCGCGCCCGGTTTCATCTTCTGAAGCTCGCGAGCACTGATGAGCCCGCGCGTCGCCGGTAGCAGCGGAACATGCAACGTCACAACATCCGCCGACTTCATTAGCTCGTCCAACGACAAAGATTTTGCGTCCAGGGCGCGAGCCGCGGCTGCATCACGCGGCGCGGGATCGTAGTAACAAATCCGGCAGCCCGCGCGATGGAATGCTTGCGCCACTGCCAAGCCAATCGTGCCGAGACCAATCACGCCTACCAACAATCCTTCCAGGCCGGAAAGATTCTCGCTTATCATGCGCGCGCGAAATTCCTCATACTTCCCGGCGCGAATTTCCGCATCAGCCCAAGCAAATCGCCGCAGCAACACAGAAGCCGTGCTAACCGCATACTCCGCGATCGTCTTGTTGCTCCCGCCTGGAACATTCGCCACCGCGATGTCCATGCCTCTCAGCAACGCCAAATCCAGGCGATCGAGGCCTGCGCCGGTTACCTGCACCAGTTTCACAGTGGTATTGTCGAAAATATCAGAGCTGAGCTTCGGTCCAACCGCGGGGATCACTAGCGCCCGCGCTTGCTTCATCAGCGGGATCACTTCGGCATCGTTCGGCGCGTGATAAGCAACCGTCAATTCCGCAGCCGGCAACGCATTGGCGCGCTCAAAATCAATTCTCGGGCGCAGGCAAAGCACATCCACACTCATCGCTTACGAGCGTCCTTCGACGATATGCCATGTTCAGCAGTACCCTGCCGAATATCGCCGACCGGAAAAAAACATAAAAGGACCAGCGGCTCGGTTCCCGTATTTCGCGTCGCATGCTTTTCGCCGGAAGGAATCACAATCGCATCGCCAGCCTTCAACGCGTAATTTCCGCTGTCCGCGTCGGTTATGCCTTCACCGGCAAGCACATAAATGCATTCTTCGAAATCATTGTGCACGTGCCGGCTTCTCGGCAAATCCCCGGCGGACGGAACCGGAATCTCTACTTTCCGCAAAGTTATTCCAGAAACGCCGCCATCCCCAGAAACAATCTCCAGTGCGGTACGGCCGGGCAGGCCAAGCTTCTTTGCCGCACGCTGGGTGAAGACTCGCGCCATTACTGAATCCTTTTCGACTTCTTCAATTCCGCGGTGCCGCCTTGAAGCTTGTCCAGCTCCCTGAAAACTTCTTTGGCTTCTTTTGCGATCGAATCTGCCACCACTTGCAACATTCGCGCACTTTTTTCCAACGTCGCGTGCTGCGGGCTGCCATACCACCCCGTGGGCGCGATGGAACGCACATCCGTAAGCACTGGCTGATAGCTACGCGTGCGCCGTAACCCATCAACCTTTTTCCCGTGGCCATGGTCAGACGAATTATCAATCCGCTCCAGATGCACCAATTCTGGCCGGTACGCCATCACCGCCAGCGTCTCGATTTCGCCGCCATGCGTGAGCCCATTGCATTCTTTTCCGAACAATTCCTCTGCCACGAAACAAGCCTGCACCGTCAGCACCGTCATCCCAAAATCACGATGCAGCGTTTCAGCAGCCACGCCCAGCGCCGGAATATTCAACTCATGCCAATTCAGAATCAGCAGATATTTCGCGCCATGCTGCGCCGTTGACGCGGCCGTCTCCGTGACCACGCGAATAAACGTCTCCGCCGTCAACGTGATCGTGCCCTCGAAAGGCATGTGCAGAGGCGTAACGCCCAGCGGCCCGCCCGGCAAAACTAATCCATCCATACGTTCTGCTACCGCATGAGCGATGACATTCGCGGCAAAGATGTCCGTACCCGTGGGAAGATGCGGCCCGTGCTGCTCCACGCTACCGGCGGGCAAAATCACCAACGGATTCTTTTTTAATTGTTCGGCGATTTCCGGCTGCGTCAATTCCACGAAATAGCGGCTAGGCAACATGTTGCGCCTTATTCGCGTTTGCTTTGCGCGCCGATTCCATCGCTTCGGAAATGGCGACTTCTTGGCCTTTGCGTTCAATGGAACGAAGCGCAGCATTTACGATCGCCACTGCGGCGTTTCCATTTTCCGCGGTTAATTCATTGGGCTTGCCGGTCTTGCAGCTTTCGGCAAAAAGCTCCAGCTCGGTCCGAAACATGTCGCTCGGCGGAACTTTCAGCTCTTCACGGCTGCCGTACCCGTCTTTGCCTCGCTGAATGTACAGCGTCGAGCTCTCGTGCAATTTATCCGGCGTATCCCAGGTGCCGAAATCAATCTCATAGTGCATCAACCCCTTGGACCCGAACACCCGCACCGCAAAAACTCCCGGCGAAGTCCAGCACGACCCTACATACCCTATTTTTCCGTCTGCGAATTTCAGCAAAGTCATCGATTGATCGTCTACTTCGGCGCCCACCGGTGACAATTTCGAGGCAATGGAACTGGCGGACACGACTTCCCCGCCCAAATATTGCATCACGTCGAATTGGTGAATCGCCAGTTGCGAGAGCGGCCCGCCGGGCGCTTTATCTTTGTACCAGCGCCACGTCTTGGGAGTCAGCTCCAATGCGCGTTCGTTCGAAAAGTTTGCTTCAATAAACGCCACGCGCCCCAATTCTCCCGCCGCGATGGCGTCGCCGATTTTACGGATTCCAGACATCAACCGCGCACTGTGGCCCACCGTGACAGTGATCCCGTACTTCTGTTGCAGAGCCGCGATTTCCAATCCGTCTTCAAGCGTACTGGCGATAGGCTTCTCGGTGTACACGTGCTTCCCGCTTTTCGCCACTTCACGCGCCATCGGCAGGTGTTGCTCGTTCGGCACCGTGAGGATCACTCCTTGAATCTCCGGATCCGCGAGTATCGCTTGCACACTCGCCGCCGCTGGAACCCCAAGTTCCTGCTCAAAAGCAGTTCGCTTTTCCTCCGAACGGCTGTAGCCCGCGACAATCTCGAGTAGCTTCGATTTCTTCGACGCCTTGGTGAGCACCTTGGCCCAGCGCCCCAGCCCTACGATCCCTGCTTTTACCGGCTTGTCACTCATCGCCGCCCTTTCAAAAAATTGCTAGCTCGGAAAAAACGGAACAATTTCTTGCAAACTCGCAAATCTGATAGTACCGTATTACGGGATGATGCAACAGTCAAGCCATTTACCCGCTACCGCACCTCTATCCTTTATCGAGCGCTCCGCTGCCCCGCTGCGCCGTCAAGTCCTCGATGAATTGCGCCAATCCATCATTGCCGGTCGCCTCGCGCCAGGCTCCCGTTTGATCGAACGCGAACTGATCGCCATGATGGGCGTCTCGCGCACGGTAATCCGCGAAGCTCTTCGCCAGATGGAATCGGAAGGGCTGGTCGCCAACATTCCCAACAAAGGCCCGGTCGTTCGCGAATTAACGCTCGCGGAAGCAAAGGATCTGTATTCCATTCGCGCGGTGCTCGAAGGATTGGCCGCGCGTCTCTTCACCGAAAATGCCAGCGCAGCGCAGAAAAAACTTCTTGAGCAAGCCTTGAAGGCCACCGCGCAATCTTACGAAAATGGTGATCCGACAACTATTCTTGAAGCCAAAAATCGCTTCTACGAAGTTCTGTTTCAGGGGGCGGGTAGCGAAACACTCTCCTCCATGATTGGTACGCTGCATGTCCGCATCTGGCGATGGCGCGCCCTAGGCCTGGGACATCCGCGACGCTCTGAAAAGCGTTGGAAAGAAAGCATTCGCGGTCTGCGAGCGATGCTTGCGGCCGTCGCCAAAGGCGACCCCTCGCTGGCCGAGGCTCTTTTGCGCGACGAAGTTACAAAAGCGGCCGCCGAAGTCATGCGATTATTAATGGGAAAACACGTCGGTCAGTGAACGCACCACACTAACTTGACCACGCGCAATTGTCCTGGGGAAGGAATTTAATGCCTACTGATTTCATCGTGCACGACAAAGCCGACACCGTTGGCGTCGTGGTTGTTGAAGACGTCCAGCCAGGCAAGGAAGTCACCGGTTGGATCATGGAAACCGACGAGACCATACGCTTCAAGTCCCTCGATGCCGTGCCGCTCGGTCACAAGATTGCCCTCCGTGACCTCAAAGTTGGCGATACCGTGCTGAAATACGGACATGATGTTGGCCGCATCGTAGCCGATGTCGGCCAGGGCCGCCATGTTCACGTACACAATCTGAAAACCAAGAGGTGGTAAACGTGGCGCAGCACTCTTTTTTCGGATATCGACGTGAGAATCGACGAGTTGGCATACGCAATCATGTTGTCATTCTCCCGCTCGACGATTTGTCTAACGCCAGCTCCGAAGCCGTCGCCAACAATATTAAAGGAACGCTGGCGCTTCCTCACGCTTATGGACGTTTGCAGTTTGGCGAAGACTTGGAGCTGCATTTCCGCACGCTGATCGGCACCGGCAGCAATCCGAATGTTGCAGCTTGCGTTGTCATCGGCATCGAACCGAGCTGGACCGGCCGAGTAGTCGAAGGAATCGCCAAGACTGGCAAGCCGGTAGTCGGCTTCTCAATAGAAAGCCACGGCGACATCATCACCATCGCCGCCGCTTCGCGCAGAGCGCAGGAATTTGTGCAGTGGGCCTCCGAAAAGCAACGCGAACCCTGCTCCATCAAGGAACTTTTCGTTTCGACCAAGTGCGGTGAAAGCGACACCACCTCGGGCCTCGCATCCTGCCCCACGGTCGGGAATCTGATCGACAAACTCGATCCCCTCGGTGCCACAACCTGTTTCGGCGAAACTTCCGAATTAACCGGAGCTGAAATCGTGTGCGCCAGCCGCGCCGCCACTCCCGAAGTCAAAGAACGCTTCATGCAAGTCTTCAACGCCTATCAAGAGGTGATCGACCGCCACAAAACCAGCGACCTTTCCGAATCTCAACCCACCAAAGGAAATATCGCTGGAGGATTAACCACCATCGAAGAAAAAGCTTTTGGCAACCTGCAGAAAATCGGTCGCAAGACAAAATTTATAGACGTGCTGAAGCCCGCCGAATCCCCTGCCAAAGGTCCCGGCCTGTATTACATGGATACTTCCTCGGCCGCTGCCGAGTGCGTCACGCTACAGGCAGCCGCGGGATTTGTTGTGCACCTCTTCCCCACCGGACAGGGCAACGTGATCGGCAATCCCATCGAGCCGGTCATTAAACTCACCGCCAATCCCAAGACCGCGCGCACCATGAGCGAGCACATTGATCTCGATGTCTCCGGCATCCTGCGACGAGAAATGTCGCTCGACGAGGCCGGCGATCGCCTGATCGACATCATGATCAGAACTTGCAACGGCCGTCTGACCTGCGCCGAAGCTTTGGGTCACCGCGAATTCGTGATGACCAAGCTGTATCAAAGCGCGTGATCTCCAGAAACTTTTCGTGCCAACTTTCGTATTCATGAGGGGAAGGAAATAGATGAAATATTGCCATTTCACTTACAAGGGCAGCGCGCGATACGGTCTCGTTGAATCTTCCAAGGGCGTCGAGCACATCACGCACCTATTAGCCACGCCACCGGAACAAGTAGGGAAATTAAAATCAGTGCCCGCCGAACAAATTGAGGCGCTGCCTTTCTTGGAAGCCGCGCTGCTCGCCCCCGTGCAACCTTCCAAAATCGTTTGCGTCGGTCGCAACTATCGCGGTCACGCAGCCGAGATGGGCTCTGAGGTCCCTAAAGAGCCGCTCCTTTTTTTTAAGCCGCCCTCTTCCCTCTTGGACCCCGGCCACGACATTCGTCGCCCATCCATTTCCGAGCGCGTCGATCACGAAGCCGAACTTGGCGTGGTTATTGCCAAGCGTTGTTACAAATTATCGGCCGGTGAAGATGTGCACCCTTATATTCTTGGCTACACCGCGGTGAACGACGTGAGCGCCCGCGATTTTCAGAAAAAAGACAATCAGTGGGCGCGCGCCAAGGGCTTCGATACTTTTTGTCCCGTGGGCCCGCTGGTCACTGACGACCTCGATCCGTGGAAAGGCGTGAGTGTCTCTTCCCGCGTGAATGGCCAGGTCCGCCAGCACGGCAACACCCGCGACTTTGTATTTCCGCTGGACGTCCTCATCCACTACATCTCCAACATCATGACGCTAATGCCCGGCGATTTAATCTGCACCGGCACGCCCGAAGGGGTCGGCCCTCTGGTCCCCGGAGATGTTGTAGAAATTTTGGTCGAAGGTGTAGGCTCCCTGCGCAATCCAGTCGTAAGCGACTAATCGAAATTAAAGTTATACGGAGGGTGCCCCAGGCTCGATTTGCAGCCTGGGTCTTGCAGTTGAATTTCTCCCGCCGCAAACTTTCGCGCGCGCCATTAATGTAGCGCACCTTGCGAATCACGCGCTCATTTCAAACCATCCGCAATAAAATCTACCTTCACTACTTCGCTGGCTCTCCCTGAATCGTCGTCTGGTAACTTATCGCCATCAGCCACTGCCCATTTCTCTTCAGCCATACACGCGTGACGTGCACCGGCTTGCCGTGATACGGCTGATGCAAACACGTCATCACGATGGTATTTCCAAAATCAAACATCTGCGCGGATACCAGCGGCGCCGGCGCCGATGGATAGCCCGTCTGCTTCTGCAAATTCAGTGTGGCGATGCGATCAGCTTTAAACACCGGATGATCGCTGCTGGAACTGACCGTAACGAAGCTGTCATCTACGTGCGGCGACCACGCGGAAGCGTCATGATTGGTCACGCCAGTTTCCAGGGCCTGCCACGACGCGAGCACTGCTTGCTCTGATTCGTTTTTGGGCTGGAAAGGCACCGTTTTGCAGGGATTTTGGCATTCCGAAACCCCCGTACCAGACGCGGACTGTGCCGTCTCGGCCTGCGAAACTTCGTGATACACCAGCAATCGCCAATTCGTTCCCCGCTTAACCCATACCCGCAGCACGTGGATCTTTTCACGCGCGCTCATAACCGCCACAACCTGCCCATAGTCGCGGTGTTCGATTTTCGCGTCGCTTTCATCTCCCATGGGCGACGTGGGCACGGAACGAACCGCCTCAGCCCGCGTTATCGTTTTTCCGGCCGCATTCGTCCACGTGAAGTCCGCGTCGAGCAACTTGCCGATCTCTTCGCTGTCCTGTTTCGCCGCAGCTTGTACGAACGCGTGATCGGCCTGGGTCACAACCGTATCGCCGCCTTCGCCTGCTGAGCTTCTGGCAACCTTCGTCGCCGCAAAACCGTTCATTAAAGACCCGGTCAGCAAAACGAAAAACGAAGCGGCAAGTAGGAGACAGATGACCATTGGACGTGAAGTGCATCGTTTCATTGCTTGCAGCCTCCCGAAAATTTTCTCTCCGGTACACGGAAAAAGGGCCGGCGTAATTTCTTCCGGCCCCTTTCTCAAATCAAACTAACTTAGAACGTGAATTTCAAACCAAACTGAATCGCGCGAGCCCCGCCCGAACCGACCACTGGATTGACAGCCGCGACGTCAGGAGTAGCGCAACCGCAACCAAATGGGCCGACCGAGGGATCGGCAGTTGCACCGGCCCCGAAACCACTCGTTCCACCCCAAGGGTTTGCAAAGTTCGGATGATTGGTGATGTTAAACATCTCCGCCCGGAATTGCACGCCGTACCGTTCTCTGAATTTGAAGTTCTTGGAAATGGACAAATCCAGGTTGTGGAAGCCGGTGTCGCGGAAAATGTTGCGGCCCGAATTTCCAAAGGTGCCGAATGCCGGGGGCAGCAGAAACGACTTCCCATTCAGGCTTGCGTAGCACCCACCTGTTCCGCCGGCAATCGCGGAATTGAGGGACACGAGCGAGGCCGCAGTTGTGTGCGCCAGGCATCCGTTCCAGAGGGCGGTGGACTGTGTAGCTGACAGAGGTACCGTTCCACCGCCAGGAGATGAAATGGTGCATGCGCCTGGTCCAACGCAGAGAGGAATGGAATGCGATCCTCCCGATTGGAAATCCGCGGTATTACCGAAGAAATCCCAGCGGTCTGCGAATTCGCCCGTGCCGCTGAAATCGTTGCTGGTATCAAACGATTGCCATGGCTGCCCGCTCTGCAGTGTCAAGATGCTGTTGACCTGCCAGCCCTCCAGCAGTTGGGCAAACGATTTGATATTCGGGAACGAGTAGGTGGCAGAAAGCGTAAAACGGTTCCGGATGTCAAAATCACTGTTGCCGTATTCACCATTCGGGTTAAGGCTGTCCTTAGGAAGGTACTGATTCCAATTGTAGGACTGGTTATCGAGAGCGTGCGCATACGTATAGCCCGCGATAAGATCCAGTCCATGATAATTGCGACCGGTGAAGGTAGCCTGCAAACCGTTGTAATTTGACCGGTAGATGTTCGAATAGTAGTTGATGAATTCCAGGTACGGAAACTTTGCGTAGAACGGGCGGGTAACCTGATTACCCACTGTATAACTGGAATCCAGCGCAGCTTGGTTAATGTCCTGGATTCCCGTCAACTTGGAACCGTGATTACCCACGTAGGCAACGTCCAAGGACAGCTTCCCCGAGAACGCATGTTGCATTCCCAAGGTCCAGGTGGTGACAAATGGAGTCTTGTAATTACGATTCATCGCGAAGATATCGCATGGGCCAGCATCTGTTACGCCGCCTACAGTGAGGCCATCGCCACAAGCCACTTGTTGCACCAGGTTGGCAGGATAGACTGTCGCGCCGCCTTTGGCTGAGCCGTTCCAATTTAGTTGCGACGGCCCGAGCGTGATACCGGACGCTACGATATTGCCAATCCCTGGAGTCGACACACCGTTAACCTGAATTGCCGCGCCCGTAGGGACCACATTGGCTCCCAGGGTGACCGTGTTTTGGGTGTCTTGTTGCGAGAGAAACGTGCTCATGGAAAGTAAATCATAGACGATACTGCCGCCGGCCCGAATCACCGTGGTCCCGTTACCTGTAACGTCCCAGGCGACCCCGATGCGTGGAGCAAAATTCCAGGGATCCTTCTTGTACAGTGAGCCAATATTCTTGCCCACTTGCTCAAGACCGACAGAAGGCTCAAAGTTTCCCAGCTGATTGTTGGCCTCCGACGGTACGCCCTGAAGTTCATAACGCAGACCTAAATTAAGCGTCACGCGTTTCGAAATGCGCCAATCGTCCTGAATGAAACCGGCAAACATGTTTTGCGTCATGTGCCGGACAGGGTCACCCGCCAAAAGGGACACGCTGTTTGGCGTGCCAGCCAGGAAGCTCTCCAGCGGCGTCTCGCCGGCAAAGTCAAAGTTTTTCTGGAATCGAATGCGTCCGCGCCCTCCGCGAAAAGTTCCCTGGTTCACTTTATCTACACGAAATTCAGCTCCAAATTTCAGCGCATGCTTTCCATGCAGATTCGAGACTTGGTCCACAAAATCGTAGACGTTATCCGGCCCGACCAACTTTGGGAAATTATGAAAACCTCCAAGTTCAGTGAAACCGTCAATCCTGACGTTGGGCACTCCTTGAAGGATCGGGTTGGTAACACCGGTGTTGATCGGATTAGGGGTGCTGGCGTTCGCGGGAACGATGCTCAGAAGATAGCGTGTGTAACCGACTCTCAAGTCGTTTGACCATGTCGCGCTAGGCGTCCACGCCCAGTGTCCAGCGGCCGCCTGCGCACGAGAGTGAATAACTGTCCCGTATTCTGGTAGCAACTCCGGCGAATCCTCGGCAGTGATATTGTCATTGCCCAGGAAATACGACCCGTTAATCGAATGGTGGTCATTCAAATGGTAGTCCACTTTTCCGAGCCCGTTCCGCGATGAATCGACATCCGGAAAGCCCCCGTTAATCGTTTTTGCTGGAGAGGCGTTAGGTCCATAAGCACCTCCGGTACAGCCAGTGTATGGTGGCGCCAAGGAAGCCGGGCATCCAAGTAGGCCGAGGCTCTGAGAGCTGAACGGAATACCCTGTGCTGCCAGTGCCGCCAAAGCATCCGGAACGCTTATAGATGGATCGCCCACCGAAATCGTCGTCGGCGCGTTGACTTGGATAGAATTGCCCACATTGTACGTACGCGCTTCATACGCGCCAAAATAAAATAGCTTGTCTCTAACGATGTGCCCGCCGACGCTGCCGCCGTACTGCTCCAGTTCTACTGGGGTCTTGGCTTGTAGAGTGCCATCTGGGTTGAAGTGGTTAAAGAAATTGCGCGCATCAAAGGAATCGGAGCGACCGAAAGCATAAGCAGATCCGTGAATATCATTCGTTCCGGACTTCAGCCCAACGCTTGTGATGGCGCCTGGTTTCCAACCGAATTCCGCCTTGGGATTCACCTGGGTGTTGAATTCCTGAATGGCATCAATCGGCAAAATCGTGGCAGCATCGCCGGCAACGGCGGCTGCGTTCGTCACGCTAAAACCCATAAAGGCTTCATCGTTGCTCAGTCCATCGACAAGGTAGCTGGTGTCTTCGGGACGGGCTCCATTCGTCGTTTGCGTCCAAGGCCCACCGCCCGGGTACACCGTCGTTCCGGGCCGCAGTGTAAGCAGGTTCTGATAATTGCGGCCGTTCAGAGGCAAATCGTTAATGATTTCATTGCTGAGCGTGCCTCCCAATGTCGTCGTCGTGGTATCCACCATGGGAACTTCTTCGGTCACTACCACGACTTCGCTTTGCGAACCCGTCTGGAGTGCCGCATCCACTCGAACTTCCTTGCCGACTTCCACCAGGATGTTCTGGCGCTCAAACACCTTGAAACCCTTGGACTCTACCCGCACTGTAAATGTACCAGGCGTCAAGTCCGACGCGACGTACTCCCCGGCCTGGTCGGTGGTCACCGTTTTCGAAATTCCACGCGCCACGTCGGTGACCGTTACCGTAGCTCCAACAACATTTCCGCCGGATTGGTCGGTAACCGCCCCAAGGATCTCCCCGTTGCTGCCTTGGCCACAGACTTGAAAACTGGCCACCAACAAAGCGAAAAACGCAAAGAGGGGGCGAGCGCCTAGCAAGGCGCACATTCGTCGAAATCGGTTCATTCTTACAGTATTCGAGCTCATAAGGACATCACCCTCCGGAAACGGTATAGCGGCTATACCATTCAATCTCGAGGGATGTCAAGCAAATCCTTGATATTCAGTATCAAAAGAATCGATTTTACAAAGATCTTACCGGGTGGGTTGGCATAGTGGTCAGACCACAACCGCGCCTAGGTTCGCGCTTCTATACCTCCGAAATTCGACACTGGATAGTGACGTTACGGCTTTTTGGGCGCGGTCGGGGCCGGAGTCGACTGGTTGGCCGGGGGCGCTTGGGCTGGCGGTTGGGCGTTTGGAGGTTGGCCCCCCGAGCCTGGCGTCGAGCTTGGACTTGTGAGTGGAGCCTTTGGTGCCGGGGCTGGCTTCGCCGGCTGCGAAACTTTTTGCAGGATCGAACCGCCCTGCTCCACAGCCTTATCGGTCCTGAGTACCAGTGCAAGAGCGCAGACCATGAACATTATGGCGCACCACGTCGTCGCCTTCGACAAAACGTTCGCGGCACCACGTGGCCCGAAAGCGGTTTGGCTGCCCGCCCCACCGAATGCGCCCGCCAGATCAGCGGCTTTGCCGCTCTGCAGCAATACCACGACGATCAGTACCATGCAGTTGATCACGAAGAAGCCAGTCAGGAGCCACCCGGCGTATCGGAAGCCTATGGTGACAATCCCCATTCCTATCAACAACGCTATCGTCCATTTCATCCAAACTGGCATTCGGTTTTCCTTGCCGCGCAGCGTTTAGCTTATGTAGTTGCGTCAGCGAATATTTATTTTGACTCAGGGCCTTTGCGGGCCGTGTTTATTGAGGTTTCGAGCCCTTCACTATAGCGGAAAAAGACTTAGGCTCAAGACTCGCCCCGCCAACCAGCGCCCCGTCGAGCTCTTCCTGGGCCATCAAACCCTGAATGTTATCCGGTTTAACGCTGCCGCCATAAAGAATACGCAAGGCTGCGGCTTGTTCCGGTGAATATCGCTTCGCTACGCACTGACGCAGGTAACGGTGCGACGCAGCGGCAATTTCAGGGGTAGCCGTGCGGCCGGTACCGATAGCCCACACTGGCTCATATGCCATCAGAATACGGGAGAATTCCTCACCGGTCAACGCGCCCGGACCGTTCAGCAGTTGAGCTTCGCAAATCCGCTCGGTGTGGCCAGCTTCGCGCTCGGCCAGCGTTTCACCAACGCATACAATTGGTGTCAGTCCGGCAGCGAGCGCAGATTTACTCTTTTTCGCCACCATCTCATCCGTCTCACCAAAAATCTGCCGGCGTTCCGAGTGCCCCACAATCACGTAGCGGCATCCTGCTTCCTGGAGCATCGCGGGTGAGACTTCTCCCGTGAACGCACCTTCCTTTTCCCAAAACACGTTCTGCCCGGCAATACTGATTTTAGTGTTCCTTGTAGATTCGATGGCCGCCGGGATTGACGTAAACGGAGGCGCCACCACGATGTCGCAATAATTTGCGTCCGCGACCAGCGGAGCAAACGCCGCAAAAAATGCGCGTGTGTCGGCAATGGTCTTGTACATTTTCCAGTTGCCGGCGATCACCCGACGCCTCATCGAATTATCCTCATGTCCATGCGTGCTTTTTATTTCTCAGAAAGGGCTTCAACGCCCGGGAGCTTGCGCCCGCCGAGAAATTCCAGCGAGGCACCGCCACCGGTGGAAATATGCGAAATCTTGTCCGCCACCCCGGACTGGTGTACCGCGGCCACCGAGTCCCCTCCCCCAACAATGGAGGTCGCGCCGCTATCCGTTGCACCGGCTACAGCTTTAGCGATGGCAAGAGTGCCCTTTGCAAACGCCGGCATTTCGAAAACGCCCATGGGTCCGTTCCACACAATCGTTTTCGCTTTGGCAATTTCCGCCGCGTACAAAGCAATCGTCCGCGGTCCAATATCCAGCCCCATTTGATCGCCAGGGATGGCTCCCACATCTACTGTCGTTGCGGGGGCATTCGGTTTGAACTCTGGCGCGATCACGTTATCGACCGGCAGCAGGAATTTGAAATTCCGCGTACGCGCATCATCCAGAATTTTTTTAGCTAAATCCAGTTTTTCGTTTTCCACCAGCGATTTTCCGATGGTCTTGCCTTGCGCTTTCAGAAACGTATACGCCATGCCGCCGCCAATCAGCAGCACGTCCGAGATCTTCATCAAATTTTCCACCACTTCGATCTTGTCGCTTACTTTTGCGCCGCCAAGAATGGCCACGAAGAGCCTCGCCGGATTGCTGATAGCCTTCCCGAGGTACGCCAATTCTTTTTCCATCAGCAGCCCCGCCGCCGATTGCTTCACGAAATGAGTTACGCCCACGACCGAAGCATGCGCACGGTGCGCCGAACCGAACGCGTCACAAACAAACAGGCCGTCGCATAACGCAGCGAGCTGTTTCGAAAACGGCTGATCATTTTTCTCTTCCTCGGCATGGAAGCGCACATTTTCCAGCAACAACGCCTCGCCATCTTTGAGCGCCCTGCTCTTTGCTACCGCGTCCGCGCCAACGCAGTCATCCGAAAATGCAATGCGCTTCCCCAAAAGTTCCTCGAGCTTCTTCGCAGC
>DATMOS010000070.1:0-26255 GCA_035568155.1 Verrucomicrobiia bacterium | reverse complement strand
TACGCTCTCGCTGCCGGCTGGCGCTGACGAATTGAGAGGCATGTTGTGTTCAGTGGGCATTCGCGGGCGTCCGGACACCGTCACGTGCCATCGGAAGATAGGCTATTATAGCGGTCATGCCTCTAGTGCGAAGAATCGCGGCGTGGACCGCGGTGGCCATTGCCGCAGGCATTCTGGTGTTATTCGCCATGCCAACCTATCGGCAAGGTGAAGCGTCCATCGCTGGAAAGCCGGCTCTGGATTTTCCACTTACGCTCGCAAGCAAGTCCGAGCATCTCTCCGATTTGAAGGGCAAAGTCGTGGTGCTCAACTTTTGGGCCACGTGGTGCCCCCCCTGTGTTGCAGAAACACCCTCGCTCAACCGGCTGGAAAAATATATCGATTCGCGGGGCGGAATGGTCTTAGGCGTAAGCGTCGACGAAGATGGCGCGGCGTATGAGAAATTCCTGAAGGATCAATCGGTGGTGTTTTCTACTTATCGCGACGCCACCAAGAAATCCGCGGCAGATTACGGCACATCTATATATCCCGAAACCTACATTATCGACCGCCACGGCAAAATCGCCCGCAAATTCATTGGCGAACAGCAGTGGGACAGCGCCGAAATGCTACGCTACTTCGACGCCATCCTGGGCCAGACTTAAAGGCTAACTTTTTAGCGGTGTGAATTTATTCGTAGCGCAACGCTTCCACGGGGTCCAGCTTCGCAGCTTGCATGGCCGGCAACCACCCGCTGATTACTCCCACCACAATCAAAATTCCTGTCGACAACATCATGGTGACCACCGATAAAGTCAGATGAATATCGACCTTGCCTGAATCGTCTTCGTAAGCGGGGCCCAGAAATGGCAGGGTGCCGATCGCCGCGGTAATGACGCCTGAAAGAAGCATGCCAATTACGCCTGCCGCCAATGTCATCACCAGCGCTTCCAACAGAAATTGACTGCGAATATGCGATTTTTTTGCTCCCAGCGCGCGCCGCAAACCAATCTCTTTGACGCGTTCCTCCACGGATACCAGCATGATGTTCATCACGCCGATGCCGCCGATGCCCAGTGTTAATGCGCCTACAAAGAACAGTAGCGCCTGAATCCCAATGGTGATTCCGTCATAAATTGGCTTGAATTCCATGCGCCCGAACATCTGAATAGCGCGTTTGTCGCCCGCGGAGAAATGTTGGCGACTGGCCACCGCCGCGCGGACCTGCTGCATGGCGTCGGCTTCAAAATTCGGCGCCACGGGCTCGAACAACATCACACTGGCATAACGCGCGTCCCACAAGTCCGACGCTGCGGTGTAGGGAATGAAGGCGGATTCATCATCACTCGTAAAATAATTGCTATCGGAAAATTTCGTGTCCATCGTGCCGATGACGGTAAATTTCACCCCGTTGATGCGTACTGCCTCGCCAATTGCCGGCGTGCCGCTAAACAATTTCTTGCGCAAAATCGCGCCGAGGAACGCCACGCGCCTGCGCTCCGCGATATCCTCTTGTGAAATCCAGCGCCCTTCGAGCGGCACTTCGTTGCGCATTTCGCCGTATTCGGGATAAACGCCGCGAATCGCGGTATCCGACAATCGTTCTTCGTGCGAAATACCCTTGAATTTCACGCTCTCGAGCGTCACGCGCTTTACCAGCGGCGATTGCGCTTTCACCCAATCGGCGTCTTCCTGCTCGAAGCGCACCGCTTTGCCGGCGCGCTCGCCGCCAGCCTGCTCGCTGGTGGTGCCCGGCCAGCAAACCACCGCGCCTTTGCCGAATACTTCAAACGTGTACATCAACACGTTACGAAATCCGGAGCCGTAACTCAGCAGCAGCGTTACCGCCACGATGCCCCAGGAAATTCCGGTCATGGTCAGCAGGCTGCGCACTGGATTGCGCCCCAATGCGGCCCATGCTTCGCGAAATATTTCGAGGAACATAGTTAGCCACCCGCCTCAAACCGCAGCGCTTCGATGGGATCGACGGATGCGGCGCGATTCGCGGGGTATAGCGCCGACAAAACGGAAATCAGGCCCAGCAAGCTGACCGAGAGCGCTCCCAACTTCCAACTGGCCAGCAGTCCGGCGAAAAATGGCGGCATCGGCAAGAGGTTCACTAGCGCGCAAAATCCGTACGACACTAGCAGCCCGATTCCGCCGCTGAGTGCCACCACAATTACCGTTTCCATAAAAAATTGCCGCAGGATCGATCTGCGAGTCGCCCCCAGCGCCATTCGCACACCAATTTCGCGCGTGCGTTCCCGCACCGATACAAGCATCACGTTCATCACGCCCAGCCCGCCCAAAAATAGCGTGGCAATTCCCACCGCGCCCATGAACAATTCCATGCCCACGATAATCATGCGGTTGGCTTCCGCATTTTTTACCGTGTCCCAGATTCCGGCCGCTTCTTTATCGCGCGGATCGAAATTGTGCAAACGTCCTAAGGAGCGCCGAATTTGCCGCAAACAGTCCGGATGCGTCACGAGCGATTTCGGCGCAACCAGAAGGCGGTCAATGGTGTGCTCCACCCCCGGCGCCTTGGTGGGAAAATCCCGGCGCATGGTGTTGTAGGGAATGAAAATCTTGCGCGTGTCCATGCCATCGTAACTGGAATTTTGGTCTTTGGATTTCATTACGCCAATCACGGAGTAGGGAATCTCGTTCATCCACACTTGCTGGCCGACCGCTTCGTGATCAGAAAAAAGTTGTTTTTTCGTGTCGCTGCCCAGAAAAGCTACGTTACGCGCTGCGGAATTGTCCTCGTGATTGTAAAAGCGCCCTTGCGCCACCGCGATGCTGCGAATCTCCGTGAATTCCGGCAGCGATCCGACGGTATTAATGCTTCCGCTGTTATACAGGCTGTGTACCTGCACACTGTTGCCCAGTTCCGGCATCACGTATTTGCATGCGGGCGATTCCGCGGCCACCTGCACATAATCGTCTTCACCCCAGTGCACCGCCCTGCCGGAGCGCG
Organism: Verrucomicrobiia bacterium; assembly: GCA_035568155.1. Classification (GTDB taxonomy): domain Bacteria; phylum Acidobacteriota; class Terriglobia; order Acidiferrales; family UBA7541; genus Acidiferrum. Next base: position 23,296 of record DATMOS010000070.1, on the reverse strand, counting down.
TCCCTCCGGCTTGCATGCTGGTGCGCCCAGCAAAGACGATCATCACGTCTTTTCCAAATGTTTCCTGGTTTGCCTGGATTCCTTTGCCAAGACCTTCACCAGCGGCCACCATCACGGTGATGGAAATAATTCCCCATGCGATGCCGAACATGGTCAGCATGGTTCGTCGCTTGTGCGCCCACAGCGTGCTGAGCGTATCCTTCAGCAAATCCTGGAATGACAAAGCGGGCCGCCTTTACTTATCGCTACTGGAGGATCACCTGCTGCTTCTCATTCAGTCCTTCAAGTATTTCGGTCTTCACCCCGTTGGAAATTCCCAATTTCACGTTTACTTTTTTCTTTCCGTTTGCGCCTTTGGCGTCGGGAATTTCCGCCTGCGCTTTGCGCTCTTTGTCATAAATCAGCGCGGCTTCGGGAACCATCAGCACGTTCTTCTTTTCTTCCAACATAATTTCCGCGTTGGCGCTCATGTTGGCTTTGAGTTCCAGCGTGGAATTCTGAATCGAGACGCGCACCTCGAAAGTTGTGACGTTGTCCTTCTCTTTTCCCAAAGGCGAAATCTTGGTGACCTTGCCGTTAAATTTTTTATCTTTGAAGGATTCCACGACGATGCGCGCGGGCTGGTTCAAATAAACTTTGCCGATATCCGCTTCATCCACTTTTCCCTGCACGTACACTTCGCTTACATCGCCCAAGGTCATGATCGGTGTGGCCTGCGAACCCAAAATTAAAATTGAACTCACTGCGTCACCGACGTTCACGTCCCGCGAAAGAACCAAGCCATCAATGGGGCTCACAATGGTGGAGTTGCGCAGGTCTTCTTCCGCGTTATCCAGCGCCGCGCGCGATTGCGCCACTTGCGCTTCGGCTTTGGCGATGTCCGCATGCGCCACTGCCAGCGCCGCCTGCGCGCTGGCTTGCTTGTTCAACGCCATGCGATAATTTTTTTCTGAATCCTCGACCACCGACTTGGACACTACACCTTCTCTGTACTCGTGTTCCGCGCGCTCCTGGGTCAGCTTCAGGAACGGCACATCCGGCCCCTCGGCATCCACCTTGTTGCGCTCCAGCGCCGCCATCGACGAATTTCTGGCCGCCTCAGCCGCCTGCAAATTTGCTTTGGCCGCGCGCTGCGCCGCTTCCAACTGAACTTTGTCCAATTCCGCCAAAATTTGCCCGGTCTTCACCCGGTCGCCGTAGTCGACATAAATCTTTTTCACAATGCCGCTGGCTTTGGATTTAATCTCCGCTTTCGACAACGGCTGAATTTTTCCGGTGGCCACTACCACCCGCGCAAGGTCGCCGCGTTCCACCGTCGCGAGCTTGGAGGGATCGATCTCGTGGCTCGGCCGCAGCGCCGCCATCACGCCATATCCTCCAGCACACAGCACCACCAGAATCGCTACCACCCAGACAATCCTGCGGCGGCGCTTCTTCCCATTTTTTCCGTTGGTTAAGCTATTCCCGTTCATGGACATAAAACCCCTCGCATGAAGCTCAGCACTCGCGACCTGTACATCAATACGTGTTACATACCAAAAAGTTCCAGTTCTTAACGGGTTAGACGATTTCCTAAGGGTTTGGACAGGCGACTGCAAGCCTCAGAAGAAAGGAGTTGCTGGTTAACGGACGCGGTACCCAAACAATCGCGGGTCAATAGAACGGTGACGCAGCAGAATCGTTATTCGTACCGCAGCGCCACTAACGGACTGACGCGCGTGGCACGCCGCGCCGGTATCCAGCAGGCCACCAAAGCAATCACTGTTAACAGGGCTACGACGGCCACGAAAGTAACCGGATCCGTGGGTCGCACTCCTACGATTAAGCTGGCAATCGCGCGCGTTCCGGCTAACGCCGCCGCCAAACCTACCGCCAATCCCGCGCCCACAAGAACCACACTTTGCCTTAATACCATCCGCAAAATATCTTGCGGCGCGGCTCCCAACGCCATGCGAATCCCGATCTCATGGGTTCGCTGCACAGCCGCATAGGACACCACGCTATAGACTCCCACCACCGCCAAAATTAGCCCCAGCAAACCCATCGTGGAGGTCAATTGCGCGCCGAATCGAAAAAGGAAAAATCCGTTGAGGCCCTGCAGCGACTGCGTCATGGTTTGCATTTCTTTCACAGCAATATCCGGAGCGAGCATATGGAGGCTGGATTCAATATCGCGCTGCAATTTTTCGGGCGGCAATGAAGTTCGAACCTGCACGGTGCGGAAATCCACGTAAGCCTGATTCAGCGGCAAGTAGAAAAAAGGCATCGGATCCTCAACGATGCTCTTATATTTCCCGTCCTGAGCTACGCCGACCACTTCGATCAATGGGCCCTTTGGCCCTTTAATGCTGAAGCGCTTTCCCAGCACGTTCTCACTCGACCAGAATTGTTTCGCCATGGTCTGATTGATGATCGCCACCGGCGGCGCTTTTTCGTTATCGGCTTCAGCGAATGTGCGCCCGGATAAAATGGGCATTCGCAAGGTATCGAAATAGCCGGGTGTCACGTCGTTATACATGACATCGGGAACGTGCTCACCGGACTCGACGGCATGGCCTTCCACAGTCACCGGGCCATCTGTGCTGACCACTCCCATTGGGACTACAAAGGCCTGCGCCACGGAGACCACGCCAGGAATCGCGCGAATGCGCTGGTCAACTTGGCGGAAGAATTCTTGGCCACGGGTTTTGTCGAATCCCACTTGCTGAACGTCCAGCGAGAAATTGAGAACGTGATTGGGATCGAAGCCCAAATAGATTCGTTGCGCTTTGTCCAGGCTGCGCACGAAAAGCCCCGCAACGACCAGCAGCAACAAGGAGCCTGCCAACTGTGCCACCACCAACGTATTCCGCGCGATGTGCCGCCGGCGGCCTTCCGAGGCGCTGCGGCCACCTTCGCGCAGCACGGAGTTCACGTCGTAGCGGGCCACGCGCAGCGCAGGAATCAGCCCAACCACTACGGTGCTGACCAGCACGCTGGCCAGCGCATAAATATAAACACGCAGGTCCGGCTCAAAATTGAAAGAGATCGGGAGACTCGTACCGAGAGGCAGCGAACTCAAAAATCCGGCCGCCCAGTTGGCCAGCAGTAAGCCCGCGCCACCACCCAACAACGCGAGCAGCATGCTTTCCGTCAAATGTTGCCGCACCAATCGCCAGCGGCCGGCGCCCAGCGCCGCGCGGATTCCCATTTCCCGCTGGCGCACCGTGGCGCGCACCAGCAACACGTTGGCAATATTGAAACACGCTACGAACAGGACGAGAGCAGCCAGGATGGTGAACGCCACCGCGATCTTGGGCAGGGTGTTGTCCGGATCAGGGTCGGGCCGCGCAAGCTTCTCCGGAAATGCGGTGATAGTCATGCCCTTTTCTGTGGCCGGATATCGTTCGCTAATCTGCCGCGCAGTGACCGCCAAAGACGCTTGCGCCTGTTTGAGACTGACGCCAGTCTTCAGTCTTCCCAACAACGACAAGCTACGATCGCCTCGTTGCGTCCACAATTGTTCGACGGAATTTTCCTCCATTCCCTTTGAACCAATAGCTGCGCTCAAGGGAACGTAGCCATCCGAATCGAGAATGGAGTAAGTACCGTGAAAGCCTTTCGGCGCTACACCTACAACGGTCACCGGATGCCCATTGACCTCCACGTGCCTTCCGATTACTTGGCTATCGCCCGCGAATCGTTTCTTCCAGTAGGAATACCCAAGGACCAAGATTGGATCGGCGCCGGGAGTTTGGCCTTCGCTGGGCAAAATCAAACGTCCGGCCGCTGCTTGAATACCAAGGGCAGAAAAATAGTTTCCGGAGACACGTGTCAGAATGGCCTGATCGACTTTGTGATCGACGGACAAAGCCGCGAGGGTGACGCGATACGCGAGGACGTCGCTAAAAACGCTCGCTTGACGGCTGACATCTTGATAGAGCGGGTACGAAAACCTCTGAAATTCGGGCATGCCTTCCTGTTTCGTCGCCAGAACCGCTAGCTGTTCGGCGTGCGGCACGGGCATCGGCCGGAGCAACATGCCATTAATTACGCTGAAGATAGTGGTGTTGACCGCCATCCCGAGACCCAGAGCTACCACCGCGATGATCGTGAATGCTGGCGCGTTACTCAGCGTTCGCGCGGCATAGCGTAGGTCTTGCCAGAAATTTCGCATTGGGCCTCCCGGTGACACACCACCGTTCATCAGGATCAATGCAAGCGGTGTTCCCTACTCTGGCCTACGCTGGCTTTGTATAAGTCTTCCGTAATACGAAGGTTGCGTTGAATACCAGACTTTGCGGGGGCTCGCGGGGGATCGATATTGGGACATAGGGTTGCGGAATCGAACACCGAACCGTTTGCAGCGTCGAAATGAAGGGTGATCGCTTCGCCGATGGGATTAGAGCGAAGCCTTCCGCAGCCGCAGCGCGTTGGCGATGACTGAAACGGAGCTGAAACTCATCGCCGCGCTCGCAAGCATAGGGCTGAGCAGCCAGTGAAAAGCGGGATAAAAAACTCCGGCGGCAATCGGGACTCCCAGCGCGTTGTACACAAAAGCAAACCCCAAATTCTGCTTGATGTTGCCTATCGTCGCGCGGCTCAATCGTCGCGCGCGTACAATGCCGCGCAGATCGCCTTTTACCAGCGTAATTCCAGCGGTATCCATCGCCACGTCTGTGCCCGTTCCCATCGCGATTCCCACGTGAGCGGCGGCCAGCGCAGGCGCGTCATTGATCCCGTCACCGGCCATGGCCACAATGCGACCCTCGTCGCGCAAACGCTTTACAATTTCGCCTTTTTGTTGCGGTTGGATTCCGGATTCCACCTGCGTAATCCCCAATTTCGCCGCGACACTCATGGCCGTCTCTCGCCGGTCGCCGGTCAGCATCACAATACGCAACCCTTCGGCGCGCAAATCGTTCAGCGCTTCGGCGGCAGTGGCCTTAATTTGATCGGTCAGCAAAAATACGCCTTCCGTCCGGCCATTGATCCCGATGTACACGGCGATCGCGGAGTGATCTATTTGTATTTTGGAAAACGCCACGGCCGAAAACTCCACGCCGCGCGCACGCAAGAATCTCTCCGTTCCAACAACCACGCGTTTATTCAGGGCTTCTCCTTCGATTCCTCCACCTGGCGTTGCCAAGAAATTGACCGCCTCCGTCAGTGGCAACTTTTTCTCACTCGCGGCCTGCACAATGGCGCGGGCCAGTGGATGCTCGCTGGAACGCTCCAAACTGGCCGCCAGCGATAGCAGCCCATCCTTCGTGTAGGGGCTACCCAACGCAAGCTCCACCGCGCTGACTTGCGGCTTCCCTTCCGTGAGGGTGCCAGTCTTGTCGATCACCAGCGTGTCAACCTTCGCCAGAGTCTCGAGCGCTTCCGCGCTTCGAATCAATACACCCGCGTGCGCGCCGCGCCCAACGGCCACCATGATGGACATCGGCGTAGCCAATCCCAGCGCGCAAGGACACGCAATAATCACGACAGCAATGGCGCTGACCAGCGCGTTTGCAAAGCGCGGCTGGGGGCCGAAGATCACCCACACCACAAAAGCCAGCACCGCCGCGGCCACCACCGCGGGTACAAAATAAGCTGCAACCTTATCCGCCAGGCGCTGCATGGGAGCGCGGCTGCGTTGCGCTTCGCTGACCATCTTCACAATCTGAGCCAACATCGTTTCGCGGCCGACGCGCTGCGCTTCCATCACGAAGCTGCCGCTAGCGTTCAGCGTTCCGCCGGTTACCGGGTCTCCGGCAGACTTCTCCACCGGCATGGGCTCGCCGGTTAGCATGCTTTCATCGATGGCGCTTTGCCCTTCAAGTACCACGCCATCGCTCGGCACGCGTTCACCCGGACGCACTCTCAACCGGTCGCCTGGTTGCACCTCAACCAGCATGACGTCGCGTTCGCTGCCATCGGCCGCAAGTAAATGGGCGTGTTGCGGAGCCAGATGCAGCAGCGCGCGAATCGCGCCACTCGTTTTTTGCCGCGCGCGCAATTCCAGCACCTGCCCGAGTAACACCAGCGTGGTGATTATCGCTGCTGCTTCAAAATAAACCGGAGGCGTGCCGGTGGCGTTGCGAAACGACGCCGGAAATATCTGCGGGAAGATTGTCGCCGCCAGGCTATCCACATACGCCGCGCCAGTGCCCAGCCCGATCAGCGTGAACATATTCGGACTGCGATTCACCAGCGACATCCAAAAGCGCTCAAAAAATGGCGCGCCGCCCAACCACACCACCGGGGTTGCCAGCGCCATTTCCAGCCAATTGCGCGTTTCGGCTGAGAGTGGCAGCGGTAACCAGTCCCCGCCCATGGCGATTATAAGCAGCGGGATCGACAAAGCCGCGCTAACCCACAGCTTGCGAAACATGCTCTCGTATTCGGGATCGGCTTCCGCGTGCGCCGACACTTCCATGGGCTCCAGCGCCATGCCGCAAATCGGACATGAGCCGGGCCCGGCTTGCACAATCTGCGGATGCATTGGACAGGTGTAAAGCGCGGTTTTCGCGGTGGCGGTATCGCTAGTTTCCGGGCCAGTTTGCAACGCAGCCGAAGTTTTTCGTGTGTGTTGGCCTCCAGCAGCAGGCCCGCGAGGAGCTGTCTCAACACCGCGCGCGGTATTGTCGCTGTGTGCGTTCTTCATCCCGGAACTTCCCGGCGCCGCCAAAAACTTCTCAGGCTCCTTGGCGAATCGCGCCGCGCAACCTCTGGAACAAAAGTAATACGTTGTTCCGCGCAATTCTTGTTTTGCAGCGGCTTTACTGGGATCCACGGTCATGCCGCAGACGGGATCCTTCTCGCGCACACTCTCACCCAAAATTGGCAAACCCACATTTTTTGTGTTTGCAGAATCGGCGGCGTCGCTCATAACACTATGTTAGATGATTCGCGCCGCGATGGCGTTAGCACTAACCGCGCTCGCATCTCCCAGAATTAAAACGCGCGGCGGGTGGCGGGTGGCCCAGGTTCGCAGTTGAGGTATGAACCTGGGTCTTGAAGTTGAATTTTCTGCCTTCACACAATTACGGGTCTCGATGCCGTCATCGAATTTGCGCTCGCTGGTATAATTTCCACCTATGACACTCGTCGAGATTACCTTTGAGCTGCAATCCCCGTTGACCGCCAAGCAATTAGCCGACCTGGCGGAATTCGCCAACACCTACGGCCTGCGCCGTTTCCGCCATGACGAAGCGCACAACCTCATCACCTTCGAGTACGACGCTTCGCGCCTGCGTCAAAGTCAGGTGGTGCACGCGCTTGCCGGTGCGAATATCGCAGTCAAGCGTATCGTCCCGCAATCCGGCGCCGAAATAATTCCCGCCTGAAACCCCTTTAGCGCTCCACCAGGAGGACCGAATGTATCGAACGATACTGACATTCTGGATGCTGCTATCGGTCAGTATGAATTTCGCTCCACTCCTCGCCCAAGATCAGCCGAAACCGGTTCCTTCCTCGCAACAGCCCGCAGCAACACAAGTGCACGAAGCCAAACCCGCCGATGTTGCTTCCCCGGACGCCATCCTGGCGGCAACCTACGACGTGATCTCGGGCCCAGCGGGTCAGGAGCGCGACTGGGATCGCATGCGTTCCTTGTTCTATCCCGGCGCGCGATTGATAAGAACAGAAGCAAAAAAGGAAGGCGGACTTTACGCCGCCGTCCTGACTCCCGAGGACTTTATCGAGCGTGCGGGAAATTATTTTAAGAAGAGCGGTTTCTATGAACGCGAAATTGCGCGACACGCCGAGCGTTGGGGCAGCCTTATGCAGGCCTTCAGCACCTACGAATCGCGTCACGATCCTAAAGATCCGACGCCCTTTGCTCGCGGGATAAACAGCTTCCAGCTATTCTTCGATGGCACTCGTTGGTGGATCATGACCATTTACTGGGCCGACGAATCAACCCAAACGCCGCTGCCGCCGGAGTTTCTCGCCCGTTCACACTGATCAAGGACTTTTTTGTTGCCTACCTCTCCAAGTCGGCTAGACTCACGGCGTGCATAGCGTACCGGCGATAAAACCAGCGGGTTGGTTACCGACAACGCTTTTGTTCGGCGTTCCAGCGCTGATTTTCGCTTTTCTGTTTCACTGGCTAGGGCCGGATCTTTGGCGACAGAGGACCTCCTGGTGGCGTATTTTCCACTTGTTACTCATTCTTCCTCTCGCCGTCATGTTTGTTGCCGCGCTCGCAGGCGCAGCTATCGATCTGCGTTCTGTCTCTTGGAAGGACCTCCGACAACGACTGCGACTTTCAGTTCCCGGAAGTGTGGCTTGGCTCTGGGCAGCGGCATTGTCTGGCTTTATGTACGGAGGAAATTGGGCGGATTTGGCTGCCGTTGCAGTATCGTGGTTTGCCCTATGGAAGGAGAAAACAAACAAAAAGTGGATGTTCGTCACGCCTTTGATCACTGTGTTCGTCAAGCGTAATGCTACGCTCCTTCAACCTAGTCTGCAGTCTCTAAGATTCTTCCATCCTTCTACGTTCTACAGCGAGTTCTTCAGCCATTTCGGCCCACGCGACTTCATGGGCCTCTCTCTGCAAGGGGCCTGGTGGATTCCCGTCTACTATGCCGTTGTGATGCTAGTGTGCAACATCGGCGGAGAAGAACTGTGGTGGCGCGGTTATGTGCTGCCCAGACAGGAACTGGCATTTGGCAGGAGTGCTTGGGTTGTGCATGGCATTTTTTGGTCGATCTTTCACTTGTTCATCCAGCCGACGCTCTGGGACACATTCCGGATGGCAATTACAGGAGTTGCGCTTTCCTTTGTCGCACAACGCACAAAAAGCACGTGGCCGGGCATTGTCGGCCACAGCTTCGGTAACTTGCCTTTCTTTTTGAGTATGGTTAAGGGCGTGACGTCGAATTGAGTCCGAGCTCGCTTAGAGTCGCAAAATAACAGATAACGTCCCGTCTGGAACGTGTGAAGAAATTGGTTATTTGACGCAAAAACGGCCGAGTGTAGCGGCAAGGCTGCAAGGATCTGCGGCGATTGTTTCTCCGGTATTCATCCCGTTCTAGCCGCTGCAGCACCTTCGCTGGCTCACGCGACGGTCGCGGCCCGCGCTTGCAGCGCGCGCTGCAAGCCGAACCAGCGCATTAGATTGTAAGTCAGGCATGCCCAAGTAGCCTCCATCGTGGCTTTGAGCCGACCTCGACAGCGGAATTGTCGCAGGCCGCAGCGTTCCTTAATCCAGGCATGTGCGAATTCCGCGACTTGCGATCGTTGCGCATAGATTTTTTGCGCCTCTTCAGTCTTCATCTTGGTTTTGAAGGCGGTTGTCGCAGGCGGCTCTTCGATGCGTGTGATCGAGCGCCTCCAGGCGGGTCGCGCTCCTGGCGGCGCGCATTGCTCCCGCAGCGCACAATCGCAGCAAGCCTCTTTCGGCGCACGATACACGTGGGTGCGTACACCGTGTCCGCGATTCAAAATCGCGCCAGGGCGGAGTGCTTCTCCCGCAGGGCAGCGAAAAACATCTTGCTCGGCGTCGTAGGGAAAAGCGCTGCTCACAAACGTGGCACTACGACCGAGCGCATCGCGTTCCGTCGCTTTCCAACTGTTTTGCCAGGAACCGTAAAAATCCACGCCACGTGCCGCGGCCGCTTGCACCGACGCGTGATTGGTGTAGTCGCCATCGGCGATGAGTTGGCGCGGTTGCCGTCCTAATCGTTGCTCGTAGCGCTGCAGCGCAGGTTCCAGTTGCCGGTAGTCAATGGCGTCGGTGGTAGCTTCCACGTTTACAACAAGTCCGTGGGTAGTGTCGGTCACCAGTTGTACGTTGTAGCTGGGCACCGTTCCACCGTCACCGTTGCGCATCACATGGGCTTCTGGATCAGTGCAGGAGGCACGCGCCGAAAATGTTTTGCGGTCATGGATTTTTTTGCGCTGCAGGCGCTGGACTCCGCGGCAGGCTGCTTCCAGCCGGCTGGCACGTTGTCGCGCGGCACGCCGCCGGGCGCCAGCCTGACGCGCCGCCAACTTCTCCTCGTCCGCGGCTTGCGCGTTCAGCACGCGCACCTGCTCGCGCGCGACGGCCAGATGCGTCGCAATCTTTTCCTAGCGGCGAAAACTGTTCCCGCCGGCATTGGCCTTAATCTTGGTGCCGTCCAGGGTGACGCCTTCCAGCGTGATCAGGCCCTCAGCACTCAGCATGCCCAACACCTGCGTAAACAGATCATTGAGTGCGGTCTGGTTGTTGGAGCGGAAGCCTGACAGTGTGCGATGACTAACGGGTTGCAACCCGCACAGCCACTGGCAGCCCGGCTCATACTCGCACTGCCGCGCCAGTTCACGCGCCGAGCTGATCCCGCGACTGTAGGCGTACAACCACAAACTGATCAACAGTTGCGGGTCGGTGTGTTCGCGTCCGGCGCTGCCTTCCACTGCCGCGATTTGCGCATGATACAAGCGCAAATCCAGTCGTCCAATCAGCTCCCAAATGGCGCGCACACTGTGCTCGTCATCTACCAGCTTCTCCACGTCCACGGTGCGCAAAAGCAGTTGTCGGCGATCAATCGCTACCAGTCGAGGAACAGCGGGCTCGTCGTTGATCATGCCCGCAATTTACACATTGCAGCTTCATCTGAAGGGTACAATTTCTTCACACGTTCCTGTCTCCGATTTCCCGCTTCGATAATTGCCCGAGCGTGTTTGTTTTGTTTCCAGCCAGGAACGAGCCGAATTATTCGCTGTGGGCTGCTGCCGACGGACAACCGCTCCTAAGCGCTGGGGGCAATTTTCTGCGAGGAATGGGCTAGCATCACGATATGGAATGGGCTAATAAAGTTCAGGATTTCAACATCAAGTCCGGCGGCTTCAAGAAGCCCGCGGCTATTATTCTCATCAAAAACATGATGATGCAGGCATCGATTTTCAATGTTCAGCAGGGACCGAGCACGAAATTGCTCAGGGGTCCCAGCGGGTGGATCGCGAGAAAGATCATGTAGGTCAAGAATTTCATTGAGGTGAGTTTCGTCCTTCTCTCCTATGTCCCGTTCATAATCTTCCAACATGTGACTAACCGGCGTCGGCTGGCGGCGATGGTCGAATGTATACGTATAGTGAGGAAGGATAACTATTAGGGCTCCCCCGGGCTTCACGACTCGAATCCATTCCTTTTAGCGCTTTTATCGGGTTGCTCGTATGCTCGAGAGTGTGAGAAGCAAGAATAAAGTCATAACCGCTATTTTTGATCCTCTGAAGGTCAGTACTTTCGCGAATAAAGTTAAACCCCATCGGCTTCTTTGGATGGTAGGTAAATGTTTGGCTTTCTAAACGTTGACCTTCCCAAATAGTTTCCGCTGAAAAGACGCAATTATCGAGTTTTCGAATATAACGATAAAGAGGGAGGATTCCAGCATCCCCAAAAGCATCGCTGGGCCCTCCAATTTCTAGCCCTGCACGATGCTTTACACAACGCCAAAATGTACGGTGAACCTTGTCCCGTGGACCCAAGAAATTACGTGCAACTCGTTTCGCGGCGCGGATAACGCTCACTTGTTCCCCATATCCTTACTGCACAAATTTGGACTTGATGGAGAATGCCGGTTCCGACCCTCGAAAACGGATCCGATCGGCGTTGTCCCGCCGTGACCGGTGGAATTTTTGAGCAGCTTTCGTTAAATCTGTGAGGAAGTTAATTTGAAGGTTGTAGCATTCGGGCACAATTCGCACTGTAGCACAGCAAGCGCCATTTGGATGTCTGACTGCTGCGGGTGACTCAACTTAGCTGGCACTTTTGGATTTTGCGCGGTGGAATGCGCGTGCAGATAAAAAGTGGGGCTCCCGCTTGGGACCGGGAGCCCCGAGAAGGCGCGTTCCATTGTCAGTGTCGTTTTCACACCGACGCGTGGGGTCATCCATCCTAGCTTCCCTCTCAGAGGCAGGTGGGAACGAACGGCAAAAAATGGCGAGCAAGCCCCTTCCCCCTCACTCGCCGCCTTTTACAGTTCGTCATGTAAAACGCGCCTACACTCCCTGCTAATGCAATAGAGCGGCCATCGCTGAACCCCAGCCTCTAAAGTTAAGGCTATTCTTATGTGTGCATTGCCACTAGGCCCAAGGGTGGCCGTCACTTCCAAAAGCGAGGTCACAGCCCATATCGGAACGGCGCGAAACTCAATCGGGAATCGCTCCAATACCTCTCGCCATCGCGGCAGCCTCGCTGCGGTTGCTAAGTGTAAAGGATGTCTAGGGACGATTGGCAAAAGGTTGCGCTGGGACCGACCTTCTAGCTTAGTGCGCTCGCTCGGAATTACGGTGACGTATTCGGAAGGGCGTCAGGCGGCGGAAGCTAACCGTTTGTTTTCGATCTTCGCCAAGAGAGTTGTCAGGTCTTTGCGAGTGAAGGTCCACTGGAAGGGAGAAGCGGTTTCCTCGTATCGCCGCCCGAAGGCTAGCAGCCGCTGTTCGAGCTCATTGAGAGATTTGAAGTCGTTGGGCGTGAGTACCTTCCTCTGAACAATGGAGAAGTAAATCTCAATCTGATTGAGCCAGCTAGCGTGGACGGGAGTGTGCACGAGGACCACGTTGGGCCATTGCGAGCGCAGGCGGTCGACCGCCTTTTGGCCGCGATGGGCGGAACAGTTGTCCATGATCCAGAAAACGCGACGTGCCGACTGGTAGGGTTCTCGGCTCATAACTTCTCCAATCAGGCGATCGACCGGAGCAATGCCGGTTTTCTTTTCGCAGCGGCCGAACACCTTGGCCCGATGCACGTCCCACGCCGCCAGATAGGTCCAGGCGCCTTCTCGGAAATATTCGTGTTCGACTCTGGTGGAACGGCCTGGTGCGGGAGATAGCGTCGGCTGTTTGCGGCGACGGGCTTGGATACTGCTTTTTTCGTCTGCCGAGATCACGAACTCACGCGCACCTAGAGGGCGCCCCTGCCAAAAGCGATCATAGAGATCGAGGATACGCCCAGCCTTGGCCGCGAAATCTGGGTCGCGTGGGAAGATCCAACTGCGATGTCGCCAAGGGCGGAGCGCATCGGCGCTGAGCCAGCGCCACAGGGTGGCCCCGCTAATCTCAGCAACCAGTCCCTGTGTGATTACTTCGCGCCGAATCTCGGAAAGAGAAAGTCGCGAGAGCGGTAGCTGCAAGCGATGTGGAAGTTCACATGCGAGCGCCTTAACTTGGACGACGACGCTGGGGGGAAAAGCGGGCGGGACGCCCGCCCCGAGGTTGCGACTCCAGGCCAGGAAGTCGCGCGAAGGCGAATCGCTTGCGCCACTTGCTGACAATCTGCCGCGGTGTGTCCAGGCGAGCAGCGATAATGTCGTTGGAGAGACCCTGCGCCGCGAGCAACACGATCTTCGCTCGGACCACATCACAATACGGTGACGTATACTGGCGGGCTTGAGCTTCCAGCGCAACGCGTTCTTCTTTGGAGAGAACTATCGCAAATGGGCTTTCTCTTGGCATAAAGAAGTAATCTCCTTAATGCCAAGCATAGCAGATCTTGCCTCGCAAAGAGCATGCTTAATACGTCATCGTATTTATGGAAAGGAGCACTTAGCTAGCTACTAACTAGGTTCTAGGACGTTAGTAATGATTTCTCGGCTCTTGCAGAGCTATGGGTTTTTTTCCGCTACCCCGCCAACATGAAGCATGAACACGTTGTTCCTGTCCGTCATTACCCACCGTTCCTTCTATGTTCGCCTGCCTGCGGTGCTGGTCTTGACGCTCTTGCCGGTCGTCTCACTCTATGGGGACGTTCCCGCGCGCCTGCAAAGCATTCCCGCCCCGGCGTGTTATTGCCACTGCCATGAAGCCATGGCGCGTCGTGGCTGCATCAAGTTGTGCGACGCCCAAAAGCGCACCGCCGCCCACTGGCTCTCCACGTCCTGCATAAAACCGCACTTCCAGCCAGCGCCGGATAAATCACATGCCGGCCCACACCTACGCCATCCTGACCACGCGGAACACGCGCAACTCTATTAATTAGTGGCAACCTCAATAAATTAGGGGCGACTTCAGTAACTAGATTTGTTGGGCGAGAACTGCCTGTTGATCTTTCTGTTGCTCCGATTCGAGCATCAGCCCTGCCAGTATGTCGGGGATTTCAAACAGCGCTTGGTTGTTGAGCGCCTTTACATTATTTTTTAGGCGCGCCAACGTGGCGGGCTCGACGATTTTCTTAACCCCATCGGGCACGCTGCGAAAATTATCCAGCACGATGCCCACTTCTTTTTCTTTTACCCATTCTGCGTTGTAGCGTTCCTGCGGCAACGTCCAGGCATTGCATTCGATCAGCACCGGCAGATGCCGCACCATGGCTTCCGCGATACTTCCGGGACCCGGCTTGCCGATCATAAAATCGGCCGCGCACATCAAGCGGTGCACTTCCTTGGTGAAGCCCACGACATGGATCGGGAATTTCCAGGATTCGGCGCGAAATCTTGCCGCCAACTTTTCATTGCGACCGCAAATCAAAATAAGCTGCACTGGAACATTTGCGCGATCCAGACGCTGCGCAATTTGATGCATGACCCCCGAGCCATATCCGCCAAAAAGGACGATGGCAGTCGGCAAGTCGCCACGCAGGCCCATCTGCATTCTCAATTCGCGCGCATCGACAGTTTCGTGCGCGTAAAATTCCGGCCGCACAATCATTCCAGAAGTCCTGAAAATATGCTGCTCATCGTGGCCAATTTCGCGAGCCTGTTCCGCCGCCTTTTCCGTGCCTGCAATGATGTATTGATCGGGGATCGGCTCGATCCAGAACCGCGGCGGAAAATCCGCCAGGTCCGTAATCAGCGTAGCGAAAGGTTTGCCCGGACATGCGGCGCTCCAGCTTTCATGCAGTTGGCGGTTGAAGTGCGGAATCACCGACACCAGCAAATCGGCGGGATGCTCGCGAAAATATTTTGTAAGCAGCCGGACCGCCGGCCGGTGCAAGATGCGGATGATCATTTGCAAAACGCGCAGCAAGCTGGTGGCTCCCAGCGTCCAGCCATTGCGCAGCAACGTGTTGTACTGCTCCTGGATGCGAATACCGGTCACTCGTCGCAAGACGTCCAGGCGATCAGTCAGCTCCTGGAATTGCACGAGCTCCACTTGCCAAGGACGATTTTGTTGCTCGATGATGGACTTCAGGGAAAATGCGGCGTTGCGATGGCCGCCACCGGCATCGTGAAACATGATGTGGATTTTCCGGGGCTTGGCAGTCATCTAGCGAATAGTGCCAGATTCATGTACGCATTGTTGCACGAAGTTCTTACACTTAGGAAAGAGCACCCACTATGCCATGTGGATAACCCAGTAAGCCTTTTGTGTTCAATTAGTTCTAAGGCAACGTTCATACACAATTCGCAGCCTCTTCACAGCCTGTTCATATCGTTGCGGAATCATACTCGTATGCGATGCGACCTTCACGTGCACTCTGTGGCTTCCGGCATGTGCAGTACGCCGGTTCTGAACCGCATTTGCCGCGAATCCTATAACGACGCCGCCGAGGTGTATAAACGCCTCAAAAAGCTGGGAATGGCTATCGTGACCATCACGGACCATGACTCCATCGACGCCGCCGAAGTTCTACGCAAGTATCCTGACTTCTTTCTCAGTGAAGAGGTCACCGTGCGGATGCCTACCGGCACCGAGGTACATATCGGCGTTTACGACATTCGCGAACGCGACCATGTGGAGATTCAGCGCCGCCGCAACGACTTCATTTCCCTGATGATGTATCTCACCGAGCGCAAACTTTTCTTCAGTGTGAACCACGTTTTTTCCGGTCTGACCGGGCGCCGCGACGAACACGATTTCGACTGGTTCGCTTCTTATGTTCCAGCGCTGGAAGCGCGCAACGGCCAGATGTGCGCGAAAGCCAATAAGGACGCCGCCAATCTCGCGGCACGTTTTGGAAAAGTGGCCATTGCCGGCAGCGACTCCCACGCCATTGCGGGAGTCGGTCTAACGCATACGGAAGTTCCCGGCGCACGTACCGTGGACGAATTCTTCGCGGGACTCATGCAAGGACGCGGCCGCATACACGGCGTGCACGGCGGCTACGCCAAGCTCACCGCCGACGTCTTCAGCATCGTCAATTCCCTGTTGCACGAAAAGCCCTGGACGCTGGCAATTTCACCGCTGGCGGTGCTCGTGCCATTTTTTACCGCCGGGCATTGGCTGAATGAAATTCGTTTCTGCCGGAAATGGTCGGCCATTCTGGACAATTCCGAAAAACGCACGAAACGCTTGTGGGATGTCCCACCACGCGCGGATAATTTGATTCCGGAACATTTTCCGTTTGGCATTCCGTTGGCATCGTCTCTCGGGCCCTCGTTAGGCACTTCTGCATGAGGTAAGGCCGTGACTGTAACGCGCATGCTGTGGGGCTTCATCGAAAACCGCGACCATCGGGTCATGCGGCAGATGAACCGCTGGCGTGCGCCGCGATGGTTTCGCATCTGGATGATTCTGTCGACGCGCCTGGGTGATGGTTGGCTATGGTACGGAGTCGGAATCATGCTGCTGGCCTGGGGCGGGCCGCAGCGTCTTGCGGCGGTTGGCGCAGCGGGTTCCGCCGCCCTTATCGGAGTGCTGATTTTCAAAGCTCTCAAACATTTGAGCCATCGCATGCGTCCGTGTCAATTTGAGCCGCACTGCTGGTCAAAAGTTTTACCGCCGGATAAATTCTCTTTTCCTTCCGGGCACACCATGACGGCGTTCTCCATCGCGCTGGTGCTGAGTTATTTTTATCCGGTACTGGAAGGCACGCTGTTCTTTTTAGCCATAAGCATTGGTTTCTCGCGTATTGTGCTGGGCATGCATTTCCTCAGCGACGTGCTGGCCGGCGTGGTGCTCGGCGTGGCGCTGGGGTGCGCATCCATCACCGCATTTGCGTCGCTCGGTTGGATATAGAAGTTCGCAGCTAAACCTAAAAAATCGTTAATCTTAACCCCGCATTTTAATTTCAGCTGCTAAAGTAATCCGTGTAGAGTCCCCCCTCCGCTCTCGCGTTATTCTTCGCATCCAGCGCATCCCGTCCCGATCGCAGGAGACATTTCGATGGTCTATTTAGGCCGCTTCAAAAGCCATTGCCTGGCGGCGATTCTTTGTCTTTTAGCTCTGCCGGCAGTCGCGTCTGCCGAGCAACACGCTACTGTTTCCGCAGCAATTCCCGCGACAGCTCCTGTTTCCGATCTCGCCGCAGAAAATGTAGCCAGCGGTATCAATCCTGACTATGTGCTGCCGGATTATCCGGCCCTGGATTCCTCTTCCGAGTCTTCACCATCGAACGCAGCAGCTCCAGCGAGCGTCCCGCTCCCGCCACCATCTAAAGAAAATCCAGGCGCAGACCGCGATGTATCGCTACGCAAATTGCCGATGAATTTTCTGCACGACCAAAAAGACATGTGGCTGTTCCCTTTAGAACTCGGCCAGGGACGCCACTGGCTTCCAGCCTTATTTATTACCGGCGGCACAGCGGTCTTTATAGCTACCGATCCGCAGACTATGCCGCACTTCCGCCAAACCACGGATTTCCACGGTTTCAATCAAGTGTTCAG
Organism: Verrucomicrobiia bacterium; assembly: GCA_035568155.1. Taxonomy (GTDB): domain Bacteria; phylum Acidobacteriota; class Terriglobia; order Acidiferrales; family UBA7541; genus Acidiferrum. Next base: position 5,801 of record DATMOS010000070.1, on the reverse strand, counting down.
CACCACCGGAACAGGCGCGGCCATCGCTGTGGTGCCGGCGGTTTTTTACGGCGTGAGCCTGGTTCGCCACGATTCTTACGACCAGGGCTCCGCGCTTTTCGCAGGCGAAGCGGTCGCGGATGACGCTATTCTCATGGTGGTCATGAAAGCCATTGCACGGCGCCAGCGCCCCACGGAACTTCCCGTGGCGGGTCCCTATAACGATACCTTCTTTCACAGCAATTCATCATTCTTCGGCAAGGGCACCAGCTTCCCTTCCGGCCACGCCTTGATGGCCTTTTCCGTGGGCACGGTTTTCGCGCGACGCTATAAGGAACATCGCTGGGTTCCATATCTCGCTTATGCGGCCGCCACTGCCATCGCGTTCTCACGAGTAACCACTGGCGCGCATTTTCCCTCCGACGTTTTTGTGGGCTCGGCTCTCGGATTTGTGATCGCGCGGTATGATGTTCTTCACGGTCAGTGAAGAAAAAAATCCTGCTGGAAATATCGGTTGAATCTGTTGAAGCCGCCGCGGCTGCGGAGCGTGGCGGCGCCGATCGCATTGAGCTTTGCTGCGATCTTTCCGTTGGCGGCCTAACTCCGGATCCTGCGTTGATCCACGCAGTGCGGCAGCAAATCCAAATTCCCATTTTTGTGATGATCCGCCCGCGCGGGGGTGACTTTGTTTATTCAGCGTCTGAATTTGCGGAGATGAAGAACAGCATTGCCGCGGCCAAGGATGCAGGAGCCGACGGATTGGTCTTCGGTATTTTGAGGCCGGATCGCTCGGTTGATATTGAACGCACCCGCGAAGTGGTTGCGCTTGCTCAACCCTTGCCGGTGACATTTCATCGCGCGTTCGATTCCTGTGCGGATTTTTCGCAAGCGCTCGAAGATGTCTCGCAGTCGGGCGCTTGCCGTATTCTTACGTCGGGTGGATCGGCCAGCGCTCTTGAAGGCATCGACAATATCGCGATGCTTATTACGGTGGCAGACCAGGTCACGATTGTTGCCGGAGCCGGCATCAATATGAGAAATATTTTGCAGATCGCCGCGGCTACAGGCGCGCGGGAATTCCATTCCGGATTGAGCAGCGTGTTCCCTCACCCTCCAACGGACTACCTACAGTTTGAAAAAGAAGTGCGCGCGATGGCTCGGAGGCTCGCGGTTCTCTGTGAATAATTTCCTTCGCTCGGGCCGCAAAATTAAGGGCGCATTGGGATGCGCCCCTTTTTAAATCCGAGTTAAAAAACCAAGCTGAATACTGTGAACGCTCAGGCCTTTTGCGCAGCTTGGCGGCGCAGGAATGTCGGCACGTCCAGATCGTCAACGTCCTGGTGCACTTCGCGAGCTGGCTGCTGCACCTGCGCGTGATGTACGACCGGTGCCGGCGGCGCTGGTGGCGGCGCTTCTTCCTGCACATGCTGCGTGATTTTCACTTCCTGCACTTCAGGCGCGGCCTTCCAGGTTTTCGCCAGGAAGGACGGCTTCTGATGGATATTCTTTTTGTTGGCGTCTTTGAAGCCCGCGGCGATAACCGTAATTTTGATGGTGTCTTTCATGGCGTCATCTTGCACCGCGCCAAAAATAATATTGGCGTTCTCGTGCGCGGCTTTTTGAATGACGCTGGAAGCTTCGTGAACTTCATGGAGCGTGAGGCTGGAGCTGCCGCTGATATTGATAAGGATGCCCTGCGCGCCCTGAATGGAATTGTCTTCCAGCAGTGGGCTGGCGATGGCGCGATTGGCGGCATCCACAGCGCGGTTCGTTCCCGTCGCCACAGCGGTGCCCATCACCGCATAACCCTGGCCGGACATAATGGCTTTCACATCGGCAAAATCGCGATTGATAATTCCGGGCACGGTAATAATGTCCGAAATTCCCTGCACTGCCTGGCGCAAAATGTCGTCAGCAATTCGAAACGCATCGAAAAAGCTGGTGCCGCGCTCGACGGTTTCCATCAAGCGTTCGTTGGGGATCACGATGACGGTATCCACTGCGCCAATCAGTTCCTCTAAAGCCTGCTCGGCTTGCAGCATTCTTCGCCGGCCTTCAAACGCGAACGGCTTGGTAACCACCGCCACGCTCAACGCGCCCAATTCACTCGCGAGTGAAGCTACCACTGGCGCAGCGCCGCTGCCGGTGCCTCCGCCAAGACCAGAGGTGATGAAAATCATGTCGGCGCCTTCCAGCGCTTCGATGATTTTCTCGGTGTCTTCCAGCGCCGCTTTACGGCCGACTTCGGGATTGGCTCCCGCGCCGAGACCCTTCGTCAACTTCGCGCCAAGCTGCAGCTTCACCGGAGCCTGCGAAAGCTTCAGCGCCTGCAGATCAGTATTCGCGGTAATGAATTCGACGCCTTCAACCTTGGCGCGGATCATGCGATTGACAGCGTTGCACCCGCCGCCACCCACTCCGATCACTTTTATTTTCGCCGGCTGCAGCTCCTCGCTAAAGCTCATGCGGATTCCCGCTTCCCTTATTGGCATGCTTTCCCCTCGACATTCTCCACATTTACCGCGCAGCGTTCGGGCAGGTTCACGAAGCTCCGGCAAACATAGCTTTCAATTTAGATACTAAATTTCCAGCGCGTTGCGGCGTGTTGCGCCGCGCTTTCGCGCCGTACATCACCAGACCAATTACGGTTGCATATTCCGGCTGCGCTACCTGCTCCGGCAGACCAGCCAAACCCTTGGGCTCCGCGATGCGCACCGGCAGGTGCAGCGATTGCTCGACGAGTTCATCAAAGCCGTAGAGCCGCGCTCCGCCACCGCACAGCACAAATCCCGCGGGGATTTGCGTTTCCAGGCCGGCGCGGCGCAGATCGTCGCGAATCATGGCCAACAATTCCATCGCGCGCGGCTCGATGATGTCTGTCAGGGCGCGCGCAAAAATAGTGCGCGGCGGACGGTCGCCTACGCTGGCAATTTCAATGGCGCCATCCTGTCGCAAAAGGTCGGAGGTGGCACAACCGTTGCGGCGCTTGATTTTTTCCGCCTCGGGAATCGGTGTGCGCAATCCCACTGCGAGATCGTTCGTGAAATGGTCGCCGCCAATGGGAACGGCGCTGGTGTGGCGAACGACTCCGCCGCCGTAAACAATCAATTCAGTGGTGCCGCCACCGATGTCGAGCAGGCAGCATCCGAGATCGCGTTCATCCTGAGTCAAACAGGATTCCGCGGAAGCCAGTGGCTCGAGCACCGTGTCGCTGATCAAGATGCCAGCTTTGTTTGCCGCAGTAACCAGGTTCTGCGTGGCGGCCACCGACGAAGTGACTACGTGAACGTTAGCTTCCAGGCGATGGCCAATCATGCCAATCGCATCACGGATGCCGTCCTGCGCGTCCACGCGAAATTCGTGCGGCAACACGTGAAGAACTTCGCGGTCATCAGGAAGCGAAATATTTCGAGCAGCGTCGATGGCGCGGCGAACATCTTCGCGTTCGATATCCCGCTGACGAGTGCCCAAAGTAATTCCGCCGCGGCTGTTCACCCCGCGCACATGATTGCCAGCCACGCCGATTACCGCGGACTCCACCGGAACGTTCGCCACACTCTCGGCTTCTTCCACCGCGCGGCGAATCGAACTCACCGTCGAATCCAGATTGACGATCAGGCCTTTGCGCAGGCCCTTGGATTCCGCGGCGCCCAGAGCGAGAAAATTTACCTGCTCTTCGTCCATTTCAGCAATCATCACGCAGGTTTTTGTGCTGCCAATATCCAGCCCGACGATGTATTTATCTTTCTTGCTCAACGCTATGCTCCTGCCTGCACTACCTGGCTTTCGCGACCGCTACCCCCGCGCTGGAGTCGGGATTCAAGATCACTTGCCGAGAATACTGCAAATCGATTGACCGCACATGGCCTGCATTGGCCTGCCATTGTGAGAAATTTTCGACTAGCATGCGATATTTAGCGGCAAAATCTCCGCCGCCAAAATGAATCGTAACCGCCTGCGGATCAGTGGGACCCGCAAGGCCGACCATCACCGCGCGAAAATCTCGCGCGCTGCTCAGGTCGACTTCGCTGACCTGATCGGATGAGCCGGAGCGCACCAACTCGATCGCTTTCATGAAGTCCTGATACATCTGCATGCGCTTTTCGCGTTGGTCACGCGGAAGTTCTTCGGGAACGCCGCTCACTATGGGGAAATGCCAGTCTTCGCCTTCGGGCCGATCAAGAATTACGCCGTGCGCGTCGATTAGATAAAGTGCGTTGCCGGTGCGCGCGAATGCGATCGGGGTGCGCTCGTAAAGTTCTACGCGAATGCGATTCGGCAGAATGCGCTGCACGCTGGCGGACTCCACCCAAGGCAATTGCTCGAGGTCGCTGCGGCGCTTGTCGAGGGGGATTTGCAACACGCTGTGATTGCGGTCGCGTAAAAATTGTTTGAGGACCGATTCGCGCGAAACAATTTTGTTGCCGGTGAGATCGATCTGATCGGGTTTTGTAAGCGCAAACTGCGGCGAGTACAACAGAAAGCGCACGCCACCAATAACTACGGTGACGCTGGCAATGCCGGCCACGCTCAAAATCGCCACCTTGCGGTAAAAAGACCAGCCACGTCCGGCAAATTTCTTGCGGCGAATTTCCACCGGCCTTTGACGCCGCAAGTAACGTGGTTCTTCATCGGTGAGCAATTCCGGACGGTAAGATTCAGCCTCCGCGAGACCCGATTTATTCCCGGTGATGGTCTTTACGCGTTCCATACCACCACCTCGTTCTCCAGTTCGAATCCGTAGGCTTTCTGCACCCGCTCGCGAACGTCAGCGATCAGTGCAAGCATATCTTTTGCGGTGGCTCTTCCGGCGTTCACGAAGAAATTTGCGTGGCGGTCGCTGACCCGCGCGTCGCCAACGCTCAGGCCTTTCAGTCCAAGCTCATCGATCATGCGCCCTGCGGACGCTCCGGGAGGATTCTTGAAAATGCAGCCGGCGCTTTTCTGGCCGAGAGGCTGGCTTGCGCGGCGTTTTTCGTTACAGATACGAATCCCTTGGAGAATTTCGCGGAATGGTTTGGAGGGAAGTTCCAGCTTCACCGCGAGCATCATATCATCCGGTGCAAAAGATGTATGCCGGTATTCGAAGGAAATTTGGTCGCCCTTCAAAGTTTCGATAATCCGCGCGCCGCCGCGATAAACTTTTACCTCCCGTACATAGTTCCCAATCTGGATTCCGTAGGCGCCGGCATTCATCCGCAGTGCGCCCCCAACCGTGCCGGGAACTCCGATCAGACCTTCCATCCCGCCAAGATCGTGCTTGGCGCACAAAGTTACAGTTTTGCCCAGATCAGCGGCGGCATCCACGGTAGCGATGTTTCCCTCGATGACCACGTCAGGGTCCGGTTGCGCGAGTTGCATCACCACCCACGGGAGCACGTTGTCGGCCACCAACAGGTTCGAGCCGCCGCCGATAAATTTAAAGGGGATGCCATTGGCTTCCAGCAGCTTCACCACCTGGGGAATCGATTCATGGCGCGTGAGACGCAGAAGATCAGTAGTGCCGCCGATGCCCAGGTAGGTGATGTCCGTGAGCGAAGCATCGCTTTTCAGATCGACGCCAAGCTCCTCCAACGCCGCCAGTACTTTTTTGTCCTCAATACGCATGTTGCGCTGAGCGCTCCGCTCGCAGTAACGCGAGAATTTCGTTGCTGGCACGGCTGACGCTGCCTGCGCCGATGGTGAGGATGGCGTCGCCGGGCCGGGCTTCCGCGAGCAGGCGCTCGATGCCCGTCTGCATGGACGGGTAATAAAAAACGTGTTTGTGGCCGGCTTTGCCTATGGCGTTGCCCAGCGCCTCGCTGGTGATCCCCTCGATGGGC
>DATMOS010000069.1:0-5030 GCA_035568155.1 Verrucomicrobiia bacterium | reverse complement strand
GAACGCGGCAGCAGCGCCTGGCACAAAATACCTTCCAGTACCATGGAAAGCTGAGCTCTGATTTGCGGCTGCTGGTGCGAAGGAAACACGTCGATGATGCGGTTGATGGTGGAAGCCGCGGAGTTGGTATGCAAAGTGGCGAAGGTCAAGTGGCCGGTTTCCGCGATGCGCAGCGCGGATTCAATGGTTTCCAGGTCGCGCATTTCGCCGATGAGCACAACGTCGGGGTCTTCGCGCAATGCGGCTCTCAACGAGTTCGCGAAGGAGTGAGTATCCGCGTGTACTTCTCGCTGGTTCACCAAGCATTTTTTGTGGTTGTGCAGAAATTCGATGGGATCTTCTATGGTGATCATGTGCTCTTCACGTTCGGCATTGATCTTGTCGAGCATGGCGGCGAGCGTGGTGGATTTGCCAGAGCCCGTCGGGCCGGTAACGAGAACGAGCCCGCGCGGCTTGTCGCACATACCACGGACTACAGCAGGCAGGCCCAAAGCATCGAAGCCTTTGATCTCCCATGGAATGGTACGAAACACCGCGCCCACGGCGCCGCGTTGATTGAAAACGTTTCCGCGGAAGCGCGCCAGATTCTTCAGGCCGAAAGAAAAATCGAGTTCCAGATTTTCCTCGAAGCGATGTTTTTGCGCGTCGGTCAGGACGCTATAAGCGAGCGATTTTGTGTCGGCCGCTGTCAGCGGCGGCATATCCAGTGGACGGAGATGCCCGTGTACGCGCACGCGTGGGGCGCTATTGGTGGTGATGTGCAGGTCGCTGCCGCCCATCTCGATCATCTTTTTAAGTAATTCGCTTAAATTCACTCCGGCCATGGTTCACTCTTGTCCTTACAAAACTGTCTCGCGAACAACTTCTTCCATCGTGGTCTGACCCAGAGCCACTTTGGTCAGTCCGCTGCGTCTCAAAGTAATCATTCCCTGCTCAACGGCCTTCTTTTTCAGTTCCAACGCCGAAGCTCCCACGAGGATTAACTCGCGAAGTTCGTCATTTATTTCCATGACCTCATAGAGTCCGGTGCGGCCTTTGTATCCACCCTTGTTGCAAACATTGCAGCCTTTGCCGTGATAAATCTTGGTGGTTTTGGCTTCTTCAAGGGTGTAGCCGGCATCGATTAGGGCTTGCTCTGGAACTTCCAGCTCCACTTTGCAATTCTGGCAAATGCGGCGCACGAGTCTCTGCGCGCAGATCAAGTTAACGGAAGTGGCCACGAGGAACGGTTCAATGCCCATGTTCATCAAACGACTGATAGTGGAAGGGGCATCATTGGTGTGCAGGGTGGATAAAACCAAGTGGCCGGTGAGGGCGGCTTTTACGGCAATTTCTGCGGTTTCAAAGTCGCGGATTTCGCCGACTAAGATAATGTTGGGGTCCTGGCGGAGAAAAGCGCGCAGTGCGGCGGCGAAATTCAGGCCGATCTGGTCTTTCATCTGCACCTGGTTAATTCCGGCCAACTGGAATTCGACGGGATCCTCGGCAGTCATGATGTTGGTGTCCACCTTGTTCAATGTGGACACCGAGGAGTACAACGTGTTGGTTTTTCCGGAACCGGTGGGACCGGTAACCAGCACCATGCCATACGGTCTGAAAATATTGCGTTCGAATTTGGTTAGCGACTCTTGCTCAAAACCCAACTTGGTCATGTCCAGGCGGAGGTTTTCTTTATCGAGCAAGCGCATGACGATTTTTTCGCCATACAGGGTGGGCACCGTGGAGACGCGGAAATCCAATTCCTTTTTCTTTCCGTCGGCGCGGTACTTGATCATGATGCGGCCGTCTTGAGGGAGACGCTTTTCGGCGATGTCCAGTTTGGCCATGATTTTTAGACGGCTGGTAATGGCGTCTTTCAATCGCAGAGGCGGGCTCATTACCGTTTGCAGTTGGCCGTCTACACGGAATCTGACACGCATTTCCAGTTCGTAAGGCTCGATGTGAATATCGCTCGCGCCGCGCTTCACGGAATCAGTAAGAATCAAGTTCACCAATTTGATGATGGGCGCTTCTTCTGCGGCCTTCTCGAGCGTGGCGGTGTCGAGCTCCGCGACTTCCGCAGCGAGCTCCAACTCCTGGTCTTCGTCGACCAGGTCCTTCATGAGGTTGCTGAGTTCTTCGTGATTGTTGGAGGAACCGCCGTAGAAACGAGAGATTGCGTCGCCGATTGCGGACTCCGAAGCCACCACAGGTTCCACGTTGAAGCCAGTCATGAACTTGATATCGTCCATGGCGAAGACGTTGGTGGGATCAGTCATCGCGATAGTGAGAACAGAACCGACCCGGGAAAGAGGAATCACCTGATAACGCAGCGCGGTATCTTGGGGAATTAACTTAATGACGATCGGATCGATCTCGTAATACTTGAGATTTATAGAGGGAACACCGTATTGCCTGGAAAGCACGCCGGTAATATCGTCGTCGGTAATGAAACCCATCTTGGTCAGGCAGCTTCCTAGCTTGCCACCATTGGAGCGCTGAAATTCGAGCGCTTTGGAGAGCTGGTCTTGAGTAATCAAGCTCTCTTTAACTAAGATTTCACCCAAACGGACGGACATCCGCAGTCACTCCTGGCGCACTAGACAGCCAACGCTCACATTAACAAATGGCAAAGCTCACGGTGGCGCGAATTTCGAGCGTAGTTCTGAAGTGGCTAATACCTGCACGTTAGTGCAGGTTGGTAGCCATAGGGACAGGTGCGATTCTTGACTTGGTATCACGCGGTGGCTATCGTGCCAAATAGATGTCTTCCTTGTGTTCCCATTTCGCGATTGAGCAGCAGACTGAAACGTCGGGCAATAAGTGCCTGCGGCTGTTTAACATGTGTTGGAGCGCTCTGCGGGCGATGATTAACAACTTTGTACTGATGCTGACGCGAGTTACCCGCATGAACGCTTTGGCATTTCACAGCGCATTAAGCGGTGCAGCGCGATGAGCCGACTTACTGCCAAACAACGCTGGGGCTTCGCTGCCGGGGCGCTTTTCCTGATCTTATTGCTCGCCGCGGTGTTTACTTTTGGGTCGCTGGGCGTCCCATTCGAACCTAAGAACTGGCGCGAATTGCTTACCCTCTACGCGGTCACCACCTTCATCACCGCGGCACTGCTTACTTTTGGCTTGATACTCGTGCGCACCGCGTTACGCCTGTGGGCGGAACGCCGCAAGGATCAACTGGGCGCGCGGTTCAAAACGAAGATGGTTGTCGGGGCTATGGCTATTTCTTTGCTTCCGGTGTTGTTCATGTTTTTTGTGAGTTATTCGTTGTTGAATCGCACGCTGGGGAGGTGGTTCCCGCGACCACTGGAAATCGCTTCTGAGCAAACGCAGCTCTTACTGAACGATCTTGGACGCACGCAAATTCCTCGGTTGCGAAATATCGCGCACCAGATCGAGCCGCTGTCAAACAAACCCGTCAATGAATTTCTGGGACGCGCTTTTATGGCTGGCGCTGACGCTGTCTGGATTCTCGATCAAAGCGGCAACGCTGTTAGCGGAGGCGTAGTTTGTGACAACCCGCCGGAGATCCGTGATGCAGTGACATGTATCGCGCCGGGCGTTTTGGGTAAACGGTTGCGCGTGCTTCAGAGTGGAATTGAAATCTGGGAAGCCGGCAATTTCACGTATTCTGGCGCGCGTATCCCGATCAATAGCTCTCGCGGGACTTCTGGATATTTGGTGACCGCGTATCGCTCTAATGCAACTTTCCTGGACCGTCTCAACCAGATTCAAGCGCAAACAGCGCAATACTATGCTGAAAAGCAGAGTCTGCGCGCGCTGAAACGACAAATGCTGCTGATCCTGTTGTTCTTCACCATGCTGGTGTTGTTCTCGGTGATGTGGGTGGCGTTATTTCTTTCCAAACAGGTTACGGTGCCCATTCAAGCTCTTGCCGAAGGCACGCGCGAAATCTCTTCGGGGAATTTTGATTATCAAGTTCCAGATCAAGTACAGGATGAGCTGGGCATTCTGGCGCGTTCGTTCAACAACATGACCAAGCAGTTGCGCGACAATCGGTCGCAGATCGATCAGTTCACGCGCAACCTGCAACAAGCTGTGCAAGAACTGGAACGCCGGCGCCAGCTGATGGAGACGGTGCTGGAGAATATTCCCACTGGAGTTGTTTCGCTGGACGCCACCGGGGCAATCCTGCGCTGCAATACCGCCGTGACTGGAATGTTGGGGGCGAATTCGCGCGACAAACAAACACTGGAAGATTTGCTGGGGGCGGAGGCTTCGCGTGCGGTGCAATATTTGATGCGACGTTCCTTGCGTATGGGAGTAGTGTCGCGGGAAATTGAAACCGTAGCAGGCGGGCGCGTTTTACATCTGGCTGTGACCGTGAGCCCCCTAGGGCCGCGGCGCGGCAATACCGGCTACGTGCTGGTGCTTGATGACCTCACCGAAATGTTGCGGTCGCAAAAATCCGCCGCATGGCAGGAAGTGGCGCGGCGCATCGCGCACGAAATAAAAAATCCGCTGACGCCAATTCAGCTTTCCGCGCAACGGTTGCTGCGCTTCCTTGATCGCCGGACTACTTCGGACTCGAAGCCAGTCGACGCCGAGCTAACCACCCTGGTTCAGGAGTGTTCTCGGTTGATTGAGCGCGAGGTATCAACCTTGGCGGGGCTGGTCAATGAGTTTTCTCAGTTCGTGCGCTTCCCTACCGCCAAGCTGGTGCCCACGGAAGCCAATACGATCGTTCAGGAAGCAATAGAAGTGTTCTCCAATCGGCTGGATGGCGTGACCATCAAAACCGTGCTGGCGGAGAATCTTCCGCAAGTGCGCGCCGACGCGGGATTATTGCGAAGCGTGTTGATCAATTTGATCGATAATGCCGCGGAATCACTGGAGCATTCCAGCATCCGCGAAATTATTGTTTCTACCCGGAATCGCGTGGAGGCTGAATCGGTCGAGATTTCCGTTGCTGACACCGGTCACGGAATTTCCCCCGAAGATAAAGACAAACTTTTCCTGCCGCAATTTTCCACTAAGGACCGCGGCACCGGGCTGGGGCTGGCCATTGCCGCGCG
>DATMOS010000068.1:0-4173 GCA_035568155.1 Verrucomicrobiia bacterium | reverse complement strand
GCTCATTTATCTGTTTCGAGCACTACATAGTGCAAGCTACCCTGTCGTTCCACTTGCAATACTATGGCGTCGGCGGTGTTGAGGTCATCCAACGCTGAACGGAGGGATTCGATAGTGTCCACGAACTTTCCGCTCACGGCGTAGATTACGTCACCTGGGAGCGTGCTCTCACCCAAATAACCACCCTCAGATTCTTTGCCAGCTACGACAACTCCAAATCGAGTTCGAAGCTGGGGAAGCATCGACCGAAGTTTGTCATCGAGGGTGAGCGCCAGGATTCCAAGTTGCGGAACTTTGCTCTGTTCAGTTGTAACCAGGTCAGCAAGCCGTCCTTGGACATCCTGTTTTTCGATTAGTGGCACCTCGTAAAAGGTGGTCTGTTTGCCGCGCTGAATTTCAAGCCTCGCGTTTTGACCGATGGCTAGAGAATACAGACCGAGTGCGAATTGATGGATATTTTGAACGCGCTTTTGGTTCACAGATAAAACAACGTCGCCTGGCATCAGACCGGCCAGGTCGGCGGGACTCAACGGGATCACATCTTCAATCACGACGCCGTCTTCGCGATCGAGACCGAGTCCCGATGCCAATGCGGGCGTGATATTTCGCGCCGAGACGCCTATTTGATGATGGTGAACGTGGCCATCATTTCGAACCTGATTGTAGACACTTCGCACCACGTTGCTGGGAATGGCTAATCCGATTCCTTCATTGCCACCTGACTGGGTAAGAATAAGTGTATTAATGCCGACTACGCGGCCGCTGGTATCCACAAGCGGTCCGCCACTATTACCTGGATTTATCGCTGCATCCGTCTGGACGTAGATGGTCGGACTATCTGGATCAAGCTTTCTGGCGATGGAACTCACCACGCCCATGCTGACCGAATTATCAAGACCCAGGGGACTGCCAAAAGCCAACACCAATTGCCCCTGCTTCAGGTCGCTGGAATCAGCAAATTCCAGTGCGGGCAAATTGGTTGCATCGATTTTCAGTAGCGCGAGATCGGTGTCTCGATCTGCGGCTTGCAGTTGGGCCTCAAACAACGCGTGGCGTGATTTGCCGTCCCGAAGAACGGATGCTGCGGCTTCCTCGCTAAGACGGATGCGAATTCGCCGCGCTCCTTGAACCACGTGCGCGTTCGTTACTACCCATCCATCAGAGGCAATGATGATGCCTGATCCGGAGATCAGTCCGCGCGACAACAAATCGGTGTTTCGGTGCTCTCGGTCGTTCTCCGGGGAGTAGGCGGTACTAAAAATCTGCACGACGCTGGGGCTCACCAGTTTCGAGAGTGCCTGCATGGATTTGCTTATCTGCTGAAGCGGATCAATGCTGCTGTCCACAATTGCGTGTTTAGCCGGACCGGAGGTTAATGTTTTATTTGACTGCGCCTTCAACGGAGACGATGGAATGAATATGCCTAAGCAAAAGATAAGTGCGGGGACCAGGCTGGCCTGCTTGCAGTCTTTTTCCCGAAACACGTTCATAAGGAATTTCCCAGTCCGACCGGTGTTAAAGCTGATCGTCTTGTTCTTCAAAAACAGAAAACCGCTTGCTGTCTATAAAGCAGAAGTTTTCTTCTGCGGACTGTGTGATGGAGGTGTTGGCCTACGTTTTTCAATGATGCGAGTCACTGATGTGAATACATACAGCGCCAGTACAAGCAGTGCCAGCCATACCACAATTATGGTTTTATACATTGTCGATCCTTCCGTACGTAATCCAATCTGGTTCCGATTTGTCGAACACTGCGCGTGGATTGCGCTTCGAAACCCTAGCATTTAATCACTCTAGGGTGCGTCCGCCAGTCATGTGCCGATCTTTCCTTGTTCATCTCTTACTACCTGTACCTGAGGCGTTCTATTCCAGATGGCTAAGTAATGCCGATCCGGACTCCAACTCATCTCAGTCGAATTCGCGAACTCGAGTGGCGCAGCATTGAATAGCGTTGAAGGGTACGTCTATGCCATCGGACGCGAAAAGACGGGACTATCCGGCGATTAACCGGCGGAGTTGCTCAAGGTCGGTGGGGTCGGCATCGGAGATGGCGCAGAAATCCAGTTGGCCCTTGCGCCAATCGATCCATTGATAGCCTTGCCGAGACCCCGCGTGTGGTGAAGCATCTGGTTCCGTTGTAGACCAGACGAATACATTGATTAGATTTCCTCGACGAGCGTACACAAGCGCGGCGACGGGGCGGCCTTCGATAATGTCGAGGCGGCCGCCTTGCAAAGCAAAACCGTCGTTCGCGAAATCGCGGACCGGTAAAACAAAATTAACTTTACCTTCGATCCACTGCTTCACTGCGTGCTCATCATTGGAAGCGATGCCGGCGATGTGTCCAGGCTGCAGGGAGTGCATATGGGCGTCTACAATTTCGGCGGCGAACTCGGCTTGATAGTCGTCGGTGCGAAACTCAGGACGGATTCTCCACGCCAGGAGCGCGACCAGTAGCAGTGCGGAGGCGGCAGCGAGCCCCTGCCACCTATGCCGAAAGATAGGCTTTGCCACGGCTGTAGTGGGCGCTGCGGACTGGAGTTGCCCCACAATCTTCCTACGAAGTGAAGCAGGGGCCGGGTAATAAAGTTGAGCGAACTGCAATCTGCTTTTTAAGAAGTCCTGGGCCACAAGTTCAGAACCGCAGTCAGCGCAATGCAGCATGTGCCGTTCGAATTCCGCGGTGCGAAAGGCGCTCAGCTCACCATCGAGGTAGCTGTGAAGGAAGGCATCAGCAAAGTCACATTTCATAGTGCAGCGCTCTCGCGAGAGGAACTCTAGAGACCCAATTCGCCCAAACTTTACCTTGGGCTTGATGAGTCACATAAAGAGGGACCGCCGCGAGCCCGATTTTATTCTCGCGGGTGTTTTCTCCAGCAAAGATTGATGAGTGGAAAGGCTTGTTCAGGCGCCCCCAGGGAGGGTACATTGCGGGGTACCGGGCCAACTAAATAACGTGGTTGAAGGCAAATTCTCGCGGAGGCAGCGATGCGAAACATGATTGTGCTTGGCGTAGTTCTTGCGTCGGCGACGATACTCCTGGCGGACAGCAGCGTACAGCCGCTGAATATCAAGCCAGGCCTTTGGGAAGTAACGATAAACATGACGTTCAATGGTGCGGGAGCGCCTCCAGGAGCGCCTCCACGAAGAACCTATAGGTCCTGTTTGAAAAAAGAAGACTTAAACAAGTATCCATTCGTTGATCCGGACAAAAAATGTAACTACAGGGTTCTGAGTTCGACCGGTTCAACGATGGAAGCGCAGGGGACTTGTACTGAAAATGACGGCACGAAGGCCGATTTCAAGATACGACTGGATGCAGTCGACAGCGAGAACGTTAAAGGCGCTGGGCAATTGACCTTGAGCAGTGCTGGCGGCAGCCTGAGCGGAAACTACGCCGGGGCGGGCAAGTGGATCAGCGCGACCTGCCCCGCTAATGGCAGATAAAAGCCGATAAAAAGCTCCTTGAGGCAAGAAACCAAAACCGCAAACGAGGCGCATTAAGGTGGGGTATCGAACGGCTGGAACTTCCTTGCGTCTTTTGGCGTATTGACCTGTAGATCGTAGGTGACCCATGCAGTCCCGCATTGCGGTTGTGTCGGTGTTACTCGTTTTGCCGATTTCGAGTTACGCACAAAACAACGTCGAGGTCGAAAATGATCTTGGGCATCACGCGTTCTATGTTGACTTCGCGCCACGAGGGCAAATCGATCTGCGTATCCGCCCGGGAGAGATCCACATCATCGGCAGCGACGAGGGCAGAATTGTTGTCCGGGTGGAAGGACGGCGAGGGCGCGATTCCAAGGATGTACAGGCTCGCTTCGAAAAACATGGCAATTCTGGTGTGCTCCAGATTACCGGCGGACCGCGCAACGATGTGACTGTCACCGTGCAAGTTCCCAAAGAATCGAACCTTGTTGTGCGGGTGTTCGCGGGAGATTTGGAAATTAGGAACGTTGTCGGTGACAAAGATGTGGAGCTGAATTTTGGTTCGTTGAGAATTGGTGTCGGAGACGCGACCGGCTATTCGAGTGTAAAAGCTTCGGTGTCCTCAGGCGAAATCGATGCTAAACCATTTGGCGAGTCCCACGGCGGGCTGTTTCGTTCTCTGGAAAAGTCTGGGACCGGCAAATACAAATTGAGGGCATACGTGGGCGCCGGCCAGTTGACTCT
>DATMOS010000067.1:0-2854 GCA_035568155.1 Verrucomicrobiia bacterium | reverse complement strand
ATCCGACCGGAGGGCTGTCCGCGCGGAAGTGACGGCGCTCGGACGGAAACGGCAGGCGGCCGGGACCCCGGTGGTCAACGCGGTGCTCCAAGATGTTGCTAACAAGCTGGCCGCAGTTGATTCCCAAAAGCTGAAACGCGCTCTGGACGCCATCCAGTAAAATTTTTTTGCCACGTGGTTCATGTGTGAATTATTCAACGCTGCACTACATTCTTTAGAAGAGGTCAAACCATGTCGAGATTAGCAGGCAAAGTGGCTCTGATAACCGGGGCGCCTAAGGGCATCGGGACGGCGACTCGCCAACGGATTGGCCGCGGCCGGGGCGTCGGTCGCAGTCACTTACGCCTCCGACCGGAGCAGCGCCGAAGCTGTGTTGACGGCGATCACCGCCTCCGGCGCGGCCGGCGCTAGGTCGCTATTCCCAAAAAGAAAACCAGTAGAAAGGAGATTCAAATGAACACTTCAAGCAACCTGCTCGTGTTGGGTGTAACAGGACAAGTAGGAAAACTTGTCGCAAAGAATTTAAGAAGAAAATACGCACGCCTTTCGGTAGGGACGCGAAGGAAAGCGAATCTGGAAGAGCTCGCAGACCAGTTTGGGGCATCACGCTTCATCGATCTCGATGATCCACGAACCTTCGATGAGGCATTGAAAAACGTCACGGGGATCTTTCTTGTAACTGGATATACAGTTGACATGCTTGTGCAAAGCAAAACACTGATCGATGCGGCCAAGCGAAACGATGTGAATCACATTGTGCACCTGGGCGCATTTACGCGAGAACGTGACACCTACACGACGGTTTTCGCCTGGCATCAGATGATCGAAGCATATCTTCGCGACAGCGGCGCTGGATGGACGAATTTACATCCCAATATGTTTATGCAGAATTTGCTGGCAGGCTGGCGGGTCAAAGGAGGTCTGTACAGCGTATACACTTCCAAACCTATTGGGTTTACTGCTCTGGAAGATGTAGCAGAAGCTGCAGCTGCCATTCTCATGGAAGGGCCCGAAAAACATAGTGGAAAGGACTATTGGTTTTCAGCGGACGTACTTGATCCGCAGCAAGTGGCTGAAACTCTAACTGCGGCTACCGGCCATAAGTTCACAGCAGCAGTTTGTGACCACGAACGTTTCCTAAAGGAAATGGCGCTGCCGCCTGGTTCAACGTTCGAACCAGCGTATGCAAAGGGAGGAATCGAATTGTTCCGAGAGGTCGAGCACGGAAGAATGGCGTACATTGGAAGCGTCGCAGACGATACAAAGAAAGTTCTAGGTCGCGATCCGTTGTTGCTGCGGGACTGGGCAAAGCTGCACGCCAATGAGTTGTTGGAAATTGCGAGTAGCTAACACTGCGTCAGCCCGGCGTTTGCGAGGCTTAAAGCCAGGGACCCTTGACCGCGAATGTGAACGCTCACCCGCCAACTCACGAATCAGGGAACCCGGCATCACTAAGGAAAAGGAGAAGCTATGAACATCGGCGTCATCGGACCTGGAAATATTGGTGAAGTGATTATCAGGAAATTAAGAGATCAAGGTTATCGCGTGAAAATGGCAAATGCACGAGGCCCAGAGTCACTAAAAGACCTCGCGGCGAAAACGGGAGCAATACCGGTTTCGGTTGTACAAGTCGTTCAAGATGTCGATATGCTCTTCATTGTTGTTCCTCAAAAGGCGATTCCAGAACTACCGAAAGGGCTTTTAAACAAAGCAAGAAAAGAAACCATTGTTATTGATGTTGGGAATTATTATCCTTTTCGCGACGGCCGCATCGATGAACTAGAAAATGGCCTCACGGAAAGTGTGTGGGTTGAGAGGCAGATTGGGCGGCCCGTGATCAAAGTCCTCAACACGATTCCCTCAAAGGCTTTGATGGCGGCGGGACGTCCCGCTGGAAGTAAAGATCGTGTCGCTCTTCCAATTTCTGGAGACAATACCAAGGCAAAAGAAATCGTTGCTCAACTCATTCATCGAATTGGTTTCGATTCTGTTGACGCCGGAACAATCGCTGAATCGTGGCGGCAACAGCCTGGATCTCCTGTTTACTGCACCAATCCGACGAAGGAGGAACTTCGGTTGTGGTTAAAAAAAGTCGACCGTTCTTCACTTGCCGCCAACCGAGAGAAGGGAGTGAAGGCATATTACCCGACAAGGGATGCGGATTACCAAGCCCAAATCGAAGCCCATCGATCGGTATTAATAAACGGAATAAAACAATAAGTAACGAAGAGGGTAACAGCTGGTTAGCAGCCGCGCGGCTGGAATAGTTTGACGCCTTATCAACCCGCACAGGAGAATTAAATGATCGAAGTCACCGTAGCCTACCCGGGCGGCCAAGGCCGCACATTCAACACGGACTACTACTTGAAGACCCACATTCCGCTATTTCAAAAACGAATGGGCGCGGCGATGAAAACCATTCGGGTATCACGCGGAATTGGCGGCAGTACGCCGAGGTCACCCGCAGCCTTCGTGGCTGTGGTGCACGCCACCTTCGACTCTGCTGAGGTGTTCGCAACCGCTTTTGCTCCATACGCCGCCGAGCTCCAGGGGGACGCGCCGAACTATACCGATATTCAGCCGGTCGTGCAGATCAGCGAAGTGCTGATGGGGTAAGCCTTCCATTGGGTGACGAACGTGGCGGCCAGCTCGCAAGAGACCGACCGATTGTAGAGCGGGCTGGAATTGATCTGCGAAAACGCGACATTATTCATGAGTTCCAATGCACCTGCACCGTTTTGCAACCATTGATGCCTCAGCTCCGTCAACCGGATCCACCCGCATAGTGTCCGTGGATCTGTTGCGCGGATTGGTCATGATGCTCATGGCCCTGGACCACACGCGAGACTACTTC
>DATMOS010000066.1:0-3885 GCA_035568155.1 Verrucomicrobiia bacterium | reverse complement strand
TCGCGAGCTCGCTCCAGACGCCACCGTAAAACAAGTCCAATCCCTGACGGAGCCGAAATTGTGGATTCCCGCAGCCGGCCCCAAACCAATGCCGGTCTGATCGAAAGCAGATGTTCTTCTCTGTGCCCTCTGTGTTCTCTGAGAACTCTGTGTAAATGTTTTTTCTTATGAAGAAGAACTGCTGAGGTGCCGCGCCGTGCTGAACGAATAATGAAGCGCGGAAAAGATACTGAAAAAGGTCACGCCATAAACGAGAAGGTGGATGATCTTTCTAAGATGAAAGTCTGGATAAGCAGCGGAAAAGACGACCGTGAACACCAGGATGATCTGGAAAGCGGTAGTCATTTTGCCGTAGATGCTGGGCGGAAATGGCCGGTAACCGGAAATGAGCAGAATCACCACGGCCACCACAAGAATCAGTATGTCGCGGCTGAAAACGATGATCGTCAGCCACCACGCGATCTGCTTTTTGAATGCGAGAATGATGAACGAAGACGAAAGTAGCAGCTTATCGGCGATGGGGTCGAGATAAGCACCAAGAGAGGAGCGTTGATTTAAGCTGCGCGCGAGCAGGCCGTCGATTCCGTCCGAAAGCCCCGCGACAACGAGCACCAGCAAAGCCCATTTATACCGCTCATAGGAAATAAGAATAAGGAAGAACGGCAGGAAGCCGAGACGCAGCAGAGTGATTTGATTGGGAACCGTCCAGATGCGGCCTTTCATTGCAACTCAGGATAGCGCAGTTCCGTAAACCTGTGTCACGCGAATTGCGAGAGGTATTCGGTAAGCGACCGGCCAATTTTGCGCGCGAAAAGCTCATTCATCGAAGGAATGGAGCCGCTCGGCTCATCGAGCGACACGCGTTCGACACGGTTCATAGGAAAGAAAATCGTCGGAAAGCCAATGCGTTCACCGTCGGGCTCGTTAATCTGGCGAATAAAATGGTCGAACGAATTCAGGTCGATGCCCCGAAGCGTCACGCCTGAGGGATTAATATCCAGCAGCTCGCCCCAAACCTTCTCTTTGGGCGTGTGCAAACTCACAACGACGATGGAATGTGGATCCATAAGCTGGGTGCGAACTCTCTTCTCTTACAGAGTACAGGAATTACCACCCGATGGGGGACGAGTTGCCGAAACAGCCGATACGCACCGGCCAACTTCCAGGGAAGAACCCCGCTGCGAAAACGGCGTGGGATCGCGGTAGTGCACAATCATAAATACAAAACTTGCGACAATCACGAGCCCCGCGAGCCATCCTAAAATGTAAGCTCTCCGGCGTTCACCAGCATTCATAGGCTGCCGGTCTGCGAATACCTTCCCCAAAATGAACCCAGCTGCCAGGCCGCCGCCATGCGCCCAATTGTCCATGGCCATGAAACCAGAAAAGCCCAGCACGAACAGAATGACTACCGAGCTAATCAACCGCGAACGCAAATCGCGCATGTAAGCGCCCCCTCGCTTTGAGGTGACCGCGAGCATGACCCCTACAAGGCCTAACAATGCACCGCTTGCGCCCAGCGAGAAGTGTCCGGTAAACGCGCTCAACAGGAATCCAAACGCCCCCGTAAATACATAGATAAACAAATACCGCGCGGAGCCGTACAGTTCTTCGATGGCCGGGCCAAATTGCATCAACGCCATCATGTTGAAGCCAATGTGAATCAGTCCGCCGTGGAGAAACATAGCGGTGACCAGTCTCCACCATTCGTTCAAGAAAAAAATCGCCGGGCCGTAACTCGCACCGAGGCGGTATTGGGGCTCACCGGAGAGTCCCCACAGTATGGTAAGGCCCCCTCCCCGGCCAACGGCGGCGTATGCGAGCCAACTGACACCGAGCATCACAAAATTTACGATCAAAAGGGCTGAGGTCACGGGCGCTTCGTGCTCGCCGAAGATTCCCGAAAACTTCTTGCTGAGAGCGGCGAGAGAAAAGCGCAGACTCGTGCCGCAAACGTGGCATCTCGTTGCGGTGATGCCCACCAGGGAACCGCACGCAGGGCAAATCTGCGGCCTGGGCTGCTGTTCCCCGCCGCCGCCAAAAAATCCCCGCACGAAACTCTTCCAGCGCTCCAAACGTCGCTGCCATGCATACGAAAGCGCCAATTCTCCTCCTTGCGAGTCACCCACCGCGTTCCTATAATACAGAATTAACAGCTTTTTACCGTGAACGAGGAACCGTGAGCGCCACCATGGATAAATTCGAGGAATTCGGCCGCCGTATCGACGAAGAGCTGACGCGGCTCCGCAACTATATCGACAAAGAAATTGCACCCGAAACGGAAAAGCGCACAGCTACGTTTCTGCGCGAAGTGTCGGAAAAGTTCACGCAATTTGCCGATAAGCTCGAATCGCGTACGGCGGCCCGCGCCGAACGCGATACACAGAAGCCGCCATCGCAGCCATGATGCGAGCCAGCTTGTGACCAACTGCAAGGCCACGTGCCGCCGCGTGAGCTTTTTCTGTCCGTCGAACTCTCCGCTGAATTGTCTACTAAACCTTGCCTTCTTCTTCCTGCTCGCCATGATTGCTGGATGCGCTTCGCGGCATGTCACCGCGGGCGGCCAACCTGCTCCTTCGCCACCGTCCACCGCATCGCCGGACACCATCGAATCCACCAAGCGTGCGACCGATGCTGGACCAGCGTCAGCACCTGCGACGCCTTCGCCAAAGCGCAGCAAACCGTCGCAGAGCCCTGCCCCAGCGGGTTACATCGAAGAAGGCAATGCTTCCTGGTACGGCGTGCCTTTCAACGGGCGGCGCGCCTCGAATGGCGAGATCTACGATATGTACAAATTAACGGCGGCACACCGCACCCTGCCGTTCGAAACCATGGTGCGCGTGACGAATCTTCACAACGGCAAATCCACCACGGTGCGAATCACCGATCGCGGGCCGTTTGTTGACAATCGCATCATCGATCTTTCGCTCGCCGCGGCGCGCGAGATTGAATCGATCGGCCCGGGCGTCGTGCCCGTGCGCGTGGAAGTTCTCACGGAGGGCATCGACCCCACGGGCGGATTCTTTACAGTGCAAATCGGCGCGTTTCGCGATCAGGGCAACGCACAGAGATTACGCGACCGACTGAATCTCTCGTATTCGCCGATTTTCATTCAGCAGTACGATTCGCCTGACGGCACTTTCTACCGCGTGCGCGTCGGCAAAGTGTCTGGCGAAGACGCCGCGCGCCAGTTTGGCGAACAACTACGCAACCGCGAAGGAGTTACTCCAATCGTTGTCCGTCTCGATGAAGCGATACCTTCGGGAGGGAACTGATGAGCGCTGACTGCTTGTTCTGTAGAATCGCCGCGAAGCAAATTCCGTCCAAGATTGTTTACGAAGATTCCGATATCTTTGCGTTCGAGGACATCAGCCCGCAGGCTCCCACGCACATCCTGCTTGTGCCACGAAAACATTTTGTCTCGTTGGATGATGCGACGCACGAAGATCAAGCGATTATCGGCAAGTTACATCTGGTAGCCGCGCAGCTAGCCCGCGAACGCAATCTTCTCGATGGCTATCGCACGGTCTTCAACAATGGCACTGGCGCAGGCCAGTCCGTCTTCCATCTTCATTTGCATTTGCTCGGCGGCCGCCAGTTCCGCTGGCCGCCAGGGTAGTCGCGAACCAGAAGAGCTAGGGGAGTACATGGTCGATCTCGAATCCATGCCAGAATCTGTTCATCGGTAAGAGCACAGGCTGAAGCCTGTGCCACCAAAAGCTCATTCATAACGAAGAGCGACCAGCGGATCGACGCGAGTAGCGCGGCGGGCGGGGATCCAGCACGCGAATAGCGCGACGGCGGAGATCACAACTACGGCCGTGGTGTAAGAAACTGGGTCTGATCCACTGACGCCGATTAACAGCTTGGCCATTGTGCGAGTGA
>DATMOS010000065.1:0-19106 GCA_035568155.1 Verrucomicrobiia bacterium | reverse complement strand
CGAACCGAACATCATTTACGCCGAGCGCCGCGCGCAACTCTCCGCGCAAGCCGACGTCCCCATCATTCTGTGGGGTTTTACCGGCCGCGAAGAAGTCTCGCAAGCCAACGTCTTCGCGCAGGAAGAGAATTTTTACTATCTCACCGGCCACAACGAAGAGGGCGCCGGGCTGATTATTTTCCCGGCTCCAAAGCACGACAACGGTTCACCTGCGCCAGCGGGCTCGCCTGCCGCGGGATCCTCTACCGCGACGCGCGACGATGCTTCGAGCCCCCGCGAAATGCTTTTCTTGCCCGCCAAGGATCCCGCTAAAGAAAAATGGAATGGCGTACGAATGTCCCCCACCGATCCGGATATCACCGCACGAACTGGATTCGCCACCGTCAAGCCTTTTGCCGAAATGCGCGCCGAAGTTGAGAAGCTCGCAAAGATCTACCCGGCCGTTTACACCATTCTTCCCTACGAAAAAGAATTGGGCGGCTTCCCGCACGAAAAACAAGTGGTCGATTGGCTCCAGGTTGCCGCGCCTCAGGCCAAGGTGAAAGATATTCGCCAGAATATTTATGCTCTACGCGAAATTAAATCGCCGGGAGAAATCGCATTTCTCCAAAAGGCCATCGAGCTTTCTCTGGACGCGCAACTGGAAGCCATGAAAATGATGCGGCCCGGCCTTTTCGAGTATCAAGTCGCCGCAAAAATGGTGGAAGTGCACGCCATGGGCGGCTCGGAAGCGGAAAGCTACGCCCCCATCGTGGGCGCCGGCCCTAATTCTGTCGCGCTGCACTACGACAAGCTTTCACGAAAAATCGAGGACGGCGACATTGTCGTGCTCGATGTGGGCGCGCAATATTCCGGATATTCCGCGGATATTACGCGCACATTGCCAGCCAACGGAAAATTCAGCGCCCGCCAGCGCGAAATTTACGACATCGTGCTGGGAGCGCAAAACGCGGCGATGGCCACGCTCAAGCCTGGAGTGGATCTCTGCAAAAAAGGTGGGCACAGCGCATACAAAGTTTCTTACGATTACATCAACTCGCATGGCAAAGACCTCCACGGCAAATCGCTTGGCCAGTATTACATTCACGGCCTCGGTCACGACATTGGCCTCGACGTCCACGATCCCGGCGAATATTGCGAGCCGTTAAAACCGGGCATGGTCATCACCATGGAGCCCGGCATTTACATCCCCGAAGAAAATCTGGGCGTGCGCATCGAAGACGATGTGCTCATCACCCCCGACGGCTACAAGCTTCTCAGCGAGCGCCTGCCGCGCGACCCCGACCAGATAGAAAAAATCATGGCCGACGCCGCTAAAGACCGCGCCACAAAATAAACCGTGACGGCCAAACACGGTGTGGTGTTAATTTACACATCCGCATCGAAGTTGTTTTTGGGTTACTCCATCACATTGATCCCCGCGGAGTGCTTCAATAATGTCTTTCCCTGCCGAGACGAAAGTTGCGGAACTTCGAGCGCGGTTCGAAGGTAGAGAGGCCATCTATGTTGAACAGGGTGCCGTGCGTGTGCGCGTTAGCGATATATGTTGGGACGCGGGCAATCTCGGCATAACGGCAAAAGTTGAGGAGATCGCGACAGCTGGCTTTCCCGTCGGCGTGTTCTCTGAGTCCCAAAGGGATGAGTCCAATCCGTTGTCCTGGAATATAGGAGCTGGTTACCTGACCACGTTCTCCGAACACACCTGGCATATGGGATATGGAGGTTGGAGCTTCTTTTTCTCCCCCGAAATCGTCGCTGGTGTCGTAGGGCTTGCCCGCGAGTTTCCAGTGGACCTCGATCCCTTTCAGGGGTACCGGGAGATTCTGAAATATCTCGACGATCACAACGCTCATGAGCCGGCTGAACGCGTGTTCTCCGTAGGCTGAAGGAAATCTGCTGGGAACCTCTGCGCATTGGCTGATTCCCGATCATTCCATCGCAAGTCCCGACCGCGCCCACAAGGCCGTGATACATCTTTATCGAGGAACCCTTGCCCGGTGGAATATCCGGAATGCTTGCTATAGGCTGACGCCTGATTCTTTTTGTGATGAACCAAAGTATGAAGCTCACACAGGTGGATCGGTCTCTCTACAATCCTGATTTGCGCCCGATTCCTCCGGAGGAGCGAACTTGGGGCACCTACAACTACGCGTCGCTGTGGGTGGCCATGAGTGTTTGCATTCCCACGTACATGCTTGCGTCCGGGCTGATCGCCGGCGGCATGAGCTGGCTTCAAGCGATTCTCACCATACTTTTGGGCAATTTAATTGTTTTGATTCCCATGCTGCTGAATGCGCACGCGGGCACGCGTTACGGCATTCCGTTTCCGGTATTCGTGCGCGCGTCGTTTGGTGTGCGCGGTGCGAATGTGCCGGCACTGTTGCGCGCACTGGTGGCCTGCGGTTGGTTCGGCATCCAGGCGTGGATTGGCGGACAAGCCATCTACGCCATGTTGCTCGTTATCTGGCCCGGAGCAGCAACTTTCCCCGGCAGCATGTGGATCTGCTTTTTTCTTTTCTGGGCCATCAACATGTTAGTCATCTGGTACGGAATCGAAACCATCAAATTGCTTCAAGGTATTGGCGCGCCTTTCATGCTCGCGGTGGGACTGCTTTTGCTTTTCTGGATCACCCGCAAAGCCGGCGGGCTCGGACCAGTGTTGCGAACGCCGAGCAAATTTCACAGCAGTACCGACTTCATGCGCTTTTTCATTCCATCGTTAACCGGCATGGTGGGTTTTTGGGCCACGGTGGCGCTGAATATCCCCGACTTCACCCGCTATGCCAAGTCGCAACGCGCTCAAATCGTCGGGCAAGCGCTGGGCTTGCCCACCGCCATGACGTTGTATTCCTTCATCGGGGTCGCGGTTACCTCTGCATCGGCGGTGATTTTTGGCGAGGCCATCTGGGATCCCGTTGTTTTGCTCGGACGATTCAATCAGCCGGTAGTGGCTCTAATCGCGCTTGTGGCTCTGCTGCTTGCCACCCTTAACACTAACGTGGCCGCAAATGTGGTCTCTCCATCCAATGATTTTTCTAATTTGCGGCCCAGCCTTATTTCTTTCCGTACCGGCGGCCTCATCACCGGCGTGGTGGGCATTCTGATGATGCCGTGGAAACTGCTCCGCGATTTCAGTTCTTACATTTTTGGCTGGCTGGTGGGCTGTTCGGCGCTGCTCGGCCCCATTGCCGGAATCATGATTTGCGATTATTACCTGCTGCGGCACCGTAATCTCGTCGTGGAGGATTTGTATCGAAGATGCGGCGCGTATGAGTATCAGCGCGGCTTCAATCCAAAAGCCATCGTGGCACTAGTCGCGGGCGTTACGGTCGCGTTGATCGGGCTCATGGTGCCGGCTCTGCGCTGGCTTTACGACTACGCCTGGTTTGTCGGCTTCCTCATTTCCGGAGGATTATATTTTTTATTGATGCAGCGCCAAGTCTCCGCATTGAAGTAGTACGCGGAATGTCTCCATGGAAGACTCGCGCGGATCCCCTGACGAAAAGCGGCGAACCGCCTCGACTGATTCCGCCGCGACATCATGGCTTGTGGCTAACAGCAAATGCCAATAACACCGCCAAACCCAAGAGCATCAACCCCGCAGCGATAAAAATAAACATTTGTTGCCGCCCAACACGCCTTCCCGATACCAACACTTCATCTTCGAGCGAAATGAAACTCACCAGAGCCTTCTTGTAGGACCTCCAAAGCAGGAAATAGGGGACCGCCACAACGGCAAGATAAACCCCCAGAGAAATGCACATAGCTCTAAACAAATGCTCCTCTGGCCTCCCTAAGGCACGGTAGATCCCCCTCGACCACTCCGATGCGAGGAAATAACCCAATAAGAGGATAGAAAAGTGAGCAAAATAAAACATCTTTAGAAAGGATCTTATTTTTAGCTCTTCAGATTCGGACCGTACGACATAGCCGCGAGTGCGGCGATCCCCAGAGAAAACGACCACGCGGCCGACCTTTTCATCTCGAAAGCGCGCGCCCACTATAGAATCGAGAAGAGCCATCAGCATTCTCCTTGCACGGATTCCTCGGGTCTTGGTTACCTCCATGTTGCCACTTCAAAAAAATGGCTCGCGAGGAAAAAGATGTTCATGTGCCCTTCTCGCCGCTAACTTCCGATTCGTCGATTGCGCTCTTGAATCTGTGTAATCCCCACACCGAATGGCCCTCTCCGTTGGAACCAAACTAGGTCCTTACGAAATCATCGCTGCGATTGGCGCCGGCGGACAGGGCGAAGTCTACCGCTCGAGGGTGTGAGGACTGGCACTGGAAACTATTTGTCCCGTTCCTGCGTTATTGAAGTATTAAACCCGGTGTTGATCCGCGACGGAGGAGACTCTCATGAAATATCTGTGCCTTGTCTACGGTGAAGAGAAGGACATCGGGGGCATGACTGACGATGAGTGTATGGCTTACGACAACAGCCTCCGAGACGGGGGCAGATGGGTTGCCTCGGAAGCTCTTCAGCCTGCTCGCACCGCTAGAGTCGTGCGCGTCCGCGACGGAAGAGTATCCGTCAGAGACGGCCCTTTCGCCGAGACGAAAGAGCTTTTGGCTGGGTTCTACTTGATTGACGCTGCCGACCTGAACGAGGCTGTCCAACTCGCCTCGCAAATACCGCCCGCTCGCGTGGGCACTATCGAGGTGCGCCCCGTCAGGGAGTTGACCAGTTCCACCGGCGAGCGACGACGCTTGTAGCGAAAAAAAAGAAAAAAGGTAGACCACCCTGCATCGCGTTAATCAAACTAAACCGCCGTGGTTTTAGATTCCCACTGGCGACTTGGCGGCCGTGTTACATACGAGACGGCTAGGAGCGCAAGCAATATCACCGGCGCGAACGTTTTCGCACCATCGTTCGCAAGATAGTGCGCAACAATTGCGCAGATCCACGCGAATGTGAATCCCGCATAGGCCCACTCCTTGAGTTTAGGCACTCCAGGAACAAGCAGCGCGATCGCCCCAAGCGGCTTGGCGATCCCCAGAATAATCCGCAATTGTTGCGGATATCCGGCGCGTGCAAATCCTTCCACCGCCTGCGGACTGCCCGATAAGTAAGCGAATGCGGCCAAGAGTGACATCACGGCGATCAGACCGGTGCTCACCCAATAAGCGATTTTGCGTGCCATACGGTTGGGTCTCCTCCCTTAGCTAGGGTAAGAAGCAAGCGCCGTCCTCTTGACCGACACTGGGAGACACGCAAGCGGTCAATTTTGGGGCGCAACGCCGAAAGGGCAACCTCCGGCGGCTCTCCTGGCGTCGGCCCCGACTTTAGACGAATTCGCGCCACAACGGTAGTCAACAATGGTGGCCCGAGCTACCTGTCAGCGCTGCTATAAGTTTTTCGAAGGTCTTGAGACCGGTGTTGACGCAGGCGACTCCGAGGCCCCGTCACATTCGCGCGGGATGGGTTCTTGCTTTCCTATGTTCCTCGTTCGATGCGGGTGACGTTGCTAGTCTTTATCTGGATGAGCGTGGCGGTAATTCCAGTATTGCGACTGCTCCTTCTTGCTCGCCTTCGAGTATTCGTGCGAACTCTTGTGGTTGTCGCTAAGGTATTGCCCCCAGGCTTTATTTTCGTTGTCGTTCCAGTTGTGATAATCCTTGTGTTGTTTATCGTAGACTCGGTTTTGATTGTGATCCTCTTGAGGTCCGGGGATGGCCATCAATGCCACTGGCGCCGCAAGCGCAGCGGTCAGAAATAGCGAACTGATGTAACGATTTACACGGTGCATGTTGTTGTCCTCCAAATACAGAATGTCCGCTGTAGGGTTCGCGGCATCATAAGTGTGCATCTGAAACCGCCTGATACATGTCCCATACAGCACACCCCCGTAGGATAGGGCCTGCAAAACAACGCTACGCGCAGAGGCGTCATGCTGCCTCTCGGCAGCGAGCGGTTACGTTTACGGCGTGCGTGTCTCGCCAGGCGGGAAAAAGGCCGCCTTCATTTCCGAAGTTTTTCTAGCAAAGCAGCGCATTCGGACTCGCTGAGAGCGCGATTGCGACGTAGTACACGAATCAGGTCTTTCAAAATATTGCGAGAATGCACATCAACAACATCCGAAGAAGCGACTGGCGCCGCTGCCCCGACCGATTCAAGTTCTGGCTGTTTATCCCCGCTCAGCTCACTCAGCCACGCTTCGAGTAGGAGGGCGTGGGGCTGTTCAGTGACGGTGAAGCACAAACCCATGCCCAATCCGACGGTGGAATACACCACGCTACCTTGGGTCTCGAATGTTTGGATGCCCCGTCTAATCTTCACCGCGAGCAAAGTTCCGGGTGGAAAGGGGCTAATGCAATCGACGTAGCAACCTCTTCTAGCGATGTCAGTGACCCGTCCAATGATTCGCGTATTACCTTGGAAATCGATTACTTCGGCATCACAGGAAAAGGGATAACGCGGGTTCTGACGGTGTTCCTTCACCTCCACCGGAGTCTCGATCGCATTTTTCTCTAATTCAATCATCTGTTACCTGCCTGAATAAGCGTGCTTGCGCCGGAACGTAGCCGTAATGGGAACAAACTAGAACCAGTCACATTGCATGAATCTAATAAATGGATTGTCTTTTCTTCAGAAAACAAACCTTAAATGGAAACGAAACGGGACCGCTTTATCGCGGAAGAAGGGGTAAATGTATATTACCCGGAAAAAATGAATACCACCGGACACTTCGACCAAAGTGGCTAATGGGCTACCCCGGCGTAACCCGGCCCTTACAAACCAAAGCGGAAAATTCAGGAAACCGATGCCTTACTTAGAGAGCAGTCCAAGATGGCTGGCGACGCACAGCCATTCTCCATTTTTGAGGATCCACGTGTCGGTGAAACGCCCACGGTGTTCGTAGTGCTTGCCTCGGTTGGCTCCCTTTTCGTGGGTTGCGCCGGTAACGACGACGGTGTCGCCGTGTCGGTGCAGTTTCATGTCTTCTGAGACTTCCACGGTCAGTTGATCGGAGACATCTCGGATAGCAGCCAGGAATTGCGCCTTGGAAAGGACCGTGCCGTCGTAATCGGTGAGCACAAAGTCTGGATCCAGTATTTTTTCCATCGCGCCGGCGTCATGATGCAGTTGCATTTGATTCCAGAGATTTTCGAGCGCGATGATCTTGGATTCGTCATTGGCACTCTGAGAACAAATTGCAGCTGGTAGAAATATCAGCACTAGAATGCAGGGCCATACTCGGCGCATGAAGTTCTCTTTTCTATACGGCTTAGAAATTCTGTATCGCGTAACAAATTCGTCGGAATCACACGCTCCGATTTGCAGAGATGGTAGCCGATTAACACTGCGTTTGCGAAGCGTGCGATTTTTTAATCGCCTCTGCCATTTCTTAAATGAAACCAAATTTCAGCGAACGCGTTACTGGTGAGTTAGACCCGCATTTGACGGCGTTGACGGATTTCCGGTCTCCACCTAAGATGTGCGCCTGATGGATAATTCCTCTTCCCTGATTGGCCAAACCGTATCACATTACCGTATCGTCGAGCGCCTTGGCGGAGGCGGGATGGGCGTGGTGTACAAGGCGGAGGATGTCCGTCTGCACCGCTTCGTCGCATTGAAGTTTCTGCCCGATACGGTGGCCGAAGACCCGCAGGCTTTGGCGCGATTTGAGCGCGAGGCCCAGGCGGCGTCCGCGCTGAATCATCCCAACATCTGCACCATTTATGACATTGGCGAAGAGAACGCCAAAGCTTTCATCGCCATGGAATTTCTGGAAGGGAAAACTCTGAAGCACGCCATTTCCGGCCAGCCGATGGAGATGGAAGAATTGCTCGAGGTGGCGATCGGGGTCGCCGCGGGATTGGACGCGGCTCGTTCCAAGGGCATTGTGCACCGCGACATCAAGCCAGCCAATATTTTTGTTACCGGAAAGGGTCACGCCAAGATTCTGGATTTCGGTCTGGCGAAGGTGAAAGCGCCGAAGCCCGTTCCACTAGGCGCGAACAGCCTGGCAACACTGGCGGACGATGAAGAGCAATTGACCAGCCCGGGAAGCACCTTGGGAACAGTAGCGTACATGTCGCCCGAGCAGGTGCGTGGAAAAGAACTCGATGCGCGCACGGACCTCTTTTCATTTGGCGCGGTGCTTTACGAAATGGCCACGGGCAAACTCCCCTTCCGTGGCGATACTTCGGGACTGATCTTCAAAGCCATTCTGGACGGAACGCCAACTCCGATCGCGCGAATAAATCCGGACTCACCGGCGGAACTGGAACGTATCATCCATAAGGCCATCGAGAAAGATCCGGAAATGCGCTACCAGTCCGCCGCGGACATGCATTCCGATTTGAAACGGCTGCGGAGAGACACGGATTCGGGCCGACTCTCCGGTTCGGGAAAAGCGGCCGCGCAGGAAGCGATCGCTGCAGCGGAAAGTGCGGCGCACACATCAGTCGCCCCAGTGCGGCAAGCGCCGGCAGGAAATAAAAAACTTTGGATTGCCATTGCCACTGCCATTGCCGTGATCGCCGCGGTAGGATACGCGGCGTACCACTTCGGAGCGGGCTCAAAAAATTCCGCTGGCCCCGCAAAAATCGCGCAAATCAGCCATTGGGACAAACCTATGGATCAGGCGCGACTCTCACCAGACGGCCACGCCGTTGCGTTCAGCTCTCCAGTCGCAGGCGTGGAGCAAGTCTTCCTCATGCTCGCATCTGGCGGCGAGGCCCTCCAATTAACGAATGACGAGACAGACAAATTTGTAACCAATTTTTCCGCCGACGGAACCGAAATTTATTACCGGCGCGTATTCGGTAAAGACGAAACCTGGTCGGTACCCACGTTGGGAGGAAGCTCCAAACGCGTCGTTGCGGGGTACGCAGTAGCACCCTCAGCCGATGGAAATTCGCTCTATTACACCAAAGCGAGCAGCAAGATTATCTATCGCGCAGACCGAACTGGCATGGGAGAAGAGTTGGTATTTGCGTTGGATCCTAAATCGTTGGGCATCTCCCGCATCATGCCGTTTCCGGATGGCAAACGCTTGTTGGTATTGGCAGCGAGCGGAATTTCGACCGTTTCAGGGGTTCAGGTGTTCCTCGTGGATATAGAGAAAAAATCCGCGGAAGACCTCATAAATATTCAAGGGAATCCCAGCGACGTAGTTTGGCAGGAGCCGGGAAAAAGCATCCTGTTTAGTCGAACGATGACTGGTTTAACCAATATCTGGAAGTTAACTCTTTCCGATAAATCCATGACCCAGGTTACCTTCGGACCCGGGCCGGACCACTCGCCCATGCCTGATCCGGCTGGCCGCGGACTTTTTCTCGTGAACGGAAAGTCCACGGGATATCTGACCGCTTACAACACCCGCTCGAAGGAGTACGTGGATATCGCGGGCGAAAACGCTACTCAACCGGTGCTCTCGCGGAACGGGAAAAGGCTGATGTACGTCACCTTCCCGTCGCGCGACCGCAACGAACTGTGGATGGCCGAGGTGGACGGAAACAACAAGACACGGCTGGCGCAGGCGCCTTCCGTTGCCACGGGTTTTTGGTCGCCGGACGATACTCGAGTTTCGTTTTTTACGGAAGAAGCCGGCAAGGATGCACAACTCTATATTGCCAATCCGGATGGTACTGGCTTGCATGCTTTGAAGTGGAGGAGCGCTACGACACCCCAAGCGCTCGGTTGGAGCGCGGATGAAAAAACCGTGTTCATAAATGGTTGGGAAAAGGGAGCGAAGACCGGGTCCATTTGGCAGGAAAGCGTAGAAGGATCGGAGCCGGAAAAGCTTACCGAAAGTTGCGGCTTCGCTTTCGATGCTTCCCCGGACGGAAAATACCTGCTCACTTTATTAGCCGGCGGCGACAAGATTGGCATTTATTCGTTTTCGTTGGCGGATCATTCGTGCACATCGCTCGTGCCGGGCGTGGTGACCTTCGGTCTAACGATTGAAAAGGGTGACAAGTCCTTTCTGTTCGCGTTGCCGGGGAAAAAAGATGTAACTATTTACCGCCAAAAATGGGAGGCGGGAAAAGCAGTAGGGCAGCCGCAAGTGGCGCTGAAACTGCCATTCGCTTTTCCGCTCATTGCGGGCGGCAATGCCTATGATTTTTCGAGAGACCTTACCACCATCGTCTATGCACGCTACAGCGGACACGCAGATTTGTATCTCCTGACTCAACAGTGACCCGCCGTCACAAAGTTATGATTCCTCGATTGACGATGAAGTTGTTTCGTCAACGTTTGCGAAGCGTGCGATTTTTTTAATGTATCTCTTCCATTTTTTTAATGGCAAATAAATGTTGTTAACAGTTTTTTACAAAACCTCCAGTTCTTCTCCGCATCCAATTCAGTAACTAAACGAATTGAAACTATTCCGCGGCAACGCGTGCAGTGTCCTGCGCGCAGCGGCGCACGGAAAATAAAAAGGAGCTGTTTATGAAAATGTCGAGAATCTCATCACTGCTGTTCGGTAGCGCACTTCTGTTTTCTTCGGCCGCACTCGCCGGGGGAAATAATCGAGGAAAACTTGCCTTGACTGACAAGGTCGTTGTCGATGGCCAATCCATCGCGCCTGGCGATTACCGCGTGGAGTGGGATGGCAGCGGTCCGGCGGTGCAAGTGAAACTTTTGCAAGGTAAAGAAACCGTGGCCACCTTGTCCGCCCATTTGACCGAGCAGGCCAGTCAAAACCCTCAAGATGCCTATAGCACTCTCGCCGAGCCAGACGGCTCCAGAGAACTAACGGCAATTTACCCTGGCGGAAAGCGCGTTGCTTTGGAATTCGACCACAACGCAGCCGCCGGCGCCCAGTCGGGAAACTAATCCACGGCAAGCAAGCTAACCGAAGCACCGCCCA
Organism: Verrucomicrobiia bacterium; assembly: GCA_035568155.1. Lineage (GTDB taxonomy): Bacteria > Acidobacteriota > Terriglobia > Acidiferrales > UBA7541 > Acidiferrum. The sequence continues at coordinate 8,283 of DATMOS010000065.1, read as the reverse complement.
TTCCTTCCCGGCCCAGCCGGAAGGAATGGGTTTTAGTTTTTGCGAATGTCACAACGCTACGACCATCCCGCCCGAAATCAAGGATTGTTATTCTCTTCGACGTCCGACAGGCAACTCGTGAGCGCACCTTGCCGCTGGTTTCGTGCTATTCCTATAATCACGACTATGACAATGGTGCGCTTTACGCTGTATTTGTTACTGGCGGTCCTCGCGAATACAGCGGCGCTTCGTGCCACGCCTTCCCTTCTCGCTGACGCGTGTGTACCAACGATTGCTCAAGATAGTCCTGCTCCACCGCTACCACCCACCCAACAAACTGAAACACAGCAAGTCCCCGTGGACACTCCTTCCGAGGTCATCGGCAAACAATTAATCCCGGACTTCGCTGAAGTATCTCCGACGCTCTACCGCGGCGCCCAGCCACGCAAACATGGTTTCGAAGCTTTAGCCAAGATGGGAGTCCAAATCGTCGTCGATCTGCGCGGAGATCGCGACGGCGAACGCAAAGAAGTGACTAGTTTGGGCATGCAATACGTTCCCATGCATTGGGAGTGCTCATTCCCTAAGGACAGAATTTTTGCGGAGTTCCTCACCCTGATCCGAAAAAACCCCGGCAAGAAAATCTTCGTTCACTGTCGTGTTGGTGATGACCGCACCGGAATGATGATCGCCGCCTACCGCATGACCGAGGAGGGATGGAGCCCGAAGCAAGCTATGAAGGAGATGACGGAGTACGGCTTTAACCTCCCCCATAGACGCCTGATTTGCCCGCGTTTGTCTGAATATGAGGAGCACTTTCCCGAGCGGTTTGCGACAAAACGCGAGTTTGAAGAACTCCGTTCTACAAAACCGAGCCGGCTCCCAGAAAGCCCTGCTGCATCGCAGCCAGAACGTCCCTCGACACCGGAACCACCTTCACAGCCACCTCTCTAAAACTGGTAAGCACTCCAAGTAATTCGTTTCTCTGACCGCCTTTCGCGCATCTCCTATTGATACCAGCCTTTGCGAAAGTCACAACGCTGCGGGCAGACCACAGCATTTTTATTTTCTGTTTTACGGCGTTTCACTCTCGATTTAACACCGCAGGGGCGCGAGTTTTACTCGATCCGTTTCGCGTGCTGGTCCATGCCGCCCTGATGCAGAATTGATTCCGTGGCGCGGCCGTTGCTGTCGATCACAAAAGTAATCTGCGCATCGACAACCTTGAGAAAATAATCGCGATCGCTCTCTGGAAATATCTGAACCTTCGGTTGCCCCGTTGCCTGCATAAACAAATGATCGCCCTCCCGCGTAACGGTCATAATGAAACTCGGCGCGAGCTGGTACTTGCCGACGTAACCGTCAAACAACTTCGGGTTCACGGTGACCTCCTTGTGCTCCTTTGCCGGCGGCAGCTCGCCTTCCATCCGTTTCGCATGCTGGTCCATGCCGCCCTGATGCAGAATCAGTTCCGTCGCCCGGCCGTTGCTGTCGGTCACAAAAGTAATTTGCGCATCGACAACCTTGAGAAAGTAATCGCGATCACTCGCTGGAAATATCTGAAGCTTCGGCTGCCCCGTTGCCTGCGTAAACAAATCGTCGCCTTCCCGCGTAACGGTCAAAATAAAGTTGACCGCCAGCTCGTATCTTCCGACATAGCCGTTGAACACCTTCGGATCTACCGGGACCTCCTTGCGCTCCGAGGGCATTACGACTTTTTCGCCATGGGCCACGGCCCCCAGCTTTGAAGCAATCTCCTGCGGCGCAGAACCATTCAGATTGCCGAGCACGATTACTGTGAGCTTATCGTCAGGGTAGTAGGCTAACGAAGTATTGAAGCCTTCTATGCCGCCGCCATGATCGATTACCTTCCGTCCATTCGCGTTGTGCACCAGCAGGCCGAACGCGTAATCATTTTTAAATGGTGTGGTCATCTCCTGCAGCGAGCTCGGCGAAAGCAACTTTCCTCCGAACAGACCCTGCTCCCATCGCAGCAGGTCCTCCGTGGTGGAATACAGTGCGCCCGCAGACAACGGAACAGTCATATTGATGAAGCCCGCATTGGTTGGACCGCTCGGGCCTGGAACGTACCCCGCGGCACGGTGCGGGATGATTGCCGAATTTGAATCGTATCCCGAGTCCTTCATGCCGAGCGGCGTGAAGATGTTCTCCTGGACAAACTTTTCATAACTCTCGCCGCTGATCTTTTCGAGGAGATAGCCCAGCAGAACGTACCCGGAATTGCTATAGCTCATCTTCTCTCCGGGCTGGAACTCGAGCGGCTTGTCGCGAAAACGAGCCACCAATTTTTCGGGCGTGGTATCGAAGGGTTCCTGGGACGCATAATCTGGAAAGCTCGTAAAATTGGGGATCCCGGAACTGTGCGTCAGCAGGTTGAAGATGGTGATTTTGTCCCACGCGGCAGGCGCGTCCTGCATGTATTTCTTTACTGGGTCAGTCACTTTCAATTTTCCGCGCTCCTGCAGTAGCAGGATAGAAGCAGCGGTGAATTGCTTGGTAACCGATCCCAGGCGGAACTTCGCCGCAGGTGAGTTAGGTATTTCCCACTCGAGGTTAGCGAAGCCGTAACCCTTGTCGAGCAACACCTTGCTTCCGCGAGCGACCAGCACACAACCCATGAATTTCTTTTCGGACACGTAAGATTGAACGATGTTCTCCATGCGGGCGAGATCGGGGGACATTTGCGACGCTGCGGTGGCTTGGTTGGGTTCACGGGTTGCCGGTCGAGGCGCTCCGTGAAGTTGAATAGCGCTAGTGATGAATATCGCGGCAAACGCGCATTGGAGAATCCTTCGCATCGTCTGACTCCAATCCATTCCCTTTCTCAGTGCGGGAATTACGCCAGCTTTTTTTCTCGCTTGTAGTCGTCGAACTCCTCCAGAAAGCGGTCGATGTCTTTTTTCTGCAAATAGTATGGCGTGGATAATCGCAGCTTGTTAGGATCGGCGCCGCGGATGCGAATTTTGTGCGTGTGCCACAGCCAGTTCTCCAGATCCATGCGCGGAACCGGCGGCACATTTACGGTGACGATCGCGCAACGAAGCGCTGCGTCCGGCGAAGTCCAGGAAATCGCGCCACGCTTGGTCATTTCCGCGAGCATGTAGTCGGCCAGCGCGCGGTGACGGCGTTCGATGCGCTCGAGGCCAATGTCATTGGCCATCTTGATGGCGGCGCGCAGCCCCCATAGCGCGGGAACGTTGGAGCTGCCGATGCGCTGGAATCGCTCAGCACGAATCTTGGTGTCGTCCCAGCCTTCCGTGGCAATGGTGTTCCAAAGGCGGTCAATCACTTCGTCGCGAACGTAGAGAAAGCCCGAGCCCTTGGGCGCCTGCAGCCACTTGTGCGGGCTGGAACTGTACATGTCGCAACCGATGTCGTGCACGTTGAAACGCATCATGCCCGGAACATGCGCGCCGTCCACCGCGGAGAGAATGCCTTTGGAACGGGCCAGCGCGGAGAGTTCTTTCGCGGGCAAAACCACGCCAGAGAACGTAGTGATGTGGCTGAAAAAGATAACGCGGGTGCGCGGTGTGATGGCCTCGTTGAAAAGATTGAGCACTTCTGCCGCATTTTTCACCGGCCGCGGCAGAGTGATTTTCTTCACCACGATGCCGTAGCGTTTGGCTTTGAGGTTCCAGGGATGTTCGCCGCCGGGATGCTCCTGATCGGTCATCAGCACTTCATCGCCGGGCTTCATATCCACGCCGTTGGCGATGTAACTGTTGGCTTCCGTGGCGTTCCGCAACAGCGCGAGCTCGTCGCGATGGCAGCCCACGAATGCGGCCAGCGGGTCGCGAAACTCGTTCCATGCGGCATAACCCCAGATGGGATAATCCTCGGGGTCCTGCTGATCCATCTTTTCGGTCGTGGTGTATCCGTCGAAGATGGCGCGCAAGACCGGAGCTGGGCTGGAGCCTACGGTCCCGTTATTCAAATAAATCTCGTCCGCGGGAATTAGAAATTGCTTGCGCAATTCCGCCCAGTAGGCTTCCTCGTTCTTGTCGAAGAGCGCGCGATCGGGAAGCGCAGACGGTGCGTTCGCAAGTTGAGCCAGGAGATTCCCACGGAAGGCGAGAGTTGCCGCCAATCCCGTGGTACTGGCAGTGAGAAAGTTGCGGCGGTCAAGCATGTAACCTCCTGTGCGACCAAATTAATGTAATGGAAAATATTCATGCGAACAGCGATTGCGAATTGTGGGCACCTTCACAGCGGAATGCAACTTATTTCCTACTTCTTGTTTTTGGCGATAGGTAATGTAAGTTTGGCGGCTCTCAGTGTCCAGGCCTGGCGACTGTCGGTGCTTACGCAACTGGATGCAGATTCTTGGAACACGAAATGCTCCCGATAAGTCGCACCGAGTAGTCTGGATTTCACTTCTCGGCTAACGGCGCTAATCAAGCACGTGGCATCAGCACCCTTGTGACAGCGGTTGGGCAGTTTGGGCCGATATACTAATGCTTCCCAGGGTGATACGGAATGGTCTCCGATTTCTTGCGCGAGTTTTTCAAGTTTTTCATCCTCTCCCTCATTCGGCCAGTGCTTCTGCTCTGTGGCGCGCTTGTTTCGTCGGTGTACAACGTGCTCTTTGCATGGTGGCTCGACCCCTGGACGTTTAAGAGACGCCAGACTCGCTTCGAGCGTGAAATCCAGACGGAATATTCTTGGCTTTTCGATGAGTATAACGCTCGGATAATGCCTATGAAGCCTTATCGCCGGGCGTTCGATTATGGGCTGGCGACCGTGGCGCTCGGTGACCTATTGCTTCGATTCGTCAGGGGAAATGCTGAGTTTCGGGTGGACATCGCTCCAGCGCATGCACCAAACGATTGGAATGACCTTGCAGAAGCAATTGGCCTACCTTCTGGTGCTGACTCAGTCAGAAGCGGCGCGAGGAGCTATCGGATGGTAAACTTTCGACACCTATTTGAAACGAATTTTGAACGTCTTAGGGTCTTTTTTTCCGCAGAAGAATATGGTGAATCACGACGAGAAAGAACTGTTAAGAAACTAATTCCACTCTGAGCGATGTTGGTCCGGACTTTCCAACTACCGGCAAATCGCGTCATCGGGATGGAAGTTGAGCATGCCTCTAGAGTCTCAGTTCTTTGGGTACGGATTTTGTAGAACTGTATTGCTCACCCCTCCGATTCGATTGACCGCATGGAATGGGGGCATTTATACTGTTGATTCAGCGCCGGGGATGGTTCCGGCGTCCCTCGAGTGATTTCGCGGGCCCTTTTGGGAATGCAGGCGGCGCCCGGCGAAATTTCCGATACTACATTTGATTGGGAGATTATGAGCAGCACAAAAGCCACACAACTTCGCCCCGGCATGGTTATCCAGCATGAAGGGCAGCTCTACACCGTATTCAGCGTGGATCACCGCACTCCGGGCAACAAGCGCGGGTCCATGCAGACGCGCATGAAGAATCTGCGCACCGGAACGATGATCGATTACCGCTTCCGCGCGGAAGAATTTGTCGATCGCGCCATCCTGGATGAAGTGGAGTTCGAATATCTGTACAGCGAAGGCGACGAATTTCATTTCATGAACACCAAGAATTACGAACAGATGCAGATGACCCGCGACGAACTGGGCGAGACGGTCTTTTATCTGATTCCTAATACCATCGTGCATGTGGAATTTTTTGAAGAAAAAGCCATCGGTATAAATTTGCCGGATACCATGGAAATGAAAGTGGTGCAGACCGAGCCGACGCTGCAGAAAGCTACCGCGAGCGCGGTGGGAAAGCCGGCTACCCTGGAGACCGGCCTGGTAATTCAGGTGCCGCCGTTTGTGAATGAAGGCGACCGTGTAAAGGTGGACACCACCGAAGCGCGTTATGTGCAGCGCGTGGAGTAATTTTTCGTTAGTATCGAGTTTCGCGATTGAGTTTCGAGTTTGAGTTTCCGCCTCCGCAGCTAGATGTAATTTTAATCTGGAAGAGGCTGTCAACGCCGGCTGATGCAAATCAGCCGGCGTTTTGTTTTTTGCTGCGCTACAAAAAAGTGCTGCTCGCTGAGGCCATCTCGCGAGCAACGAAAACACTGGCAGCTCCGGTCGGAATTGCAGGTTTTCTCCCAACACTGTACTTTTGTGAGGATCAGCTTGACGAACAGCTCGACTGGCAGAGGGATTCCTGGTTTTCCCACGTTAAAAACCCCACCCTCCAGAAATCCGAGGGTGGGGCACCCTCCGCGTCCGCGATGAAGGATGCTATACGGCGCGTTTGTTTGTGATTGTGGCTTGCTTACCGAAGACGCGGGTGAAGATGGCATCCACGTGACGAAGCTGGCGCTTCAAATCGAAAGTGTGGGCCAGCGCGGCGGCGTCCAGATATTTTGTGATTCGGCTATCTTTAGCGACGCGGTCGCGAAAGCTTGATTCGGTTTCCCACGCGGCCATGGAATTTTCCTGTACCGCTTTGTACGCATCATCGCGGGGCATGCCCTTTTCCACCAGGTCCTGCAGCAGTTGGCCGGAGAAAACCAGGCCGTGCGTCATTTCCAGATTGCGCAACATGCGTTCGGGAAAGACGCGCATGTCCGCAATTATCGCGGTCATTTTGGCCAACATGTAATCCACAAGAATTGTGGAGTCCGGCAAAATAATGCGTTCGACGGAACTGTGGGAAATATCGCGCTCATGCCACAGTCCGATATTTTCAAATGACGCGATCAGATTCGAGCGCACAATGCGCGCGAGCCCGCAGATTTGTTCGCAAGTCACCGGATTGCGTTTGTGCGGCATGACGGAGCTGCCGCGTTGTTCGCCGCCGAACGGCTCTTCCGCTTCGCGCACTTCAGTGCGCTGCAAGTGGCGAATTTCCAGAGCGATTTTTTCAAGCGTGGCGCTGATCAGCGCGAGCGCACTGAGATACTGCGCGTGGCGATCGCGTTGAATCACCTGCGAAGCCACGGGAGCGGCGATCAATCCGAGCCGCTGGCAAATGCGTTCTTCGATATCCGGGCCAAGATGCGAAGCATTCCCTACCGCGCCGGAGACTTTGCCCACCGCCATTTGCGCAGCGGCATCGCGAAAACGCTGTTGGTTGCGCTGATTTTCCGCGTACCAATTGGCGATTTTTAAACCAAAGGTGATGGGCTCGGCGTGCACGCCGTGCGTTCGTCCGATTTGCGGCGTGGAACGAAATTCCTGCGCACGCTTGGCGAGCGCGTCGCCAAACTTCACCAGCGCGGCTTCGATTAGTCTGGACGCTTCGCGGACCTGCAAGGCCTGCGCAGTATCGACCACATCATTTGAAGTCAGACCGTAGTGGAACCACCGCGCGGCGGCCGGATCTCCAATGGATTCGCCGACGGCCATAGTGAAAGCCACCACGTCATGCTTCACGCGCGACTCCAGCTCCTGAATGCGCGCGACATCGATCTTGGCGTTGGCGCGAATCTTCTCCGCGGCTTCCTTGGGCAGGTCGCCGGCTTCCGCGAGCGTTTCGGTGGCGGCCAGCTCCACCTCAAGCCATTTGGCGTATTTATTGGCATCGCGCCAGATCGCGCCCATCTGGTCGCGGGTGTATCGTGGAATCAATCTTGTCTCCTAGCTACTGCGAGGAACCAAAAAGCGTTCTAATAATACGGTATTTCTAAAATGGCCACACTGGGCGTTTGATTCGCGTACGGCGCTAATCACTTTATGGTTGAAGCTTCCAAGTACGAAACAAAATCATGCCTTCAGCGCCATCCGATGGATTGATTTCCAACAGTTGAAATCCTTTGTCTACCGCAGCTTTCAACAGGTTTCCTGCGACGGTTGGATTATCAGGCATACCGTATCGCTGCTCGATGTCGGAGATAGTCAATTCGCGGCCTCTACGAATGACCAAATTCAAAATAATATTGCCTTCCTTAATGTCCGTAAGTGTCAGAACCTCAACCCCTTCCAGCGTCAGAACGAATGACTCACGTTTGACTGTTGTCGAATAAAGACCTGCTTATCTGGCCCAATCCGGAATCCATCGAATCCGCCGTCATGGAAGCTTGGAATCTGCATCGCGGCTCTAGTGGTAGTTTACATGACAAGCCGCTTGCCTAAATCGAACGGAATCTGGCACTACTAACGGGCAAACCCCGTCCTACGGACCTAACCGCGGGGCTAAAAACCTGTCTAAGGATACGAATGAACGAAAGCGTTGAGAGCGTCCGGGCAGCCGACGCTATTGCTATCGAGCGCACGCTTGCCGGCGATCGCGACGCTTTTCGCATTCTCGTGGAGCGCCATAGCGCCACCATTTTTCGGCTGGCGTACCGGCTGACCGGCAATCAT
>DATMOS010000064.1:0-165661 GCA_035568155.1 Verrucomicrobiia bacterium | reverse complement strand
GATCCGCATCGCGCGAAATATTTGTTGAAATTTACGAACGCGCTGCAAACGGCTCTCGACAATCTGGATGCTCGGGATGTGGCGCTGTTGCGAATGTATTACGCCGAACGGAAAAAACTGGCGGAGATTGGGCTCGAGTTGGGCGAGCACGAGTCCAGCGTGTCGCGGCATCTTGAAAAAGTGCGGCAAGAGGTGCGGCGCGCTGTAGAGGAGATATTGCGCGGCGGATCTGAAGCGCTGAATGGCGATGGCAGTAGCGGTGGAATGAGTGAGGCGGAGATTGCGTTGTGCTTTGAATATGGCGCGGAAGATGCGCCAATAGATTTGGACAAATTGCTATCGCCAAGCGCGGCGCGAGAAGTTGAGCGTGAAAGAAAAAAAATCAGCGAGCCGAGGGGTGGAACTTGAGTGGGGGTCATTATTGGAATTGGTGTTGACGCAAGAAAGCACCGCGGGTTCGTTCTAAGGATGGGTAAGTATGAGTCACGAGGATCGCGAACGAAAATTTGGACAGGCGTTGCAGCGACATTTGCGTCGCGATGCACCTGGCGCACGAAACAAAGCAGACGCGCAGGCGGGGCCGGATGAAGTGGGCGGGGGCGCTGAGTGCCTGGATGCTGCGACGCTGGCCGCGTTTCATGAGGGCGCGCTGTCGAACGAGGAAATGAAAGCTACGACGGAACACATCGCGGAGTGTTCGCGTTGTCAGCAGATTCTCTTGCTGCTGGAAGCGACGGACGAAATTCCGTTGCAGATTGAGGCGGAAGATGATTTGAAGATTGGCGAGTCAGTACTATCCGCAGGCGCGCTCCATGCGGGGACACAGACGCCAGGTTTGGCGGGCTACGCTAAGCCGGCGCTGAAAACACCGACGGAAATTTCGCGCGGGCGCGGCTACAAGGCTCTGCGATGGGCTGCCCCAGCGGGAGCGATTGCCGCGGGGTTGCTGATTTGGATTGTGGTGCGTGACAACAAACTGCAAAACACCCAATTTGAAAACGTGCAGGTAGCGAAGCAGCAGTCAACGGAGGAGCGACCGGCTACGCCTCGGGCGTTGCCAGCCTCGCCTGCATCTGAACCCGCCACGAAAATTAAGCAGTTAGATGAAAAACGAAAAGATGACACCAAAGCCAAACAGCCAGCCAAAGAATCTGGTGCCCTTCGTGCTCAATTGGATGCACCATCGGCTGCCATTGCGAATGAAGTCGGTGTCGACGCCGACAGGCTGAGTACGCGCGCGAATGCAAGTCAGTTGCAGGCTAAGTCCAGAAATTTTTCTGCGCGTGAAACGGTTGAGAACAAACCTCCGGAGATTTTGCCTCGACAGGCAGACGTTTCTGCTACGGCGGCTCCGGCGCCAGCACATCCCGACGATGCTCGTGCGAAATCTGCAGCGCCGATGCCTCCAGAGCCGGGGGAATCGAACGGCGCGCTCGCAAACGCCGCAGACAAAAAGGCCAAAACATCTCCGGCTCACACAACTCAGACGATCATAGATGAGGTACCCGCGCTGCCAACCGAGCAAATGAAAACAAATGACCGACTCGAATTTTCGCCTTCTTTGAAAAAAGCCGGCTTTGACAACGCGAAGGCCATTCTGGCGTCCAACGGGACTGTGCGGTGGCGAGTGCTCTCCGCGGGGCGAATCGAACGATCGGTGGACAGCGGGGTTACATGGATGCCGCAAAAAAGCGGAGTGAAAGTGGAGTTGCTGGCAGGATCGGCCCCAAGTGAAGCGGTGTGCTGGATTGTTGGACGGAGCGGAGCCGTTTTAAGAACGACGGACGGCGGTGGGCACTGGAACAAAGTGGTCTCGCCGATGCGCGGGGATATTGCCGGAGTTCAGGCTGCAGATGCAATGACGGCTGAGATTGTTGATGCCGCTAAGAGAGCGCGATTTGTTACCCATGACGGCGGGGTGAGTTGGGAAGCTGTGAAGCAGTAGGGCAGGGTAAGTCCCCCACGCGTTCAATTGGTCATTCATGTCCCGGCTAATGCCGCGAACTACTGGACGGCCAGTGCACGCGTTCATGAACTTTTGGGTGCAAGAAATTCCGGCGGCGTCGTTCTAAGGGAGCATGACAATTCCAAGCGAGGTGACGCGATGAAAGCCCAGCGCCGTAAATTTCAAGGAAAATTGGTTGCAGCTGCGATGACCGTGTTGGTTGCATCCGGCGTAGGTACGGGAATTCATGCCAAGGGGCACCGCCGTAACGGCGGCGCCGGGCAGGAAACGGAAGCCAGCCGCGAGAAAAATGCCCAGTCCACCGCACTCGGCGATCAGACCGATCTGAATGTCACGGTTTATAACTCGAACATCGCGCTGGTGCGGGATGTGCGGCAACTAACGCTGCCAACTGGCACGTTCAGCCTGAAATTCGCGGACATCGCTGCCACCGTGAATCCTGCCACGGTGCATTTCCGGTCATTGACGGAGCCGGACAAGCTGAGTGTGATTGAACAGAATTATGAATACGATTTGCTGGAGCCGGCGAAGCTGTTGAACAAGTACGTGGGCAAGGAAGTGACGCTGGTGCGCACGTCGCGCGAGAATGGCGAGCTCAAGCACGAGGACGTGAAAGCTACGCTGCTGGCGGATAACAATGGGCCGGTGTGGAAGATCGGAAATGACATTGTTACCGGAGTTTATGCCGAGGGCTACCGGTTCCCGGAAGTGCCGGCAAATCTTTTCGAACGCCCGACGTTATTGATGTCTCTGGAAAACAACGGAGGACGGAAGCAACAGATCGAAGCGTCTTATCTTGCCGGCAATCTCTCGTGGAATGCGGATTACATTTTGACTGTTGGGCGCGAGGATAAGGCCGCTGATTTGGATGGCTGGGTGACGCTTGGGAATACCAGCGGCACCGCGTTTCACAATGCGCGGCTGCAATTGGTGGCGGGAGACTTGAATCGCTTGCCGCAGATCGGTCGATTAGAAGTACTAGCGCGCGACGTTACGGCTAACATGAAGGCTGCGGCGCCGCAGTTCCAGCAGGAAAACTTCAGCGAATATCACCTTTATACCCTGGGACGGCGCACTTCCATCGAAGACAAAGAGACTAAGCAGATCAGTTTGCTGCAAGGGACTGGCGTACCGACCGAGAAAATCTTCATCGTGAACGGACAGAATTTTTATTACCACAACGCGCAGAACCCCGGCTCACCGCTAAAGGATGCGGTGCTCGTGTATTACAAATTCAAGAACGAGCAGAAAGCCGGGCTGGGCATGCCGATGCCCGCCGGAAACATGCGCGTCTACCAGAAAGATTCCAAGGGCGGCGTTTTGTTCATCGGCGAAGACCATATCGATCACACGCCCAAAGACGAAACCGTCACGGTCCACATCGGCAATGCGTTTGACATCGTGTCGGAGCGGAAGCAAACGGATTACAAACGCATCGATAATCACACTTGGGAGATGGAGTTTGAAATTACCCTGCGCAACCACAAAGACTCACCGGTAGTAGTGGAAGTGAATGAGCCGATTGGCGGCGATTGGGAGATGCTCTCGTCAACGTATAAGGCTACGAAGACCGCGGCGTTTGCGGCCCAGTTTCATGTGCCGGTGCAGAAGGACGGGACTTCGGTGCTGAAATATCGGGTGCGAGCGCGCTGGTAAAGGTGAAAAAATAGTCCGGAAGAAAAAAACCGTACCCTTAAAAAGCCAGAGGGTGCGGCACCCGCAAAGCTGACAATTGTGAAGTTAGGTGTCCGCGAAATTCAGGAAAGCACGGCGTCGGCTTCGATTTCGATGAGCATGTCTGGCGAAATGAGCTTGCTGACCTGCAGCATGCTGGTGGCAGGGCGGATAGCGGCAAAAATTTCGCCGTGAGCGCGCCCGATTTTTTCCCAATCGGCGATGTCCACGACATACAGCCGAGTGCGCACGACGTCGTTCAGAGTCGCGCCGGCTTTGAGCAAGGCAGCTTCAATATTCTTGATGGTCTGAAGAGTCTGGATGTAGACGTCGCCCACGCCAACGATATTGCCGTCGGGGCCGGTAGCGGTGGTACCGGAGACGGCGATGATGTTGCCGACACGCACGGCACGGGAATAGCCGACGATGGGCTCCCACGGGGCGCCGCTGGAAATGTTTTGACGAGGCACGTTTGTTTCTCCTTCGATTCTTTTCCTGCCGTTTTTCAGTACTGAGGCGCGTGAGGTCATCAGGATACCCAAGTGAGTTAAGAGTTTGAGAAAAGCTATCCCCTACGGTGTGATTCGTCGCCAATACAATTCGTTACGATCATTAGTACGTTGCTGGGTCTCCGCAGGAGGTTGCTTGCGCGGTTGTTTTAACGATTAACACACCGCGTCTGGTTGCGATGCCGGATGAAGACGCGTGCTAAACTGAGCAAATCATGCACCCAGTGCAGCGCAAATTGCGGGCTCGCTACAGCCCAAGGACGCGATGAAGTGTAACAACATCCTGGAAGCCATCGGGCATACGCCACTGGTGCGTCTGAATCGCATCAATCACGGATTGAAACCGCAGATTTACGTGAAGGCCGACTACATCAACCCGGGCGGATCGGTGAAAGACCGCATCGCCATCACCATGATCGATGAAGCGGAGAAAAAGGGCTTGTTAAAGCCCGGCGGCACCATCATCGAGGGCACCTCCGGAAATACCGGCATGGGACTGGCACTGGTGGCCGCGGTACGCAATTACAAAATGGTTTTTACGATCACGGACAAACAGTCCAAGGAGAAAGTGGATTTGCTGAAGGCCCTGGGCGCGGAAGTGATTGTGTGCCCCACGGCGGTCGAGCCAGACGACCCGCGCAGTTACTATTCGGTGGCCAAGAAATTGGCGCGCGAAATTCCCAATTCTTATTATCCCAACCAGTACGACAACCCCATGAATCCCGAAGCCCACTACTTAACCACCGGGCCGGAAATCTGGGAGGACAGCGAAGGCAAAGTTACCCATTTTGTTTGCGGAATGGGAACCGGCGGAACGGTAAGCGGTGTGGGCCGTTACTTGAAAGAGAAAAACCCGGAGATCAAAATTATCGGTGTCGACCCGATTGGCTCGCTTTATTACGATTTTGTGAAACGCGGAGAAACCATCCGGGCCAAGACCTACGTGGTGGAAGGCATTGGCGAAGATTTTTTCCCCAGCACCATGAATTTAAAGATTCTCGACGATGTACTACAGGTGAGCGACGAGGAATGCTTCGTTATTGCGCGGCGCCTGGTGAAAATGGAGGGACTATTTACAGGCGGGTCAGGCGGCGGGTGCATTTCCGCAACGCTGCGGCTGGCCAAGGATTTAGGGCCGGAGGCTTTCGTGGTGGCGCTTTTGCCGGATACCGGCATGCGCTATTTGAGCAAGGTTTATAACGACGAGTGGATGCGCGAACGCGGCTACGTGGACGCGGCCGTGGCCATTACCGCAGCGGAAGTGGTGCACGCCAAGCATGCCACACGCAAAGCGCGCGACCTGATTATCGCGCGGCCGTATCAAACGGTGTTTCATGCGCTCAAAACCATGCAGGAGCAGGATATTTCGCAGATTCCGGTGTTCGAAGAGAACTTGCCCATCGGCACGATTTACGAGGACCAAATTTTAAACCTGGCGCTGCAAGGCAAGGATTTGCGCAAGCTAGTGGTGCGCGAAATGATGAGCAAGCCGCTGCCGCAAATTCCCGGAAGCGCGCCAGTGGAACGGATCACCCACATTTTGAGCCACGAAAATCCGGCGGTATTCGTGGAGATGGGCAACGCGCGGTTTGAAATCCTTACGAAATACGATTTAATGAGCACGGTCGCCAGCCTGATGGAACAAAAGCGTTGATGGCGTCTTTCGCTTCCTAAAAATTCAAAAACACTGGAAAGCCAATTGAAGATTCAGGAATTTAATGAACGTTTGAAGAACGCGATTCTCATTGCCGACGGCGCGATGGGTTCGCTGCTGCATGAAACAGTCGGGCCGCAGCGTTGTTTTGACGAGCTGAATAGCACCGAGCCAGAAGCCGTTTTTCGCGTGCACCAGGCGTACATCCAAGCGGGGGCGCAAATCATCGAGACGAATACCTTTGGCGCCAACCGCTTCAAGCTGGCCCCGCTGGGACTTGGCGATGAAGTGCAGCGACTGAATAGCCGGGGCGTAAAAATCGCTCGCGAAGCGCGAGATTCGGCGAGCAGTGAGGTGCTGGTCGCGGGGTCCATGGGGCCGCTAGGGCTGGGCGTGCAGTCGCGGCATCCGGAGCCTGAAGAGATCAAGGAAATTTTTTATGAGCAAGCCCTGGCGCTGGAAGAGCGCGGCGTCGATCTCTACATATTGGAAACTTTTACGTACATCGAAGAGCTGCTAATCGCTATCGATGCCATACGGTCGTTTTCCGGTTTGCCTATCATCGCGCAACTGACCTACTCCGAAGAGGGCACGACCTACGGGGATTTGCGTCCGGCGACCGCTGCCGAGCAGATAAAAAACAAGAACGTTCAGGTGGTGGGAGCAAACTGCACGCTTGGCCCGCAGGCGTTGCTGCCGATTTTGCAGGAGCTGGCGGGCGTCGCGGATTTGCGCGTGAGCGGGATGCCTAACGCAGGATTCCCCAAGCGCGAAGGCGACCGTATCGTTTATCCCAAATCGTCACCGGAATATTTTGCGCTGTTTGCGCGCGAGGCTGCGGCGATGGGCGTGCGCATCCTGGGCGGATGCTGCGGAACGACCCCCGCGCACATTCACGCCATGGCTGAGGCGGTAAAGTCGCTGCGTCCGGTGAAGGCCGCGACGGTTGCACAGGTGACAGCGCCCGCGCGTCCTGCGGCGGTCAAGGAACGCGAACCGGAAAGCAAATTCTGGCGCAAGCTGCAGAACAAAGAATTCGGCGTCTGCGTGGAAATCGATCCACCAAAAGGGATTTCGCTCGACCGCGTTTACGAACAAGTGGACAAAATCATGGCTTCGGGCCGCGTCGATGCCATTGACGTGAACAGCGGAGCGATGGCGCGCGTGGGTATGGACGCCCTGATCGTGTCCGGCGCGCTGGAAGCTCGCGGCGTGGAAACCGTGCCGCACCTGACCACTCGCGATTACAACATCATTGGATTGCAGGCCATGCTGCTGGGAGCGTGGACGGTTGGCGGCGTGCGCAACGTGCTGGCAATTACCGGAGATCCCCCGTCGGTTGGCGATTATCCCGAAACCAGTGGAGTGTATGAAGTCGATTCCGTTGGATTGGTGAAAGTTTTGCACCGGCTGAACCAGGGCACGGACTGGGCGGGAAAAACTCTGGGCGGCGCGACAAATTTCGCAATCGGTGTGGCCCTTAATCCTGTGGCCGACGATCTCGACGGCGAGATCGAAAGGTTCCACGCTAAGATCGAGGCCGGAGCGCACTTCGCGATGACCCAGCCGTTGTTCGATCCAGAGCACTGGCATGCATTTTTGAAAAAACTGGGTGGCCAGCCGGCGATTCCGGTGCTCATCGGTGTGTGGCCACTGAATAGCTACAAGCAGGCGCTGCGATTGAATAATGAAGTGCCGGGAATTGTGATTCCGCCCGCGGTGTTGAAGTCGTTGGAAGAGGCCGGGGTTGCGGCGCGAGATTGCGGCTTTGAAGTGGCGCGAAAAATGATGCAGTGGGCGCGCACCGAAATGGCGGGCGCGTATTTGATACCGCCCTTTAAACGCTACGAAGACATATTGGAATTGTTGTAAGACGCAAAACCGCTTGATAGCTTGTCGAAGAAATTCTCAACAAAAATTAATCGTTACTTTGGACTTGTTCCTATGGGCGAAGCGCTGGTGTGGTCATGGATGATGCGCCAACCTTCCGGGAAACGTTGAAAGATCAAAGTGAAAACTCCGCCGATTTCGTCCTTTTCGCGCTTTAGATGCCAATGACCCAGAACCAAGGCGGCATCGCTCCCGAGAAAACGAAATTCCAGGTTAGAAAAATCCAGCGTGCCCATGGCGCTACGCCCTGGGTAATTCTTTTTGTAACGCGCCATCACGGCGTCCCAGCCGCGAAAAATGCCGTTGCTTCCGGAAAAAGTGAGATCGGGGGAATGCCAGTAGCCCTTAAGAAATGCGTCGATGTCGCCGCGATTCCAGGCTTCTTCTTGGGCGTCGAGGACGGCTCGAATGGCGCTGCGGCCAGCTTGGCGGGCCTTGGGTTCGTCAGCGAAGGCGGTGGCTGGCGTTAAAGCATGTACGGTGACCATCAGTAAACCGACCAGTGTCGTTCCAGTTTGCAGCCAGCGGGAATTCGGCATGTATTTCACCTGGTAATTGCGCGGGGCAGCATAGTTCAAAGTGAGGACCCCGGCAATGCAGTCCTTGGTCGGGGGTGTAAGTCTATTTAATGCAGCTAGTTAAGCAGGAAGTCCTACCGGCTTGGTACTTGTGAGCTATAGGGCAAAGCAGTAGGGAACGCGAGAATTGGGGTGAGGAAAAAAGCATGTTCGCCGCTATGCTCTTCGCCATATCAGCCGTCGCCATAACCCAATTCGGGATGTATTACTGGCGGGCTGTTCTAGCCAGTGTCGCTTCTCAACCAGTTTCTGAGTCCGTGCTTGCGGCCATATCCGCGGAGAATCGGCCGCTAGAAGCCGCCGACTTCGTGCAATTTGCCGGCCTGCATGCCATGACACCGGATCTAACGCCCCGGGGACGCGGCCTAGCGATGGTGCGATTTTATTACGGACTGACCCGCGCGCTGAATATGATGGTCGGCGTGCGAGTTCCCGCCGTCGCGCAATGGATAGAACAGGAAGGCACGATTTGCGCGCGTTACGCCGCGGTGCAGATCGATCACCGGCTGCAAGCGAACATGGAATTGGCTGCGGCGCTGCGCTCCTGCTAACGGCTGCTGACAGGCCATAAAATCCCCGGAACGCGAATATGCGTTTCGGACCCTGATTAGATTAGAGAAGATTCTCTAATCCTTTAAGAGTGCGCACCATTCCTTTCACTTCCGGGACTCACCCTTTTCAGGCAAACTGTTCGCGGTTTGCGGGCCTTCGAAGAGGGCTTGTACCGGGATCGTTACCGAACCCAACGCTTCGGAAGATGTATCGCGCGCGAAGACACGCACGTCGGCGCTCTGCGGACTAATGGTCAGGTGCTTAGCGAGCACCACGCCGGCAGTGCTGAGATATTCGTATTGCTTCTCTTCGAAGTTTAGCCCCACGCGTTGATTTTCCGCCGCAACGGTTTCCCCCGCGGCATCGCGTTGCACGAAATACAAATCCAGGCCGCCCTGGCGGTGATTATCCGCGGCCTGTAACAACAACTGCTTCGGATCAAAGCTCATATGCAATTCAACTTTGCGCTGAGCTAACGGGCCGTCCAGCTTCCCACTCACAATCAACCCCAGGCCATCCGCTTCAAGCGGACTGAGCGCAGCTGTGCGCATGGCCGCTTTTGCACGAGCCTCGTCGCTGTCAGCTTTCTCGGCTTCGGCGTAATATCCTGCGCGGTAGCGCAACTTTGCGCCATCGATGGTGGTGTGAATTTTTATCTTGCGAAATTTTCCGTTCCACTCGCCGTGATTAGGATAAAAACCGATGGTGTAAGCGTAACGCCCGTCATCAAAAGCCCGAGCCATCGCGGCTTTAATATCGTTGCTGCCATAAAACGCTTCTCCACCGGTGGCATCGGCCATGGATCGCTCTGTATCCCGCAGGTTTTGCCTCTCAAACATGCCCGACGAAGGGCTCGGAACCTGGTTAACGCAATCCATGCATTTGACCGCCGAATCGCTATATCCATTTTTGGGATCCATCATGGAGTTCGGCGTTATCCCGGTGGCGTCCACTGGATACAAAACCATGTCCACGCGATTCAGCGCACGAGCTACCTGGGTAGTGTTTGAGGTAAGCGATTCCGAAGAGCGGTCCTGTCCGCCGCGACGCGATGTTTGCGTGGAACTTGCGGCATGCGATGACGGAGTATTGTTGGTATCCAAAGACTGCGATTCCCGGTCTAGACCGCCGATGGCGTTCACAATAATCTGGCTGGGAAAGGACCCTGAAACCCAAATGAGGCTTTTGCGTCCGGGAATGGCGGCGACGTGGTTAGCGATCGCGGTGAAGGCTTCGGCGGTGGTCTCAGCGCGGTTGGCTTTTTTTCGATCCGCAATCCTGGCATCCGTTTCATTCAACGCGTTCTGAAATTGCGCCCAACCGGGAGCGCCCGCCAGACCCGGCACGTCAAAACTCTCGCGATTGGAGGCGTCATAAGCGGCGAGTTCTTTTGGCTTGAACTTACTAGTTGCCTCCACCAGCGCGGCGGAGTCCTGGGTAAATTCATGCAGCAAAAGCAATTTGGTAGTCAGCGCGTAGATGGCTACGTGGTCCTGCGGCTTCAGGGTCTTGAGAAATTTCATAACTTGTTGACGCACGTACTCTTGATCTTGCGGAGAAGTATTGAGCGAATCGAACAGCACTACCGTGACGGCTCCCGGATCCTGGCCCTTTAATTCATACCGATTGGTATAAACATTCTTCGGCAAGGGCGTTGTTGGTGTGGATGGACGCGGGGCTTCGGCGGAAAAAAAAGCGATCTGCTGAGGATTCGATTCGTCCGTGAGCGTAATATTTTCTTTTTTTAATCCAGTGATCGGCTGACCCTTTTTGTCGGTAACCACCACGCTGACCTGCACAAGGCGGGTAGTACTGCGAATCACCGGCGAATCCTGCGGCACGGGAGGCTGGTTAGGACTTTGCGGCGATTGGGGCACAGTCGAGGAACTGAGGAAAAGAATCGCCAAGAGCGCGAAACTCAGAAGGACGGCACGCACACGCATACCTGGAGGCTCCGATCAGACCGTACCAACGGACGATACTCGAAACTTTTTAACTTTAATATGCCCAGCGCATCAGCACGCCGCCGGTAGTGTAGCCCGCGCCTACGGCGACAAGCAGGACCAGGTCGCCCTTTTTCAGGCGCCCCTCAGCTACCGCGTCGCGCAAGCCCAATGGGATAGTGCCCGCGGTAGTGTTGCCGTAGCGATCGATATTCACCATTACTTTCGAATCCTCGACGCCCAGGCGCTCCTGCATGGCGCGAATAATGCGCAGGTTGGCTTGATGAGGCACGACCAGCGCGAGATCGTCGCTCCTGAAACCATTCCGTTCCAGCAAATTCACGGCTAGCTCGGCCATGCGCCGCACCGCGTACTTGAAAACCTGCGAGCCTTCCTGATGGACGACGTGCATATTTTTATCTACGGTGTCGTGAGTGGAAGGATTCAGCGAGCCGCCTCCGGGCATGTACAGAAAATTGCCTCCCGAGCCGTCCACGTCGTGAGCGAAGTCGAGAATGCCCTCGTTGTCGCCAGCGGGTTCCAGTAAAACCGCGCCAGCACCGTCGCCGAAGAGAATCGCCGTCCCGCGATCTTTGTAATCGATGATGGAGCTCATGGTGTCGCTGCCGATAACCAGAACTTTTTTGTGCGCGCCCGCCGCGAATTGAGCACCGACGGTAAGCGCGTAAGCGAAACCCGCGCAGGCCGCGGAGAGATCGAAGCCCCACGCTTTCGTCGCGCCCAGCTTGTCCTGTACTAGACACGCGGTGGCGGGAAACATCATGTCCGGGGTAACGGTGGCGAGCACGATCAAATCGATTTCGGTGGGATCTGTCTTGGTCTGCGCGAGAAGGTCCTTGGCGGCTTGGACGGCCAGATGCGAAGTGGGCGTGCCTTTTTCGACGATGTGGCGTTCGCGAATCCCCGTGCGCGTGCGAATCCACTCATCGTTGGTGGCCACCATTTTTTCCAAGTCGGCATTGGTGAGAATTTTGGGAGGAACGCAACCTGCCACACCCGTAATTTTTGCGGCGATGCGATGAGACATGAAACTCCTTAAAAAATGACCTGGCCAGAAGAATATGGATTTTATGCGATAGCGCAGCGGAGTTACAAGGAGTGTGCAAAGAAAACGCGAGAGCGACTCACTGGCAAGACAAAAAAGAGAAAACCCCGGGGCTTAATGGAACCCCGGGGTCTTCAACGATGGAGGTTTTAAGATGCGGCGTGCGCCCTAGCTTTTGGTTCGCTGAACAGCAACATCATTTCACGATTGAACGCGGGAATGTCCGTGGGCTGGCGGCTGCTGACAAAGTTGCCATCACGCACGACTTCCTTGTCCACCCATTTTGCCCCAGCGTTGCGCAGGTCGTCCTGGATGGTGTGGTAGCTGGTGAGCGTGCGGCCTTTGGTCAACCCGGCAGAGACCAGCAGCCACGGAGCATGGCAGATAAAGGCGATGGGTTTGCGGGCGTCGTTGGCCTCCTGAACGAATTGCTGTGCCGCCCGCACCACGCGGAGCGCGTCGGCATTCAACGCTCCACCCGGGAGTAGCACGGCGTCGAAGTCCGCAGGATTAGCGTTGTCAAAAGTAGTGTCCACGGCAACTTTGTCAGACTTTTCGTCGTGCTTCATGCCCTGGATCTTGCCGTTCTTTGGAGCGATCACGGTGGTTTTTGCCCCAGCCGCCTCCAAAGCTTTGCGCGGTTCCAACAATTCGGCTTCTTCGAATCCGTCAGTGGCTAGGATAGCCACGCGTAGTCCGTTCAATTGTTTGTCATTCATAACGTTCCTCGACTTTTTTGGATTGGAGCAATTGCTTGCGGCGAAACTAACATCGCAAGGCTGGCTCCACGCTTATGGTTGGCCTACCAGGACAGCCGTGCAATCGGGAGAAGGCTTTAGAAAAAAAGTCCTAAAAATAAATGCGCTCTTAACATTATTAACAATTGAAAAAAAATCCGCCAGCCATGCTGAAGCCGATCGGATAGATTCACTCGTCATTTCAGGCGAAGGATGTTTATCGTTTCAGGATGCGGAGGCGATGCGTGGGAAGAATTTCTTGCCGTCAAAAATTATGCGCACGGCATCAACCAGGTCGTTACCCGCACGAGCCTTGGCGACGTAACCCCAGGCGCCCACATTGAAAATCTCGCGCATCATTTGCGGAGAATCGTACATGGTGAAGAAAAGAATTTTCATGTTGGGGTCATCCTTCAGGATTTGCAGAGCAGCCTCGATGCCGCTCACCCCAGGCATGCTAACGTCCAGAATCAAGAGGTCCGGATGCAATTCCCTGGTCTTGCTGATGGCCTCGTTTCCTTCAATGGCTTCGCCGCAAACGGACCACTCTTCCTGACTTTCCACCAGGCCTCGCACCCCGCGACGCATGACCTCGTGATCGTCGGCGATCAGGATGCGTCTACGAACTACCGGCCGCTGGCGGCCATTGCCTTGAAAATTTTCCTTATCCCGAAAAGGTCCGCTTTCTTCCGTAAAGGCTTCCGTGGGTAGCGAGGCGTACACGCGCGTGCCTTCGTTGCTAAATTCCACTTCCAACTGGCCACCCAACTGGCGGATGCGCTCGCGCATGCCGGGAATACCTACGCCGAGAGTTGGCGCACCCGCAAACGCAGGGCGTTCCGTTCCAGCCTTCACGCCTTTTCCGTGATCGACAATTTCGAGGTGCACTTTACTGGCTGATTGAAAAATGCGGATCTCCGCGCTGGGGCTGCCGGAATACCTGTGCACGTTGGTCAGGCTTTCCTGCAACACACGAAACAAAGCAGTCTCGGCATCGGTGGTGAGCCTGACCAACTCTTCATCTATGGATACGCTTAGATGAATTCCGCTGCGCTTTTTAAATCCTTCCGCGTACCAGAGCACCGCGGAAGCAAGTCCGCATTCATCGAGTAGCGGCGGGTGCAATAGATACGAGAGAGTGCGAATTTCCTCGCCGATTTTGCCGACCACGTCGCGTGATTCGGCTAAAGCGTCCTTCACATCAGCTTTCCTGGTATCCACCAGCTTGGCGAGGCGATCGAGAGTCATGGACAGTACAGCAATTTTTTGGCCGGTGGTGTCATGCAAATCGCGCGCGATGCGGCGGCGCTCTTCGTCCTGGAGTTTCAAGAGCCGCGCGGAAAGCTGGCGAAGCGAAAGTTCACTGACCCGCAAAGCTTCGTTGGTTTCGATCAACTCGGTAAGTTCCGTGGCAACCACGCAAATGGTGTGAACGCCCTGCTCGCGAACCGGACTTAGCGTTAAACGAATTGTGCGGGGGCGCTGCCGGTGGCTATCCAGACGAATTTCGCCGCGCACGATATTAATACCAGCGTCCGCGATCAGAGTGGCCAAAAGTTCGCGATCTTCGCCGAAGACGAAATCATTCAGCGGTGCGCCGATGAACTTTTCAAGAGGAACGTCAAAAATTTCCGCAAAACTGCGGTTGGCGTAGAGAACCGTGCCGTCGTCAGCAAGAGAAGCCGCGCCTTCGTCGATGGTTTCGATCATCAGGCGGTAAGGATGTTCGGCTCCCTGCAGGGTAAAAACTTGATCGCCCTCGGGGCCGGAGACCAGCACCGCATCCACCTCACCCATGCGGATGGCGCGAAGCGTTTCTTCGAGTTCCGCGATGCGCGCAAGCAGATCGGTGACTTGCCCAGATGGTGCCAGCTGTTTCTTCCGCTTAGGCACTTCCCTACTCCTCATTCAGCTTAATATCCAGCCCGAGTATTACGCGCTTCTGGTCGGAAAAATCGCCAACCAGCCGGCGTAAGGGCAACGGCATAGACTTAATCAGGGTCGGAGCGGCAATGATCTGGCCTGCCGCAGCCATTGCCGGCTGCTGATAGATGTCTATGACTTCAAGGTCAAACTGACCGGGAATGTATTTGTCGCACAGCGCACGAAGACTTTCGACCGACTGGCGCGAACGCGGAGTCTGTCCGGTGATATACAGCCGGAGAGCGTAGCGCGTGATAGGCTTCTTCGCTGCTCTACCGCGCGTTCTTTTTGCGGCGGTTTTTGTTTTCGGTTTCCGGCTGCTTTTTTCCTTGGTTTTCATACTGTTTCCATATTATTTCGCCTGCGAACGGACATCGAGGCCCACTAGGACGCGCTGGGTGTCAGAAAGGTCGCCGATAATTTTGCGAATCGGCTGAGGAAGATTTCGCACCAACGTAGGAATGGCAAGTATCTGGTCATCCTGGGCCAGTTGCGGGGTCTTGACCAGGTCGATCACATGCAGCCGGTAACGGCCTTGCAGATGTTCCTCACAAATTTTCTTCAAATTCTTAAGGGCGATCAAAGATTTCGGAGTTTGACCCGCGACATACAGGCGCAGCTCGAGCACGACATCGGTAGCGTTCCCGGTGGCCTGTGCCTTGGGAGGTTTTGCTTTCACCTTGGAGCTCCTCATGAGTTCAGGACCTCGTTGGCTGGAGTCACTCCGCGAATCTTACCCATTTCCTCGCGATCCAGGGCCAACCTTTGTTGGCGTTCGCTTCGTTGCCGGGTGAGTCGCGCAAATTCGGATTCACCGGAGGACAATTCGGAGCGTAACGCGGCGATCTGCGACTCCAAAGCACTGCGCCTCGCGGAAAATTCTTTGCGCTTCTCCTCTAACTGTTGTTGCTCGCGCAGCGCCTCGGCTTTTTCCCGAGCTTCCTGTGCAAGGCGCGCTGATCCAGTGTAGACGGTACCCGACCCCACATACGCGGGAAGTAAGCGCACCCCGTTGCGGCTTAGAACAAATTCTCGAATCTGGTTGGAATGCGCCATGCCACGAGACTTTAAAACATAAAGGCAGCGATTGCGTTCGCCATTCACCTCCAGGTCGCGCAATAGAATCCAGGTATCGGTGAGCGAGGAAATGCCTACCTCGGTTTGTTCTTCAGCGCCACGATTGGCGGTGAGCGTGGTGAACATGGCGGTGATCTGGCGGTCTTTCAAAAAGTCCAGCAGGCGCATCAGCATGGCGTGGACTTCATTGAGATTCGCGCTGATGAGGTTGGTGATGGGATCGACGATAACAACTTGAGGTTTGAACTCGTCGACCAGATCGTGAATGCGCAGCAAATGCATTTCGAGGCCATGTTGGCTGGGACGCCAGGCGTGAAATCCCAACAGACCTTTTTTAATGTATTGCGCGAGGTTGATTCCTACGGAACGCATATTCCGCGTGACTTGCGCGGAAGACTCTTCGAATGCGATGTACAAGGCGCGCTTGCCGCTGCGGCAAGTTTCGTCGGCGAAATGCGCGGCCACTGTGGATTTGCCGGAGCCGGAAGTTCCTGACACCAATATCGACGAGCCTCTGAAGAAGCCCAGGCCTTCCAGCATCGTGTCGAGATCTTCTATGCCGGAAGAAATGCGATCTTTCGACACTTTGTGATCCAGGCGAATGGAAGACAGTGGCAAAACGGAAAAGCCTTTCTTGTCGATCAGGAAAGGATATTCGTCAGTACCATGAGACGACCCGCGATATTTCACGATGCGCATACGGCGCGTGGAAATCTGATCGTTGACGCGATGATCGAGCGAAACTACGCAGTCGGAGACATATTCTTCCAGGCCATAGCGTGTCAGGGTTCGTTCGCCACGTTCGGCGGTGATCACCGTAGTTAGGCCGTGATCTTTCAGCCAGCGGAACAACCGGCGAATTTCGGCGCGCAACATGCCGGGGTTTCCAAAACCAGAAAAAATCGCTTCCACCGTATCCAGCGCGACCCGCTTGGCGCCCACCGACTCCACCGCATGTTCGAGCCGCACAAATAGACCTTCCAGGTCGTATTCCCCGGTTTCCTGAATTTCGCTGGGTTCGATGCGCACGTAGTCGAGGAATAACTTCTTTTTGTCGACCAGCGATTGCACGTTAAATCCCAGCGACTCCACGTTGCGGCTTATCTCCTCACCAGTCTCTTCAAAAGTCATCAGAACGCCCGGCTCGCCGAATTCCGTGGCTCCGCGAATCAGGAATTCCATGGCAAACATGGTTTTGCCGCATCCCGGACCGCCGCACACAATAGTGGGCCGTCCCGTTGGCAGGCCGCCGCCAGTGATCTCGTCAAAGCCGGCAATGCCACTGGGCGACTTTTTTAACTGCGGAAAGGCGCGAGACGCAGCAACGGTTTTGGTGCGTTTTGATGCACGAGCCATAGCGAAGTTTTTGTTCCTCACAGTGTGAAATCAGGCGGTGACGGCAGCAGCGACTTTTCAGCGAAACTTATTATCCACAGAAATCAGCGTTATAACAATTGTGGTATATGGAATTGAAAACTTCGGCCCGGGCGGGGGTGGGCAATCACAGCGGGTGGCATTTCCCCGAGTGCACTTTTAGTTTGAACTGCCAGGTTATTTTTAGCAACGTTATAAATATCGATGTCCAGGCCAGATTTGGCACCCTTATCGACGTGAAAGCAATGAAAGGGTACGATGCAGGCGCTATTCGGAATCAGCCGTGAATTTAGTCCCACTCAGGAGAAGCCGATCATGATAGCTGCAAGGAAATTCGCGATTTTGGCGGTGGTTTTTACGGCCGCGCTGGCGTCCAACCCCCGAGCCTTTGCAGGTCCGCCACAGAGTGGTACTGCCGCGGAGACAAAAGAAGACCCGTACGTGGTGGAATACTATTACAAGACCAAATGGGGACATGCGGAGGAATTCCTCACACTATTCAAGAAAAACCATTACCCGGTGCTGCGGAAAGAGATGGAGCTTGGACGTATCTTGCGCGTGAGCATGACAGCGCCGCGTCTACACAGCACCGAGGACGGGCGATGGGATTACCGGGTGACCATCGTGTTTAAGAGCGCGGCAATCGCGAACGATAATTTTGATAGTGAACCACTGCTTCGGCAGCTTTATCCCGATCAGGACAGCTATAAAAAAGAAGAGCAGCGGCGCTTTGAAATTTTAGACGCCCACTGGGATTTACCGATCAAAGATGTAGTGCTCGATAAACGTTAGGGCGCGTCGCTCAGGAGTGCGGCGCCGGAACTACCGCTGCAACTTCAATGACTGGATTCGGCAACTGGCGCATGGTGCGCACAAAGATTTCCACGATGCGCGCGTCGAACTGGGCGTCGGCACAGCGTTCCAGTTCCTTGAGGGCGTCGGAAGAGGGGCGCCCCTTTTTGTAGACGCGGTCACTGGTGATGGTGTCATAGGCGTCAGCCACGGCAATGATGCGCGCGCCCATTGGAATTTCCTCGCCCGCCAAAGCCTCGGGATATCCTGAGCCGTCAAAATATTCGTGATGATGAAGAACCATCTCGCGGATACGTGCGAGCGGTTTCAGGGGTTCGAGAATTTTGGCGCCAAAGGTTACGTGGGATTTCATGGTCTCCCACTCTTCCGGATTCAGAGCGCCACTTTTATTCAGAATAATTTCCGGGATGCCGACTTTACCAATGTCGTGGAGCACCGCGCCCAGACGAATTTCGTCCACTTCGGCCTCGGTCATGGACAGGGATTCGGCGATCAGCGCGGCGTAGGCGGAAACTTTTTGCGAATGCCCCTGGGTGTAATGGTCTTTCGCATCGATGGCGAAGGCCAAAGAGGTCACCGTGTCAAGAACCGCTTGCGGCAAAGCCTGTGGACCTTCTATGACCGCAGGCTTGTCGGTGACGATTTCCGTGGCCGCCAGAGATTCCGTAAATTGCTTAAGGCGCAGATAGATTTCCTCGAAAGCCTCAGGACCGGTGGAGAACAAGCGCTTCAGCGTGACTCCCAGATAGGCCTCCAGAACGTCGCGCTTCCATTTCTTCGCTTCGTTGGGATCGAAGTGATCGGCCGTCGATACGGTATTGCCACCCTGATGCTTGGACAGATACATGGAAGCATCCGCCACCTGGATTAATTCCTGCGGGGACGAGCCGTGCAACGGATAGCAAGCAATGCCAAAGCTGGCGCTGATATTTTTTTCCCGCAATAACGGGTCGACGGCCACCAGGCTGCGCAGCTTGGAAGAAAGTTGGCGTGCGTGCTCCATGTTGGTTTCCGGCATCAGCAGGACGAATTCATCTCCGCCGTATCGGGCCACCACGTCGGAGCGGCGGCAATTCGTTTCAAGGATATGTCCGACTCGTTGCAAAACAAGGTCGCCCTCAAGGTGACCGTAAAAATCGTTGACGAATTTGAAGCGGTCGAGATCCATCAGCACCAGCGCAAAGGCCCGAGCGGCGCGCGTGGAGCGTTTCCACTCGTTGCCCAGCGCTTCCATGAAAAAACGGTGCGTTTTGACGCCGGTGAGGCCATCCGTGATGGCTTGCTCCTGCGCTTTCTGGAAGGAATAGGCATTGTGCAGCGCCCCGGCGATGAGGTCGGCAAGCGTGCGGATGAGCAGAATTTCTTCCTCGGAAAATTCGATGTTGGCGGAGGACTCGATGAAAAGTATTCCGTGGAGCTGCTCGGCATAGAAAATCGGAAGGGCCACCGCCGTTGCAGTGTCCGACAGGAGCGGCTTGAGCGCGGCATCCGCGACATTCGCCCCACGATAGAAGGCCATCTCGCCATTGCGCGCCACATGTCCGATGAGCCCCGCGCCCAGTGGTACGCGTTGACCTAAACTGCCGCGACGCTTGCCGGCTTCGGCCTGCACAACGATTTCGCGTGTGGAGTACTCCAGCACGCCAATCCCGATGTGGTCATAGGTGAGACCGTCTTCGAGCTGCTCGGCGATTTTGGCGAGCATTTCATCAGGATTCAGAGTGGCGATAGCGTTTCTGGAAATAATATTGAGCAAGGAAAGATGGCGCGCTTTGGTGCGCTCTTCCTGAAAAAGGCGTGCATTTTCAATAGCTATGCTGGCTTCGCTGGCAAGCACGCGTAATAGTTCGAGATGACCTTCATCGAAGGCGCGCTCGTTGTCCGAGAAGACCGCCATGGCGCCAATGGCGCGGTCGTAAGCCACCAGCGGAACGCCGCAGAAACAGCCGCGCGTGCGCAGCGGATCGACGCCCAGTTTTTTGACTTCCTCGACATAATTTTCACGAATCAAGACGGGCTGGCGAGTGCGAATAATGTATTCGGTAATGTAATTCCCGGAAGGACGCGTGCGCTTGGGCATACGCGCACCATCGATCATTTCCAGATCGAAGGTCATTTCATCGCTGTTGGATTCCAGCGATGCGATGTAAAAATTTTCAGCATCAAACAAGCGCCGCAATTCTTCCCAGACTTTGCGCAACAGATCTTCCTTGTTGAGCGTGGAGCTCAGAGCGCGGCCGATCTCGTTAAGGACATGGAGCTCTTCGGAGCGCCGGGAAGTCTGTTGAATCAAATAGCTGTTTTCCACGGCCATCCCAATCTGATGACCCAGCGCGAGAAGCAGGCGAAGCTCCGCAGCCGTGAATTTGCGGCTATCCGAAGTACCCAACAGCAGAACGCCGAAAGCGTTTTCCTTGGCCTGCAAACTGATCGCGACAACGCTGCGCAATCCCTGAGCTAGAGCAATTTCCCGGAAGCGCCGAATGGATGGTTCCTTGTCCAGGGCGGAGAGCGAATCATCCCGCAAATCGCGAAAACCCAGGAGGCCACCCAGGCGAGAAACCAAGCCCACCAGATAGTCGTCCAATCCTTCTTCCTGAACAGAGCGGCTGAAGGAGTCATCCAAACCTACCGCCACCACGGATGTTGGACCCTGGGGGTCGCCATGATGGAGAAAGAGCGCTCCGGCAGGAAGGCGCACGACACCCAGTACGCGATCAAGCGCTTGTGAAAGCATGCGCTGGATTTCTCCGCCAACGAAACCGGAGGTGGCCAGATTGAGATTCGAAAGCGCCAGCATATTGCGCTCGATGCGGCGTTTCTCTTCTTCATACAACGCCATGACCATGAGCATGGCGACAAAGGCGGAAGGTACCGCGACGACCGACATGAACGGCGTCCGCTGACTTGGGTCGGCGTGCGCGAAAAATAGAAAAACCGACAACCTCAGAATGGCCCAGCACGCAAAAGAGATCGCCAGCAAATGGTCGGCGAGGGTCTCATGACGCCGGGTTTCCTGCCAAAAAATGATGGCCACCGCCAGAAAAAGACACGCCGACGGAATCACCACGGAAATGGACACGAAATTCAGATGGTTGCCAACGGTCCACAGGCCAAGTACCCCGGCGGTGATCGCGGCTGGCACGATCCAGGGCTTGCGTTGGGCATATAACTGCGCCCCGATGAAGAAAGAGATGGACGCCAGAGCGTAGATCCAGGTGCTGAGCGAGGTTTCGATGGGGCTCTCGGGGATCCAGCGCGAAAGACCGGGGGCGAGAAAATGCAACGAATACAAAGCCCAGCCAATGGTCCACACCAGCAGGTAGGGCTGGCGTTTAATGCTGTAGATATATGCAAAAAATCCGGCTACCAGAGCGGTAGCCGCGAGCAAGGCGAGCACGATTAAATCCTGGGGTATCAAGTTTTGATCGCTTCCTTACGCGCAGTCAGTGCCTTGATTCGGGCATCGCCGTACCAAATGTGCACAGCGCCCGAAGTAAAGCATCACTCTGAAAAGAGAGTGCGGCAGGCTTCGAGGTGTGCACAAAATAAAGTACTTGCAATTATGAGGCATAGGATTTTCGGGAACAAGCGTACCTGCGCATTGGTAGCCAAAAGATAACGGAATCAGTTAATAGCAAGAATATGTCACAACTCCCCCAGCTCTCTAGCTCGGACCGTCCAGTGACCCTCCCGGAACAACTTTGTGATAGGCTCTGGCAATTCGTTGGGGCACCGTTGGCGTGGTCTTGTGCTGATCGCCATTCCCATCATTGGAAGTTTTTATTCACCGATTAAAAGGAGAGTTGTTATGAACCGATTTCGCTTAGTAATTTTTTCATGCGCGATTTTGGCGATGGGGATCGGGCTGGCCTCGTGTGGAGAGGATTCGTATCACCAGAAAGAGGAGCGCTACGTATTTGTGACCTTCAATTCGGCTCTGCCGTATTGGCAGGAAGCGGAAGCGGGCTTCCAGGATGCCGGGAAATGGCTGGGTGTGAAGGTGGAATTCGCTGGACCGGAGAAGTTTGCGCCGGAAGAGGAGCTGGCTGCATTTCAAAAAGCCGTGAGCGAGAAGCCCGCGGGAATACTGCTGTCCGCTTCACGCAAGGAGATCTTCAGGGATGCCATCGATGGTGCTATTGGCCAGGGAATTCCGGTGATCTGCATCGATTCCGACGCGCCCAATTCCAAACGCGTATTGTTTATCGGCACCGACAATTTTCGCGCCGGGGTGGAGAGCGGCAAGCGCATGGGCGATCTGCTCAAGGGCAAGGGAAACGTAGTGATCGTTTCCATCCCCGGACAAGACAACCTGGATGAACGAGTGCGCGGCGTCAACGAAGCGCTGAAAAAATTCCCGGGCATCAAAGTGTTACAGACGATTGACGACAAGGGCGACCCGCGCAGCGCAAACGATCAAATTTCGGCCCTGCTGGGCGCGAAAAATACCAAAGAAAAAGTCGATGGCATTATCTGCCTGGAGGCTTC
The DNA here is from genome assembly GCA_035568155.1 of Verrucomicrobiia bacterium. Lineage (GTDB taxonomy): Bacteria > Acidobacteriota > Terriglobia > Acidiferrales > UBA7541 > Acidiferrum. Next base: position 143,414 of record DATMOS010000064.1, on the reverse strand, counting down.
AGGCGGACCGGGCGCCGCCGAAGCCCTGCACCGGCTGGATCAGACCGGGAAAATTCCCATAGTGGCGTTCGACAAAGACCCGGAAACGCTCGACTTTGTGCAGCAAGGCGCTATCGCCGCGACAATTGCACAGAAACCTTACGTGATGAGTTATTACGGACTGAAGTTCCTCGACGATTTACATCACAACGCGGTACATGAATTCAAAGAATGGAATACCGCGCCGGCGCCCCCCATCCCAACGTTTGTGGACACCGGCACCGCTATAGTCGATAAATCAAATCTGGCAGCGTTTCGCGAAGCCTTGGCGGCCCATCCGAAACCCCTCTAGTAAAACTCATCGCGCGATTCGATCGGGTGTAGCGTGACAGGCTTGATCGTGGTGTGACCCGGGAAACGGAACACCAGACTTCATTAGCCTTTTTTGTGTTTGAAGTATTCCACTTGCTGCAATCTTTTCTCGGCTTCCTTTTTTGTTTTGTAAGGACCGCCGAGGTTTTTATTACCTTTCTCCGAGACAACCTTGTAGCCGCCTTCTGTTTTCTTAATCATGGTGACCTCCCGGGCAAGCTCAGAATCTCCTGAGAAATGCCACAAGCGCAGCTTTGCGGTCCATACCCTTTGTTACTGATCGGCCAAATCGGTCTCCGGGCCACATCGCGGGGCGCGAGCGAGTAACCAAATGTTGCTGGCGATCATCAAAGGCTGATGCTCGGTAGGGTTGGGCTTCGCGTTCGAGGTCATGCAGCGCTTACAGAATTTTTTGTTGCGTCATACGGCGATTCCGAACCGCTGTTCTATTGACACTGCTTACAAGTCGGCCTACACTACGGAGTTTTTAGATACCCTCAATAACTCACAGTGAGGGCGGGAATAAATAATATGGACAAGAAACGATTAGAATATTTTAAGAAAAAGCTTGCTACCCGTCGCGAAGAATTGATGAAGACCATCGCACGCACCCAGGAAGAGGGCCGCACCGCGGATGACGATCAAACTGTCGATCTGGCGGATAAGGCTGCAAACTCCTACACCAAGGAATTTCTCTTTGGCATGACCAACACGGACCGTACCATCCTGAATATGATTGACGCGGCTTTGAAGCGCATCCAGGTAGATGAGTACGGCGTGTGCGCGAATTGCCAGGATGAAATGCAGCAGAAGCGGCTGGAAGCGGTGCCCTGGGCTAAGCACTGCATCAGCTGCCAGGAAAAGATGGAGCAAGGCCTGCTGTAAATTTATTCCCATCTGGTTAAATAACTAAATAATACTTACTTTTCGGCCCTGAGCAGGTAAGCTACTCCCCTGAGATCCGGGGGATTGCTTCGCGCCGAACAGCCGACCGCGCGAGGGTTTAAGGGCGGCTGGCTTGGCAATGTGCGCTCAGCATTGCTCAGCGTCGTATTCCCCGCCGGTTGCCGCATCGGTGAGCAATTACTCTCGGAAGACCACACGCATTCCCATCTGCAACGAGTGCCTGGCCTCGTTTCGGGCCATTAGTAGCACCGTGTGCGACAAGTGCGGCAGGCCTATCGAAGGTGCTGACACATCAGACGCGGAAGCGTTCGTCTGCCCGACATGCGTAAACGATGAGTGGGGCGGTTATGCCTTCGAGCGAGTAAGCAGCTGGGCAATATACGAAGGCGCGCTGGCGCGGGCAATTTTGCTCTTGAAATTCGAAAATATCGACCCGCTGGGAAAACTGTTTGCTCGACGGCTCGCACAGTTGGCCATGGATGGCGGGCCCGCTTTTCAGGCTGACGTGGTGGTGCCGGTGCCGTTGCACCGCCAGCGCGAGCGCGAACGTGGCTACAACCAGGCGGCGCTGATCGCCAAACCGCTAGCCAAACTGCTGGGGCTGCCCTACAAATCTGTGTTACTCACCAGAATCCGGCCCCGTCCCGACAAGCATTTGCTAAGTTATGAAGAACGATGGGAATCGGTCCGTGGCGCTTTTGCCACACGTCCAGGCAGCCAGGTTGACAATTTACGCGTCTTACTGGTAGATGATGTAATGGCTTCTGGAGCGACGCTGGACTCGTGTGCCAAGACTTTGCGCGAGGCTGGCGCCAGATCGGTGATCGGGTTGACAGTGGCCCGCGCGGTTTTAAAGAACACCGCCGAACGTCTCCGGTAGCAACGTACCCGAGGGAAGCGCCATGAGCGCACGACGGCCAAGCATGGTCGATTCCCGGGGGCGCCACACCCCCGATGCGGCTGGAGCGCTTGCGCCCGGCTCAGAAAGTCCCGCTGGCAGTAGATTCCCATCTCCGATAACGGCCCGCCGTATGGCGTTGATGCAGGAGCCTGTGCTGGTGCTGAACGCCACGTACGAGCCCATCAACGTGACGGCCGTACGACGAGCCATGGTGCTGATGCTGAAAGGCGTGGCACAAGCCGAAGAACTGCATAATGCGGAAGTGCATTCCGCCGCGCATTCTCACCGGGTCCCTTCTGTGATTCGGCTGCTCGCATACCGGCACATCCCACAACAGAGCCGAGCACTGTCGCGTAAAAATATTTTATTGCGCGATCGCAACACCTGCCAATTTTGCTTGCGAATATTTCCCAGCTCGGAATTGACACTGGATCACGTGGTGCCGCGATCGAGAGGCGGGCGCTCGTCGTGGGAAAATTTGGTGGCCTGCTGCTATCGCTGCAATAACAGCAAAGGCGACCGCACCCCGGAAGAGGCAGGAATTAAGCTGGCGCGGAAACCTCGGCCGTTTACCTTGCATACATCAAGACAGTTGATGCGATTAATTGGTCATCGTGATGAACGATGGCGTAAGTATTTGTTTTATTAGAGTTTTGGTGTTAACAAAACTTAACAAGAAAAATTTAGGTGACAGTGAAACCTTTTCCGCCCCAGCACATCTAAGTTATCAATACCACTTCGAGGACACACCCCGGGAGGCAGCTAAGACCAAACGTCTTAGCTGCTTCTCTCCTTTTAAGCCGCATTTATTCCGCGCCAGCTAAATTAATATTAATGTAGTGCATCTAATCATCTAACCAGGACCGGGATAGTATGGTTAAGTTATGTCCAGTAGACGCGAGTGTTGCGTCCGGTGGTCCTGAAACCATATTCCCGCTTCTAACGGTCTAATAGATAAAGGAACGCTTATGCATTCATTGGCGCGGCCTACGTTCTCCACTATCGCAGCGCTTGTCATGCTGGCGCAGCCTGTTTTTGCGTTTCAGTCTCCGTTGTCCGACGAGTCCGTGCGTGAGGCGTATTTCCTGGGCCAGCGCCACGATGGCTCGCTCGAGGGCCTGGTCGAAAAATCCACGCGGCGCTTCCCTGCACCGAAAAGCGGTCCATACATTTCTTCCGTAATGTTCGTTACGCCGTTCGTGAATGCCGCGGTACTGTCTAGCAATTACATCGGAAATTACAGTGCCCAACAAGCGGAACTGGATCATCGCCAGGCGGGAAAAGAAATTGTTAAAGTTACGGTGCAAATTCAGTTGACGGAAACCTACGGCCAGTTTATCGCCGCAGCCAAACCAAATTCGCGCTCCGGTTCCACGTCAGCTCTGATTCCGCGACCCGATGACTTCTGGAGAGACTTCCAGGTGCAAATTTTTAACGGTGATCAAGCGCTATCTAACGCTGTCTATCACGGTCGGCCAAATTATAGTTGCGGAGACTACGGACCTTGCATTTTGATTGGTGCGACGCTCACATATGAATTCCCGGCGGAGGCTTTTTCAGCTGATTCCGCGAGCATCACGGTAGAGCCTCCTGAGGGTGAGTCCGTCACCGCGGACTTTGATCTTTCCCGCTTGCGTTAAACGTAAAGTTTCGGACGGAATGGTTCAATTCGTGGGGTTACGAGGAAATTTAAAATATGGCAATCGCACCCCGCGAATAAAAATCTGATCGGCGCGTATATTTGCAGGCGCTTGAAATTCCGCCGCTCCGCCGTTGGTCACGTAATCGTCCTGATCGACGCCATCGCCACTGACCCCCAACCCGCCGATTAAATTACCGCTGCGATACAGGCCGGTGCTTCCGGGGAAAAACACGATCCCGCTGTTATTTCCGTTCGAAAGTCCGCCGTCCAAACCTTGTGAACACGGATTGATCACGTCGTTCATGAACAAAGGGAAGAACGGGCCGGCATTTGAATCATCAATGCCCGGTGGGAAAAAAGGCTGCGCGCCAAAGCTGATGGTGCGATTGGTCACCGCGGTTCCGACGGGCACCTGGCTCAAATCCGCGTCGCTGCGCTGAGTGCCATTGAAGTACACCATGTTGCGGGCCTTGGTTGCCGCAACATCAATGCTAAAAATCGTAGCGTCTGGCATGCGTCGCAACGCGATGATGTTTCCGTCCAGATCGGATATCGCAATCACCATGCGCGCGCGCGATCCCAACGGAAGCCGAATGGATGCGCGCGTTTGATTCGCGGTATTTTCGGCGGCGTCGAGAATCTGCGTTGCTTCCGCCTGACTCAGACCGCCGTTTCCCGGATTCGGATTTATGCTCGGGTGGGGGCCAACCAAATCTCCTTCAGGTGCGGCTTGGCCTGCCTGCGGACTAACCACATAGCTACCCGAGAACGTGCCGGTGCCGACGGATGCGGGCCGCGTAGTCTGGTTGATCGCCGGGAGCGCCACCCCGCCAAGAAATACTTCGCCCGGAGCCGGAAGCGGAGTGGGTAGCGGAGAAAAGCCGTTGGCCAGGGCGCCCGAGAACGCCGTGAATTCCGCCACATCCGCCGGCACCGCAGTAACGCCAATACCTCCGACTAAAATCGCACCCTTGTAAATCGGCAGCCCGCCGGGATTCACCGCGTTCGGATTACTGTCCAGCACGTCCGCTTTACCGGTAATGATGCCAGGACCTGGGCCGCCACCAAGCGCGGTCGAGGGATGAATGCCTCTCGTCTCCAGTTCCGAAGAAAGTTTGCAGCCTCGATTGGTGTTTTCTATTCCATACAAATCGGCGTTTGAAGCATTCGAAACTCCCGGAGGGAAATGCACGCCGCTGATGAATCGCACCGTGCGGCTCGGCAGAGGCGCCTGATCATTGCTGAAAAACGCTCCGGTGCGCGCCAGCCCAATGGCTACGTCGTTGGTGCTGGTCTGCATGCCGAAATTTCCGGTCACCGTGAGAGGCGCATCCGGCTTGCGATACAGCGCCAGAACATTTCCCGCGCGGTCTACTACCGCGATGACAGCCGTCGTCGGCGACGTAGCGGCTGCGGCCGCTCGGACGATTGTGTCTACATCTGTAGCAGTCAAAGTGATCGTTGCCGACGCGGAGGAAGGAGTGGGAGTGTTAACCGCCGACTGCGGCGTGCTCTGGCTTCCAGCCCCGCAGCCAACCAGGAAAATCGACAGCACCACCGCCAGGATCACGGCCGCGGCAATGGTGAACACCAGCACGTTTCGGCGCCTTCGATGGACGCGGCGTGCGGGCACGGGTTCTCTCAATGTATGCATTGGCCTTGGGGATGCTCTATTCAATCATCCTTTTACGCTGTGTTCAACGAGTTCGGCGGACAGTGCAACCAAGTGATGAAGGCCATGTCTATAGTTCAGGCCTATCGGTCAGGTTTATCGGTCAGGTGCGTAGCAGTAATGCGCTTGTTGGAAGTGCCTGACTGGCTCTGAAAACTGTTGCCCCTTGCCGCCCCTTGCTGTTATGTAGATGCCGCTCCCGTGGCGTTGGCCTACTTTGAGCAGGACAAAAGCGCGATGTCTTCCCTGCGGACGGTATCGGTCGCACTCCTCTCTGGCTGTCTCGTGATTTTTTTTGTAGCCGCTTCTCCCGCGGGGCCTGCAAGCCCCGCGTTTGCGCAGCTTGCCCAGGCGGATGCCCCTGGACAGGCAACACCTTCGCACGAACAAGGCCCCGCGATGCGCATTCCGCGGCAGCAAGCGTCCAACACCGCCGCACTGGACGGTGTGGTTCGCTCGAGCACGGCCACCGGCGGCAGCAACCCTGTCCCTGGAGCCCAACTGACGCTGCGCAATTTGCGAACCGGGCAACAGTACACGTCCGTCGCGAACGGTGAAGGATTGTTCCGCATTTTTCCCTTGGCTCCCGGACATTACCAGCTAAATGTGGAGGCCGCCGGGGCTGCCAGCTTTGTTCTACACGATCTGGCGTTACAGCCTGATGAAGTTGTGACCCTCGAAATTTCACTAGTGCCGACGGGGACGACCGAAAGCGCTTCGCGACTTCCGCGACTTCCTGAATTAGGCCCTGCGACTGCGCCGAATCCACCAGCAACGGCGGGAACCTATCGCGAACTCCGGCATCGACTCGATTCCGATCCAAATTACATTCAGGAGCTCGCGCCGGATTATCTGCCTCCGGTCGCCGATGTTTATAACGCGGTCCCAAATCGCTGGGCGCTTTCGCAACCCGACTATCGACGCTATCCGCAAAGGGGCGAATATATTTACACGCGCTCCCACTGGTACGACCCGTTCAATCGCAATCGCTACAAAGGGGACGAGCCCATTTGGCCCAAGGTGCTCGGCCAACAGACTTTTCTGAATATCACCGCGTTGGCTGAGTCCTTTTTTGACGGCCGGCGGGTGCCATCGCCCAGCAACGAGAGCTCCGAGCGTCCCGGCAGCAGTACGTTTTTCGGCAAAGGCGAACAAGCTTTCTTCGACCAGACCTTCCGCTTCACGTTTGATCTTTTTCACGGCGACACCTCCTTTAAGCCAGTCGACTGGCGCATTCGGATCACTCCCGAAATCAGCTTGAATAATCTGTCCGTGCGGGAACTCGGAATTATCAGCCCGGATGTGCGGGCGGGCACCAATCGCTTTGATACTCACGTCGGACTACAGGAAGCTTTCGTGGAAGTAAAACTTCATGACCTGAGCTCCAATTACGATTTCATTTCTGCGCGCGCCGGAATTCAACAATTCAATGCCGACTTTCGCGGCTTTCTTTTTGTCGATGAGCAGCCCGGCCTGCGTATTTTCGGAAATCTTCACAGCGACCGCATCGAATACAATGCAGCGTATTTCAATCTGCTCGAGAAAAATACGAATAGCGGCCTCAATACCGTTTTCGACCAGCGCCATCAACAAGTTATTCTCGGCAATGTTTACCTGCAGGACTTCTTTTTCTCCGGCTATACCGCGGAATTTATTGGCGCGTTCAACAAAGACGATCCGAGCCTCCATTACGATGACAACGGTTTCCTGGTGCGCCCCGCGCCCATCGGCAGCGTTATCAATCAGGGTGGTGTAGGGCCGATCTTGCACGGCATTCGCGTGGGATATCTTGGCTGGCTCGGGAGCGGCCACATCGGCCGGGTGAATATCACGCACGCGTTTTATCAAGCCCTCGGCGAAGACACTTTTAATCCCATCGCCGGCCGCCGCGTGACCGTTAACGCCCAGATGGCCGCGGTTGAACTATCCTACGACCGCGATTGGATCCGCTATCGCGTTTCTAGTTTTTACACTTCGGGTGACGCCAACCCGCGTGACGGCCGCGCTCGTGGCTTCGATTCCATTGAAGACCTGCCAAACTTTGCCGGCGGCTTGTTTAGTTTCTGGAATCGCGAAGGCATTCGTCTCACTGGCTCAGACGTGTTAATCAAGTCACCCGGCAGCTTGTTTCCGGCTGTACGCGCCAGCCCGGAGGAAGGACAGGCTAACTTCGTGAATCCAGGAATTTTTCTGATCAATGCTGGGGCGGATTTTGACATCACCCCAAAACTGAAAGGTTTTGCGAATGTGAATTTTTTGCGATTCGAACGCACCGAACCGCTGGAGTTTCTACTTTTTCAGTCGCCAATCCATCACACCATCGGCACCGATTTGGGTCTCGGCGTCGAATACCGTCCACCACTTAGCGAAAATATTGTTCTCACCGGCGGCGCGGCCGCTCTCCAGCCGGGCCAGGGTTTCAAGGACATTTATACGAGTAGGACGCTGTTTTCAATCTTCGGATTGGTGAAATTTATATTTTGAGAAAACTTTTCACTTCCGGTGGCTGCGACCTGGGGACAATCTCTCGTCGCGTGCCGCAATATGGCCGCGCCAGTTTTCTTTTATTGCTCAGCGTGTCGATGGCCGCGGCTTTTTTGTGGATTGCAGTACGGTCGCGAACCGCTTCCGCTTCGCAGCAGGAGGCGTCGACCAATTCTTCTCCGCCGCTTTCAGGCCTGCGCGGCCAATCTCAGCAAGAAGCGCAACGCAAATCCGCCGGTTGCATCTCCTGCCATACCGCTACAGACGAACCCACCATGCATCCGACAAAAACCGTGCAGCTTGCCTGCGCCGATTGCCACGGAGGTGATTCCTCCGCGAGGGTGGCGTCAGGAGTTGCGAGCAATTCTCCCGAATACAACGCGGTAAAAGAAAAAGCTCACGTGCATCCAAAAAATGCCACCTTTAGAAACCGCACCGCTGTACCCGAACGCGCTTACACCGCGTGGCTGAATGAATCCTACGAATATATGAAATTTGTGAACCCCGGCGATTTGCGCGTGGCCCCGGAAACCTGTGGATCGAGTGGCTGCCACGCCAGCGAAACTCGCGCGGTTTCCACCAGCATGATGACGCACTCGGGCATGCTGTGGGGCGCGGCGCTATACAACAATGGCGGCTACCCTACTAAAAATACCCGCTTCGGCGAAAGCTACAATCGTGACGGCAAGCCCGAATCGATAAAAACTTCTCCCACTCCAACACCCGAAGAAACGCGAGCGAAAGGCGTGCTTCCCGAGCTTGACCCACTTTATCGCTGGGAATCTTCCCAGCCCGGCAATGTGCTGCGGGTGTTCGAACGCGGCGGCCGCAAGAAAAGCGAGGTTGGTAATCCCATCGCGGAAGAAAATCCCGGCAAGCCCGAAGACAAACTGAGTGATCGCGGTTTTGGCACCGAACTGCGTACCGATCCGGTGTTTCTCGGCTTGCAGAAGACGCGGCTTCTCGACCCGGTCATGTCGCTTCCGGGAACCAACGATCATCCCGGCGATTACCGCTCCAGCGGCTGCTCGGCTTGCCACGTAATCTACGCCAACGATCGCGACACGGCGCACTCTGGCGGTTACGCAAAATTTGGACATTCCGGACAAAGCGCCTCCATGGACGCGACTATTTCCAAAAGCGAATCCGGTCATCCCATCCGCCACGCTTTCACCCGTTCCATCCCTTCCAGCCAATGCATGATTTGCCACATTCATCCGGGAACCAACATGGTCACCACCTATTTCGGATTGACGTGGTGGGACAACGAAATCGACGGCGACAAAATGTATCCTCCGCAACAACGCAATCCCAGCGAAGAGCAACGCTACCAAGCACTCGTGCGCAATCCCGAAGGCGCCGCCGCTCGCGGCCTGTGGAACGACGATAAATTTCTGGACCAACTCGGCAGCCCTGAATTTAATTCCAAGCTGAAGACCACCCAGTTTGCCGACTTTCACGGACACGGCTGGGTTTTTCGCGCGGTATTCAATCACGACCGCAAAGGCAACTGGCTGGACAAGGATGGAAATATTATCGCGTTTGAAGATCCTGAGCGCTTTTCCAAAGCCGTACATCTTGCCGACATCCATCTCGAAAAAGGAATGCAATGCAACGATTGCCATTTTGCGCAAGACAACCACGGCAACGGCAAAATTTACGGCGAACCGCGCGCTGCGGTAGAAATCGACTGCATCGATTGTCACGGCACGATCCGACAGAAAGCCACGCTCCTAACCTCGGGCCCCGCCGCGCCGGAGACATTTTCCATAGTTAACGGCGCCCAGGTTCCAGAGCGCGGCCGCCATCTCGATACGCTGCGCACGCCTTGGGGGAAGCGCCGTTTCGAATGGCGCGGCGATGCCCTCATTCAACGCTCCATGTCTGACGAAAATAGAGAGTGGGAGATCGTGCAAACTGCCGACACCGTAATTCCCGGCAACGTTCATTTCAACGCAATATCTCAACGCGCCAAGCTGATCAATAAAGACGGCATAGTCGATTCGGACATGCCTAAAGACGACACACACCTAGCCCACGGCAACAGCAGCATGACCTGCTATGCGTGCCATACCTCCTGGACGCCAACGTGTTTTGGCTGCCACCTGCAAATGACCGCCAACGCACGCCGCCCAATGCTGCACAACGAAGGATTGCTCACGCGCAATTACACCTCCTACAACTTTCAAGTGCTGCGCGATGACATTTATATGCTGGGTGTGGATGGCACAGTGACTGGCCATCGCATCACGCCGGCGCGCTCCAGTTGCGCGGTGCTGGTAAGTTCGCAGAATGCCAATCGCGAGTGGCTGTATTACACGCAACAAACGATTTCCGCGGCGGGATTTTCCGGCCAGGCTTACAGCACATTTGTTCCGCACACCGTGCGCGGCAAGGAAACCAAGCAATGCAGCGACTGCCACGTTTCATCCGCCAACGACAACAACGCGTGGATGGCGCAGCTTCTGCTGCAAGGCACCAACTTCATGAATTTCATGGGCCGTTACATTTATGTCGCGACCGGAAAAGGCGGCATGGAAGCCATCGCGGTAGCCGAGCACGACGAACCGGAAGCCATCTACGGCAGCGATTTGCAACGGATCGCCTATCCAGAAAATTTCACAAAATTTGTCGCTAGGCACCGCGAACTCTCAGCGGCTGCGGAACACGGCGGAAATATCCTGGACATTCAGGCGCGCGGGGAATACGCCTATACCGCCAATGGACCGGGCGGCTTGCGCGTCTACGACATAGCCAATATCGACAACAAGGGTTTTTCCGAACGAGTGGTCACCGCTCCGGTCTCGCCTATCGGCCAGCGTTTCTATGTGCCAACGAAAAACGCCCTCGCGGTTGCATCCCCGTCCACGCTGGCGATCGACCCTCTGCGCCAGCGCTTGCCGGAAAACGAGGAACAACCGATTCATTTGTTGTATGGATTTCTCTATGTCGCCGATAAAGAAGAAGGTTTGGTCATCGTCGGCAATCCCGACCTGCACTCGAAGAGCCCTGGCGTTGGGACGCTTCTCGATGGTAACCCCGCGAATAATTTCCTCAAGCGTGCGTCTGCCTTTAACCCCGGAGGCATTCTCACCGGCGCTAGGCGCATCACCATTGCGGGGACTTACGCTTATATCCTGACCGACAAAAATTTGATCGTGGTGGATCTCGACAATCCACTGGCGCCGCGAGTTACCGCAACGATCGGCGCTCCGGTTATAGATGGGCCCGCAGCGGTCGCCATTCAGTTTCGTTATGCGTTCGTCGTAGATCGCCAAGGGCTTAAAGTTCTAGATGTCACCGACCTTGCACAACCGAAGCCAATTGCAAACGCGTTCGTACCGCTGGCCGATGCACGCAACATCTATGTGGCTCGCACTTATGCCTATATTTCAGCGGGCAAAGACGGAGTGGCGATTGTCGACGTGGAAAAACCAGAGGCCCCCAAACTCGATCAAATGTTCAATGCGGGCGGCCAGCTCAACGATGTCAACGATGTGAAAATCGGAATGGTGGCGGCCAGCGCATTCGCGTTCGTGGCCGACGGTAAAAATGGCCTGCGCGTCCTCGAAATTGTTTCGCCTTGGGATGACCCGGCTCACTTTTCAGGGTTCAGCCCCCGGCCCGCTCCAAAGCTTATAGCGACGGCACGTACCCGCGGGCCTGCGCTGGCTATATCAAAAGGCATCGATCGTGACCGCGCGGTGGATGAATCCGGCAACCAGCTGGCGGTATTCGGCCGAAGGGGTGCCCGCCCCTTAAACGGCGCAGAAAGCCGCTCGTTGTACCTTCACAGCGGTGCCGGAGGCCCCTATGCCGTGGACGACCACGTCGAACCCAGCCTCAAGTCTCACGGTGAGACAAAGTCTGCCTCCGTGTGGATAACTCGATTCCTCGACTTTGTACTGCCCTAAACGATGCTTGAACTGGGGTTCCTGACGGAGCCCTCCTGGATGCTTCGCTTTAGCTTTGCCCAACGGTATCTGAAAGGAACAGCTCATCTTGCAGCATGGAACTATCCCAAAATGGCTCATCTCCCTTGGTTTGTATCGTTTACCACTAGGCAGCATCTAACCTAATGTTCATACTGCGTTCAATCTTTTTACGCATAGCACCTATCAGAATTATTCGTGACGCTGCCACTTGAAATAACGTTATCCTTGAAATGCAAGGCGGCTCCAGCAAATTAGGCTTAACCGCCGGTTCCCCAGTAAGAAGGAGTACTAGAACATGCAGAAACAGTATCTTTTGGCGAGTGATTTCGACCAAACCCTTAGTTTTAACGACTCAGGTGTGGTCCTGAGCGAACTGATCGGTTTTCACGGTTTCCATGACAAGGTTTCCGGCCTATCGCACATGAACCTGGTGCAGCAAGGCGCCGAACTAAGCTATCTGATTTTGCACGACCCGGAGTTCCGCCACGTACGCCGCTCGCACCTTATCGAGACTGGCAAGCGCATTCGCCTGAAGCACAATGTCGCGCTTTTTGCCCGCGCGCTGGACACCTTGGCGGAGGGCTACAATTTTCATTTCAACGTGATCTCCGCCGCGCCACAAGAGATTATCCAGTCCGCACTCGAGGGCATCGTTCCCGCGGATCACATTTTCGGCACTCGTTTTCGCTACAACGAAGAGACCGGCGAAGTAGATTCCATCATTCGTGCCACGGCTGGCTGGGGCAAAATTACAGTGTTGGAAGAAATTCGCGCTTCACTCGGAATCAGCCACGACAACATAATTTATATGGGCGACGGCAGCTCCGATCTCCCGGTCATGATGCACGTGAACCAACACGACGGTTTGACCATCGCAGTGTCCGAAGCGAAATTCATCACGCGTATCGCGCAGCGTACGGTGCTGAGCGACAACACCATGAGCGTGCTCGTTCCGGTGCTGGAGGAAGTGCTGCGCTGGGATTCCGTGAAAATTCGGCGCTTCTTTACCGCCAGCGGCTTGATGCTGCGTGAGTGGGATAAAACCCGCACCGACATGCTCACTATCCAGGAGTCAAACCAGGATGCGACGGCTTCGGCCGTCACTGCACATTAACGCCGGCTCTACAATTCCATAGCGGTTTCATAGCGCAACCCCACTGGGTCATCGCGACATAAAAATGTAAGTCTTTAGCCCGGACCAGCGGGCCTCTCCGTCGAAATTAATTTGTTAACCTTCTACGACACTATTTTGTCGTAGAATTCCCGCATTCAAATCTGCAGTCGGCGCATCCAATGCGTGCGCGAAGAATGGGGGCCGTAATTGTCTGCCACTGGAGCTGGAGTGACCGAGCCTAACCTCGACCTACTAAGTATCAATACCATCCGCACTTTATCGATGGACGCCGTACAAGCCGCCAATTCCGGTCATCCTGGCACGCCGATGGCGCTGGCTCCGGTGGCTTACACACTGTGGCAAGAATTTCTGCGTTACGACCCCAACGATCCGATATGGCCGGATCGCGATCGCTTCGTGCTTTCGAATGGGCACGCATCAATGCTTTTGTATTCACTGCTGCATCTTGCCCAAGTCAAAGCCGTCGATCCCGACGATAAAGTCTTGAACTCGCCGGCCCTTACCATCGACGACCTCAAAAAATTCCGCCAGATCGACAGCAAAACTCCCGGCCACCCGGAATACCGTTTGACCAGCGGAGTCGAAACGACCACCGGACCGCTGGGACAAGGCGTGGCCAACAGCGTGGGCATGGCCATGGCGCGATGGTGGCTGGCTTCGTATTTCAACAAGCCGCGATTCGAATTATTTAATTACAACGTGTACGCCATCTGCGGCGACGGCGACATGATGGAAGGAATTTCCGGCGAGGCGGCCTCGCTGGCCGGACATCATAAGCTGTCCAATCTTTGCTGGATCTACGACAACAATCACATCACCATCGAAGGCAACACCAGCCTGGCATTCAGCGAAGATGTAGCCACGCGTTTCAAGGGTTATAGCTGGAACGTAGAACATGTCACCGATGCCAATGACACCGTGGCAATGGCAAAGGCGCTCGATGTTTTTCGCAACACCGCCGACAAACCAATGCTGATTATCGTCGACAGCCACATTGGCTGGGGCGCCCCTCACCGCCAGGACACCAAGGAAGCTCACGGGGAAGCGCTGGGCGAGGAAGAAGTGGCGCTCACCAAAAAATTCTACGGCTGGCCGTCGGACGCAAAATTCCTGGTACCCGATGGCGTTTACGACCAATTCAAAAAAGGCATCGGCAAGCGTGGCGGCGAATTGCGCAACGCGTGGGTAAAACAATTTGACTCCTACAAGACTGAATTCCCGGCGCTCACCGAAGATTTAAACAAAATGCTGCACCACGCCTTGCCAGATGGCTGGGATAAGGGCATGCCGACTTTTCCCGCGGATGCCAAAGGCGTAGCTACGCGTGATTCTTCCAGCAAAGTTCTCAATGTGCTGGCAAAAAACGTGCCGTGGCTGATGGGCGGCGCCGCCGATCTGTATCCCTCCACAAAAACGCGTTTGACCTTTGATGGCGCGGGAGAATTCGAAGCCGCCACGCGCGACGGCCGCAACATGCATTTTGGCATTCGCGAGCACGCCATGGCGGCTATCTCCAACGGAATGGCACTGTGCAAGATTCGTACCTTTGCCTCCACGTTTTTTATTTTCACCGATTATTGCAAGCCCGCCATCCGCCTCAGCGCCATCATGGAATTGCCGGTGATCTACATCTTCACGCACGATTCCATCGGCGTAGGCGAAGACGGCCCCACGCATCAGCCCATCGAACAATTGATTACGCTGCGTGCCGTTCCCGGACTCGTCCTGCTGCGTCCCGCGGACGCCAACGAAGTAATCGAAGCCTGGCGTGTGATTATGCAATTAAAGAAAGAGCCCGCGGTATTGGTTCTCACTCGACAGGCATTGCCCACTATCGACCGCACCAAGTACGCGTCGGCTTCTGGTGTTGCAAAAGGCGCCTACATCCTGGCCGAGGCGCAAGGCGGCAAGCCCGAAGCGATCCTCATGGGCACCGGTAGCGAAGTTTCCTTGTGCCTGGCCGCCTATGAAACGCTCACCAGCGAGGGGATAAAAGTGCGAGTTGTAAGCATGCCGTCGTGGGATATTTTTGAGCATCAGTCGCGCGAATATCGCGACAGCGTGCTGCCGCCCGACGTCACCGCGCGAGTCTCGGTGGAACAAGCGTCCATTCTGGGCTGGGATCGTTACGTGGGTTCGAAGGGCAAAATCATCGGCATGCATACCTTTGGAGCCTCCGCGCCTTTGAAGGACCTGCAAAAGAAATTTGGTTTCCAACCCGACAAAGTCGTGGCAGCAGTGAAGGAAGTAATCGGAAAGTGAGCGGCAATGAAAATTGTCATCGGTTCTGACCACGCGGGATTCCAGTTAAAAGTTGCCATGGGTGACTTGCTGCGATCCATGAACCAGGAAGTTCTGGACGTCGGAGCGTTCAATGAAAATCCCTCCGATTATCCCGACTTTGCCGAGGCCGTCGGCCGAGCCATACTCGACCGCAAAGCTGAGCGTGGCGTCCTTATCTGCGGCAGCGGTGTCGGGGCCAGTGTAGCGGCCAATAAACTGACAGGCATACGCGCCGCGGTGTGTCACGACACCTACTCCGCGCATCAGGGCGTTGAGCACGATGACATGAACGTTTTGGTGTTCGGTTCGCGCATCATTGGCGTGAAGTTGGCGGAAGACCTGGTGAAGGCTTACCTCGCCGCCAAATTTACCAATGAAGATCGCCATGTCCGCCGTTTAGCCAAAGTGAAAGCTTTGGAATCGAAGTTTGCAGTGAGCAGCTCGGCCAGGTAAGCCGAAGCGGCCCAGAAGCGCCGCTGAAGCGAACGTTGCGCCGCAGGCGTACAATAAGAATTGAATTTGGAAGGAGAGTTACAAATGAGCACCTCAGTGAGAACTAGCGATACGGAAGTTAGCAAGAGCGGCAAGAATCCCCTGAAGGGACTTCTCGATTACGGCCAGTCGCCCTGGATGGACTATATCCGCAGAGACTTGCTCACCGATGGCGAGCTGCAAAGGCTGATACACGATGACGGGCTACGGGGCATGACCTCCAACCCCTCGATATTCGCGAAAGCCATTACCAGCAGCAAATTTTACTCCGATATTTTAGATTCGCCCGATGCCAAGAAGCTGAACGCCACACAACTTTACGAAAAAATCGCGGTGCGCGACGTCCAGGATGCCGCCGATGTTTTCCGGCCGGTCTACGACGAAAGCCGCCATCGCGACGGCTACGTCAGCCTGGAAGTATCCCCGACCCTGGCTCTCGAAATGCAAAAAACCCTCGATGAAGCGCGGCGGTTGTGGAAGATGGTAAATCGTCCCAACGTCATGATCAAAGTCCCGGGAACGAAAGAATGCATCCCGGCGATCCGGCAACTTCTTGAAGAAGGCATCAATATCAACATCACCCTGCTCTTCGCGCAATCCGCTTATGAACAGGTTGCCGAGGCCTTCATCGCGGCACTGGAAGCCCGCGCCGCCAAGAATCAGAACCTCGCGCACATCGCCAGCGTCGCAAGTTTCTTCGTCAGCCGCATCGATACCTTGGCGGACAGCCTGATGGACGAAAAATTAAAATCCGCTACCGACCCCAATCAAAAAGCTTTGCTCAACAGCCTGAAAGGAAAAGTGGCCATCGCCAACGCCAAAGTCACTTACAAAAAGTATCAGGAACTTTTCAGCGGACCGCGATGGAACGCTTTGAAGGCCAAGAACGCGCAGACGCAGCGGCTGCTATGGGCCAGCACCAGCACTAAGAACAAAGCCTACCGGGATGTCATTTATGTGGAGGAGTTGATTGGCGCCGACACCGTGGACACCATTCCTCCAGCGACCTTCGATGCCTTTCGCGACCACGGCAAATTGCGCCCTAGCCTGACGGAAAATGTCGACCAGGCTTTCAAAACCATGTCCGACCTCGAAAAGGCCGGCATCTCAATGAAGCAGATCACCGACAAGTTGCTCGTCGACGGCATAAAACTTTTTTCCGACGCTTTCACCGAGCTTCTGGAGGCCACCGGCAAGACCGCTGGTGTGCGCGCGTGAGTCTAAATCGGCAGACCTACAAGCTGCCGGGTTCTCTTTCCGGGCCTTTTGCCGCCGCACGAGACGATTGGAAAAAGAACGAAAAGGTCCGCCGCCTTTGGCAGTGCGACGCTTCTCTCTGGACCGGCACTGATGAAAACAAGTGGCTGGCCTGGCTGGGAATTACCGCCGAGCAACTCGCGCACCTTCCTGTTTTTCACGAAATTGCCGCGGACGTAAAACAGGCCGGATTCAAACACGCGCTCCTTCTGGGAATGGGCGGCTCCAGCCTGTGCCCGGAAGTACTGCGCATGACGTTTGGAAAAATCGCTGGGTATCCGGAGTTGCACGTCCTGGATTCCACCGATCCCGCGCAAATCAAAGCCATCGAAAGCAAAGTCGATCTCGCCAGCACGATATGCATTGTGTCCAGCAAATCCGGCAGCACCCTCGAACCCAACATTTACAAGCAATATTTCTTCGAGCGCGTGAAAGAAAAAGTCGGCGATGCGGAAGTTGGCAAACGCTTCATCGCCATTACTGATCCCGGCTCGAAACTGCAGGAAGTGGCCGAGCGCGATAAATTTCGCAAAATCTTCATGGGCGTTCCGGGCATTGGCGGCCGGTATTCCGCGCTCTCTAATTTCGGGATGATTCCCGCAGCCATCATGGGTATCGACGTCGCAAAGTTTCTAAATAACACTGCGGAAATGGTGAAGGCTTGCGGTGCGGCTGTCCCGGCGGATTCCAACCCCGGCGCGCTGCTCGGCATGGTTCTCGGCGTGGCGACGAATCATGGCCGCGACAAGGTGACCATTGCGGCCTCGCCTGGAATTTCCGATCTTGGCGCTTGGCTCGAACAACTGCTTGCTGAATCCACCGGCAAAGTCGGCAAAGGTATTATCCCCGTGGACCGTGAACCGCTCGCAAATCCCGATATCTATGGCAACGATCGCGTCTTCGCCTATCTGCGACTGGAAACCGCCCCGGATAAATCGCAGGACACCGCCATCGCGGCCCTCGAAGCCGCTGGCCATCCGGTGGTGCGCATCACTGTCGATAACATTTACAACCTTGGCCAGGAGTTTTTCCGTTGGGAAATTGCTACCGCCGTCGCGGGTTCCGTCATCGGCATCAACGCTTTCAACCAGCCGGATGTGGAAGCCAGCAAGATCGAAACGAAGAAATTAACCAGCCAATACGAAAAATCCGGCCAGTTGCCCGAAGAAAGTCCGTTCTTCGATGGCGACGGAATCAAACTGTACGCCGACGACAAAAATATCGAAGTCCTCAAAGGCAAGCCGCGGCTTGCGGAAGTGTTGAAAGCCCATCTTAGCCGTCTGCGCGCCGGCGATTACTTCGCAGTGCTTGGCTACATCACCATGAATGACGCCAACGAGAAAGCCATGCAAGCCATACGCCTTGCCGTTCGCGACCGCAAAAAAGTCGCCACAGTGCTCGGTTTTGGTCCGCGCTTCCTGCATTCCACCGGACAGGCTTACAAGGGCGGCCCCAACAGTGGCGTTTTTCTGCAGATCACTTGCGACGACGCTATCGATCTCCCTGTTCCAGGGCAAAAATATTCTTTTGGCGTTGTAAAAGCCGCGCAAGCGCGTGGCGATTTCGCGGTGTTGGCCGAACGCGGGCGCCGCGCATTGCGTGTGCATCTCGGCAAAGACGTGGCCGCCGGCCTGGCCACCTTAACGAAAGCGGTGAAGCAGGCTATCGCCTAGTTGAACAATTTTTCAGTGTTTCAGGTAAATATTGCGGAGGGCGAGAAGATGCAGCTTGGCATGATCGGGCTCGGAAGAATGGGCGGCAACATGGTGCTCCGCCTGGTGAAAAACGGCCACCAGTGCGTGGTGTATGACCGGACCCCCGAAACTGTAAAGAAATTCGCCAGCGACGGCGCGACCGGCAGCAACTCCCTCGATGACTTTATAAAAAAGTTGCAGAAGCCTCGCGCCATCTGGCTCATGGTCCCCGCCGGGGTGGTCGATGCCACCCTTCGTGATCTCGTCCCCAAGCTCGAAAAGGACGACATCCTCATCGACGGCGGAAACTCCTACTACATCGATGACATCCGCCGCGCAAAAGAATTATCCGCGAAGGGCCTGCACTACGTTGATGTTGGCACCAGCGGCGGCGTCTGGGGCTTGGAGCGCGGCTATTGCCAGATGATTGGCGGCGAAAATGACGTCGTGAAGCATCTCGATCCTATTTTCAAAACGCTGGCGCCTGGCCGTGGAAATATTGATCGCACTCCCGGCCGGGAAAAAGCCACCGGGACCGCTGAAGAAGGCTATTTGCATTGCGGTCCATCGGGCGCCGGCCACTTCGTGAAAATGGTTCACAACGGAATCGAGTACGGCTTGATGGCTGCCTACGCCGAAGGTCTCAATATTTTAAAGCACGCCAACGTCGGCAAAGCACATCGCGAAACAGACGCCGAAACCGCTCCGTTGCGTGACCCCAGCCACTACCAATACGACTTCAATCTTGCGGATGTAACGGAACTTTGGCGCCGCGGCAGCGTGGTGGCTTCCTGGCTGCTCGATCTGACTGCCATTTCGCTTTTGGATAAACCCAACCTCGAAGGTTTTTCAGGACGCGTCTCAGATTCCGGAGAAGGCCGCTGGACCATCATGGCAGCGATCGAGTCCACCACCCCGGCTCCGGTACTCAGCGCGGCGCTCTATCAGCGCTTTTCGTCACAAGGCGAAGATGAGTTTGCCGGGAAGATTTTGTCCGCCATGCGATATCAGTTCGGCGGACACCTTGAGAAAAAAGCAGCGAAATAAGATTTTGAAGTCTTGGCAGTAATCGCAAACCAAAGGCAGGTCCCTCGTTCATGAGCTTGAATCATCTGGATCCGAATCCCGTAGGAGCGCCCTGCGTCATGGTCATCTTTGGCGCGAGCGGCGACTTGACCAAGCGAAAATTAATTCCCGCGCTCTGCAATCTGGCCAGCGACGGCCTGCTCTCCAAGCAATTCGCCATCGTTGGTTTTGCTGCCAATGACTTCACCACCGAAACATTTCGCAAAATGTTGACGGACGAGATTCCCAAATATGCGGCTTCGCCCATCGATCAGAAACTCTGGAACTGGTTTACCGAGCGAATCTACTATGTGAAGGCCGATTTCCAGGACCCCCAGGCTTACCAACGCCTCAAGGAACAAATCGACCAAGCTGCTAAAGAGCACAATACGCTGGGTAATAAATTTTTCTATCTCGCGGTGGCGCCCAGGTTTTTCTCACCCATCGCCAAACGCCTTGGCGAAGCCGGACTCACCAAGGAAGAAGACGGGCATTGGGCTCGGGTGATCGTCGAAAAACCCTTCGGCCACGACCTCGAATCCGCAAGACAACTTAACCAGGACCTGAAACAAGTCCTCACCGAGAACCAGATTTACCGCATTGATCATTATCTCGGTAAAGAGACCGTTCAGAATTTGATGGTCTTCCGTTTCTCCAATAACATCATCGAGCCGCTGTGGAATCGCAACTACGTCGATCACGTGCAAATCACCGCTGCGGAAACCGTTGGCGTGGAGCATCGCGGCGGCTTCTACGAAACTGCCGGCGCGCTTCGCGACATGGTGCCCAATCACCTTTTTCAGTTACTCACCATGACCGCCATGGAGCCGCCGATTTCCTTTGACGCTGATGAAGTTCGCAACAAACAAGCCGAAGTCCTTCACGCTATTCAACCGTTCGGTCCGGAGGAAGTGCTGACCTGCATGGTTCGCGGCCAATACGGCGAAGGCTCCGTTGACGGCCAGCGGGTCGTCGGCTATCGCAGCGAACCGGATGTGGCACGCGATTCAAATACCGAAACGTTCGTGGCCTTGAAGCTCCAGATCGATAATTGGCGCTGGGCCGGCGTGCCCTTTTATTTGCGCACCGGCAAGCGCCTGGCGCAACGCGAAACCGAAGTCGTGATTCAATTCCGGCGCACGCCTTTCGTTCTATTCCGCAATACCAGCGTGCGTAATCTGGAAACCAACCGGTTGGTCGTTCATATTCAACCTGACGAAGGTATCTCTCTCAGTTTCGGCGCCAAAGTTCCCGGCTCCATAATGAAGCTAGGACTCGTCAATATGGACTTCGATTACGCCACTTATTTCGGAACGGAACACAGCACCGGTTACGAGCGCCTGTTGCGCGATTGTATGGTTGGCGACGCCACGCTCTTCCAACGTGCCGACATGGTGGAAGCCGGTTGGAATGTCATTCAACCTATCTTGGATGTCTGGCACGCCTTGCCACCGCGTGATTTTCCTAACTACACCGCGGGATCCTGGGGCCCTCATGAAGCCAAGGAGTTGCTGGAACGCGATGGCCGTGAGTGGCACAACGCCGGCAACGAAGGGCTTGGCCGGCGCAACCGCACCACCGATGGTGCTATCCCGATTGACCGTGTAGGAATCGCCTGATGCCAGCCGCCGCAAAACAACGCGAAGTTTATATTCTGAAGGACAGCCCTGCCATCGCCAGACGCGCCGCGGAAGAATTTGTAAAGATCGCGCAATCCGCCGTTAAGGATCGCGGATCTTTCTCGGTGGCGTTGTCTGGCGGATCGACTCCGAAATTACTTTACTCTTTGTTAGCCACCGACCCCGAACTTCGCGCCAAAGTTCCATGGGATAAAATGCATTTGTTCTTCGGCGATGAACGCCATGTCGGACGTGACGATCCGCAAAGTAATTTCAAGATGGCTTCGGAAACCATGATTACGAAAGCTCCGCTGAAACCGGAGCAAATTCATCGCATGAAGGGCGAATATCCCGACCCCGAGCGCGCCGCCAAAGAGTACGAACAAGACTTACGCACGTATTTCCATCTCAAAGACGCGGAATTGCCGCGATTGGATCTGGTTTTAGCGGGCATGGGCGACGAAGGTCACACCCTCTCGCTCTTTCCGGGAACCAAAGCGTTGCACGCTCAGGGTCGCACCGTAGTTCACAACTGGGTCGGTAAACTATATACCGAGCGCATCACCTTCACCGCCCCCGCAGCTAACAATGCGGAGATGATTCTCTTTATGGTCGCAGGAAAAGAAAAGGCGTTGGCGCTCAAAGGCGTGCTCGAAGGCCCTTACGAGCCAGAACAGTTGCCGGCACAACTGTTGCAGCCCACCAACGGCAAATTACTGTGGCTGGTCGACCAAGCCGCAGGCAGTATGCTCACTAACGCTATTCGAGAATAGAGGAGAAACACATGGCCACCAGCACAAGCACCGGGAAAATCGAAACCTATTTGGGAGCCAAGGCGGAATTTCTCTTGGGCTTCAATTCCCCCAAAATTTCAAAAGATCGTTTGCATTTGCCTGGACCCGATTTTGTCGACCGTATCTGGGCAATTTCGGATCGCAATATTCGGGTGCTTACCAATTTGCAGCGCATGTTCGGGCGCGGCCGCTTGGCGAATACGGGTTATCTTTCGATTCTGCCTGTCGACCAGGGCATCGAGCATTCCGCCGGCGCGAGCTTCGCGAAAAATCCCGACTATTTCGACGCCGAAAATATCGTCAAGCTGGCCATGGAAGGCAACTGCAACGCGGTAGCCTCTACCTTCGGCGTGCTGGGCGCCGTGGCGCGCAAGTATGCGCACAAAATTCCCTTCATCGTAAAAATGAATCATAACGAGTTGCTGACTTATCCCAACAAAGCCGATCAGATTTTCTTTGGCACCGTGAAAGAGGCGCACGACATGGGCGCCGCGGCCGTGGGCGCCACTATTTATTTTGGCTCGGAACAAAGCGGACGCCAGATCGTGGAGGTAAGCCAGGCCTTCGCCGCCGCACACGAGCTAGGCATGGCCACCGTTTTGTGGTGCTACCTCCGCAACAACGCCTTTAAAAAAGATAAGGACTATCACCTCTCCGCCGATCTTACCGGCCAAGCCAACCATCTGGGCGTAACCATTCAAGCGGACATCATCAAGCAAAAGCTGCCCGAAAATAATGGCGGCTACCAGGCGCTGAACATGGGCGATTCCAGTTACGGAAAATTTGATAAGCGCATCTACACCGAACTTTCCAGCGATCATCCTATCGATCTCTGCCGCTACCAGGTGGCCAACTGCTTCATGGGCCGCTCCGGCCTGATCAACAGTGGCGGCGCTTCCGGTGCGAATGACTTTGAAGAGGCAGTGACCACCGCGGTTATCAATAAGCGCGCCGGCGGCACGGGGCTTATCTCCGGCCGAAAAGCGTTCCAACGCCCGATGAAAGAGGGCGTGCAATTGTTGAACGCCATTCAGGACGTTTATCTGAGCTCGGAAGTTACCGTCGCGTAAGCGATTGGCGCTGGTAGCGATCAATTATTGGAAAAATAATTAATCGTTCGGTCGCCGCGATCATCAAACGTTTCGGTACCGCCGGAGAATTACTTCGCGGCAATTTGTTTTCTATGAATAGTCCGTTCCCCATATCGCGCAAATAACCGGAGGTGAAATGTCCAATCGCCTGCAAGGCAAAGTAGTAGCCATTACCGGAGGCAATCAAGGAATTGGATTGGGTATCGCGCAGCGTTTTGTCCAGGAGGGCGCCGCCGTTTCCATCTGTTATCTCTCCGACAAGCCCGGCACGGAAAAAGTTGTCGAGGGCCTTCGCGCCAACGGGGCTAAAGCCATCGCCGTGCAAGCGGATGTCTCCAAGCTTGCCGACGGCCAGCGCTTTGTCGAAGAAACTGCGAGCCAGCTTGGCGAAATCGATGTGCTCATCAACAATGCCGGCGTGGAGAAGCGCGCTGAATTCTGGGAAGTTACGGAAGCCGATTACGATTTCGTTTTGAATGTAAATCTAAAAGGTTTGTTCTTCATCACCCAAGCCTTCGTAAAACATCAGATGAAGGCCAAGGCTGGCGGCAAAATCATTAACCTGAGCTCCGTTCACGAAGAGCTGCCATTCCCTCACTTTGCCACCTACTGCGCCAGCAAAGGCGGCGTCAAAATGTTGACCCGCGACCTTTCTATTGAGCTGGCCCCGCTGGGCATCACGATAAATTCCATTGCGCCAGGCGCAATCGAAACGCCGATCAATAAGGCGCTGTTGAACGACCCGGTAAAGCTGAGTGCTTTGCTCGAAAATATTCCCCTCAAGCGTCTTGGTGAGCCGAGCGACGTCGCCTCTGTCGCGGTTTTTCTGGCCTCCGACGAATCCAGCTATATCACCGGCACTACAATTTTCGTTGATGGCGGCTTGCTCTGGAATTATCAGGAGCAGTGACGCTCGCGAGGACCGCATGACCAATCCAAATCCTCAAAAACCGGTACGCCTGGTTATCGCTGATGTTGACGGCACACTGGTGACTCAAGAAAAAATCCTGACGCAGCGCGCCATTCAATCCGTCATGGCCTTGCGTGCCGCAGGCATCAAGTTCGCCGTAACCAGCGGCCGTCCTCCGCGCGGCATGGCCATGCTGATTGATCCGCTCAAAATCGATGAGCCGCTGGCCGCTTTCAATGGCGGAGTGATTACCAAGCCCGATCTGACCACCATCGTGCGCGAAAATTTCCTGCCGCGCGCCATGGTGGAAAAAGTGATTCAGATAATTCTCGATCACAAGCTGGACGTCTGGATTTATACCGGGCGCGACTGGTATGTGCGCGATGTCAATGCGCCGCACGTGGCGCGTGAACAGTGGACGGTAAAATTCGCGCCCGTTGTGGTGCCCGGCTTTGACAACCTGCTGGAAAACGTTGCGAAAGTCGTGGGCGTCAGCGACGACCTGGAAGCGGTGCAACGCTGCGAGAAAGACACCCAGGAAGCCTGTGGCAATCGGGCCTCCGCCGCGCGCTCGCAGCCGTATTACCTGGATGTGACCCATCCCAAAGCTAATAAAGGCGAGGTGGTGCTGGCGATGTCCGAGCTTTTGAATACGCCGGTGGATCAAATCGCTACCATCGGCGACATGCCCAACGATGTGTTGATGTTTCGTAAAAGCGGCATCAGCATCGCCATGGGCAATGCCAGCCCGGAAGTGCAGAAATCCGCGACTTACGTCACCGCTCCAAATGAACAGGAAGGTTTTGCCGAAGCGATGGAAAAATTCGTACTGCAAAAACGTGCTGCTAATTAAGCACGTGCGAGTTTTGCGCCCGTGGCGGCTTGCAAAAGCTTTCTGACGTTTTCACCGATATTCCCGCTGCCAAAAACGGCATTCCCCGCCACCAGCAGCTCCGCTCCCGCGCGCACCACATCCGCAACCGTATCCCGCGCGATGCCGCCATCCACTTCGATTCTGAAATTGAGCCCGAGCTTTGCGCGCGTGTTGGCGAGTCCCTCAATCTTGCGAAGCGCTCCCCGAATAAATTTCTGCCCGCCAAAACCCGGATTCACAGACATCACCAGCACGTGGTGAACGATGTCCAAAACTTCATCCAGCATCTCTACCGGCGTGGCTGGATTGATCACCACCCCTGGCCGGCAGCCATGCACGTCGATGAGATGCAGCGTGCGGTCCAGATGCACGCAAGCTTCCTGGTGTACCGAGATCCAGGTCGCTCCTGCTTCCGCGAAAGCCGGAATCAATTCGTCCGGCCTTTCAATCATCAAGTGGCAATCAAAAATTACGTCCGGAAGCGCCGCTCGCAGTGACTTAACCACCGGCGGCCCAATGGTGATATTTGGCACGAAATGGCCGTCCATCACGTCAACGTGCAACAACGTGCCGCCCGCATCCAGCGCAGCCTTGGCTTCCACGGCAAGCTGCGCGAAATTCGCGGACAATATTGACGGGGCTAGTTCAATCTTAGGCAACGCAGCGCTCCTGCAGCACTTCTCCAAAGATTATACGCAACTCTACCAAGCTATCGTGCAACGCGTCCTGCTGCTTTCCTGCGCCATCTCCAAAATTCGCATTACATCCAAGGCGTGTTCAGGAGTCACCGCCAGCGTCGCGCGGCCCAGAATCGCATCGCGCACGTTGGCGTAGTAATCGCGGTAATCGCTCGTTGCAGACGGCACGCTGCGTTTCGTAACTACGTCGTTCTCCATAGTAGTGAGGACTCCCCAGTCTTCTTGAGGCTCGCCACCCCACGGCCCACTTTCAGGAACATATCCACGCCGCAAATTTATTTCTTGAGGATCGAAGGTCTGCTTAACAAATGATCCGCGAGTGCCGTGCAACACAAATCTTGGGCGCGGCGCGACAGCCAGCATCGTCGAACGAAGCACCGAACGCATCCCTGCGGAGTAATGCAGCATCACGTCGAAGGAATCATCGACCACCGCTACAGCGCGTTCCATCCGGATATCCGCAGTTACCGCTCCGGGCAGCCCGAATAGCAACAGCGCATGATCGATCAAATGTGGCGCGATGTCGAAAAAGATTCCACTGCCCGGCCCAACGCGTTCGCGCCACGCTCCCGGCTTCAAATCAGGCCGAAAACGATCATAACTTGTTTCGAAGCGAACAATTCGCCCAAGGGTCACGTCCGCAACAATCTCTCGAATGGCTTGGAAATCTCCGTCGTATCGCCGGTTTTGATAAACAGTAATCAATCTTCCAGATTCACTCGCCAGCTCAACTAACTCCTCGGCTTCTTTCAATGTCGTTGCGAACGGTTTGTCCACCACTACGTCGCGTCCAGCCTCCAGGCATTGCCGGGCAATCGGCGCATGAGTGTCGTTCGGCGTAGCGATTACCACAAGTCGAATGTCGCGGATATCCAGAAGTTCCTGAACGCTACGCATCACTCGAACGTCGGGATATTTTTCAGCCGCTTCGTTTCCATGGCGTTGCACAATCGCAGCCAGCCGCAATCCAGGCGTGGCGCGAATCACTTGAGCATGAAATGCCCGGCCCGCTAAACCAAATCCGATCACGCCGACATCAATCATGGAATTTTCATCCCAGCACAAATTTTACTTCACGAACTCTTAATTCCTGTAAGGCGTTGGTGGAAATGAAAAGGACGCCGGGCCGCCCCGCAGAGCTACTGTCTCATTGCCCACGGCCGTAACCTCGCGCAAAATGACAGCGCACATGTTGCCCGCCCCCACTACCCAAGAAGCCCGCCACCTCAAGATCGTCCAAGCAGCGCTATTCGGAGGCTTCGTAATCAGCGGCATGATCGCCACAATACTCGGCCCCAGCCTTCCAACTTTCATCGCGCGCTGGGCTCTTGACGATACGCAAGCAGGCTTATTCTTTACCACGCAATTCACGGGATCGCTGCTGGGGGTATTGCTCACCAGCGCGATTCTCTCCACACGCGGCTATCGAGACGCACTGGTGCTGGGCTTCTTTCTCATGGCCGCGGGAGTTACCGGTCTGAACAGCGCCAGCCCATACATCGCGTTGCTAGCTACCGGGTTGTATGGCTTCGGTTTCGGAATAGCCATTCCGGCGACAAATCTGTGCATCGCTGAAATTTCCGGGGCGCGACGTGCGGCGGCGCTAAATTTAGTAAACATGGCTTGGGGAATCGGCGCCATCGCTTGCCCGGTTCTGCTGTTGGCCGGACTTAGAGCTGATCGTTACACTGCAGTTTTGCTTTCCATAGCCGCCTGCGCGCTGCTTCTAAGCATTTTCTTTGCGAGCATGAAATTCGCGGGCCTGTCTTCAAAATCTCCAAGGACTGCGACAGCGGAACCAAAAAACAATCCGCGACATCCCATTCACGTTCCGGTAGCGCTAGCCCTGCTCTTTTATTTATACATCGGCACCGAGAACGCTGTCTCCGGCTGGGCAGCCGAGCAGGCCCATCGAGTGGGTACGGGGAATGCTTCCGCCGTCATGCCCATGTTTTTCTGGGCCGGGCTGTTATCTGGCCGCGGAATTTCCGCATTGATTCTTACTAAGGTGAAAGAAAGCTTACTGCTGATTACCGGCTTGATGATCTCGGCGGTGGGAACGACGTCGTTGTTGCTCGCTACCACGCGCTCGGAAGTAATTCTCGCCGTGGTGCTGGCTGGCTTTGGCCTCGCCGGCGTTTATCCCATTTTTATTTCCTGGCTTTCCAAATGGTATGGCGAACGGGCCCGCCGGCTGGGTGGCGTGATGTTTTCGATGGCGGCGGTGGGTGGTGCGACAATGCCCTGGCTGGTGGGATTTATTTCGCAACACGCCAATAGTTTGCGCGTGGGTTTGCTGGTCCCCCTCGGTGGCTGCACCGCTATGATCGCGCTCGTCGCCGTATTGCGCCGCCGCATCCTCGCCTGAGGTATTCTTTCTCGGTGCAGCCCGTGCAGAAGCTCTCCTCCCAACGCTCGCCGACCACCGGCCTGCTTTTCGGCTTGATCATTACGCTGGCCGCCGTGCTGGCTTACGCGTCCTACATCACCGTGCAGCTTTCCGGTTTGCGCCGCCTACAGAGCGAAATGGTCGACCGTAATCGCAAAGATTCCCTGGAACTTCTGCGCATTCAGAATGATTTGAATTCCATCGCGCTCGCCATGCGCGACATGCTTGACGCCGCCGAGCCTTATCCTCTCACCGCTTGGTCCGCGCAGTTCGATCGCATTCATGCCGATCTGGACGCCGCACTAAAACTCGAAGAAAAATTTGCC
Organism: Verrucomicrobiia bacterium; assembly: GCA_035568155.1. Taxonomy (GTDB): domain Bacteria; phylum Acidobacteriota; class Terriglobia; order Acidiferrales; family UBA7541; genus Acidiferrum. The sequence continues at coordinate 114,896 of DATMOS010000064.1, read as the reverse complement.
GGCGCCAACCGCACTCCTGAGCAACGCCTCTATCTTGACCAGTCGCTGGCGCAATTCTGGGATGCGGTGAACCGCATGTTTGCTTTAGCCACTGTTGCCCAAGAAGCTGAGGCACGCGAGCAAATCCGCCTGACACTTCAGGCCCGCCAGCAGGCCTTGAGTACCGCCGTATCGCGCTTGCTCGTCGAAAATAACGAAGGCGAGGAACAAGCCGCTGCACGCATCGCACATATCTACGACAGCGTCCAACGCCAGCTATATCTTTTTCTTGGCGCCACGCTGATTGCCATCGTGCTCACCAGCCTTTACCTCATTCGCGCCAACCGCCAGATTTTCGCGCGGCTCGCCGAGCTCTCGGAGCAGCGCAGCGATCTCGCTCAGAAATTAATTTCCACGCAGGAATCTACGCTGCGCCACATCTCCCGAGAATTGCATGACGAGTTTGGACAGGTCCTCACCGCCATCGGCGCCATGCTGGGACGCGCCGGAAATCAGGCCCCCGAAGGTTCGCCGTTACGCGCTGACCTTCAGGAAGTCCGCGAAATTGCCCAATCCACCCTGAATAACATTCGAAGCCTTTCACAGGCGCTGCATCCCGTTTTGCTCGAAGAAGCCGGGCTCGAGAGCACCCTCGACTGGTATATTCCTACGGTGGAGCGCCAAACCGGCATTCGTTTGCACTACGAAAAATCCGGCCAGTCGTTTCCCGTAGATACTAGTGCTGGCGTTCATCTTTATCGCATCGTTCAGGAAGCGCTTAACAACGTGAGCCGTCACGCCGGTGTTACCGAAGCGTGGGTTCGTCTTAAATTTCAGCAGCATACTCTTGAGCTGGAAGTGCAAGACCACGGCAAAGGATTCACCGGCCCGAACACCTCAAATGGAGATACTCCCCGGGGCATCGGATTAGTGGGCATGCGTGAGCGTGCCGAACTAATCGGTGCAACTCTGGAAATCTCGCATCCTACGCAGGGAGGAACATTGCTTCGTGTGAAAATTCCTCAGGATAAATTGCAACCTCATGCCGCGTAAAATTACCGTTTTGCTGGTCGACGATCATGCCCTGGTGCGACGCGGTTTCCGCCGCATGCTGGAAGACGATCCGGAAATCTCCGTCGTTGCAGAAGCCAGCGACGGCCCCGAAGCCGTTCGACTAGCGCTCGAATTGCGTCCAGAGGTAATCGTGATGGACTGCGCCCTTCCCGAATTCAATGGCATCGAAGCCACTCGGCGGATTCGCAAGGAATTTCCTGCGGTGGAAATTTTGATGTTGAGCATGCACTCTGAAGACACTCTGGTTCGCCAGGCGCTCGACGCCGGCGCGCGTGGATATATTTTAAAAAATGCCATGGAACTTGATCTGGCGAGCGCCGTCAAAACTGTCGCGATAGGCAAAGCGGTTCTGGACCCCCAAGTTTCCAAACCGGCGTCGCTCAAGGGCGAACGAGGCTCTGGCCTCACTACCCGCGAACTGGAAATTCTTCAGCACATCGTGGCGGGCAAATCCAACAAGGAAATTGCCGTCGATTTGAATCTCAGCTCCAACACCGTAGCGGTGCATCGCGCCAACATCATGGACGCCCTGGGCATTCACAAAACCGCTGAATTGGTGGTGTACGCCATTCGCAATGGGCTGGCCAACCTTCCATGAAGCTTGGCGACGATGGGTGGGCTTACATGAAGCGTCGCCAGTTTGTTGCCGCAGCAGGCGGCTTGGCTCTTAACGCCTCCTTCGCGCCGAACAATTTTCTTGGTGGGCTTTTTGGCACGCCGCCCGCGCCGCTCGGATTCAGCTTCACCGACGTAACCACCGCGGTAGGAATCCAGTTTCAGCACAATAGCGGCGCCTTCGGCGGAAAATTTCTGCCCGAAACCTTAGGCTCTGGTTGTGCATTTCTCGACTACGACAACGACGGCTGGCAAGACGTTCTGCTGGTAAATGGCATGGATTGGCCCGGCCACAAGCACCAGAAATCGACTCTCCGTTTGTACCGCAACAATGGCAACGGAACTTTCACTGACGTTACTCGCGCCGCCGGCCTGGATATCGAAATGTACGGCATGGGAGTCGCTATCGGCGATTACAACAACGATGGCTTCCCGGATATTTTTATCAGCTGCGTCGGCCAGAGTCATCTCTTCCGCAACAATGGCGACGGCAAATTCACGGACGTTACCCGCGCTGCCGGATTTCTGAACCGCGAAGGTTTCAGCACCTCCGCCTTGTGGATCGATTACGACCGCGATGGCCTGCTGGACTTATTTGTATGCAACTACGTGCGCTGGTCGCCCGAGCACGATGTGTTTTGCAGCCTCGACGGCACTCATAAATCCTACTGTACTCCGGAAGCCTATCGCGGCAACACCTGCTGGCTCTTTCACAATCGTGGTGATGGCACCTTCGAAGATGTCACCGCCACGAGCGGAGTCTTCGATAGCAGTTCCAAATCTCTCGGTGTAGCCATGTTTGATTACGATCAGGACGGCTGGCCCGACCTGCTGGTAGCCAACGATACGCAGCCAAATAAGCTCTACCGCAATTTGCGTAATGGAAAATTCAAAGATGTCGCCGTGGAAGCCGGACTGGCATTCAGCACCGAAGGCAAGGCCCGCGCTGGAATGGGCGTGGATACTGGCGATTTCGAAAATTCCGGCCGGCCCGGCGTGGCCATCACCAATTTTGACAACGAAATGATAGGTTTGTATCGCGCTGTCTCGGCCACCGCCTACGACGACATCTCACAAGCAAGTGGCGTCGGCGGCCCTTCTAAAAGCACTCTGGGCTTCGGCTGTACTTTCCTGGATGTGAATCTTGACGGCTCGCTCGATCTCGCGGTGGCCAACGGCCACATCGACGAAACGGTGCGCAACATTCGCGGCAATGTCGGCTACGCGCAGCCTCCACAGTTGTTCCTCAATAGCGGCAACGGGAAATTTCAAGATGTCGCCGCCGAAGTGGGTGGTGGATTCGAGAAACCTAAAGTGGGACGCGGCTTGGCTTACGGAGACTTTGACGGTGACGGCGATCTTGACGTTCTCATGACCACCAACAACGGTCCCGCGTATCTGTTTCGCAACGATCAATCGTCAGGCAATCGCAGCGTCCGCTTTCGCCTCGTCGGCACGAAATCGAATCGCGATGCCATCGGCGCTTGCGTGCGCATTTTCTACAACGGCCAAAATCAAACGCGCCTGGTGCACGGCGGTTCCAGCTATCTTTCGCAGTCCGAGTTGCCAGTCACTTTTGGTCTCGGCAAACGCGACAAAATTGATCGCGTCACTATCGATTGGCCCAGCGGCAAAAACGAAGAATTCAAGAATCTCGCCGCAGGCCGCTACGAATGCACGGAATCCAAAGGCCTAAAACCTGCACCCGGCTAAGCGGCCTCGAAGTTTGTTTCCCCGAACGTTGTAAGCCATAACAATTCCTGGCGAGGATTTAGAATTCACCGAGTTTTCGATAGCGACCTCAACTGTCCATGTATTGCGCTTCACCGTTGCCAAAAGACCAGTTCTCCCACGACGTTTCCACCAGAACAATCATGAGTTCCCGCGGCGGTAATCCTGGAGACTCCGCTAGGTTTTCAGCGATGCGTTTGAACAGTTTTCGCTTTTGCTGCGGCTTGCGGCCAATGCTCAATATGATCTGCACCAGCACGAAGCGATCGGAGCGATGCACGCCGAGATATCCCGGATCGTAAATCAAATCAGACGCGGAATGCTCGCTGATCACCTGGAAATGATCGCTCGCGGGGACCGCAATTGTTTCAACTAACGCGCGGTGAACACCCTCTCCTAAAGCTTTGCGATATTCGGGCGAAGTTCCCGCGCGAAGGAAGATGCGTACGAAAGGCATAAGTGTTTCTCCTTTTCATTTCGATGAGGATGGACACGAAGCGTTACAGCAAGGAAGATTCAAGTGCTAGTCAATTTGGTCTGCCGTCCCTTGCGAATCTCCGCACCGAATAATTATGCGGGAATTCGCGCCAATTCATGGACGGCTCGATAAGCCTGGTCCATCGCTTGATCCGTGTAAGCCGCAGCGGCGGCGTCAGCGTTGGCGATAGTGATTCTGCCAAATGGTTTGCGTCCAATTTCGCAAGGCGATTGGCCCGGCGCCCAATCCGGATCGAACAGCGGATTGTATTCATAGGCATAACCGTGCGGCCAGCGATTAACGGTGATGGCATCGATGTCCCGGGCCGGATCGAAACCGCCCGCACCCAGCACACGATAAAGTTGATCGCGAAGTTTGCGTTCGAAAGTGGCGAACGGTGTCACCAGCAGCTCTGCCCTGCCCACCTTATGCTGTTCCCGTTCCGGAAGTCCCGGGGCACACGGGGTTTTCGTCAGCCGCACCAGGATAGGCTCTTCCGGTGACAAGGGAGCCTTGTAGTCGCCAATGGTCACGGCATTATCCAGCGAGACGTGAGTGTGATACATGCCCGGACAAGACACGTGATAGACCCCCAGTTTCTCGAAGGCCTTCCAATTCTTGATGGCGACCGAGGTGTACACCAACGGCACTTTTGTCCCGTAAAGCAAGGCATCCTTTTGCGTTTGCGGCAGCTCCGGACATACATAGGGAATTACCGTATTCCAGCAGGCCATCACCACACCTTTGCCACGCACGGAATAAAGTTTTCCTTCGCGCGAATAGCTGACTTCCACTTCCCGCGCTGACGACACATCTCCAACATGGCGAGCATGTACCACCGTGCTGTTTAAGCGGATGCGCACCATCGAACTGGATTGATCCAGCTTGCTGTAGTCCGTCTTGGCGGTAACAATATCCTCGGCTGTTTTTCCGCCAATTGAACCAGGAATCAAAACCCGAACTAACATGCGCGCGATCGAAGCGTTGCCATCCGGGTAATGAAATTCATAATCGGGTTTGGGAGTGGCGAAACCTCGCGCCGTAAAGCCCATTCGTGGATGCGGCCCCGGCGCCAGGTTCAACCCTGCGAATCCAGGACTGCGGAGTACCCAGCAATCTAGCGCGCTGACCGCATCAATGCCCACACCATAGAGGCCTTGCGTCTGCACCTGATAAACGGGGACAACCCCTGGATCAACCTTCACCACCTTCAGCAAATAGTCTTTGTAACTCATGCGCGACAGGCGGTCTTTCTTTTCGTCGGAGGAAAGTCCCGGGAAAAAATCGACAGTCGTTTCATTTAAACGTAAAAAATCGCGCCTGGCATTTTCCGACAACGGAGTCTTCTGAACGAAGTCACTGAGATTGCCGGCGCCATTACGGTTGCGGCGGCCCGGCCCTCCGGGTACAAACTTGTCGGAGCCAAATGTCTCCTTGTCAAAAAAGTAAGCACTCTGCAGATTCTTGTACCCGTCTTTGACGTCGCACTTTTCCGCCAGCGCCGCTGGGTCAATCTGCAGGTCGGCCATCAATCTAGCAGCCTCTTTGCTGTACGGGAACGGCGACTCAATCGCCCACGTTCCGCCATTGGCAAGCAGCAACCGCCCACCCGGACGAAACTCATTGCGCTTGGCATGACCGCCAAAATCATCGTGGTTTTCAAGAATTAAAATTCGCGCGGACGGATTTTGCTGGCGGTAAAAATATGCGGCCGCCAGCCCGCTCAAGCCGCCGCCCACCACGATCAAGTCGTAGACTTCGTCAATGCTCTTCGGTTGGCCGGCTTTTTTCCAGAAATTTCCATCCCGCAACGCATGCGCAGCTTCATAAGATCCGTCCGTGCTACCACGCATGCCTGTAAGCGCTGGGGGATAGTAACCCGGGCGGTCTTGAGCGAATGCCTCAGCAGTTTCGGCGGCCAGCTCTAAATGCAGGTAGAGCCGACGTAATTGCCCCACCAATGGCAATACGCACACCATCCAAAAAATCCCGTCGCGTAATGCGTCGATCCATCCCCAATTGCCGATCGCTCTTGTTCATCTGGTCTCCAGGCAGTTCGTCTATTTCGACCGCAAGTCCAGAGAGTAATTATCACGCGAGCTCACGAGCCGTCCACTGTGCCCCTTAAACTCGGCCTATCCTAGTGTTTTTGCATTATTGCCAGCAATTCGCGCTCGCCTTATAACTTTTCTATAGGACACCCCGCTTCTCGGTCGGCACTTGGCTGGCTCGGAAGCACCCCCAAATGCACCGCGGCCGGATGATCGAAGCCATCCGGCCGATTTTTTTATATGCTGAGTCGTGAGCGGCACCGCTAATTCCCGCTGGAGACCATATGACCTGGATCAAGACTGTTCGAATGGACGAAGACGAGCGCGTCAAAAACGCGATGGAATCCCAGCGCAAACTTTACCCCATCGAATACGCCACCCCGGTCGCGGCCGTCGACGGCGCGGGTGAAGCAGCGGGCATAGTCGCTTCTCACACCTTGCTGCCCGACGCTCTCTTCCATGCCTTCAGCACATATGGCGTTTTGCTGTCTCCCGATTTGCCGCTGTCGCGCCACCAGCACGAGATGATCGCTACCATGGTGTCGGTCACTAACCGCTGCCACTATTGAATCGAGTCACACGCAGAGTTTCTGCGTCGCGTAACATTGAACAAAGAAATGGTTGAGGCGCTGCAACGGGATTATAAAAGCGCGCCAATCAGTGAGCAAGACCGCGTGATGATCGATTATGTGCTGAAGTTGACCAAAGACGCCACGCAATGCAGCCCGGCAGACCACGTGGCGCTCCGCGCGGCAGGCTTCGACGATCGCGGAATTCTGCAGATCACCCTCATCGCGTCCTGGTTTAACTATATCAATCGCGTGGCGGACGCCTTGGGTGTCGGCCGCCCCGGATAGCCGCCGCCGTTTACTAAGCGTTCGGCCTCGTACCTTTAATCATCGCATCGCGCTCGATGTATGCCGCAACCTGGCCGATAATCCTTGTTAATCAAATGACGGCTACACCTGGATCGAACCCGGATGGTCGAATTAGATCCGCATTCGCCATTGTGGGCACAGCAGTTTTTCTACTTGCCCCCGGAATCGTCGCTGGACTTGTGCCGTGGTGGATTTCCGGGTGGCGTGTTCACTCAGCGTTCTTAGGCTTTAGACTTTTCCAAGTAATCGGTGTCCTGCTCATAGCCTTCGCCATCCCCGTACTGCTTGAATCATTCGGACGATTCGCACTTGAAGGTATCGGCACACCTGCGCCCGTCTTTCCAACGCGACACCTGGTAGTCAAGGGATTCTACCGCTACGTCCGTAATCCTATGTACCTCGCGGTCGTGTCATTGATACTGGGTCAAGCTCTGCTTCTAGGTGACATTTACATGCTCGCGTATGCGACGCTTGCCTGGCTTGTGATGCACTTATTTGTGCGCTCTTACGAAGAACCAACATTGCGGAAATCCTTTGGCGCTGAGTACCAAATCTTTTGCGCTCATGTTCCGCGGTGGATACCTCGTCTCACTCCATGGCATAAGGACACACACATAGGGGTGGGACGGCCCGGTTGACTGGACCGTCGGTCTGAGCGATCAAGAGAATACCCAGCAAGGACTCGTTGATAACGCCGTTGCCAGTGAGGTTCGGCCCCGGCATCCGCACGGTCCTACTGCGCGCTCGCCTCTGGTTCTCTGGGGGCTTCTGTAGGAACTTCGGACTTGTCGGTGGTGACTCGAACAGCCTCGATTTTCAATCCCTTGTTCATATCGAAGCGTTGCTTGCGATCCAAACTTTTCACGAATTCGCGAGTGGCCTTTCCAATCGCACCACCAATACTGGACGCATCAATCTTGATCGTGCGGCCGTCCGGTCCTGTTTTGCGGTCTTCATATTTCAACGTGACGTTGTAAGTATTCAAAATGATCTCCAAACTGTTAGTTAGTTGCGGGCCGAGCTCTGGGGTCGCTTCGTATGGATACTGACTTATTTTGTACGTCTGTTTTTACTCGGTCATAATCCCCGGTTTCGTACCATTTGGCAAGGTTTTGGCAGCGATACCGGGATTCGAACCCGGATTTCGGCCTTGAGAGGGCCGCGTGCTAACCCTTGCACCATATCGCCACAACGTCCATAAACTTTAGCACCGCATGCGGTACGGCACAAAGGTCCACGAACTCCAGAATATTTTTTAGCTTAGGAAATTTCTAGGCCACCGCTTTTTTGGTTTCCGCCCGAAACTTTGCCCAGCGCTTCTTGGCAGCCCTGGCAATGTTTCGTTTCCCGGCCTCGGATAGGACCCGCTTCTTCATGGTGGTTACCTCACGTTTGGCAGATCCACCCAGCGTTTTTCCCTCAGCCCGAATCTTTGCCCATCTTTTTTTTGCGGCTCTGATAATGTTCGCCTTTCCAGCTTCGGACAGCACCCGCTTCTTTACCGTGCGTAACTCCCGGCCAGCGGAACCCCTTAGTGCTTTTCCGGCCGCGCGCACACCCTCCAACTTTTTCCGCAACTTGCTCAGCTCTTTCTCAAGTTTGCGTTCTTCCTGTCTGATCGCCGCAATAATGTTCATTCATTTCCTCCGTAACGCAATCTATCTCAAGTAGCCTTCTTTCACTAGTCGTACCTCCAAAGGGAAGTTACTCGCGAAGTTACTCGCTAGCACCCTTAGTTAGACATTAGTTAGAATGGTAAGACAGAGACACCGGGAATGCCAGTACCACCCTGGTGGTCAGTAAAACGCTGTAAGTGAGTCTACGCAGCCTGATCCCCGGACGTTGAACTAAGTCGCGGGCACTCTCGCAGCACTGGACGAAGAGCAAAAAATTTATGTCTGCAAGGATCACAGCGCAAAGCGGGCAATCCCAGCATTCGTGCCATGAGTGATAACGGCCCGGCCACATACTGGGGCGAAATCTTCTGCAGTTCCAGGTTGCCGCAAATTCCGCAACGCGCATAGCGTACATTACGTAGCGCCACAGAACGCGAGTGAAAGCGCTTCTCACACTGCGGGCAGCGCCAGGGCACAATTCCCCCTAGCGCCAGGACATAGTCTATGACGTTGCGGCGCCGCGAGCGGCGGCCACCGCTGGAATGGCAAGCTGGGCAAATCATTACGTTGAATCTAAAATAGCAAAAAAAGTGATACTTTATTTTATAATTTACACTTCAATGGAAGTTACTGCCTACTCGTTACACTAGCACCCGGAGTCACCATGGCGAATTACACTGATGAACACGCTCGCGCGGGCGTCAATGCCCGTCTGCCGGCACTTGAAACATGGCCGAATCAGTTTCCGGGCTACATTATCACTACGCGTTTTCCGGAGTATTCTTCGGTCTGCCCCAAGACCGGCCTGCCCGATTTCGGAACCATCACCATTCGTTACATGCCCGCCAAAGAATGTCTGGAGCTCAAGGCTCTCAAGATGTACCTGCTGGCCTACCGCGATCTGGGAATTTTTTATGAGAATGCCGTGAATAAGATGCTGCGCGATATTGTAAAATCCGCTCGCCCCAAGTGGTGCATCGTCCGCGGCGAGTTCACTCCTCGTGGGGGTTTGACCACGTCAGTGTTAGCCCGCTGGCCGGCTTCCGCGTTCCCACGGCGGCGTCCCATGCAATAATACTTGCGGGGCGCGCTCGCGCAGGAGTCCGGCATGGACACGCGGCCGGGCGCAGGCCATAATTTCCGGCGAACCCTTCCTGAGGGTAACGCATCCGAGTTAATTGACCGAGGAGGCTGAATGAGTATTTCTCCAAACGTACCAAGCCCACAGGAAACCTACCACTACGAGAGTCCAGGCACGCCCCGCTGGATCGCCGTATTGTTTGTAGTGCTCTTCGCCGGGTTGGCGGTTCTTGCCTACGTGGGGCATTCGCAACAATCGCGGCTGGAGCAAGACCTGTCGCATCAACAGGAGCAGAACAAAGTCCTGTCCGCGCAGTTGGAGCAGGCTAACTCTCGATTGGCCGACCTTAAGGGCCACCTGGAAGTTACCGAACAAAAAGTTGGTATGACCCGCTCCGAACTTGCGCAAGCGCGCAGCCGTTCCGAATCCATTCGCAAGGAACAGCAAGTTTCGGATCAGAAGCTGACTTCCGAGCTTACTGAGGTCAAAAAGGAAAGCGATGAGAAAATCCTTTCCGTGGCTACCGAAGTAGGTGGCGCTAAAAAGGATATTGAAAGCACCAGAACGGACCTGGAGGCCACCAAAGGGGAACTTAAACGAGCCACCGGCGACATGGGCGTGATGAGCGGTCTGATCGCGCACAACCGCGACGACTTGGAAGAGCTGCGGCGCCGCGGCGATCGTAACTACTACGAATTTACCGTGCAGAAAAGCAAGACTCCCCAGCGGGTTGGCCCCGTCCAGATGGCCCTGAATAAGGCCGACCAGAAAAAGTCCCGGTACACGGTTACCGTTTTAGCCGACGATCGCTCTATCGAGAAGAAAGACAAAACCGCTGGAGAGCCGGTCCAGTTTTACATGCGTGGCGCCACCCGAATGGCTCCCTACGAAATAGTGGTGTTCGACGTGGGCAAGAATCAAATCAAGGGCTATCTCTCTACCCCCAAAGACGCTGGAGGCGCGCCCGCCGCGACTCCCGCAGCCACGCCCGCTTCCACAGCGGCTAAACCGTAAGCCTCGCGGCGTTGTTATCTTGAAGCCCTGCTTCGCGTAGTAATACTCGCGACGCAGGGCTTTTTGCTTTTTAGGGCTTTGCATCAGCCTGCGGTTACTATTTAGCATCAGCTTGGGAGCCCTCATGAAAGTCATGCAGAAACGTTACTGGCTGCTGGCCGCCACCATTTTTCTTTTGGTCGCAAATGTCGCTTCGGCGCAGGTGCCGCTCGAGCCCACGCAGATGCCTGCCAACACCACGTTTTACTTTGTGTGGCGTGGCCAACCAAGCGCCGACCTCCGGAAGACAAATTCTATCGCCGCGCTTTGGGATGATCCCGGATTCGCTCCAGTGCGTTCTTCGGTGACCAACGCCATCCTCAAAAGTTCCGAGGAGAAGTCACCCGAGAACCGCCTGACTCGTCAACAAATTGAAGAATATGCTTCTCTCGCGGAAAATGCTTTTGTTCTCGGTTATCTAAGCGACCCTCAAAAGAAGCGGCCTGAGCCTTCCAATGATTCTTCAGCTGCAAACGCAAAACCCTGGAACGGGATTTTCTTCGTTTATGATCGCGCTGGAAAAGAAGCCATTCTCTCCAAAGCGGTTCTGAGTTTGCGTTCCAGTGAAAAAGAAGTTCCCCAACTTTCGCAGATGACGATCGCCGGTGTCCCGGTCCTGAAAGTGCAGCGCAAAACGGGTGCGACCTACTGGGTCGAACACGGCAAATATGCGGTGAGCGCTAACGAGCCTGCGGTGCTGGAAGAAATTCTCGGCCGCCTTGCGGGGAAGACGTCTTCCGCCACGGCTCTCACCGATTCCCCGGCCTATAAAGAAGCCCATTCTGTTCTCGGTTCGGGACAGGTCGAATTTTTCTTGCGTGTCCCCGATTTAAAAAATGTTGCGCCCGACGTCGCAGCTGGTGGCTTTCGACTGAGTCCGGCGCTCGAAGCCCTCAGGCTCGACGCCATTCATTCGGTTTGCGGCCGTGTATTGATGGAAGGCACTAAGACCCGTATACAAGCTGTCGCGCTTGGAGATACTTCTCCTGGTTCTTTGTTTGACATTTGGGATAAGGGCTCGGCAACGCCCGCGGCATTAAACATGGTACCCGCCGACGCTGTTTCTTACTCCGATACGCAAATTAATCTGCCCGGGTTGTATGACATCGTCAAACGAATAGCCGCCTCCGTTTTCCCTCCGGGGCAGCAGAGCAATGTCAACATGCTTGAGATGATGGCGCAGTCCAAGCTGGGCCAGTCCATCAGCAGCGCTCTGGCGCTGTTCACTGGGGAATTCGCGTCTTTGCAAACCAGTCCATCGCTCGATAACAACAAACAAATTTATTTGATCGGCATTCGTGACAAGCCCGGCACCCTGAAACTGATTCACACGTTGTTCAGCGATAAAATCGCCTCCGAACGTGCCGAGGGCGAAACCACTTTCATGAAAATTTCCGCGGGTGGCTCATCCAGCTCTGCAGGCACCGCGCAGTGGGATTTTTATCACCTGGCCGCGACCTCAGATTATCTTGTAGTTGGTTCGCGTCTGGAAGCCGTTCGCGAGGCGCTGGCAAAACACCCCCAAAGCGCCAGTGCAGGCCTCGCCGGCGCTCCCGGATTTCAAACCGCTCGTGCCCAGTTCCCTACCACCATCAACGGACTGGGCTACTTTGATTTTCGCAAAGTGGATTGGCCGGCCCTCAAAGCCCGTGTAGTCGCTGAAGCCAACAAGACGCCCGCAGCAAAACGCTCGCCCGGTGCTGGCAATGCCGCCGCTACACCGACACCGTCATGGATGCTGGACGTAAATCCAGAAGTCTTCGCTCGTCATCTTCACGTGGCTTCCAGCGCTTCCTGGAAGGACGCCCAAGGATTGCATTTCGACGAGTGGATTGAATAAAACGGCGGAATGATTTTGCTTCGCCGAAAACTCCTTGCTGTCCTTTGCATTTTAGTTTTTGCAAGCTTGCTGCTTTCCCAGCGAGTGCTCTCGCAGGCATTGCCAACCTCACCAACTCCCGCCGCGCAACGGTCGGAACCCATCCGAGTTAGCGTTGATCGCGTTAACGTCGGAGTGCTGGTAACTGATCCTTCGAGCAAATTCGCCGAAGGCCTTCAGCGAGAAAATTTTCACATCTTCGACAACGGCGTGGAACAACCGATCACCGATTTCCTGGATGTGGAGGAGCCCGCACAGGCTCTCGTGCTCATCGAAGCTGGTCCCGCGGTATACCTTCTCGAAGGCAGCCATCTGCGAGCGGCTCAGCAGTTCTTAAGCGGTTTGTCGCCCGACGATCGCGTTGCGGTCGTTAAATACGCCGACGCCCCACAGGGACTGGTCGACTTCACCACCAACAAGCAATCCGTCGCTGCTGCGTTCGATGATCTCGGTTTTAACCTGGGTTTCGGCTCTTTGAATTTATCCGCGAGCCTGTCAAAAGTCTTGGACTGGCTAACCTCGGTACATGGCAAAAAAACGATCGTTCTGCTTTCGACCGGCGTGGACACTTCTTCCACAAAGCAGATTCAGGATTTACTGAACTGCTTGCAGACCAGCGACGTGCGAATCCTGGCCGTCTCTCTGACTGGCGATTTGCGAAATCCGCCGGCGGTAGCAACCAAAAAGAAATCGCCGTCTCCCAAGGTGGCCTTCACTTCGCAACAATTCGCAGAAGCAGACATGCTTCTCCGGCAGATCGCGCAAACAACCGGCGGGCAGGCCTATTTCCCCGCCAACTCAAATGAACTTCCAACCGTGTTCGCGCACATCGCGCAAATTGTCCGGCACGAATTCAGCTTGGCGTTCATCCCGCCGGCCCACGACGGAACCATTCATTCTTTGGAAGTCCGGGTAACCACCGACTCGGGCCAGTCTGCCGCTGCGCCAGCCTATCGTGTCGATTGTCGCCGCGCATATCTCGCGCCCACGCCGGCTGCACCGTGAAAAGCTACAGATAATCCTTCATCGTGCTAGCCATGGCGCGCAGTCTTTCGTCGACCAGGGCGAAAACCGTGCCATCTTCGAATTTCCCTTTATCGGCGCGCGTGCCGGCGGCCCTGCCGGTCAAAATTTCTATGCCCTGCTCAACTGTGGCGACCGGCCAGATGTGAAATTTGCCGGCCGCTACAGCATCCAAAATATCTTCGCGTAACATCAAGTCTTCAACGTTCGACGCCGGAATCATTACGCCCTGGCTGCCGGTTAGCCCCTGAATGCGGCACACACCGAAATATCCTTCAATTTTTTCGTTCACTCCGCCGATCGCTTGAATGTCACCTTGTTGATTCATCGATCCGGTTACCGCGATGTCTTGGCGCAACGGCAGTCCAGAGAGCGCCGACAAGAGCGCGTACACTTCCGTCGAACTTGCACTGTCGCCATCCACGCCTGAATACGATTGCTCGAAACAAATACTCGCCGCCAGCGAAAGTGGTGAATCTTGCGCAAAGCGGGTACGCAGAAATCCAGAAATAATGTGCACGCCTTTATCGTGAAACCGGCCGCTGAGGTTCGCTTCCCGTTCAATATTGATGAGCCCCGCTTTTCCCAAAGCCGCCGAAGCGGTAATGCGCACCGGCTTGCCAAACGAATACCCGCCAATTTCCAACACGCTCAGTCCATTCACCTGCCCCACACGTTCGCCGGCCACGTCGACCAGCAACGTGCCTTCTTCGATCATTTCGCGCACGCGCGTCTCGATCAAATTGTGCCGCTCCACTTTGGAAGCCAGCGCGCTTCGCACATGCGCAGCACGGACCACCGTCTCGCCCGCCGCCATGGCCGCGTAGTGCGCCTCGCGTGCCAGGTCCGCCATATCCACAAATCGCGCGGTGACTTTATTGCGCCGCCCGGCCTGTCGTACCCCGTATTCCAGCATCGCCGCGAAGGCCCCGCGATCGAATGGAAATAAATTCTCTTTTTCGCACAGCGCGCGCAGCCGGCCCGCATACTCCGCGATAACGCCATCGCTCATATGCATTTCTTCGTCGAACTCCACGCGCACCTTGAAAATTTTGCGAAAATCCTCCTCATACTGATACAGCACTTCGTACAACTCGCGATCCCCGATCAAAATCACTTTCACATCAAGCTGCACCGCTTCCGGTTTCAGCGCACTGCCGCCAAAGGGATAAAACATTTCTAGCGGCTGGATTTCCAGGCGGCTGTGATTCAGCGTGCGTTTCAAGGCCCGCCACACGCCCGTCTCGGAAAGCGCTTCCAGCGAATACATAATCAAAAAGCCGCCGTCCGCGCGCAGCAATGATCCGCCGCGCAGATCCATGAAGTCGCTGGTCCAGCCGCCTCGTGCGTCATACGCGCGTTGAATCGTGCCAAACAGATTCGCGTACGTCGGCGTCGTTTCAAAAATCACCGGCGAAGTATCCTCATCCCCGTGCGCCAGAATCACATTTACGCCGTATACGCGGAACGGGTCGCGTTCCGACAATCCCGGCAGCTTCGGCAAACCGTCTGGAGGCTCGGCGCCGGCTTCCGTTTCGCTTTCTCCCTCGCGCTCTTTGAAGGGCCCCAGATTATCCAGCAAGTGATGCCGCACTTCTTCCAGATACTCGGCCACGCCGGTGCCCGGATATTTTTCTTTCAGCTCTTCGATGGCCCCATCCACCAGAACCGAGGCAGCTTCCTGCTCGAGATAGCTAAGCTCGCTGGCCAACTCCCGCGACAACGTGAGCGTCTTGCGGTACACCACCGTGAATTCCTGCCGGAACTGCTCGTATTTCCGCTCGATGGCCTCCGCTACCGGCGATTCCAGCTTTCCCTCGTGCACCATTTTGGAAATATCTTCAATGGGCACCATCTGCCCTTCCAGCACCGGAAAAATTTCCGGCAGCGCCACCGCGCCCACCTGCATGTGTCCAAGCGCGAATTGTTCACGCGCAATTCGCCGCGTGAAATCGTCCATCAGCTCTTTCTCACGGACCGTAAAGCGTTCTACGATTCTGCCCTTTTGCCGCTGGAATGGTTCGCCCTCGAAAACCTGCGGAATCCGCCGCCGCAAAAAATCGATGCCCGCTTGCATGTCCTTCTTGATTCCGTTGGCTTGTCCGCGTGCCAGCGACAGGAGCCGGGGGCGATCCGCGATTTTGAAATTATTCACGTAACAGCGATCCAGCGATTTCTTGGTTCGCGGGTTCAACTTCTCGATCATGCTGGCGATGGTTCCGCCGCGGCTGGTTCCCGCCAGTCCGCAAACAAACACGTTGTAGCCCGGGGCGGACAGCTCCACTCCCATTTTCAACGCTCGTAGCGCGCGCTCCTGACCGATGAAGCCTTCGCGCAATTCCGCCTGCGCCGTGGTTTCAAACGGAATTCGCGACAGCTCGCATCGCCACCGCAATTTGGCGGGCGGCAATTCCTCATGCACCGGCACGGCTTTGATGTCCTTGGAAGTCATCGAGCGGGGTACTCTAACATACCGACACGTAGCCCGGCCCTATTTTGGATTAGTAGTTGAGCACTCGGTTACGAGTTCTCAACTCGTGGAAGCACCAGTTCACTACTTCGTGAAGCTGCCAAATCTTCACGGTGCATCATATGCACGCGAAATACACCCATCGCGGCAGCCACAATCGCTGGCCCAACCACCAGTCCCAACAGCCCAAATACAGAAAGTCCTCCGAGCACGCCAATAAACAAGAGCAGCTCATTCAGTTGCGTACGGTTACGCAATAACAATGGCCGCAGGATATTGTCGGCGATGCCTGCCACCGCGCCGCAAATAATCATTATGGTGATGGCTTTTCCCCAATGTCCGCTGAATCCCAACCATAGCGCGGTGGGCAGCCAGATGAGCGCCGAGCCCACCACTGGCACCAGTGAAAAAAACGCAATTACCACTCCCCAGAAAACCGGCGAATGTAGACCCGTTATTGCAAACGCCGTCCCACCCAAAAAACCCTGGATGCCCGCCACCAGAAGTCCCACCGCCACACTTGCGAAGATCAGCTCTTTGGACTCCACGAACATTTCTTCCTGTATGGTGCGGTCAAACGGAAACAAATGTTTTATCGCTCGCACTACGTCTTCGCCGTCACGAAACATAAAAAACAAGGCGAATACCAGAATGAACAGCGCGATAAAGAAACTCACCAGATTTTTAACCAGCGCTCCGAACTTGCCGGCCAGAAAGGTCGCAACCCTCTCGGCCGCCTGCCGCAACGGCTCGGAAAAATCTATCGATTGCCATGCTTCGGGGAGTTCCGCGCGCACCCGTGCCACCACCTCGGCGGGCAGCTCGCGTTCCGGATTCATGAGCGCGGTTTGCAATCGTGCGGTGGCATCAATGGCCTGTTTCGCGGTGTACGACAGCACCACCAGTGTTGGCGCGATCAGTAACACCGTCACACCCACGGTGCTCATCATCGCCGCGTAGTTGGGCTTCAGCCGCTTCACCAACCGTTCATGCACCGGATAGAAGAATATCGCCAGCACCGCCGACCACGTCAGGGGCACCAGAAACGGCTCGAAGATCAGATACACCACGTAGCCGAGCAGCAGCAATGCGCCGTACGAAAGTACGTTGGTGAGGCGCTCACTGGTAGTGGTCAGCGTGGAGGGAAAAGTCTTCATGCGCGGTCTATTCTGCCGCAATTTGAGGGGAATTGGTTACTTGATGCCGACCTGCTCTATCAATCGCAAAACATCCTCGTGCGTCACATCGTACACCGGGCGCACATCTTCTTCTTCCAGGCGCTCTCTCAAGTAATCCGCGGCGATAAAGCTGGCCTCGCGGTCCGTCAAGTCGCGGCCGCTGCGCTCGCGAAATTTTACGAACGCGGTATGCGCCAGGCCCACCATCACCACGTCGCCGTCGACAAAAAATTTGGTATCGATGGTGTCGCTGTGGCGCGTGGCGATGCCGTTCCACAGGTACGAAAACCGGCATTCATAGGCGTGGCCGGTCAATTTGGAAGTGACTTCGAAGGCGCCTACAAATTCTTTCATGGCGCCGGCGTTTGCCAATACTGGACGTGTGGTCACGCGTTCTCCGAATTTTTATGATTCTGCAATTTATTCGTGCTTTCGTACTGAGAACTGCTGATGCATTGCCTGACTTTTACCGCGACGCGGCCGAAGCGGTTTCCACCTGCGTGTAATTACGGATAGCAGCTGCCACTCCCGCGCCTTCCGGAACCCGCAAACCGAGTTCCAGCATTATTTTCTCCAGCGCCGCCAGGAAAAGCAGCACATTATTCTTCTGGCTGCAGTATCCCATCAGGCCCACGCGCCAGATTTTACCCTTCAACGGACCCAGGCCGCCGGCTATCTCAATGTTGAATTCATCCAGCAGCTGGTTGCGCACCCGGGCGTCATCGATTCCCTTGGGGATCATTACCGCCGTGACCGTTGGCAATCGCTCCGCCGGATTTTTCACCAGCAGCTCGAGTCCCATGGCTTCCAGCCCGGCGATCAGCGCCAGCTGATTGGTGCGGTGCCGCTCCCACCTCACCGCCAGGCCCTCCTGCATCACAATGCGCATCGCTTCGCGCAAGGCGTAAATCAGGCTGATCGGCGGTGTGTGATGATACAACCGTTCCTTGCCCCAATAATTCATCGCCGTGGTCAAATCGAAATACCAGCTTTGCACTTTCGTTTTTCGTGTGCGCAAGACTTCTTCGCCGCGTGCGCTTACGGTGATGGGTGACATGCCCGGCGGCGCGCTGATCGCCTTTTGCGTTCCGCTGAAGCAGATATCCACGCGCTCGTTATCCACGTGCAGCGGCACAGCCGCCAGCGATGCCACGGTATCCACCACCAGCAGCGCGCCTAGTTCATCCGCTACTTTTCGGAAGTCCGCCAGCTGCGTCAAAACCCCCGATGAAGTCTCGCCTTGCGCCAACCCGATAATTTTAATTTTTCTGCCCTTGCCCGCGCGACGCACATCTTCGGCGTCCACGGTGTTCCCGTAGGGAGCTTCCACTTTGGTGATTTTCGCGCTGGTCCGTTGCGCAATCTCAAACATGCGGTCCGAAAAAAGGCCGTTCACCGCCACAATGCCTTCATCGCCTTGTTCCAAGGTGTTGAGGACTGACGCTTCGATTCCGCCAGACCCCGACGCCGAAAGCGGCATCGTCAATCTATTTTCCGTTTGAAAAATCTGCCGCAGCAGCAGTTGCGTTTCGTCCATGCAAGTTTTAAACCAGGGATCGAGGTGCCCCACTAACGGTGTGGCCATCGCGCGATACACGCGCGGATCTACAGAAGACGGTCCTGGCGTCAGCATCAACCGAACCGGCGGATTTAATTCACCAACTGTTTGCGTCATGGCTTGTCCTTCTAATCGTGCAGTGATGTAGAGGCACCCGCTTGCGCTCTCGAGGACCATGAAAGCGCGGCCAGAAAGTCAATTTTCGCCCATATAGCCGCCAGGGCGCAACCGTCAAATTGGCTGCTTATTGGCTGTTCGAAGCTCAGGATTTGCGAAGGTGATCGAGCAGCGCGAAAAGAAACACGGCCACAATGGCGTTGACCACCGCGGCTACGGCGAGATGCATGGTGAACCAGACGCTGGACTGGGCGAGAAGAATGCGTCGCGTCAAAAGCACGATGCCTTGGTGCAAACCGAAAAAGATAATCGTGAGCGCAAACCGCGCAGCGGGGTGCTCGGTGTCCAGACGTGCGCCGATGGAAGAGGCCAGATAACCGATGATGGTTTTCGCGATGCCGTAGAGACCGAGAGGAACAGTGGGCCCGCTGAGACTGTCCTGAAACAGCCCGATGACCATGCCTAACAGGAGACCGGTGGAGGGATTGCGCCGGCTCAGCCCAAAATAAATGGTGATCAGCAAAGGCAGATCAATCATTGCGGCTTTCGCAAAATAAACCGGCACGAAAGCCTGAAACATAAGGGCAAGGAGCGTGGCGCCCACGATGGCTCCGCCCCGGAACTTGTGCACCTCGATGTGCGATTCCATGTTGCGAATGTCGAAGGCGTCGTTCATTCCGGTTTCACCGCTGCTGCGTTCTCAGAAGTTGGTATGGTCGTCGGGGGCGCCACCGCCGGAGCCGGCTTTGCGGCAGCTCCGCTAGTCGGAGACTTTGCCGCTTCCACCGCCGGCTTACTTGCAGCGCTCGCGGACGGCTTTGCAGTTTCTCCGGCTGGCTTAGTCGCGACACTTGCGGAAGGCTTCCCCGTTTCCGTTTCCTGATTCATTTGCAGCGGCTGAAGAGTAAGAAGAACAATCACTTCTTCCAGGCGCTCCAGATCCGCCGAGGGACGGATGCGAATGCTCTTAAAAGGATTGCCAGGTTTAATCTCCGTGATGGTTCCGATGGGGAGATCGCGCGGAAAAATTTTGTCCATGCCACTGGTCACTACGCGTTCGCCGAGGTTCACAACATCGTCGTTAGCGACGTACTTCATGACCAGCAACGGTTCACCAGCGCCGCCAACTGGACTTTGCTTGCGAGAGTTGCTGAGCATGGCGCCCACGCCGCTGTCTTTATCGGTTAGCAGGAGCACTTCAGAAGTGTTGTCGTAAACTTCAACCACTTTACCGACCACCCCTTCCGGCGTAATGACGCCCATATTTTTCTTAATGTGGTCCTTCGAGCCGCGGTCCAGCATGATGGTGGCGCTGGCGGTTCCCGCGCTGGTAGCAATCACCCGCGCGCCAAGCATCGGCACGTTCTCATGGGATTTGTGAAAGTTCAGCAGCAACGCCAGGCGGTCCGCTTCAATGGCCTTGCTTTGCAGCTGATTGACCTGCATCTTGAGTTCGTCGTTTTCGCGGCGAAGCTGTTCATTGTCGCGCGAGGCATTTTGCAACGCGAAATAATGACGCCACGTCTCACGCAGGTGCCCGATGCCATGATTGCCCGCGCGCTCAAACGGAGAGAATGCGCCAACGGTCCACACGCGAATCAAGCGGCCTTCCGAGTCGCGTTTGATCTGCAAGGCCAGCAACAAAACTTGCAGCAACACAACGCCGGTGAGCAGAAAGATCGATTTGTGACGAGAAGGTATGCCCGGCATGTGCTTTAGCTGATCAACATTCCTAGTTGTTTTCGAAAGATCAAGGTTGCAAATTTTCCTTCAAGAAACGGCTGGCCATCTGTCTTTCGTTAGCAGAATCCTTTTATGCGCTCTCAGAAAGTGCCGAGGCCTGATGAATTCTCAGTCGATGCACACCTGCCGCAGCAACCGGAAATCGCTCAACATTTTTCCGGTGCCAAGCACCACCGATGCCAGCGGGTCATCAGCAATGGAGACGGGCAAGCCGGTTTCTTCGCGGATGCGTTTATCAAGATTCTTAAGCAGCGCCCCACCTCCGGTAAGCACGATGCCGCGGTCACTGATGTCCGCGGAAAGTTCAGGGGGGGTACGCTCCAGGGCCACGCGGACAGCATTCAAAATGGTAGCCACGCATTCAGACAGCGCTTCGCGAATTTCGCTGTCATCGATCGTCACGGTGCGCGGCACGCCCTCAATAAGATTGCGTCCTTTCACTTCCATGGTTAAAGGCTTTTCCAGCGGGTATGCCGAGCCGATTTCCATTTTAATTTGTTCGGCGGTACGCTCACCAACCAGCAGGTTGTACTTGCGCTTGAGATATTGCATGACCGCTTCGTCCATTTCGTTGCCGGCCACCCGCACCGAGCGCGAATACACGATGCCGCTCATGGAAATGACCGCGATGTCGGTGGTCCCGCCGCCGATATCCACCACCATGTTGCCTGAGGGTTCTTCGATGGGCAGGCCCGCGCCGATGGCGGCGGCCATGGCTTGTTCCACCAGATAAACTTCGCTGGCACGCGCGCGATAAGCGGAATCCTGCACCGCGCGCTTTTCCACCGGGGTGATTTCGCTGGGTACGCCGATTACGATGCGCGGATGAACCAGCACGCGCCGATTGTGCGCCTTCTGAATGAAGTAGGTGAGCATCTTCTCGGTAACTTTAAAGTCCGCGATGACGCCATCTTTCATGGGCTTGATAGCCACCACATTGCCGGGAGTCCGGCCCAGCATGTCTTTCGCTTCGCGCCCGACCGCCACGACTTCTCCAGTGGATTTGTTGATCGCCACGATGGAGGGCTCGTTAACCACGATGCCCTTGCCGGCAGAAAACACCAGTGTGTTTGCGGTGCCAAGATCAATGGCCAGGTCGGAGGAAAATAAACTGAAGACCGACCGTAAGTTGTAACCGTTCTTATTCATTCCCCCGTCTCCCGTGAAAAAATTCCATGGCTACTAAAACAATCAGATCTGCCGCACCCTGCCAACCGTGTTTTGCTCTCTGCCCAAGCATACGGCAACGCAAGATAGGATGAACCGACGCTTGTTCTGCGATTTCCTACAAAATCCAAAATTTACTTAGGTACCACGATGGAGACTGTCTGTTGCGCGGTCCCTCCACGGCGGTTTGAACCAATAATCGAGATCGTATGCTGTCCCGGCTCCAAGGGCTCGGTGAAATGCCGGAATTGCCCATCAGGCGCGATATTCGGCACCGACTGCCCGTTCACGATGAGCGCCGCTCCCGGCTCCGTTCGTCCCACAATTTCCGCCACGCGCCCGTGCAGCTGCGTGCCCTCAATTTCAAGCATCATGTCCTGCGATTTGCCCTGGGCCACCAGCGTGAACTGAAACGTCTCACTGACTTCGCTGGTTTGCTTCTTGGCATCCTGCGCGGTCACATTCCAGAAATACTCGCCAGGATCGAGCCCGACAATGTCCGCGGACGTACCCGAAACTTTGGCTTGCTTCACGATGGTGCGGAACGATGTGGTAGCGCTGAGCCGCACAGTGTACGACACCGCATCTTCCACGGACTTCCACACGAAATGCACGGGCGAAATCTTAGGCTTCTCGTTGATGATCGGCGCAAGATTCAGCGGCTCTACGAGTGAGGGCGGCGCCAGAACGTTGGATCGCTGAATACCGCCTCCGGTTGGGAAGCTGGCTTTTTCCCACTGCGTCAGCTCAATTCTCTCGTCGCCGCGCTGCACTTCCGCGGAACCGGTAGAAACCACGATCTCATGATTGTTGCTATCTGGATCATTCTTGACCGACGCACGGCTGTTTTGCCGCAGTTGCGCGCTGGCGTCCTCGACGTTGACCACCGCTTTGGAACCGGGCGAACTCCAATTCCCAGTGGCGAGGTCCACGGAACCCGTGCTTATGCGCATGGCCACGCTAGTTGGTCTGTTGCTGGCCATCGAATTCTCTTCCACAGTCACCAGCGTGTCGGACTTCACCGTGTACGTCGTGCCGTCCGCGAAGGTAATGCGCGCGGCGCTATCGGATCCGGTTTGCACGAAATCGCCCTTGTCCAGGGTGGTCTTATAATCGGCGGTCACCCACTGCACGGAGTTGACCTTCTTAATTTGAACTTTGCCGTCAAGATTTACAAACTTGGCTTGCATCTGGGAGATGGACAAGTTTTCCGTATCGGGCGTGGAGATGGCGTTCGAAGCTTTGTGATAAAGCGATGAATAGAGATCGGGTGAGATTAGATACACCACGCCAAGAATTGCGCCAAGGAGAACAAGGGCGTAAACAATGACGGTCTTGTAGGTGACCGCCGTCCAATAAACCTCTACCCGCGGCTCCTTGCCGGAGGCCACGGTGTGCTTTGGGTCGATGGGTGCTTGTACGCTCACGAGATTGGGTGCTTACTGCTCCAATTTTAAAATCTAGCACAGCGATTTGAGCGCCGTTCAACTCGGCTGGCGGGTCGTAGTCAAACTGCAAATAGCGAATGAGCACACCTCGCGGAAAGCCAACGAAAATTTCCACTCCGCTCGACCTTGGCGCAGCGGCTATTTACGGCGTCGAGACTCGATTACCCCCGATTGTCATTGAGGGTCGCGCCGGTATCTCCTATAATTTAGTGTTTGTGCAGTGACGGAGGAGACTGATCGGATGGCTGGAGATTCAGATAACCGGAAACTTGGGTACCGCATATTCCTGGGCGTCGTCGTCTTGGTTCTCGGCGGGAGCATGCTGCTTTACCTGGTGCCTCAAACACCCGGAACTGGCGAGGCCGCCACCGACACCGTGGCCAAGGTCGGCGATCAAGCCGTCACCTTGGGAGAAGTGCGCCAGCAATTAGCGCAGATCGAGCAACGAAATCAAGTCCCCAAGCCGCTCGAATCGCTGTACGCGCGCCAGATCCTGAATCAACTGGTCTTTGAGAAGGAAATTGAATACGAGGCTAAGCGCCTGGGCATAGCGGTCTCCGACCAGGAGCGCGCGGACCGCATCAAGCAGTACGTGCCGGGCGCCTTCGTCAACGGCAGCTTTGTCGGCATGGATCGTTACTCGGCCGAAGTGCAGGCACGCTTCCAACTTACCGTGCAGGTCTTTGAAGAATTGATCCGCCAAGGCTTACTCGAAGAAAAGTTTCGCAGGCGCGTAACCGATGGAATCAGCGTAGGGCCGAATGAACTACAAGACGAATTCCGCTATAAAAACGAAAAGATAAAATTGGACTACGCAGTGATTAAGCCCGAAGAGCTGGCTGCCAAGATCAATCCCACCGACGCGGAAATCAAAGCCGAGTACGAAAAAAACAAATCGCGCTATCAGATACCTGAAAAGCGCGTGGTCCGCTACGGCTTACTGGACACCACGAAAATCCAGCGGAACATCCAGGTTTCCGACGATCAATTGAAAGTGCAGTATCAAAACAATATTCAACAATACCAGGTGCCTAATCGCGTTCACCCCGAGCATATTCTATTCATGACCGTGGGCAAGACCGACGCGGAAGTCGACGAGATCAAGAAAAACGCCGAAGACGTGCTGAAACAAGCCAAGAAAGGCGCGAAGTTCGAAGACCTCGCCAAGAAATATTCAGAGGATCCAGGCTCAAAGGATAAAGGTGGCGACCTGGGCTGGATAACTCAGGGCCAAACGGTCCCGGAATTTGAAAAGACCGCCTTCGGCCTGGATAAAGGCCAAATAT
The DNA here is from genome assembly GCA_035568155.1 of Verrucomicrobiia bacterium. Taxonomy (GTDB): domain Bacteria; phylum Acidobacteriota; class Terriglobia; order Acidiferrales; family UBA7541; genus Acidiferrum. Next base: position 90,471 of record DATMOS010000064.1, on the reverse strand, counting down.
CCGACCTGGTGAAAACCCAGTACGGCTTTCATATCATCAAGGTGTTGGACAAAGAAACGGCGCGAACCAAGACCTTTGACGAGGTAAAGGACTCCTTACGCGCTCCCATGGTATTGCAACTGGCCGACCAGCAAGCCGCAGCCGCAGCCGATCAACTCGCCAAGGCCATACGCCAATCGAACAAAGTCTCCCTCGATGATTTAGCCAAGCAATACCAACTGACGGTGTCCCAGACGCGGCCTATCACCGTGACCGATCCCGTCCTGGAACTGGGAAACTCCAAAGAAGTGAAGGACGCCATCTTCCGCCTCCGCCAAAATGAACTGAGTCTGCCGATCCGTACCGACCGCGGCTACGTGGTTTTGTCCGTGCAACAGATCGCTCCGGCGCACCAAGGCTCGTTGGAGGAGGTTCGTGAGCAAGTGGTGAACGATTTGAGGCAGGAAGAGGCCGGCAAGCTGGCAAAAACCAAGGCGGAAGAACTCGCCAAGCGTGTAAAAGCCGGTGAGAAGTTTGAAGCCGCCGCGAAAGCACTTGGATTGGACGCCAAAACCAGCGACCTCATCTCCCGCAACGACTCCATCTCCGGAGCCGCCAGCGGCAAACAGCTTGGCGAGGCCTTCCAGATGAAGCCCGGCGACGTGGGAGCGCCTATGAGTTTGGGAAACACTTGGATGGTGTACCGCGTGGACACGAAAGAAGAACCGAATCCCAGCGATTTTGAGAAGCAGAAGAAAACTTTAACCGAGCAGTTGCTCCAGACCAAGCGCAGCGTGGCCTACGAGGCGTTTAAAACCGCTCTCGACAACCGCCTCAAGCAAGAGGGCAAGGTTAAGCTGATGACCGACAAGATGGCCGGTTTTGGAAGCTTCGGCAGCTAACTATATTATTTTCTAGCTATTACAGGATAGCACCCGAGTTTGTAGGTACTCTTGCCTTTGCTTTTACGCCCAGATACCCTAGTAGTGTTCCTACCACAGCATTTTAGCAACAAGGCCGCCTTCCGAATTGGTTTACGCGTGCGGCTTTTTTTTGACGGAGCCTAGAATCCCGTGAAAAACAGAATTGCAACCCGCGTTGTGACCGTAAGGAACAGCTACCGTTGCAGCATGGAGAGAAACCAGTCCGGAAAGTATTGCGTGCGCATACAAGTGCGCTTCCCGCGTCATGCATGGTCGCTGGAGGTATTTTTTCTGGCTTCGTCCTTCAACCGCGCCATGACCAAGCTCGAGGAATCGCTCGATTTTCTGCAGCGCAACGAGGAAAAGCTCTGGTTTTGGGGCGTGGATCGAGCCGAAGACATGGGCTTCTCCGCGGAATTCTTGCGCGAAGCCGGGCTAAAGCTGGATCGCCGGACCGAATTCCCCCGCAAAGCCACCAATCTCACCGTCGAACCGGAATTGGAAGTGCCCGCCTTTGCTCTGGGTCCCATGCGCCGCGGCTTGGCGGAGTCCGTGGAACCTCCCCGGGTGCAAGCTGCGGGCGACTAAGATTCATTCAAACGCTTCCTGACCTGTCTCCCTCCCTCGGCCAATCGCTCCTGGCTAACCTCTATTTACCTCGCCGGCTGCACCCTCTCCTGTATTGACTTACCTCTTCATGGGGCGCATCCTGCCGCCGCATCATTCTGACTATCACGATATCTAGGGTCGGAGGCCGCAGGTATACGTGAGTCACACAAAGGCTTGCGAGTCCAGCTGGCCCGGAATGATGCAGCAACGAGTCTTCAAGGAGCAGCAGAGGATAGCAATGAAAAAGAACGTTAGCTTGGCGGTTTTGTTGGTCTTGTTGTTTGGATTCGGCTTTACCAGCACGTCGTATGGCAACAACTCGCGTCGATCAACACAATCGACGGACCAGTCGCAAAGCGACTCGACGACCACAAAAAAAAAGAAAAAACCAGCCGCGGACTCTTCCGGTGCGGCGAACTCGAGCCAAGCTAATTCGGGCGAGGCCTCCACCACCCCAAAGAAAACCAGATCCAGCAAAAAGACCGATTCGAACCAGACGGCTGGAACCGACAGCTCCACAAGCGGCTCCGGCGCCTCCACGACTTCTTCCCGCAGCAAGTCCAAGACTAAGACCGAAACCGCCGGGAAGACTGACGGCGAAAACGCGAACACCACTCCAACGGCGACGAGCAAGACCAAAAAGAGCGCCGCAGCCGATCCTTCGGCGAGCGCGACGCCAGCCACCGGTGACACGCCGTCAGCCGGCGAAACCAAGACCGGCGCGGAAAGTAAGCGGAAATCAAAGACCACGTCGAGCGACTCCGGCAACACTACCAGCGCGCGAACTAAGGAATCGACCACGCGGCAATCGTCCAACTCTTCCGGCACTACCGACGCAGGGGCACCTGCCGTTCCGCCAGCGACTGGCAACTCTGGCAACACCACCAGCGCTCGGACGCCATCGAAATCCGCGAACCAGCAGTCAGCGCCTGCAAACAGCAACGGGATGGTCTGGGTTAATACAGAATCCGGCGTTTACCACAAACCGGGAACGCGATGGTACGGCAAGACCAAGCAGGGCAAATACATGACGGAAGCCGATGCGCAGAAGGCGGGCTATCGCGCGTCGGAGAAAAATTAGCAGTGGCTCTAGTTAGCGCAGCAAAAATCCTGAGGGAGGAATCAATGAAGAAACACCTAATGCGGTTAGTAGTAGCGATGGTAGCGGCCTTTTGCGGTACCAATCTAGTTGTTTCGCAGCCAAGCGCCCCTGCAAGAACCTTCAGTTCCTTTGCGGCCGCAGTTCCGGCTGACGATCTGGTGGATATAAATTCGGCCACTTTGGATCAGTTAAAGGCGCTGCCCGGAATCGGTGACGTTTACGCCAAGAAAATAATCGATGGTCGGCCCTACGCCAAGAAAACCGATCTTACCCGAAAAAAAATCATTCCCATGGCTACTTATAAGAAGATTGAGGACAAAGTGATCGCCAAGCAGACAAAGACACCATGAAGAACGGGAAACCTCATTAGAACTAGAAGAGCTTCCTGGGAGGCCGGCACGTCACCGTGTCGGCCTTTTTTCATCTGAAGGGCATTTCCACTTACGCTGCTGTTGACGTTAGCCGGCTTATCGCATCAACAAAAATCAGGGTTGTACCCGGACTTTTGCCGCATAGAAAGTAAACGTTGATCTGGGGACCAGCAACGCCCGGATGGACACCGTCTGCCCCACCGCGAGGCTGTTGACGTCCGCCACGCCATCAAAGTTCGTCGCCCCTGTAATGGTATCCACCAACGGGTTGGTCGTGAATGACATAAACGGCGGCAAATTTGAAAGCGTGAACGTCTGTCCAGAAACCGTTTGTACCGTTCCGGTAGTCCGCGTGAATCGCAATAGAACCGCGTCCGCGGTTACCGCCTGGTCTCCCGTTGCGGCGCTCCCCGTTGCCGCCGTGACATGTACCATTACATCCTGGCCATCCGTAAGATCCCCAACGCCGGCAAACAGCGTAGTTACATTGGCGGGTGGCAACGATGCGTTATTAAAAAATTCATCCAGGTCCACGGCGAAAGTGGGATTGGCCGTTGTCACCAGAAATACATCGCCGGGATTCGCCGCCGTAAGTGTCGTATTTGCGCTCGCAACCACTTTGTTCGCTACCACCAGGTTGAATTGTCCCGGAGTCGCGGTATTGATTAGCGTGCCTTCCAGCTCATCTTGTGGAGTGGCACTCAGCAGGTCGGCCGAAACCAGCGTCAATGCGCCCGCGCTGTTCACCGTGGCATCCACGCTGATCACTGTCTGATTCGCCACCAGGCACGTCGCATTTACCGCCGCGCACAATCCTTGCGGATCTTCAATCACCACCGTCGATGGCAGGCCGATCGATAACGAGATGCCATTGCTCGCCTTAACGGTGATAGACGTGGAGCTCGTCGCCGTCACCAATCCCACGAAGTCCTCAATCAGATCGAACGTCCCGCTAGGTGTGCCGATCCGCGGAAGCGTCGCTACGTTGAAAGTGTCCGTGGCGCTAAAATTCAGGGCTACTGTGCCGGAACTGACTGTAATCGCATCGTTCAAATTCAAGTTTAAAGAAATACCTGACGCTTGCCCGGCAGCAAGTGTCAATGGAAATGGAGCTGAAGTTACTTGCGAGGATCCTGCCGGAAGCACAATTTTGCAAAGGGTGCCGGTCAAGCATGTTCCGTTCAGCGTGGCCCCCGACTGATTGTCTAGTGTTAGCGTTGGGGCGGAAAACGTGAGCGTCGCGCTGCTGTAGGTTCCCGCAGGCAAACTCAGCACACCCAGAAGCGCTGTGTCCGCTTGCAAGCGTGTCAAATCCACCGGGTAGGTCGTAGGCGACAAAGTCAACGGGACCGCATTCCCGCTAGTAGGATTCAGTGTAATTCCGGTAATGCTGACGGTTGCGGAGAGTACGGAAATATTCGTCAGCGAAACGTCCGGCTTGGACGTCAGCGTCAGAGTGAGACTGGCGGGTTGTTGATTGCCACCGCCCCCCGTGGTCGTCTGACCGTTGCCGCTGCAACCCGCCATGGCGATCATCGCAACACAAAATACATACCCAAGCCTTTGCTTGCGCTTCATTCCCACCCCACATGTACGCCGCTAATCAGCTTAATCAGCGGACCGAACTGCAATTCGAATGTACCGCGACCCTCTGGGACATGTCGCCGCAAAACCTTCCGCGTTGTTCAACTATTAAAGCCAAAGCCGGAACCCAAGATGTCGCCCGCCGCCCACATGACCGTTCTCGATGAGGCAGTATGTTAAGGTAACTATTCATCTCTACTATAAATTCCAAGTTCCTGCAGGAGACCCTCACCCTCGTGGCGCGCAATATCAGAGCAACGACCGACAAAACTCCCGAGGCGCCCGATTTGGGCCGGCGCACGCAAGTCTCCGAACAAGATCGCCCGAATAGCACTGCCCCACTGACTTTGACCCGCCGCGGCACTTCGCCTCAGCAGTCGCGACCCTCGGTACCCTCGCAGAAAAAGTCCGACGAAAATGTTGCGGCCCCGGGCAGTCCCTCAATGCATGACGTATTCGGACCTGGCGGCCTTCTCGAACGCTGCATGATCGGCGGCTACGAGCACCGTCCTGGGCAATTGGAAATGGCCGAAGTGGTACACGACGCGTTCGAACACCACCACCACGCCGTCGTGGAAGCCGGCACCGGTACCGGCAAGACTCTCGCTTACTTGATTCCCGCAATTTGCAGCGGACGCCGCGTAGTAATCTCCACCGCCACCAAGTCTTTGCAGGAGCAGCTGTACCAGAAAGATGTGCCATTCCTGCAGAAACATTTCGCGCCCAATCTAAAAGTCGCGGTGATGAAAGGCCGTTCGAATTTTCTCTGCCACGCCCGCGTCAACCAAATGGCCCATCAGCCATTGCTGAAAGGCCTGGAAGAAATTGACGCTTTCCGCCAAATTCGCGAATGGTCGAAACTAACCGAAACCGGAGACCGCAGCGAACTCACTTTTCTTTCTGACGACTCCGATCTCTGGACCCGCCTCGATGCCCGCCGAGACACCTGCACCGGGCAGAAGTGCGACCACTTCAACGAGTGCTTCGTGACCGCCATGCACCAGCGCGCCAAGGAAGCCGACCTCATCATCGTTAATCATCATTTGTTTTTCGCTGACCTTTCGCTGAAGCAAGACGACTTCGGCAGCATCCTTCCTGAATATTCCGCGGTAATTTTCGACGAGGCCCACGAAATCGAGGACGTGGCCAGCGATTACTTTGGCCGCCAGATTTCCAATTATCGCTTCGAGGAGCTGGCGCGCGACGCCGATCAATCCTTGAGGCTGCTCAACCTAGGCTCGCCTTCCATCCTGCGCCGCTCCCAGCGTGTTCGCGAAAGGACCCGTGCCTTTTTTGAAGCGTTTCCGCCTCGCGACGGGCGCTTCCCTTTTGCGCGCAGCGAACGCGACGCATTCGTGGACCAGCATCGCGAAGCCTACGATTCCCTGTTGACGGCGCTAAAAGGCCTGGAAACCGAAATCGCCGCCATGGTGCAAAAGCCCGAGGAATTGTTGCGCATCGCCAGGCGCAGCTTTGAGCTCCGTCAGGAAGTGGCCTTCCTGTTTGAGTCCAATGAAAAGAATTACGTGTATTGGTACGAGCGCCGCAACCAAGGCGTATTTCTAACCGCCACACCAATCGACGTCAGCCAGATCCTGCGCCAGCGCCTTTTCGAGCAGTTCGATACCGTGGTCTTAACTTCCGCCACGCTCACGGTCGGCGGCCGATTCGAATTCATTCGCCAGCGCCTCGGTCTCGATCACGTCAAAGAGCGCACCCTGCCACCTGAATTCGATTATCCCGAACAAGCTCTGCTGTATTTGCCCACCAAAATGCCGGACGTCCGCGATGCCGGCTTCGGCTCCAAAGCTGCCGATGAAATTGTGCAACTGCTGGAGCACAGTCAGGGCCGCGCGTTTTGTCTTTTTACCAGCTATAGCCAGATGAACGATTTGTTCGAACGCGTACGCACCCGTGTCAGCTTCCCTCTACTACTGCAGGGCACCGCGCCCCGTTCCGTATTATTGGAGCGCTTTAAAAACACGCCAGCCGCAGTGCTCTTCGCCACTTCCAGCTTTTGGCAAGGCGTTGACGTCCCCGGCGAGCAACTTTCTATGGTCATCGTGGACCGTTTGCCCTTTGCAGTTCCCAGCGACCCCATCGTTGCCGCCCGCGTGCGCGCTTTGCAGGATGACGGCCGCAATCCCTTCTCGGAATTTCAGGTGCCGCAAGCGGTCCTCGCCCTGAAACAAGGCTTCGGCCGCTTGATTCGCACCAAGACCGACCGCGGCGTCCTGGCCCTGCTCGACACCCGCATCCAACGCATGCCCTATGGTAAAATTTTCCTGGAATCGCTGCCGAACTACCGTATTACGCATAATTCGGCTGACGCTGCGCGCTTCCTCGAGAGATAGAAAGATAAAGTTACGCAGAGTCCCTCCTGGCGCAATTTGAGGATCCATGTTTGAAGTCAGCGTAGAAGAAACATTTTCCGCCGGTCACGCCCTGCGCGGGTACCGGGGCAAGTGCGAAAATGTGCACGGCCATAATTACCGCGTGCGCGTCACGCTCGAAGGACCGCAACTGGACAACATCGGTCTGCTTGTGGATTTCACGGAATTAAAGCGCGTCGTTCGTGAAATCATGGCCCGGCTCGACCATCAATTTATCAACGATGTCGAGCCCTTCAAGACCGTCAATCCTTCGGCGGAAAATTTAGCTAAATATTTTTACGACGAGGTCACGCGGCTTTTGCGTACCTTGCCTCCGGGCGCGCATGTAACGGACGTGATTTTGTGGGAGACGGACACCAGCCGGGCGCAGTACCGTCCGGCCACCTAACCTCATGTACCGGGCATTTTTCATCGTTATGATTCCCGTGATTTTGGTCGCATTAGGATACGTTTTCCTGTTGCGATCGCTGGGAATTCCACCCGGCTATTTCAGACTTTTCGTCGCCGTAACCGTTTTTTTCGGCGCCATCTTATGGCTGGCGCGTAAATCGCACAAGGCTGATGCGCCCAAGACAAATGCAGAAGATCGGTAGTCTCGCCTTCGAAACAATTCTTCACAACGATTCGAATCTCTAGCCCATGTTTATCACCGAAATATTCAAATCAATCCAGGGGGAAGGCACTCGCGCGGGCTTGCCCTGCATTTTTGTGCGCTTGACCGGATGCAATTTGCGCTGCACCTGGTGCGACACCGCTTATGCCTTTCACGGCGGCACGAAAATGAATGTCGCGGAGGTAGCCGCCCGCGTCGATCAACTCGCCCGACGCATTTCGGGAGCCGCGTCAGAAGCAGGCCATCCCCTTGCCGCGGTGCCGCTGGTGGAATTAACCGGCGGCGAACCGTTGCTTCAAGAGGAAATTTACCCGCTGGCTCAGCACTTACTCGCTTCCGGTTACACCGTGATGATCGAAACCAGCGGTGAGCGCTTCATCGGCAGATTGCCGCGCGAAGTGATCAAGATTGTCGACGTGAAATGCCCCGACTCCGGCGAGCCGGACACTTTTGAAATGCGCAACCTCGAAGCGCTCAGCCTAAACGACGAAATAAAATTTGTGCTATCCACACGCCGCGATTATGAATTCGCGCGAGAATTTACGTTGCAGCACAATTTGCGCGAACGTGTCCACCAGGTCCTGTTCTCCCCGGTCTTCGAAGGCCCGGAAGGCAAATGGCCGGGCCTTGAGGCTCGCAAATTAGTGGAGTGGATGCTCGAGGATTCTCTGCCCGTGAGATTGGGATTACAGTTGCACAAGTTCGTGTGGGATCCGGCAACGAAAGGCGTTTGAAATATGGCCGCCTCAAAGGTTCAAGACGTCAAAGCAGTCGTCCTGCTCAGTGGTGGCATGGATTCGTGCGTATGCACTGCGATTGCCATAGAGGCGCACGGCGCGGAGCGCGTCGCGATGCTGCACGCCGGTTATGGACAGCGCACGCAAAAACGTGAACGGCAAGCATTCGAATCCATCGCCGATTTTTATCATGTGCCCCACCGGCTGGTGGTTCAACTGGATCATTTTCGAGCCATCGGAGGCTCCGCACTTACCGACGGGAGCATCGCCGTCCCGGAGCATCAACAGATTTCTGACCATGCCGAAGCCAGCGAAATCCCCGTCACGTACGTCCCTTTTCGCAACGCCCATTTTCTTTGCGTAGCGGTCAGCTGGGCTGAAGTCATCGGCGCTCATTCCATCTACATCGGCGCGGTCGCGGAAGACAGCTCCGGCTATCCCGATTGCCGCCCGGAATATTATCGTGTTTTTCAGGAACTGATTCGCGCAGGCACCCGCCCTGAAACAAATATTGAAATCGCCACGCCAGTGATCACTTTGAAGAAAAGTGAAATCATTCGCAAGGGCATCGAGCTCGGCGCGCCACTGCATCTAACTTGGTCGTGCTACCAGAGCGAGGATACTCCTTGCGGGGTATGCGACAGTTGTCTGCTGCGTATGCGGGCTTTCGCTGAGGCTTGCGCAAGCGATCCCATCTCTCAGCATGGCGCCGCAGCCCACTCCTGACCTTTGAATCCAACACCGAATCCAGTGATAATGGTGCGCGCCTCGCCCGGGCGGTAGGCCTGTTGCAAAGGAGAATCGAGCATGAGAAAGAAATACGCGAGTTCGTGGCTGTTGAGTTTCTGCACGGTTGCGCTATTTGTGTCTGTGCTGGTGCCGCGCGCCGCTGCGCAAAACATTGGCGTGGTTAGCGGACAAATCCTGGATGTGACCGCTAAGCCTTGGGCTGATATTCCGATCCAACTGGTAAGCGATCAAGGTGTGAAGCAGGACTCGAAAACCGACAAGAGTGGCAATTACAGTTTTAGAAACCTTAAGGCGGGAGTGTATAGCGTGTTCGTGATTCTGCCCGCGCCCAATAAACCGTTCGAAGTCAAGGTTCAGGTGCAAGGCGGCCAGGAGGCTAAGGCGGATCTCAATTTTAAAGACATCGTCTCCAAACAAGGTGCAGCAGCCACCGAGCAAATCAAAAAACAGGAAGAAGAAAAGGCCAAGTTCGAGGGCATGAAGCAGCATTTCTCTGCCGGCGTCGCGCTTTTGGACCAGGAACGCAAAGCCAAAGATGAAGTAGGCAAAGCACCCGCTGATCAACGTGACGCTGCGAAAGCGAAAGTCACCGACCTCGGAAATCAGGCCATCACGGAATTTATCGCCGCACAAAAGGCAGCTTCGGAAAAAGACGCAAATCAGCACATTATCTGGGCCAAGCTCGCGGAAGCTTACGACCTTGCGGGCCGCAACGACGACGCCATCAACGCCTATCAACAAGCCATCGCCGCTAAGCCGGACGTCCCCGGCTATTACAACAACCTCGGAAATGTGCAGGCGCGAAGCGGCAAAGTTGACGAAGCCCGCGCTTCCTATACCAAGAGCGCGGAACTCGATCCTCCCAATGCCGCTACTGCGTGGCGCAACTTTGGTATCAGCTTGTACAACGCCGGCCGTTTGAAAGAAGCTGTCGAGCCTTTGAAGAAAGCCAGCGAGCTTGATCCAAAAAATCCCCAGGTTTGGTATTTGCTGGGCGCTGCGCTGGTCGGCTCGATGGAGACCAAGAAAAACGGCGATAAGCTCGAATTCATCATTCTGCCAGGAACCGTCGAAGCCTATCAGAAAGCCGTGGAGCTTGATCCCAATGGCGGCCCCAATAGCTATGGAGCGCAGGCCAAGCTTGGTCTCGAAGCTCTGCAGCAAATTCAGCCTGGTATCGACACCAAAGTAAATATACGCAAAAAGAAGAATTGATAGGTCGTTGTTTCCTCGGCCGGTCCCGCACCACAGGACCGGCCTTTTTTTATTCGTTGTTCCAATAATGTGCGGGCTTTGGCAGTGAGTCAGTTTCCGATAAGCGTTAATCAGGATATAGCGAAGTACACAACGCGCCTAGCCGCACGCTTCCGACTCGACCCAGGAGTCAAGCCAAAATGTCCGTGGTAAAATCCTATTTCTATTTGACCAAAATACGATGCCGGGCCGTACCTGCCAGCCTATCCCGGGTCTCGGTTTCGCCGAGACGCCATATCTTTCGAACTGCGCGGTCCTCCTTCACCTTCTAGTACCCGCGTACCATTGACCCTTAATGATCCCGTCTGGTACGGAATGTTGGTTTCCGTTAATTGATTAGCCCCCCAGCCCGACCCGGAAAAGATCTCTTGCCAGCATCCTTGGCTTAGCTGCCATACTTTTGAGTAATCGAGTTTGCTGAGGCAAAGGTAGCCGGTTTGACAATCCTTAGCTGGCCTAGTGGCAGTTTCCGGGACCAAGACCATCCGCCAATTGGCAAGGAGGTAGCCAATGGTGACCACGGATCGCCGCCAAACTCCACGGATGAAAGTAATGGGGCTCGCCTACGTTAATCTTGACCCAGACAATGGCGGCATCATCCTGGATATTTCCGAGGGCGGTCTTTGCTTCCGATCCACGGGTTCCGTAAAACAGACTGAGACGATTCGTTTCTGGTACTCCCCCCGCAGCCACCAAATCATGGCACGGCCAGTTGAGGAGCAAACGAGAGGTGTCTCGCGACTCATAGAAGCCGGGAGCGAATTAGCATGGACTGACGAGACCGGGAAGAAGGGAGGGCTAAGATTCACGAATCTATCCGCAGAAGCCCGCGAACAAATTCGCGAATGGATACATCAGTCTGAGCTGACCATCTTGAACGAGAAGCTCCTCTCCGCCGACGCAAATACTGCGCGACCTCGTCCATCGAGGTTTGAGCCACTTTTTCGGTATATGCGATCGGGAGGGCTAGAGACAGGATTCTCCCGGGGCCTGGTGGTCGGGATTCTCGTTTCGGCCTTTATTGTGACCTTACCTCATTTTATGAGCCACCGTCGCCAGCTAGGCGACTCGCTCATTCAAGCGGGCGAGCGACTGGGAGGAAGATCCTGGTCGCAGGCGACCGCACCCGAATCAAAGGCTATGTCACAACAACCAAGTTTGACTTCGCCGGGGCCACGGCCAGTATCGTCAGAACCGATAACGGTATCAGCGGACCCAAAGACAGTGGCATCGGCTTCAATTCAAGCTCCGCAGCAGGAGAAACTCCTTTCGACGCCAACGGCAATAGCAACTAAGGCCAATGGAGTGAAGCTCCAATCCGCGAGCCCTGCCGCTCATTCTCTTTCTGCTTCCAGCATCAAGCCTTTCGAGACCCCAGCGTTGAGTTCCGCCCCGGATCAGCGTTCGGTTCCGGGGATTGGCATCAACCCCGCGTCAGATCCCGACGTAAGCATGCTCCGGGCTACAGCACCGGAAATGGAAATGGCGAAGCCACCTGGCGTCGACATTGAGCCCTCCAAAGTGGAAGGCAGCGGAATGCGTTCCGAAAAGTACCTCGAAGTCGGAAGATTCAAAGAAAAACTGTTGGCTGACAAAACGACCGGCCAATTATCTCAATTGGGGTTTCCCGCAAAGATGATTCAAAGGAACCGTGTTTTTATGGGGAAATCCTATCAAATTCTTGTAGGGCCTTATGGGGGTGATCATGAGGCTGAAGTGGCACACAAGGATCTGGCATCGCTTGGATTCAAGCCCCGATCGTACGAACGGGGACACCGGGATTTCACATTACCCCGCACGCTAAAGGTCGGTGGCACACAGCTTCCCGTAGGATCTTGCTTGATCAGTTGGGAATCGTATACCCCTGATGCCATTGTCAAGATTGACCGCGACAGAGGTATGGGTGTCACCGTCGAGGGGAGGTGGGTAAACCACGGTGTCAGCTACACTGAGGATGCAGTAGGCTACCATACAAACAGAGACGGTTCTCGGACCCTTGTCGAAATTCGCTTTTCCGGCATGAGACGGGCCCTCGTTTTTGGAGGCAACTAAAACTCCGCTCGCCGGCGCACCCGGTTCGCCGATCTTCCCGAGCCACTCGGCACGATCGCGCGGCGGACAATGAGAATGAAGTTGCCTTAATCGGGACCTGAGACTCAAAACGAGGGCCTCCCGCCGGAGAACCTCAGGAGAGTGATTTTTGAACGTGCGACACGAGGCCAAACGCCTGCCGACTTTTTTGGAGGCTCTGCGAAACGGTTTGGGGGCTAAACTCCAATTCGTAGACCGCTAAGGTGGTCCACGACGTGGGGTCGCTAAACAGTACCAAGGATCCATAAAGACCGAGCTGGATTCCCAGAAACTCGCCGCCCTGAGACCGGATCACCTCTGCATATCTTGTTTCCTCGTCAGACATTCTTTCAACTTATCGGTGAGGTACCGACTCTTGGAACTGGCAAATGTACTAGCTTGCTGAGGCGGCCGACCAACTCATCCACCAACATGATCTGCCGCCGGGCCATCTGATAAGCACGTACCGGTTCAAGGGGTCGACGCAACACCTCCGAATCGTTTGATCCGACAGCGCTTCTCCTAGAGAACCGACTACAGTCGATGCAAATCTAGACAGGGCAGTGTTTTTGTTTGAATTGAACGATTTTGGCTCTTGAGTTGTCTGCAGGTTGGCGTCGATCTAGTGTTGCATCAACCTATTGAATCCACCACGCATAATCGGAAACTGAACCACCACTCGGGTTAATCCTTTGAGCGCCGCCCGCGTTTTTGACGAGTAAGAGTTTTGTCTCATTACAGCGATGATGACTGTCGCATACACTAGGCTGCGGGGCCTTGGGGTCCATTCTTTGCAATCGACAATCACAAAGACCATTCAAAACAATCTGCGCGCCTCCGGTTCCCCAGAATGGGCCGCGCTGCTGCAGTGCGCCTCCCCGCATTCCGACTCATCCATACTTTCCGCATTGCTCAGCAAGGTATCCTGGCCCGCGCTAGTCACGTTGGCCGAAGCCCATGGCATCACTTCGCTGCTCGCATCAAGTGTGGCGCAGCTCCAGGAAAATCTGGTGCCACCGGAGTTTGCGCATAAAATCCGTGAACTTCACCGCGCGCAAGTGCTGTCCGCGTTACAGATGACCGCCGAGCTATTTCGATTGGCGGATCAATTTCGCGACGCCGGATTGGATACCGTGCTGGTAAAAGGCCCTACCTTGGCTTTACGCGCGTACGGCGACACTGCCGCGAGGCAATATGGCGATCTCGACTTTCTCGTGCGCCAAAAAGACATTCGTTGCGCCACTGAACTAATGATTTCCGCTGGCTATAAGCCCGAAATCGCCGTTGAATCCCTCAGCCCCCAAAAAATTCCCGGCCAATATCTTTTCGTTCGAATCGCGGCTCCGCTCCTGGTGGAGCTCCATACCGAGCGCACCATGCGTTATTTCCCTCGCGGGCTTCCCATCGATGAATTCTTTGCGCGCCGCCAACTGGTTAGCGTCGACGGCCACCACATCCCCGCCCTCGCCATCGAGGATGAACTGCTCCTGATTTGTATTCACGGCGCCAAACATCTTTGGGAGCGTTTATCACTCGTCGCGGACGTCGCCGCTCTCGTAACTCGTCAAACCGGGTTGAATTGGGAGCGCAGCTTTGCCGCCGCGCGCGCTATCGGTGCGGAGCGCATGTTGCACACCGGCCTGCTACTGGCAGGTAATCTGCTCCACGCCGCTCTGCCGCAAAATGTACAGGCAAGGCTGCAATCGGATCGGTCGGCCTCGCAGCTTGCCGCGAAAATTGCGACGTGGCTGCCTTCGGCTGGTCAGACCCCGCCGGGATTATTCGCTCGCGCTCTGTATCGTGTGCGCATGCGTGGGAACGCGGTTTCAGGACTGAGTTACCTGCTTCGGCTTACCTTCTCGCCCACCCAGGAAGATTGGCCGGCTCGAATGGAAAATGAACATGACGGGCGTTTCGCAGCGCTCCGAAGGCCTATTCGCCTGGCCAAGAAATATCGCGGCGGCGAGAAATCTTGATCACTGCGAGCTTTAATCAACAACGCATCTGGCAAAAAAGAGGCCCGGACGCAAAAATGTCCGGGCCTTTTCTAAGCTGCCGCTTAGATGTTCGTGCGCCGCGCGATAATGTGTCTCGTCGTCGTTGCTGGTGCGGGCACTTCCACGTTTAGAGAAATTTCACTCTTATTACGCAGCACCCCCAGTTTTACCGTATGCGTTTTGTCCTTGCCCTCTTTGTCCTTGCTCTCCGCGTCTTTATCTTTCTCGCCGTGCTGTGCCGCAAGCTTTTGACGCAGGTCGCCCACCGAACGAATGCGTTCGCCATTCAGCGAAGTGATGACGTCGCCGGCCTTCACTCCCGCCTTCTCGGCCGGAGAACCCGAATTTACCGATCGGACCAGAATTCCCTCCCCATCCGGTGCGCCAAAAAATGATCCCAGCTGACCACTGAGGTCTTCGGCATCAATCCCCAGGCGCGGATGGCCGGCGTAAAGCATCAGGCCATCTCCCTCCATCGAGGGCATCCCCGGAATTTCCGCCACCTCCGGCATGTCTGGCATCTCCGGTAGTTCCGGCACGCGAAACGCGAACGCTCCAGGCATACCGGGCGCCACTCTCGTCATGCTCCTTCTCAATTCTTCAGCCTTGGCCAGCGTGACGTTGATTTTCTGGGTGCGTCCGTCGCGCCACACGGTAAGTTGCACGCTTCGTCCCGCAGGAATTTCGCGAATCATGCGACGAAATTGCATCGCGCCTTCCACCTGTTGCCCATTTATTTCCGTAACCACATCATTTTCGCGAAGTCCGGATTTTGATGCGGGACTGTCAGGGGCAATTCGGCCCAGCACCACTCCGCGCTCGCCTGGCAATTTTAGTTCCTTGGCGTTGTCGCTGGTAACCTCGCGCGTTTCAACGCCCAACCAGCTCCCGCCTTCCTCCCCGAACATTACGTTGAAATCGCGCACCTGCGGTTCACCCAACTCCTGAGCGCCAACCACGTGCGCATGTTGAGCGGCCGTAAATCCTGGTGTCGCTATCAATGCAGTGCAGAGCGCGGCAGTGCCGCCTGCAATAGTCCATATACCTTTATTCATTGAACCCGTCCTCCAAAAAAATTAGCTTCTGCGCATTTAGACGCAGCAAAACCTAAACCGTTGACCGTAATACCACCACGCGAATCCCGCCGTTCACGGTACGCAAATGAATGGGCGCCCCGCCCCTGCCCAACTTTCCGTGTATTTCCCGTGGATGCAGCGAACTTTCCAGCGCAAGTGGCAACTCCGAAGAAAAATTCCCGTTTAAGCAGCGCGCATCCAAATTTGCCTGCACATCCGAAGGCACCGCCAGCAGCAAAGAGCCGTTAGTCGTTTCGGCCGTAGCTTCGCCCTTCTCGTCTCGCGTGGCGCCCAGATGCGCAAGCTCCAGATGCACATTGCCATTGGTGGTGTGCGCGTGAACCGAACCGCCACCTTCATAGACCTCGATATTTCCATTGACGGTATGGAGATCCTCGATCACATCCACACCCGCGATACGCAACGTGCCGTTCACCGTTCCCAGATGCTCCACATGCGCGCTGTGCGGAACGTAAATCACGTATTCCACCGCGACTTCCACGCCTGCATTCTGTGGATAGCGCGTTACGACCGACACCGCGCGAGGTTTCGCGTCCACTTCAATCGAGACGCGATCCAGATCCGACTCTTTACTCTTGGCGGTCTTCACCGCGTGAACTTCAACGGCATCGCGGTCCCAGCCGTCTACTTCCACCGTGCCGTTCACATTTTGCAATTCAAATGTGCCCCCCGGTTGCAGCGGGTAGCTCTGATCGAAATCCTTGCTCATCGCCAAACCGGAAGCAGCCCAGGCCGCACCCGCCACAGATAGGATTAAAGCAGCGCGCAACGCATGTCGAAGCATCGTCTTACCCCCTTCGATTTTTACGACGACCCGGACCCCAACCCGAAGCTACAACTTGCACCCGAACGAATCTCAATCTCGTGTAAGCCGCGCGATTTCGCGCTTTCGCTCATCAATTCAATTCAGCTGAAAATTAAATGTCACCGTCGAAACCACCTCCACCTGTTTTCCATTGATCCACGCGGGTTTGCCTCGCCATTGTTTCACCGCCTTAATCGCGGCTTCCGCTAATACCGGCTCGCCCTGCAGCAATTTCAATACTTCCACGCGCCCGTCTTTCTGCACCCGCACCTGCAACTTCACTACTCCCTGAATTCCCACACGCTGGGCCAACTCCGGGTATACCGGATGAGGTGAATACGTCAGACGGTTGCGAAAATCGTCAGCATCCTCGCGCAAACCTCCCGTGACCGCGACTTCCAGCCTGCCCATCCAGCTTTCCAGCCAATCTCTTTGTGAATCTGCCTGCTGTGGTGTCTGCGGTGGTGCCGGAGCAACGGGTGGCGCCGGCTGAGCCACGTCTACGACGCGCAAGCGTTCCTGCTGTTCGCGAATCTGGGATTCCCGCAGTGACGGATCGGCATCCAGGAATTGCAGCCGAATCTTTCCCGAGGAAGTGCGCAGCTTTAAAGGGATACCCCCGCCGTTCAACACCCCGGTGGCATGTACAGGACCTGCGCCGTTAGATTCCGAAGTTTGAAAACTCAAATGCAGCGCCGGATCGGCTTCGATGCGGTGTTCACCGCCTTTCGTAACCAGCGCGTCGATATTCGCCGCCAGGTTACGCGGCAAAAAAACTACAATGTCGCCATTTCCGGAAGCTAGTTGTGAGGCTCCTGCAAGCTGTACTGTGACTGGATGTGCAGATGCAGCGCCGGGCAAACCATTAGCCGGGCCGCCATCGGGCCCACTTGAAGGCCCACTTGAAGGATTGATCCACGCGGTAATCGTGCCATCCGCAGTGGCCGCTTGCACTGCCCCTGCAACGCGCGTCAGGCAAATGCTGCCGCCGCTGGACTCCACTTCCATGGGCCCCGCAACATACATGATGCGAATACCGCCGCCGCCCGTCTGCGCATGCACCGAGCCGCGCACTTCGCCAAAATCAATCTGTCCGCCGCCGGTGCGCACATTTACGAAACTGCCCGCGTGCCCAACGGTAATGTTTCCGCCGTCGGTATCCAGATCAGCGCGACCGCCAATCGTGCCCGCGCGAATGTGCCCACCCCCACTGCGCAGTGCAGCGTCCCCGATAACATTGCCAACATTGATATGCCCGCCTCCGGTAAACACGTTCAAATTGCCCGCCACATCCAGCACCTGAATGTGCCCGCCTTCAGTTCGCAATTTCGATGAGCCCCGGGGAGCGTTGCCGGCGTTGCCCTCGTGCATGTGGTGCGCGGCATTCTGCAATCCGCCGACACCAATGCGCCCGGTGCGGATATTTCCTCCCTGCGTAATCAGTGTCGCGGTGCCGCCAATATCCTGAGTTTCAATGTCGCCCGCCTCGGTGTTCACATCGAGGCTGTATCCCGCAGGCACGGCAATTTCAAATTGCACCCAGAATTGCGCGCTGGATGCCGCTGCTCGCGCCGCCTGCGGAGGCAGCACCCCTTCAATCTCCACGCCCGCGCCGGTCGCTTTGGCGCGCAGAACGTATTTATCCAGCAGCGCCTGAGCCTGTGGCGCCCGCGCATCCGTTTCAATATGCACTGTGTAACGCACCGCTGGGGCCGCGCCCGCTTCGAGCGTAACAATACGCACCGAGCCCAGATCTGCGCTGAGCCGTAACGTCAACCCATCTTGTGTTTCAAGCACACCAGTCCGCTGATCAAAGGCATGCGGCGTTACCGGTTCGCCAGGTTTTGTAGGCTCGAGAGGGTCCACCTCCACCGCGGCCCAGCCGCGAATTGCAAACGCAGCGACACAAAAAATAATCGCCAGTCCGCAGAGCCATGGCGCACTGCGAAAATTCTTCTTTCTAAACTCACGTTTGCAATGGGAAGAGGCTTTCATCGATGAACTAAATCCCGCTGAGCACTTACTGCGGTTCTCGTGGCCCGATCTGCCGCAACGCGGCCGCGCTGCGCAGCCGCACATAACGGCTGGGATCCCGCTTTTGCAACTCTTCAAGCGTGCGAATCACTTTTTCCACCGAAGCGTTCGAAGTCATCGCGATGGCTTCGCCGGACGAATTCATCTCCACGTCATCAGGCTGGTCGTCCAAATTTTCTGGCGCGCCCGCAATTTTCGGGTATGCAACCACCGAGTCACGCGACTCATGCTCCAGCGAGTGCACCAGCATATTCACCACTTCCACGCGCACCCCCGGATTCGCATCATGCGCCAGCGCATCCAGCATGGCTTCTCGAACAGCGTCATCCGCAGCCGAATCCTTCAGTGCTTCCAGCGCCTTCATGCGCACCGCGGGATTCTGATCCTTGCGCGCCGCCAACAGCAGCGCCTTACGCACTTGCGCATCTCGCGCCTGCGCTTTGAGCGCATCCAGGCAATCCAGCCGCACACCGGCGTCGAAGCGCTCGCCGTTTTCCACCACATAGGTGAGCACCCGGCGCATGTTGATGTCGTCCGCATTGCCTGAAAGCACCATGGGCTGCTCGGCGCGCAATTGCAGTTGCACCGTGCCGGGCGCGGCATTTGGCCACGGCGCAAGATTAATTCCCGCCACCGCCATTTTCGAAAGCTGATCGTCGGTGAGTTTTTGCGAAGCCAGGACGTTTACAGCGCGGCCATTGCTGTTGCCGGGGAGGCCACTCTGCAGCCAGGGCATCACTTCCGCGCCCAACAAAACACCGAAGAAAATCAACAGTGCGCCGCTCCACGCCGGTCGCAAAGCCATCCACCGGCGCACCCAGCCAAACGGCTGCCAATGCTCACGCACCGGCGTCACCGAAAGATCGTCAAGCGTTTCCGCCAGCTGGCTGCGGCACTGGGCCAGCAGCGTGTCCGCGGAAGTGATTTCACCCGCTGGCGGATTCGCGGCGTTCATCGCTTCCCACAACGATCGCTCGCCCGCGAGTTGTTCCGCGCACGCGGCGCACAACGCCAGATGCTCGTCGATCAGCTTGCGTTCGTTCTCGCTGACCTCGTCGCAGGCATAGAAAACCAGAATCGGAGCAATGTTGGCGCAACGCGACTTCTTACCCGCGGCGCTCATCGTAGCTCTCCCAATTCATGCCGCAGCTTGCGCGTCGCGCGAAACAGCGAATTCTTCACCGTTTCTTCGGTGGTTCCCAGCGCGTCGCCGATAGCTCGCAGCTTCAACCCCTGGTAGTGCTTCATCTCAAATACGATGCGCTCGCGGGGTGAAAGGCGTTCCATGGCCAGCGCGATTCGCGCCTTGATTTCGATTCCAAACATGGTGCGTTCAGGATCAAGCGTCGGCCGGTGCTCCCGCTGCCGCTCGAAAAAGTCAGTGATGCCTTCATCATTGCGCCCGTGATTCACTTCCGGTGATTGATCCTCGGGCCGCGCTTGCCTCCGCCGCAAATGGTCGAGGCACACGTTGGTGACGATGCGGTATAGCCAGGTATAAAAACTGCATTCAAAACGGAATCGGTGCAGGTTGCGGTAAACCTTCAGGAAAGCTTCTTGATAAACATCGCGGGCGTCTTCCGGGCGCTTCATCAAGTTCAGCGCCAGCCGCAAAACGTCCCGGTCATACCGGTGAACGAGCTCTTCGAAGGCCGCGCGGTTGCCCACCTGGGCTTCCACCACCAGGGCCCGGTCGTCGAGGTTCGGCAGAGATGTCACCGCGCCCAGGGCTGCGTCTCCGCCGCCCGCGCCTCCAGCTTCACAGGCCACAGCCAAAACCCATCGTGGAAGCGACATTCTTCGCCTTCTGTTCGCGTGCCGTCCCTGAAAACGTGTCGTGACGTGCGCCACTACACGATAATCCAAGTTTCTTCATTAGGCCAACACGGAACACCCGTGCGACCACCCTGTTTGGACGGGCCGCTACCTCGTGGGTGAGCATCGCTTCCTGAATAAACAACGCAGGGATGGAGTGTTTTGTTTCTTTTATTTATGGCAGCTAAACGGCGAAAATTCTTTGTTTTCTTACGGGAATGTAAAATCTTTGCCCTTAGGGTCTAGACCCGTTCGCGAGCAGTTCGCGCGTTCCAGGCCGCTAGCGGCCAAGCCAGCAGGCCAGCCAAGATTAAGAGAACCGCGTAGCCATTGCCGCAGTAGAAGCCGTCCGGTTCAGAAACCAGTTTTGCCGCCGCTGCCAGCAGCGAAGTTCCCGCCACCACCAGGAAATAACCGAGCATGTTAAAGCGCACCACCCGGGTTATGCCGAACACCAACAACCCGAGTAGGAGAGCCCCGGCGAGGAACTGTTTGGCGAAATCCGCAGGCGTCCCCCAGGCCGTGCCCACGGTTGCCAACGCGGCACTAAGAAGAAGCAATAACCTCAGCCACGGCTGTTTCACATTGGTGGCCACGAAAGAAGCGCACAGCGCCACCAGCCCGGTGTACATCAACGTCCTTAGCAAAACCGTGCCAAAAATCGCGGCAGCCGGTAGCGTCGAGTCAAAATCGCCGCCAAACGAAGCCTCAACACTACGATGGGCGGTGGGCCAATGGGCCGAAAACGCTACCATCAGACGGCTGAATCCGATCAGTGCCGCCGTGCCGCCCACCCCAATCAAAACCGCATCGCGATAATACAGCGGCGGCATACTCGTCCAGCCCGTCAAGCGCTCTTCACCAAATGCGCGCCTTCCAAAAAACCAGGCCATGCCAAAGAGCAACACGATCCCGGAGAAATACACGGCCGCTCCCAGCACCGCGCCGATGCCGATTCCCACAACCATGGTCTTCAATGGAATGGCCGTCTGATACGCATTCATAAAGCTGGCGATGCGGTCGCCGAAAGCAAAAATAATCACATACGCTGCCAACCCCCACAGGCCCCACACCCCAAGCCGCCGCCACGGAATCGAATGCGCATCCTCGGAGCGCAAATTTTTCAGGAATACGATCAGTGCCACCACCATGAAGCCGCCCAAAACCAGAATCGGCAACACCATCGAAATGAGTACGCGCGGAAGTGTGATTTCCGACTGTCTACGCCTCCAGTCGTCAGGAATTTTTATGTACGTGCGATAGTCAGACACCTCGTCGCCAAGAACCGCCACTTCAATGCGCGCCTTCGCATGTGATTTGGAATCTGCTTCGGTCCCGGAGTCGTCGAGTGCGCGATTTTGTTCCCACGTGAGCTTGTGGTCTACGCGATGCGGGTGCTTATCGGATTTGGCCTCGACCAGCGACCATTGCGCCAGGTCAACGTGCTGCGTATTGCGCAAATAATCTTCCGCGCGCTTCACCGCGTCATCCTTACTGAGCGAAGCGCCAGGTGCAATTTCGCTCAAAACATGATGCACCGAATGCAGCGCGCCGTTCGGACGCAGCACCACCGCGAATTCTTCCGGCTGGCTGTCGCGAAAATAGCGAACTCTCCAAAGCGCCCCCGGCACTTCCTGGTCGTAAATTTCATTCACCCTGTCGACACCAATGCGCTCGCGCAGGAATTCATTCGTCACCGCATCAGTAGTATTGGCGAGTAACACCGCATGGTGGTAAGACCTCGGATCTATCCCGCGGTGACGAAGAACTTCATCCGCATCGGTAAGCGCCGTCCGCGCATTAACCGAAAGCTTCAAGTAATCTCCGATCGCAGGTTCTTTGAGGCGCCAGGCCAACAAACCCCCAATCACCAGGCAAGCCGCAAGAACGCCAATCAGCCCCGGTGTAAGTGCATCGTATACTCGAGCCTTTTCCGAAGGCGCAAGCTCTTCGGCCACTTCATCCACCGCGCTTATGTCCGGCACGGGTGCCGCGCGATTCAACAAATCATCCACCGGCGCAAAGTGGCTCCGCCTTAAATACGCCACGCCTGAAAAGATCAACGGGGCCAGCGCCGCGGCCCCCACAATCACGCCCGAAATTTTGAAATACATGCTGTTGGAGCGCACCAGCAACAGTCCCACCAGCGAAGCATCAACCGTGTAGTGCCAGATAAGCGTGGCCAGAATGCCCCAATGCAGCATCACGATTCCAGCCACGATGCCGATAATTCCCACTTCAATTCCGCGCGTGTAACCAGGCTCCTGTGGATACGCGCTATGCAGGAAGCTCCACGAAAACGCCGGCAGAATAATTGCCAGCACGCGCGATTTGGTCAAACGCCCCACAAAAGGTATGGCGAATAAGCGGAAGAGAAATTCTTCGCTGGTCGACGCCAGCAACCCAATCGCGACTCCCGCGATCCATGGAAAAGAAGTGTTCACCGCGTCCGAATAATTCAGGTCTTGTGGCGCCCACACCCCCACTTTGCTGCCGAACATATAAAACGCCACGATAAAACCGATGTGCGCCGCGGCCAGTGACAAGCCCACCACCGCAGCGGAAAAAAATTCCTTGGATTGCAGCCCGCGCAAGGTAAATGCTTTGCTGAGCCGCAAGCGGTCTGGCTGCGTCGCGCGATACAACGGCTCGGCCCCCGGTAACACCATCGTGACCGTCAGCGCCGTGCCGATCGCCAGCAATATGTTCAACAAAATTTGCAGCGCGACAAAACTTCCGTACGAATCGTGGGTAACGTAACTGGCCCGGATCGCTTGCCACTGATTGATCTGCATCAAAAAATACAGTAAAGCCACCAGGGCGCCCAATTTTATGGCCCCCATCCAGTCGGCCTGGCCCTTGCGCCACAGCGAAATTCCCAACCACAGCGCGCTGCCCATCAGCAGGATGTACGGGATGATGGCGATCTGGTTGTACAGCAAGTTCGTCGAGCGCAATTGCGCGTAGCTGCGCTCCCACGCTTCAGGCACCTTCAGATATTCTTCGCTGCTTCCAATCTGATCCCCTTGCAGCACCACATTCAGCCGGTACGGCGCGTCCTTGGCGCGAAATCCATGCTTTTCCCAGGTGAATGACCAATCCAGCCGGTTCGGTCTCTTCACCGAATTTATTTCTTCCGGCAAAAGATCCCAGCCCGACTTGATGCCCAATTGGCTTTCAATAAAATTTTCAGCGTCGAATTGCGCGGCGGCTCGTGACAGCGTCGCGCCTGCCCTGGCTTCTTCCACGTGGTGCTCGTAGCCCACCACCTGGCCGGCGGGATTCACGCGTACGTGAAATTCCTCTTCCTGTAGCGGCTTGAAAAAACGCACATCCCAATACCAGATATTCAGTTCCGAAGACATCAGCCGGTTGGCTTGCTCCAGCCCGGTTTCCCGTTCCAGATATGTTTTCGCATTGTCGTCTACGTTGAAAACTATGGCGGACTGGTAGCTCGCGGCGTCCTGCCCCTCACTCGCTAAAAACTCTTTCGCGCGCGTCAAAGCTTCCCCACGCGACACCTTGAAATTCACCGACGCTTCCGGAAACGCGCGGAAATAATATTTATACGCAAACAATGCGCCGGCAATTCCTGCGACTACCCACATCGCTAACGCAAGTTTGTTCGCAGACGTTAAACGGTCAGTCGACACGAAACCTCCACGAGCTAACTCCAGAATCTAATTTGTGCATCCATTGGATTTCGCAGGAGCAATTCAAGCTTTCTGGGTAACGAGGGTACCCACGTGCCGTAATCGCAGGTGGGATTTTGGCTAGCTACAAATTGAGTCCCTTCCTTTAACAGGGACGCACCACAGGATACGCTGCGCCATCACTCTAGAATACGCACGAAATCAGTGCAAGTTTCGCCTCTACAGCCGCTATCGCGGTGCCGCCTACTCATAATGGTATAAAAGATGGAGTTATTTTGCCGTTACTGTGCAAATCGTAGGAGCAGAAACATATCCGGCGTTCGCAACTCGAACGCTTTTCCATCGTGCCTGCGCAAACTCTAACCACTGATGTCCGCATGATTAAGGGCGTTGGCCCGCAACGAGCAGAATTGTTGGCCAAGCGCGGCATTCACACCCTCGAGGACCTGCTCACCTATCTGCCCTTCCGTTACGAAGACCGCATCCATTTTTCCAATGTAAAAGACATTCAACCCAACGGCATTTACACCCTTCGCGTGCAGGTCATGAGCGGCCAGGCGGTGCGCACCATGCGAGGACGCGACGCAATTTTTCATTTGCTGGTGCGCGATGCCACCGGCCAACTCCCCTGCAAATTTTTTCACGGCGGCTATCTGGAGGGCCGCCTCAAGCCAGGACAAACGTTAATTCTTCACGGCAAAGCCGAAATAGATAAACTCCGCCCGGCGCGCATCGAAATGGTCAATCCGCAGATGGAGATGACCAGCGACGAAATGGACTCCACCGAAGTCGGCCGCATCGTCCCGATCTACGAAGCCATCGGCACGTTTGGCTCCCGCGCCATTCGTCGCGCCATTTATGCCGCGCTCGATCTGCTCGATCCCAACATGCCTGATGTCCTGCCCGCCGAACTGCGCGCGCGTCTCTCCTACCCCTCACGGCGTGAAGCATTGATTCACACCCATTTCCCGCCGCCTGGCGAGTCGATCGATGTGCTGAACACTTTTCGCTCCGCGGCGCAGCAACGTTTGATCTTCGAAGAATTTTTTCTCTACCAATTGAGCTTGGGCCTCGACCGCAAGACCACTCGCAAAGAAAACGCCATAGCCTTTCGTCTTCGCGAAGACAATATTCGTGAAGCCCTGAAACGCATTTTGCCGTTCAAGCCCACGGCGGCACAAAAACGCGTGCTGGCGGAAATTGCCGCCGACCTGGAAAAACCCGCTCCGATGAATCGCCTCTTGCAAGGCGACGTGGGTAGCGGCAAAACCATCATCGCTCTGCAAGCCGCGGTAATCGCCATTGAAAATGGGCTGCAAGCCGCGCTAATGGCTCCCACCGAAATTCTTGCCGTGCAGCATTACCTCGCCGCAAAAAGAATTCTTGCTCCCGCCGGGTATCGAGTTGAGCTATTAATTAGCGGTCTCAAGTTTCGCGACAAAACCGCCGTGCTCGAAAGCATCCGCTCCGGCGAAGCCAAACTAGTCATCGGAACTCACGCGTTGATCGAAGACAAAGTAGAATTCGCACGCCTCGGTTTCGTCGCCGTCGACGAGCAGCACCGCTTTGGCGTGTTGCAGCGCAAACGTCTCATGGACAAATCCCTCGCGCACGGACACACGCCACACGTCTTGGTGCTGACCGCCACCCCGATTCCGCGCACGCTTTCTCTCACGCTGTACGGCGATCTCGATGTCTCCATCATCGACGAACTGCCTCCCGGCCGCACACCCATCGAAACACGCATGACCACGCAGCCACATCTGCCGGGAGTATGGGAATTTGTTCGTAGAGAAGTTAACGCCGGTCATCAGGCTTACATCGTCTATCCGGTGATCGAAGAATCGAAACTCGAATTGAAAGCCGCCATCGAGGAATTCGAACGCCTCTCCCGCGAAGTATTTCCCAAGCTGAAACTCGGCCTCTTGCACGGCCGCCTTTCCAGCGAAGAAAAAGAAACCGTCATGCAGCAGTTCCACAAAAATGAAGTACAAATTCTGGTGGCCACCACCGTGGTGGAAGTCGGCGTGGACGTTCCCAATGCCACCGTCATGGTCATCGAGCATGCCGAACGCTTCGGACTGTCTCAGCTGCATCAGTTGCGCGGCCGCATTGGACGGGGCGCCGCCCAGTCTCACTGTATCTTGATGGCGCCGGCGTACATGACCGAAGAAGCACGGGCGCGTCTCGAAACAATGGTGCGAACCGCCAACGGATTCGAAATCGCGGAAACAGATTTGCTCTTGCGCGGTCCCGGCGAATTTTTTGGCACCCGCCAATCCGGCGACATGGGCTTTCACATCGCCAACCCGCTGCGCGACAAAGAATTGCTCGAACTAGCCCGCCGCGAAGCCTTCGC
This sequence comes from Verrucomicrobiia bacterium, assembly GCA_035568155.1. Classification (GTDB taxonomy): domain Bacteria; phylum Acidobacteriota; class Terriglobia; order Acidiferrales; family UBA7541; genus Acidiferrum. The sequence continues at coordinate 64,326 of DATMOS010000064.1, read as the reverse complement.
CCTTGCCGACGATCCCGAACGAGCCGCGGAGTTGCGCGCGGTGTTGCGATCACTGCCTGAACACTGGCAGCGCCGCTACCATCTCGCCCGCATCGGCTAAGAATTTTTATTGGAGAAATATGCGCGTCATTGCCGGAACCTACCGCAGCCGCATACTGAAAAACCTCAAAGGCCTGGCGCTGCGCCCCACCAGCGACCGCTTGCGGGAAACGCTTTTCAACGTGCTGGGCTCGGGAATTCAGGACTCGCGCTTCCTTGATGTGTTCGCCGGAACTGGCGCAGTGGGAATTGAAGCCCTAAGCCGTGGCGCTGACTACGTTTCCTTCATCGAAAATCACCCACCCAGCGCCGCGCTCATTCGCAAAAATCTCACCGCGCTAAAAGTGCATTCCGGAGTGACCGTCATCTGCGCGGACGCCATCCGCGGACTCGAAACTCTGGAAGCAAAAGTAAAAGTCGGCGATCTCGCCTACGATTACATCTTCATCGATCCGCCATACGCCGCCACCGCGGATTATGCGCGGGTACTACAAAAAATCGGCGTCTCCAATCTTCTGGCGCAGGCCGGAATCGTCATCGTCGAGCATCGCAAGACCTTCGATCTGTCCGAATCCTTCGGCACTCTGAAGCGCGCCCGCCTCCTCCGCCAAGGCGACGCCGCCCTCAGTTTCTATCGCCGCGAGCAAGCCATCCAGTCAATCGCGCAGGCGGAAAACCCGTAGCGCCCCCCACACATCTATCTCCAGAAGACGTCAGAGCTTCGGCAGACGTCTATTCGTAATGAGGCAAGCGAGCCACAGCAATCACGCAAAAAACGCAGAGGGCGCCCCACTCTCGAACTTTAGGGGTTTACCCGCCGTGGCGGGTCGGGCTTTTGACTCTATTCGCTCTTGCAAACTAAATTTGCAAAACTAAATTTACGGGCGAGCACCAAGCTATAATCGAGAACGCATGTCTTTTGGCCAAGCCAGCAGTTCATTAAGCCTTTTTGGGCAGCAAGGCGCGGTTATCGCGCGTGACGTGCCCTCGTCGACCACTGGCCCACAGTTCGAAGTCCGCTGGAACAGCTTCCACCAAAGTCTCGGAAGCAGCATCCATGCGCTCGTTACTGGCCCCACTCCAAGGAAAAAATTGGTAAGCAGGGATTTTTTCAGGGATTGCTCGGTCGAAGGCCGCATCCCACGCGCCGCGGTAATCGCAGCCGCCCTGTGGCACGTCGTTTTTCTGCTGGCACCCTGGCCGGACCTACCAGCAACCCAGCGCAAAAATCCTGCGTTTGAGAATTTTCAGCTCACCTGGTCCGGCCCAATCAATGACTTCCCGGCGCTGAAACTTTCCTCCGCACCCACGCCCGCTACTCCAAGCCCGCGTGGCGACCTCGCCAAACCCATCGCCCGCGAAGGTGCCGAAGCATTCCATCCTCGCCAGCGCATCTTCACCGATCCTGTCGCGCCAACGCACCCGCGGCAAACTCTGATCAACACCGCCGCTCGAATAGTTCCGCCAAAAATTCTTCCCAGCCTGCCCAATATTGTTTTGTTGCAGCAGACTGCCGTCCCTGCAAAGCCACGCTTGGAAATCACCGAACAAATGCTGGCTCAGCTCCATCCACGCGAACATCGCACCGCCGCTGTGAAAGCTGCGCCCTTGCCCGACGTTCCGGCAACTGACGGCCCTCCCGCGGAAATCACGCTAGCCGTAAATTCGAACCCGCCTGCCCGTCCCAAGTTGGAGTTGAATGCCGGCGCCGCACCGCGCGTTGCGCAACAGCGGTCACCATCAACCGACGCCGGACCTGCACCCGAACTCGCTCGTCAAAACTCGAACCCCAATGCCTCCACGCTTATCGCACTTTCCGCCACGCCTGGACCCGTTGCACCCGCCGCGCCGCCGCAAGGAAATCTCGCCGCGCGAGTCGCCATTTCTCCTGAAGGCAAGCAGCCCGGCGTTCTTGGCGGCAAGACTTTGCCCAACGAAAACAATAATGGCGGCGTTAGCGGCACGAGTGAAAGCCTCGGCGGTTCGGCTTCTGGAAATATCGCCGGAACAAACTCAACGGCCGTGAGCATCAGCGGCGGCAACCCCACCCCAAAGACCATGTCCGGCTTATCGGTCAACCCGCAGCCCAAGATCGACGCACCCGCGCCTCACCGGCTGGTCACCAAAATAGATCCCCGCGCGCGAATCGACGACACGCCCGAACGCACCGGCCCTCCAAACTTTGCCGCGCTTCCGCCCGGCGCAAAACCCGAACAAGTTTTTGCCTCGAAAAAGATCTACACCATGCTGGTCAACATGCCCAACCTCAACAGCGCAACGGGCAGCTGGATTTTGAATTTCTCGGAGCTGCGCTCGTCGAGTTCCGCGCCGCACGTAACGTCGGCCGATCTCTCCGGTCCGTCGCCCATCAAAAAGAGCGATCCCAGGTATCCACCCACGTTGATCAACGAACATGTCGAAGGAGAGGTTGTGCTCTACGCCGTAATTCGCGCTGACGGTTCTGTCGACAGTGTCGAACTGGTTCGCGGTATCGATCAGCAGCTCGACGCCAATGCCATGGAAGCCTTAACTCAATGGAAGTTCAGGCCCGCAACGCGCCAAGGCAAGCCCGTCGACCTGGAAGCCATCGTGCACATTCCATTTCGCGCCCCAAGCAGCAACAATTAGTGCCGCGTCTCCATCTTTCCGCCGAAGCGCCGAGCCTCACGCAGTAACTACCGCAATCAACTTATCGATATCGCGTTCGCTGTTAAACAAATGCGGCGATATCCGCAAATTCCCCTCGCGCAAGCTCACAAAAACATTATTCGCCCGCAGCTTCTCATATAACGCCGCCGTTTTTTCCGCCGTCCGCGCCGCAAAACACGCATACGGCCCTCGCCTCGCCGGATCAAGCGGACTCGCCGGCACGCAACGATCTTTCGGCAAGCGCTCAAACATCAGCTTCATCAATGCGCGGTTATGTGTCTCGACTGTTGCAGGCTTGATTCGCAGCACCAACTCCAACGACACCACCATGGCCGACAAATTAAAGTAGCTCGCAGTCTCCGCCGAGTCCCACCGCCGCGCGCCCGCCGCCATCTTGGGATTTGGCATCACCATGGAGGCGAAGTGACTCGCGCCTTCCGCCGCTGTCCAATAAAACGGACCCGGCCTCATGTTGGCCATGCGCTCGCTCTTCGCCCAGAAAAATCCCGTGCCGTAAGGGCTCAGCAGCCATTTGTAGCCCGCGCACACGATAAAATCGGCGCCCAGTTCCGTCACGTTCATCGGAGTAGCGCCGCAGCACTGGCTCGCGTCCAGCAGCAACAACGTGCCTTGCGAGTGACACGCCGCCGCCAGTCGCGCAGCATCAATCATCGAGCCATCGTCAAATCGCACCATGCTCACCGACACCAATTTCGTCTTCGGCGACAGTGCAGCAATCAAATCGTCCGCGCTGATAAACCGGTCGCTGGGCGCCACGATTTTCAGCGTAATGCCTTCGCGCTTCTCCATCGGCCTCCAGGTCGTGTATTGCAAAGGAAACTCGCCTTCCGCAGTGATGACTTCGTCGCCCGGTTTCCAGCTCAACCCGTAAGCCACCGAGGCCATCCCGGTGCTGGCACCCGTGGTCAGCGCAATCTCCTCCGCGCGCGCCCCAATCAATTGCGCGATCGAAGCGCGAATGCGATTCGGCACATCGAAATAAGCCTCGTCGGGTACACGTTGCGGAAATTTCTTCCATTCAATTGCTCCTTGTGCGGCCTTCAATGAGGCCTTCGGCATCGGCGCGTTTCCCGCCACATTCAGATAAGTGGCGTCTTCAAATTCAAACCATTCATCACGCCAGTTGGTTTGCGTAGGACTCGACGTTGCGGTGGCCATTCATACCTCCCAGAAATTCTCAAGCAAAGAGATTGCAAGCGCTCACGACAGACCTCAACATCCAATTTGGGCAGCAGCGGTCCAGGCATCAGAATGCCTGCATGTCTGAATCGAAATGTCAGCTACTGAACGCTTAGAAATGTGTCCGCAATTCGCGAAACGCCGGCAGGATCACCAATTTCCCTGCCCCCGCCACCACCGGCTCATGCTCCAGTTGCCAGGTGTCCTGGTGCGGGATATACACCGCATTCAATCCAATCTTCATGGCCGGATTAATATCGCTGCGCGGGCTGTTCCCGATCATCCATCCCTGCGACTTCACAATTTTGTGTTTGTGAACCAGCTTCCCATACGTTTCATGATCCTTTTCCGGCACAATCTCGATAAACTCAAAAAATCCCTGTAGCCCGGAGCGCTCCACCTTCGCCGCTTGTTCCGCGGCCTCGCCTTTGCTGAACAAAATCAAGCGGTGCCGCTCCGCAAGATACGCCAGTGTTTCCGGCACGCCATCCATAATTTTTGGCGGCGTGCGCTCCAACTCCAGCACCCGCTCTTTAATAGTCGCCACCGTTTCGCGGACCGCCATTTGTTCTGCCAGCTTCAGGTAGGTTTCTTCCAGGGAGCGCCCAAAGCACCGCACCCCATACCCGTACTGGCGGATATTTTTTCGTTCCGTCTCATTCAAAATGTGACGAATATAAGCGCGGGTGTAACCGCAGGACTCCACCAAGCTGATGAAATCTTCAATCAGCTTTTCGAAAAAAATATTATTTTCCCACAGCGTATCATCCGCATCGATCAGCAGCGTATTCCGTCGCATATTTAAATTCTACAATAGAGCATCAGGAGGCTTTGCGCTGGCCTGCGGCAAGCTTCTCCAGCACACTGCGGGCCGTCTTTTGCAGCTCGCCAAAACGCGTCAGGTAGGTTTGAAATTCCTGGTTCAGCGCTTGCGCTTCGGTGGGTCCCAATTTTGTGCGTAAAATCATGTCGCGCAGTTTCACCGGGTGCGGCAGCAGCGCGTCTTCCTGCAGTTCTTCCAGTGCCAGCTTGGCGTCGTAGTGGTACATAAATCCCCTCCAAGGTAGATCAAACCGATTGTACTCGTAGAGGGGATGAATTTCTGAATCGGGGAAGGTTTTTGCCCGGAGGAGATTTACGCTACTGCGCTACAAGCAATAAACTCGTAACGGTCAATCTTTGCGGCGATGCCTGTCTTCCCATTTTTGCCCTCATCGACGCGCACCACCATGCCCCGGCACCTTATCTTCACGTCCGACGACTTCAGCATGTCTTTAGGCAAGGTAATAATAAAAGCAATCTCGCGGCCCGCTTCAAATTTTTCTCCAGCAAAAAAGTACAGGCCCCGGTAACTAACATCCCGCATGTCCACCGGCAATTCCTTACCCTTCATCTCCCACGGGAGAATGCTGAGTGGCAGGTGCATATTAAATCGGCGAGCTTCGCGGCGGTCCGCAGCACTATTCATAAAGCTCCCTCAGCTTGGGCTGGAATGCAGGAACGCTAACACCGCCACCCGCAAACTGCAACGCGAAAAACGCGGTATTTCGTTCCCACGATCTATGTAGCACTTTAGTACCGGGTACCGCGTTCTTTATCCGCGTGCGCGAACGTCGAAGTTTTACTTACCAGAAGTACTGATAGACACCGGGTCGCTTAGTACTTAGGGGCACGCTTATTCAGCGTTCCCACCCTCAACAGTGACAATATTTCCTGAATACGTTCTAATTTACAGCAACGATTTCGCATCCTGATAAATGAGCCAGCATCACGATTCACGAAATCTTTTTCTTTCCGGTCCGGTAGGGCGCCTCGAAGCCATCCTCTGGACGCCAGGTAGTCGCACTCCACCCGCCATTGCCGCGGTCGTCTGTCATCCTCATCCGCTTTTCGGCGGCACCATGCACAACAAGGTGGTTTTTCAGGTTGCCAAATCCATTGACGCGCTCGGCGCTCCGGTTCTGCGTTTCAATTTTCGTGGCGCCGGCCTCAGTGAGGGAGTTCACGACCGCGGCGTCGGTGAGCGCGATGACGTTCGCACCGCATTGCAATTTCTCATCGGTGAATTTCCCGGCGTGCCTTTGCTGGTCGCGGGATTTAGTTTCGGCTCCATCGCAGGTCTCCGTGTGGGATGCCAGGCTTCAGAAGTGACGCAATTAATCGCGCTGGGTCTGCCAATAAATAATTCCGACATATCGTTCTTATTCGAATGCCCCAAGCCTAAGCTGTTCGTACATGGCGGCAATGACGAACACGGCGACGTCCGCAAAATAAAAGAATTAGTGCCGTCATTGCCGGGCGAAAATCGCCTCGTGATCGTTGAAGGAGTCGACCACTTTTTCGCCGGCAAATTAAGTGAAGTAGATCAAGCCATCACCACCTGGCTTACCAAACAAGTGCCCTCGCTAAAAAAGTAACACCACGATCAAGACTTTAGGCGCTTTCACCGCGAGCAAAAAGTTTGCTGAACTGGTCCACGGTCGCGGTTGGCACACTCAACAGCCGCGTATTCGCTCGCGCGTGTTCCGGCCGTGACATCCCCACTAGCGCAGTGGTAATCCCAGGCGCCGAGCGCACAAATTGCAGCGCTCTCTCCGCGTCATTCTCTAATCCAAACGCATCAGCCACAAATTCCGGCAGATTGCGCGCCACTTGCCCCTGCAGCAAAGAAGCGCTGGCGATCAGCGTGATATCCAGCTCGTCCGCCGCCTCTGTTATCGTACGCTTGCGTCCCGCGACCGTTTGATTCCCCAGCGTCAGCGCTTCCGTCATCCCCAGATTAAAAGGCAACTGCACAAATCGGAATCGATGCCGCCCGCCGGCAATTTCCTGCGCGATCTGCACCAGTTCCGCAAGCTGCATGGAGTCGCGCGCGCTGGCTTCCTGCCGGAAAGCATTCCAGGTAGCCACACCGTAATATTGAATTTCTCCAGCCACCACCGCGGATTCCAGAAACGTGAACGCTTCCCTGATGCGTTCGAGAAAATCCGCCTTCGGAACTTCGCCAAGCTGCGATTCCGGATTGTGCAAATAAAATACATCCACGCAGTCCACCCGCATGTTGCGCAGGCTGCGCCCTAATTGATTCTTCAGAAATCGCGGCGTCATGCAATGGCCTCCCCCGACAATGTCTTTCGCGCCCAGCACTCCCGGCTGAATGTATTCTCGAAAAAAATATTCATTCGGGTCGCTAGGCATGCCGCCGTCCGGCGTCAGGTATCCGGCCTTGGTGCACAAAATCAGTTCGTCGCGCGCGATGCCCTTGGTTACTAACTCCGCCAATGCCGCCCCAATGCTGCGTTCACTGCGCTGAAAGCGGTAATTGATGGCCGCATCAATCACATTGATGCCACCTTGCACCGCCTCCACGATCGCTGCCGTATAACCCCGGTCCGTCTTTTCGTCGGGGCTCCCCAAATACGTCCCAATTCCCAGCGACGAAACCGCCAGTCTCTGCGCTTCACGAAAGTGGCCCTCAACGGCCTTGGGAAATCGTGCCACAAAACGGCGCGTCCCTTCAGGCGTGGCAAATGTTGTCATCGTTGTGCTCGCAATTTTTGGTCACTCTCAATTTTTTTGTCGTGAACGCGAAGTATAACAGGCCATCCGCTTCCTTAATTCGCACTCGGTTCCTTAGGTGCTTCTGGCGGAGCCAACAACCGCGAACAAGCCCGCAAAATCCTGCGATAGGGCCAATCATTCTTCTCCCGAAAAAAAATCTCGCCGGTTCGCGGGTTGCTGTAAAACCAACGCGCCACCAGCCACAAATGTTCGCTCAACTCCCCTCTGGAGAGCGGCAAGTGTTCAATTAGCTGCTGCGAAGCGCCCGCTGGTTCAACCCCATTCGCTAAAGCATTTGGCAGTTGTGTCGCAGCTACCGCATCGGCCGCCGGATCGAGATAATTCCGAAAAATTTGTTCGGCAGAACGTGGCTGGCTGGCAATTTCCCCAAATGGCAGAAAAAACGGCTCGCAAAGTCTCCCGCCCTGAACACGATAAGCAGCGACGACCTGGTCGCCCGCGCCCCGTTGCAAAATCACCGCGTCCAAAGCCTGAATTCGCCGCGCCAGATCCGGCCGCCCGCGCAACACCTCGTCCAATTTCTCGACTTTTTTATGCAACGTTGCCGCGCGCTCAAAGTCCAAATCATCACTGGCGCGCTCGCGCTCACTCTCAAATGTCGCGCGCAGCGATTCGCCGCTCGATTCCAGAAACTTCACGAACCGCTGCACCTCCACGTCGTACTCCTCTTTCGAACACCCCGCAAAGCAAGGCGCCAGGCACATTTTCATCTCCGAATACAGGCAGCCCGGAAATGTCGGATCGCGCCGGATTTTTATCTGGCAGCGTCGCATCTTGAAAAAATCCAGCGCGCGGTTCGCAAACGCCAGCGCGGCGCCACGCGAAGGAAATGGGCCGTAATAAGTTCCCGCCGTCGGCGCTCCCAAACTGTCCACCGAAATGTGCCGGGTCACGTAACACCGCGGATACGCATTCCGGAGGCTCACCTTAAGCACCGCGGGCGGACGCATTCGCATCAAATCGCGATAACGTTGCGGAAAAAGTTTTTTGGCGTGCTGATAATAAGTGAGGCTCTGTTCGAAGGTAGAACCAACCTGTCTATATCTGACGCCGCGTGCAAGCGACCGCAGATTCAGCCGTTTACTTGCGGGATCAGGCGGACCAAGCAGCCGTTGCAGCCTGCGGCGCAAATCCAGCGTGCGGATAAGAAGAGGCTCAGCATTTGCATCATTCAATTCCACGAGGCAAACGGCAGGTTTCGACGATAATGCGGAAAAGAATTCTTCATCGGCGGCGGCGTCAAAAGCGAGCGAAAAATCAAGTTCCAACACGCACTCAGGATACTACGACTCAATATGATGGACGCTCAAAGGCCGGGCTCCCTGCCAAAGCGATTTTCCTTGTGGACTAATCCCGCGTGGAAATCTCGGATGGACCTGCGTCATTCGAATGACGCCGCCGACAATTTCTGAAATCATTCGAACGCGCACGATTCGAACGCTGGCAATATTACTGTAATGTTATAGTTACTGAATAATTAAAGTATTACTTTAAATGTCGGCGCGCCGACATTGTACGGCTTTCTATCTTCCAGCCCCGAGCCTCTAGCTTCTAGCCTCCAGACGATCTCAACACCCATGACGCAATCACCAACCGTTGAATCTCACTGGTGCCTTCGTAAATCTCCGTGATGCGCGCGTCACGATAATTTCGTTCCACCGGATACTCCCGGCTATAACCGTTCCCGCCATGAATTTGAATCGCCTTGTGGGTCACCCGCGTAGCCATCTCGCTGGCAAATAATTTTGCTACTGCGGCCTCCATGCTGAATCTCGCGCCCCTGTCCTGCTTCCAAGCTGCTTTCCGAATCAACAATCGCGCGGCATCAATCTCCGTGGCCATATCGGCCAGCATGAATTGTATGGCCTGAAATTGCGAAATGGGATTCCCGAACGCCATGCGCTCTTGCGAATATTTCAAAGCCGCTTCAAACGCGCCTTGCGCAATCCCGGTCGCCTGCGCAGCGATACCGATTCTTCCGCCATCCAACGTCGAAAGCGCCACTTTGTATCCTTCACCTTCATCGCCGATGCGATTGGCGGCCGGCACGTTGCAGTCGGAAAAAACCAGTTCGCTGCAAGCCGTGGCACTAATCCCCAGTTTTTTCTCTTCCTTACCAACGCGAAATCCCGGCGCGCCTTTTTCAATAACCAGCGCGGTGATGCCTTTCTCTCCCTTGGCCGGATCCGTATTCACGTATACGATGGCGGCATCCGCCGCGCCCCCATTGGTGATCCACGCTTTGGTGCCGTTCACCACATAGCTGTCGCCCTGACGCACCGCTTTCGTTTGCAACGCCGCGGCATTCGAGCCCGCCTGCGGCTCCGTCAACGCGTAGCACCCGATTTTTTCTCCACGCGCGAACGGCAAAAGAAATTTCTCTTTCTGTTCAGCCGTGCCAAATCGGTGGATAGGATCGCAGTACAACGAATTTTGCACCGACAAAATCACGCCCGTGGACGCGCAGCACCGCGAAATCTCCTCTATCACGATGGTATACGCGACATGATCGAATCCGGCGCCGCCTTCGCTTTCCGGCAGAGCGATCCCAGTCAGCCCCAATTCCGCTGCTTTCTTGAATATTTCCCGCGGGAAATGCCCAGTCTCGTCCAATTCTTTCGCGAACGGCCGCACTTCCGATTCCGCGAATTCCCGCACGCTTTTTTGCAGGAGCAACTGCTCCTCAGTCAGTTGAAGATCCACTCGCTCTTCTCTCCGCGTTTACGCCGCTGCACTCGCATTCAAAGCTTTTCGCATGCGCTCAAAAGTTTTATGCAAATCTTCCGGATGCACACGCGTCTCGCCCGTCACGGTCATGAAATTTGTGTCCCCAAACCACCGTGGCAATGCATGTAAATGCAGGTGCCCGGCAACACCCGCGCCGGCAGCTTTCCCGAGGTTCATGCCAATATTCATCCCATCGGGTTTGTAGTCCGCAACAAAAACCTTCTCTACCCGCTGCGCTACTAACATCATCTCCGCCAACGTCTCCGCATCGCACAATGCCAATTGCGCGACATGCGCGTACGGCACGATCATCACGTGCCCGGATGTATAGGGATAGCGATTCAGGATCACGAACACTTTTTTGCCGCGATAAACGATCAGCGCCGCAGCGTCATCGTTCCGCGCCAAAGCATCACAGAAAATACACTCCGGTTGCTTCTCGTCATTCACCTGTGTGATGTATTTGTAGCGCCACGGCGACCACACGTAGTCCATCAGGCATCCTCAAAGAAAAAGACGCTCGCACAGCATAACGCACAATCCATTCACGTCGCGCGCAGCGCTACCCATTGTTTTATTCAGAGAATGAATTCAGAGGTGTTGTCAGGAGCGTGTCGCGTCGCCAGACGCCGAGTTCGCCGGCGTCGCCGCAGCAGCCGAAGCGCCGGCTTCTGTTCCGTCGCCTTCCGAGTTGTTCACAAAATCCTTCAATTCTTTACTAGGCTTGAAGAACGGAATCTTCTTGGGCGGCACATCCACTTTAGCGCCCGTCTTGGGGTTGCGGCCGATGCGCCCGCGCCGTTGCCGCGTCCGAAAGCTTCCAAATCCGCGGATCTCGATCTTGTCGCCTTTCTGCAGGGCCTCGATGATGCTCTCGAAAATCGTCTCCACAATCGTCTCGGACTCCTTGCGCGGAAGTTCCGAGATGCGCAGCACCTCTTCGATCAGGTCGGCCTTCGTCAATGTCGGATGCTTGGTCATAATCCCTATACCTCGTCGCCCCGCGCAGGTCCTGCCACCGGACGTCTGACCGCTTAGCGGCCCCTCAAATCGGTGTTACAAAAAGGGTTAGAGCGGAGAGCCGCCCTCTGGGTGCACCCTTCCTATCATTAAAATAGGCCCCACGTAAATACAATTGTCCAGCTGGGTTGGAGTCAAATATTTCTGCCTGGACCGCTACCGGCCCAGCTTTGACTTAAGGGCATCGCCAATCGTCGCCGTTGATGAAGACTTCCCCGTCGACGTCGACCGGTACTGATCGATCTCCCGCCGCTCAATTTGCTTCACCGCCGCGCGGTAGCTAAGTCCAATGCGCCGCGTTTCCGGGCTGATCTTCACGATCTTGAAGTCGTACTCTTTCCCCGGCTCTAGCGGCCCCGCGCTCTTCAGCGGCCCCGTCGAGGTGCGATGCATCGGCGCCGGTCCTTCATCGCGGCGCCGCTTGTGCTCCTCAATCTCGGTGTTGTGGCACAGCGCTTCGATATTCTCGCCCAGTTCCACGAACGCTCCGAACGTCGCGATGCGCGAAACTTTGCCCTTCACGATCTGGCCCACTTTGTGCTGCTTGAACCAGTCGCCCCAGATATCGTTGACCTGCTTGATGCCCAGCGATACCCGCCGGTTTTCCGGATCAATCTTCAAGACCTTGGCGGTAACGTCTTCGCCCTTCTTGAAAACCTCATGCGGATTTTTCACTCGGCCGGTCCAGCTCACGTCGCCGACGTGCACTAGCCCGTCAAACCCGTCCTCGATTTCCACGAACGCGCCAAATTCCGCAATGTTCCGAATCTTGCCGGTCACCACCGTGCCGACTGGATATTTTTCCGCGATGACCATCCACGGATCCGGTTGCGCCTGCTTGATGCCCAGCGAAACACGGCGGTCGCTCGGTTTGATGTCCAGCACCACCACATCTACTTCATCGCCCACCTTCACGAGTTTCGACGGATGCGTCGGCTTCTTATTCCAGCTCATTTCCGAAACGTGCACGAGCCCTTCAATGCCTTGCTCCAGCTCCACGAACACGCCGTAATCCACCACGCCGACAACTTTGCCCTTCACCTTGCCGCCCGCGGGATATTTCTCCGATGCATTCACCCACGGATCGGGAATGAGTTGTTTCAGGCCCAGCGAGATGCGCTGCTTATCCTTATCAAATTTCAGGATGACAACGTCCAGCTCCTGATCCGGCTTCAGCATGTCGGAAGGATGCTTCACGCGTCCCCAGCTCAAATCCGTCAGGTGCAGCAGCCCGTCGATTCCACCCAGGTCCACAAACGCGCCATATTCCGTCACGTTTTTCACATGCCCGTGAACGGTCTGGCCTTCCTTCAGCGATTCCATTAACTCCGCGCGCTTCGCAAGTTGACCTTCTTCCAGCAGCGCGCGCCGGCTCACTACCACATTGCCGCGCCGCCGGTTCAGCTTGGTGATACGCACGTCCATTTCCTGGCCCATCAAATCGTCCAGGTTCGCGGTCGGCCGCAAATCGTATTGCGACCCGGGCAGGAACGCGCGAACTCCGATGTCCACCACGAGTCCGCCCTTGATGCGATCTACAACCTTGCCCTTGACTGTTTCTTTCGCTTTGAACGCCGCTTCCAACTTTTCCCACATTCGGCGGCGCAGAACCTTCTGATAGGACAAAATCTCGAAGCCGTCTTTGCGTTCACCAGTTCGCTGTACTTCGATTTTGGCGTTCGGCTCAGGGCGCGGTATCTCTGTCTCCGAAAATTCCGCCGCGGGAATCAGTCCTTCAGTCTTCTGGCCGGTGTCCACAACCACGCCGTGCTCGGTGTAGGCCACCACCGTGACTTCGATAATTTCGCTGTGCGACGCGGCTTCCTGCTTCTCGTCGTACTGCTCCATCAACTTGCTCATCTCTTCTGAGCCAGCCGCTTCGTCGGCAGCCGTCGCCGCTTCGCGATCCGCGACCGCAGTCCCACCGCTGTTGTCTGTGTGCTGGCTTGCGCCCTGGTCATGGCTATCGTGTTGAGCAGTTGCGCCGTGCGACTCAGCGCCGCTGTGCTCTGCCTCGCCGTCACTGCCATGCGAACCTGAACCACCCTGTGCAGTCGACCCGCTCGATGTATTGGCGGGACTCTGCGAATCGCCATCGGCCTGCGGCACCGCAGTGCGATTCTGCACGTGGTCGCCCGATTCGCTGCTTCCCTCGGAACTCGAACCGTGCTGCGAGGTATCATTGTGCGCAGCGGTGGACGAGCCACTCTCGTGTGTTGCTTCGTTTTTCTGTTCTTGTGTTTCGGTGTGCGCTTCCGGTGCGGCGGCAGCAGCAGCACCGCTTGCGGTAGTGGGCGCCGGGTTGTCGTGGTCGGGAAACATGGTTGTAGGCCTCCGGGATAAATATCCCTGTTTAGTCGAAAAAGTTCCTTGCGAGATCCCTACTTGGATAGCCGTGCAAGGAGGTGGACCGTTCAGTTGGTCGCTAAGGAAAAAGTGCCGCGGGCGTCACTGCAAGCACTGCCAGAACTCCTGGACCAGAACTCCTGGAATTGTCACGAGGAACGCCGCAACCTAGCCAGAAGCATACTCGCCGACTCAACTCCCTGTCAATGAATCGGCAACGCGATGGAGCGATTTTCTTGGCCGCAAATTCGCTCCAACCTGCCCGTCGTTTGAAGTCCAGGGGACGCGGAGGGTGCCCCGCCCCCAGATTTTTGGAGGGTTTACCTGCCGTGGCAGGTGGGGTTTTTAACGTGGAATCACCAAAATCTAAAATCGCCACTCGCTCAAATCAGCCTCAATTCCCCGTTAACTCGTCGACCCTATGTGCGTCCCGCCTGTGTTTTCTCACGCCGAAAATCGGGAGCAATTACTTCAACAGTTCTACACATTTCGTAAAGGCGCGAACGCATTCTGCTGCCGATGCGCTGCTCCAACGTGTCCTCGCGCGACGCAGGAATCATTCGCCCTCCCGGCAGCCGCGAAGGTTCGCCTTCTGACACCGGATTGTCCACATAGTTTGTAGTGATCACCGTGGTGCGGTTCTCGTTATAGCGGGCGTTCAATACAATCCCCACAATGTCGCGCACCCAATCCGAAGGCTTGCTCGCTCCCAGATCATCCAGCACCAAAATTTCCACGTTGCGAATGGGCTCCAGAATGCTCATCTCCGTCGATTCACTCGAAGGGTTATAACTTGCCTGAATCTCTTTCAGCAATTCTCGGTAATCGCAAAACAGTCCGCCGTGTCCGCGGCGAATCAATTCTTTCAAGGCCGCCACCGCCAAATGTGTTTTGCCTACGCCCGACGGCCCCATCAGCAGCAGCCCTTTTTCCGCCGCACCTGGATAATCCCGCACAAATCCCTGCGTCAACATCTTGGCCTGCTTCATGGATTGCGCATGCTGCGGCATCCACGTTTTGCCATCCGTCAAATCCGCGACATAGCTTTCAAAATCACAGTGTTCATAGCGCTTCGCTATCCGTGCACGTTCCATCACCCGCGCCGCGCGCTCTTCCATTCCGCAATCGCACGCCGTAGCCACCGTGCCTGGCACGCCATTCAGCCGCTGCTCCAGCCGCCAGCCCGTCCCTCTACAAAGCGGACAATTTTCTATCGCCATATCGCCACAAGCATACGGGCACGCCCTCGTCACGGCAAGCGATCTACGTACGTCGGCTCCCACTGTTATCGACGGCAGCGTGCTAAAATTCCCAATTCAACAACGGTGCAAAGTGAAAACTAAAACGAAGAGCGTGACTCCCGAACCCGCTTTACCTATGAACGTGCGCGTGCGCCGCGAGATCATCGCGTGGTTCTGGGTTGGTCTCGTTTTTCTATTGGTGAACGGAACGATCGGCCAGGCGCGCGTCATTCCTTCCGCCTCAATGGAAAATACCCTGCTGATCGGAGACCACTTGATCATCAGCCGTGCCGGATACGATGCCGGATTGCCGTTCACGAATTGGCATGTTCCGTTGTGGCGTAATCCAAAGCGGCAGCAAATCATAATTTTCAGGCCGCCGTACGCGCCCGATCAAACCGACCTGGTGAAGCGCGCGATTGGCATGCCGGGCGATGTTGTGGATCTACGTGACGGGAATGTTTGGATCAATGGAAAGCAGCTTCAAGAGGATTACACCCTAGGCCCGACCAAACCAGCGCCGCCGGGATACTCTCAGCGCGGTCGAATCGATGTCACCTTCCCGTACCGCGTTCCGGACAACTGTTATTTTGCGATGGGTGACAATCGAGGAAATTCTTACGATAGCCGCTTCTGGGGTTGCGTTCCGCGTGAATACCTCATCGGCACCCCGGTGATGATCTACATGTCTATAGATGCGAACCCCAGCGCATGGCAACCTGGCCACATCGTCGACCGTTTTGTTGCCTATGCCAACGTGCTGATTCATCCAGCCACCATGCGCTGGAAGCGCTTGTTCCACACCTTTTAAACTAGCCGCCGCGACACCGTTGAAGACTTTTTGCCTCGCGCTACGTCAATCGTTCATGTGGCATTACCACATGAAATTAGATATGCTTCTGTGGCCGTAACACAGGAAGGGCCGATGCACCAAGGCCAGAGCTGTAAAGGGTCGATCGATGACGAATGAACCGGTAACTCGACTGCGCGAATTCTTGCACCGTCTGCGCTCATTATTTCGCGCCAGGCAACTCGACACCGAGCTCGACGCGGAAATGGCCGCGCACCTTGACTTGGCCATCGAAGAAAATCTTCAACGCGGTATGCCGCCAGAAGAAGCACGGCGTCAGGCGCTGATTCGCTTCGGAGGCGTGGCGCAAGCCAAGGAACGGCATCGCGACGCGCGCTCTCTACCGACCCTCGATGAAATGTCTCAGGATTTGCGCTACGCCCTGCGAACTTTCCGTCGTGATCGCGGTTTCGTGGCTATTGCGATATTGATTCTCACCCTGGGTATCGGCGCCAACATCGCGGTCTTCAGTGTGGTGAACACAATTTTATTGCGCCCGCTTCCCTTTCACGATCCGCAGCAACTCACTTTTATTACCAGCGCCAAGGGCAGAGCTGGTTTGTCCAGCATGACGTATTCCGTCGACGCCTACGAGGAGCTGAAACATCAGAATAATTCCTTCCAGGATGTCACCGGCTACTTCGCCTTCTCCTCGGCCAATAATGCCAAGCTTGCCCGCAATGGCGATTCGCTGCCGGTTACGACCATGACGGTGGTCGGTAATTTCTTCCCCACGCTCGGCGTTCAACCGTTACTGGGCCGCTGGTTCGCTCCCGACGAGTGCTTGAAAAATTCCCACCCCGTTGCCATTCTTACTAACGGTTTGTGGCGGCGTCAGTTTGCCGCCAACCAGTCGATTGTCGGCCAAGCCATAACTCTCGACAATCATCCGGTAACGGTCATCGGCGTCCTGCCGCCCACCTTCGACTTCGGTTCCGTTTTTTCTCCAGGTTCAAAGACCGACCTTTTCATCCCCGCCTTCCTGGACGACATGGAAGACTGGGGAAACACCCTTGCACTGGTTGGCCGTCTCAAGCCTGGCGTTACGTTGCCGCAAGCGCAAGCCGAAGCCGACATTCTCTTTCCACGCCTTCATTTCAACTTGAAGCATCCGGAATGGGGCGGCAACTACACTGCTCGTCTTACCGAACTCAAGGAATACGTCACTGGCAAGCTGCGCCGCTCCTTGATCGTGCTGTGGTGTGCGGTGGGACTCATCTTGCTGATCGTCTGTGTGAATCTTGCAAATCTTTTGCTCGCGCGCGCGAGTGCGCGAAGCAAGGAATTCGCCATGCGCCGCGCTCTTGGCGCAGGCCGCGCCAGGCTTATCCGTCAATTGCTTACTGAAAGCCTGCTGCTGACCAGCGCGGGAGCCTTGCTCGGACTGGGATTGGCATACGGCATCACCATGTACCTCGCGCATCAGGGCTCCCTTGCTCTGCCACTCCTTGGCAGCTTGAAAATTGACGGCCGCGCTTTAGCATGGACACTCATCATTTCTTTAATGGCCGCGATTTTCTTCGGGCTCCTTCCGAATCTCAAAATCTCAGCAGGCAGTCTTCAGGAAGCTCTCAAAGATTCCGGCGCAGGCATGACTCACGGCAAAAAACACGATCGCTTGCGTTCCGTTCTCGTAATTTCCGAAATTGCCTTGGCGTGCGTCCTTCTGGTCGGAGCGGGCCTGCTGTTGCGCAGTTTCCTGCACGTGCTCGACGTGGACTTGGGATTTCAACCCAGCCGGGCAGCGGCCATCACCGTCGACTACAATGACGAAGACAAAACCGCGAAGCGCAGCGCGATACTTCAGCAAATGCTGGGCCGCGTGAAAGCTATTCCAGGCATCGAAGCTGCCGGCATCACCGACAATCTACCGCTGGATCGCAATCGTGCCTGGGGCTTATCGGCAAAGGGGAAGGACTATCGCAAAGGAGAACTCCCTGGAGCCTTCGTGTACATCGTTACGCCCGGCTACCTGCAAGCCATGGGCATGCAGCTTCGCGCCGGCCGCGATCTGAATTGGTCGGACGCTCCGGATGGTCCGCTGGTGGCGATCCTGAATCAAACCGCGGCGAATTATTTGTGGCCCGGTCAGGATCCTATCGGCCAAATCGCGCTCGTGAATGACAAAGAAGCTCGAGTCGTCGGCGTGGTCAGCGACGTTCGCGAAAGCAGTCTGGAGTCGCGCCCCGGCTGGCAGATGTATTTGTCTTCGAGTCAGAATAGCCCGGACGGAGCCGAGCTAGTGGTGCGCACCAAGCTCCCACCGGACGTGCTTGCCTCCAGCGTGATGAGCACGCTTCGTGAACTAAATCCCGGCCAACCTGCCACCGAGTTTCGGACCATACAGCAGATCGTGGATCACGCGGTTTCTCCCCGGCGCTTTTTTGTTTGGCTGGTAAGTTTATTTGCGGCACTGGGGCTGACGCTGGCTTCGCTGGGCATCTATGGAGTTATTTCGTACTCGGTTTCGCGGCAGACCCAAGAAATTGGCATCCGCATGGCTCTCGGCGCCACCGCCAATCGTGTGCAGTTCAGCGTGATCTACAGAACTCTACGCCTCGCACTCGTGGGAATCGCCATCGGCACGGTTGCGTCGTTCATGGTGGCGAAAGCCATTGCGTCTCTTTTGTTTGCCACCGACCCGTCAGATCCGCCGACCTTCGCAACCACCATCGTGATGTTGAGCGGCATCGCAATTCTGGCGGGATATATTCCAGCGCGCCGCGCCTCGCACGTAGACCCCATGACTGCTCTTCGCGTCAACTAACCATCAGCTTTGACGCGGCGTAAATTGAAGACCCACCCTCGATTTTGAAGGGTGGGTCTTTATTTCCGGAACTTCCTGGGGAAAATATAAAGATGTCAGCTTCGTACTATTCGTGGTACGGCCCGTACGATAGCGTGGCGGGGATCCTGCGCCGTTGGGCGCGAGGATGCGCGCGATAATTCCTGCTGTACCACCTTCGCGAACTCACCCATCTGGCGTTCCATCTCGATCATTTTTTCGCGCATGTTCAGAATAATTTCGATGCCCGCGAGGTTCACGCCCATGTCGCGCGCCAGCGTTAAAATTACTTCCAGGCGCTCAAGATCGGAATCGGTATACAACCGCGTGTTTCCCTGCGACCGGGAAGGTTTTAATAATCCCACGCGCTCGTACAAACGCAGCGTCTGTGGGTGCAATTTATAAAGCTCCGCCACCGCGCTAATCATGTACCCGGCTTTGGCCCGCTTTTTTGTTCTTTGCGGCATGCTCCTCACACACCCGCTTTGCTGAAAAGATTTTGCCGCGGATCTTCGGGGTCCAAAGTTTCCAGGTCTTTCATCAGAGTACGGACCCGCTCATCCGTCGGCTTCGGCACTACTACTTGAATTTCGGCGTATTGATCGCCGCGCGTGCTGTTGCGAGCGCCCGGCACGCCCTTTTCTTTCAGGCGCAGGGTTTTCCCGCTATCCGTTCCGGGAGGAATGCGCACCAGAGAGCGCCCATCGATGGTGGGCACTTCAATCTTCGCGCCAAGCGTGGCCTCTGGAACGGTCACGGGAATTTTGGTGTAAAGATCATTGCCACGGCGCTCAAAAAATTCATGTGGCTTCACCAGAATCCGCAAATACAAGTCTCCCGGAGGTGCTCCCATCGTTCCCGCATTTCCCTTGCCGGGTACACGCAAGCGCGCACCGCTCGCCACGCCAGCTGGAATGCGGACATCCACCGTTTCCGTGCGCCGCACTCGGCCTTCGCCATTGCAAGTCCGGCACATGGTACGCAATTTACCGGTGCCACCGCAGCGGGAGCACGGCACATTGAAGCGCATTTTCCCCGCGGCTTGCTGAGTCGTTCCGGTCCCGCCACACGCGGTACAAGTCTGCGGCGAGCCCACCGCGCCGGTTCCGTGACAGGCCTCGCAGGAGTCCATGCGCGTGATCGAAAGTTTCTTCACCGCGCCGCGCACGGAATCCCAGAAATCAATCTCCACCTGGTATTCCAGGTCGCCGCCCGGTTCCTGCTCTGGTTCCATTTCGCCGCCGCGGCCGCCCTTGAAAAACTGGCTGAACAAATCGCGAAAACTTCCGCCGCTACCTGCCGGACCAGCACCGGAACCACCGCCACCACCAAAATCAAATCCGCCAAAATCAAAATTGACGCGCGCATCATCGTCTTCCCCGCCGCCATGCGAAGAAGGTCCGCCGCCCGGGGGCAGGTTATCGCTATAAAATCCGTACTGGTCGTACATCTGGCGCTTCTTGGCGTCGGAAAGTACGTCATACGCTTCCTGCAGCTGCTTGAATTTCTCTTCCGACGATTTATCGCCGGGATTCAGATCAGGATGGTATTTGCGCGCAAGTTTGCGAAACGCAGTGCGAATGTCCTTGCTGCTGGCCTTCTTCGGCACCCCGAGCAATTCGTAATAATCGGTTTTAGCTGTCGTTGCCATGATTTATTTTTGTGTGATCTCGAATCGTACTTCTCGAAATCTTTCGAAATCTGCTGCTAAAAAATTCGGCCCACTCCGTCTTGCGAACGAAGCGGGCCGGTTCTTTACTCTTCGCTTCCGCGAAGTTCCGGCCCGCGCGGAGTTACATTCCGCACTTTCCTTCTTCGCTCAGCTGCTTAATTAGTTAGGACGCTTGCTTTCGTCCACGTCCACGTACTCGGCGTCGATCACATCGCCGGGCTTGCCGCCTTGCGGGCCGCCGGCTGACCCAGCACCGGCCGGTCCGCCTTGAGCCCCGGCGCCAGCTCCCGCCGCGCCTGCCTGTTCCGCGCCGCCAGCCGCTTGCGTGCTCTTGTAGAGCTCTTCAGCGATCTTGTGCAGCGAGCGTTCCAGGTTTTCCGTAGCGGAGCGCAGTTTCGCAACGCCGCCCTCGTTGATGGCCTTCTTGGCGTCGTCGATGGCGCTCTCCGCGGTCTTCACGTCGTCTTCGTTGAGCTTCTCGCGATTCTCGCGAATCATCTTTTCCGACTGGTACAGAATGCCGTCCAGGCGATTGCGCGCCTCGACCTCTTCCATACGCCGGCGATCGTCTTCGGAGTGCGATTCGGCCTCCACGCGCATCTTCTCGGCTTCTTCCTTGGTCAAGCCGCTCGAAGCGGTGATAGTGATCTTCTGCTCCTTGTTGGTCGCTTTATCCTTGGCGCTGACGTTCAGGATGCCGTTGGCGTCGATGTCAAAAGTGACTTCGATCTGCGGCGTCCCGCGCGGAGCTGGTGGAATTCCATCCAGCTTGAATTTGCCAAGCGAGCGGTTGTCGTTCGCGAATTTGCGTTCGCCCTGCATGACGTGAATTTCCACGCCAGGCTGGTTGTCGGCAGCCGTGGAATAAGTTTCCACTTTGCGAGTCGGAATCGTAGTGTTCCGGGGAATCTGCACGGTCATCACGCCGCCCAGAGTTTCCACGCCCAGCGAGAGCGGTGTGACGTCCAGTAATAGGATGTCCTTCACGTCTCCAGCCAGCACCGCGCCTTGAATCGCGGCTCCTACGGCAACAACTTCGTCGGGGTTCACGCCCTTGTGCGGCTCTTTTCCGCCGAAGAACGTGCGCACCAGTTGCTGCACCTTCGGAATGCGCGTCGAACCGCCGACCAGCACCACTTCTTGTATGTCGTTCGGCGACATCTTGGCGTCTTCCAACGCCTGCTTCACTGGTTTCATGGACCGTTCGAGCAAATCGTTCATTAATTGCTCGAGGCGTGTCCGGGTCAGCTTCAGTTGCATGTGAATCGGCCCGCTCGCGCCCGCGGTGATGAACGGCAGATTGATCTCCGTCTCCATCATCTGCGACAGCTCGATTTTGGCCTTTTCCGCTGCGTCCTTCAGGCGTTGCAGCGCCATACGATCCTTGCTCAGATCAATGTTGTTTTCTTTCTTGAATTCGTCGATCAACCAATCCACGATGCGTTGGTCAACGTCGTCGCCGCCCAGGTGGGTGTCGCCGTTGGTGGACTTCACTTCCACCACGCCGGCGCCAACTTCCAGCACGGAAATATCAAAGGTGCCGCCGCCCAAGTCATACACCGCGATGGTTTCGTCGGTCTTTTTGTCCAAGCCATATGCCAGCGCAGCCGCTGTCGGCTCGTTGATGATGCGCACCACGTCCAAGCCCGCAATTTCACCTGCCTGCTTGGTGGCCTGCCGTTGCGCGTCGTTGAAGTAGGCCGGCACGGTAATTACCGCCTTGGTGACTTTTTCACCCAGGAAGTCTTCCGCGGCGGACTTCAGTTTTCCAAGAATCATGGCCGAAATTTGCGGCGGGCTATATATTTTGCCGAGAATCTCCACGCGCGCGTCATCGTGGTCGCCCTTCACAACCTTATAAGGGATACGCTTCATTTCGTCGGTCACTTCGTCATAGCGGCGGCCCATAAAGCGCTTGATCGAATACACCGTATTCTCGGGATTCGTCACCGCTTGGCGCTTCGCCACTTGTCCCACAAGGCGTTCGCCGCCCTTGGTGATCGCTACCACCGAAGGGGTTGTGCGCGCGCCCTCCTGGTTCGGGATTACCACTGGCTCGCCGCCCTGCATCACGGACACAACCGAGTTGGTTGTGCCCAGGTCAATACCAATAATTTTACTCATGTAATTCTGGCCTCCATTTAAGCCCGATCTGTTCAAACCTGTTGAGCCGTGCTTCCGCCCAGAAGTTTGCGCGGGTCGCCAGGGACCCGTTCGAATCAGCTCGAAGCACATTATAAATATTGAGTGTCCTGTTGTCAAGTCTTGTTATTATCCTATTATATCCTTTTTCTTGTGTTACATAGAGACTCCTGGCTTATCACCTAGAATATTGCGTCCTGACACGAACGTCATCACTTTGGGGCGCATCCTAGTATCTTAGCTCTCGCGTTCGGCGCAGGACAGGAAACCCACTTGCACTTTTCAGCACGCCTGCGCTGGCCTTTAGGATGATTCGCGGTAGAATCTCAAAGGCCAATTTCAAGCGTCCAATACGTCACGGAGGAACAATTGATTCGCAATCGAAGAGGAATCCCTAGAGTCGCCGTAGCCTTCCTGAGTGTGTTGGCCGCCTTGGGCATCGGTGTCGTTCTTATGGCTATGGCTGCCCCTCCCCAAACACCCGGCGCAGTAAGCGAGGTTGACCCGCACAAGGCATTCGGCTCAAAAAGCGCTCCGCTCGTTCTGGAAGTTTTCAGCGATTTTCAATGCCCGGCCTGCAAAACCTTGTATATGACGACGAACCGACAGCTGATGGACAATTACGTAAGCAACGGCAAGGTGTATCTGATCCATCGCGACTTCCCCTTACCCATGCACGCCCACTCGAAAGTTGCCGCGGAGTATGCTCGCGCGGCCGCGCACATCGGCAAAGTCGAACCGGTCGAGCAAACGTTGTTTGAGAATCAGGAAAAATGGGAGAACTCAGGAGATATAGACGGCACCGTCGCGGCCGTCCTGTCGCCTGCGGAGATGAACAAAGTCCGCGCCCTGGTAAAAGGCGGCACGCTGGATGCGCTGATCGAGAAAGATCTGGCGCTGGGCCGCATGTACAACGTAAACCAGACGCCCACCACCATTATTCATTCTAATGGCCAGACCTATCCGGTGGTTGGCGTGCAAAGCTACGCGGTATTGCACCAGTTCCTGGATCAACTGCTCAGCCAGAAGTAATCGCAAAACGCGCGTGAGGTTGCCGCAGTTGCGTCCATCTCGAATTTTGAACGGGTTTTCGCGTGATCCAGGTCGCGCATTTCAATTTTTGCTGCTTCTGTTACCATTAACCGCACTTTAGCCTGTAGGTAAAAAAACTTGATCCAATCCAGCCCGCTCAACTTCCGGCGCGTCATCATGTTGCTGGGACGCGTGCTTCTAGGTGCGATTTTCATTTACGCGGGCTACTCGAAGGCCTTTCTTCCGAATCACACCTTTTGGCCTTTTTTCTTCTTGAAGTTCTCTATCTCCACTAACCTCGCAAACTTTGCGTTGCAGGTAGAAGCGTTCAAATTACTGCCGGCATGGGGAGTGCAGTTTGTTGCCCACGTCTTGCCCTTCACCGAAATAGCGCTCGGTCTGCTGGTATTAACAGGATGGAAGCTGCGGATCTGGGGAGTGCTGCTCACTGCCATCATGCTGGGATTTTTTGTGGTGGTTTTGCGTGCTTATCTTTTGCACATGGACATCAATTGCGGCTGCTTTGCCACTCCCGAGCCCATCAACTTGAAGAAAGTTCTGGAAGACGCGGGACTGTCGGCACTCGCCCTGCTAATGACCATTTTCGCCTTCCTCGAAGCGCGCGGTCCCCACCCGTGGGCCGCCGCGCCAAAACCGGAAACGGTATAAATTCCACTTCAGCCAGTTTGTCATTTAATACAAATGCGCTCACTTTTGTTACAAGTGCGCTCATCGAGCTTTACAGACGTTCACGCTGCCGGGGTGTCGTAAGGCCGGCGGATGCGAAGGACCACTATCCCTCGCCGCCCACGTCCCCAGGCGGCGGCAGCATACACGAATGCCACTGCTCATCCTCGGCATGGGCGTCACAGAACCAGCCGTCGCAGGTCGGGCAGTGTACGGTCGCAGGGTAGTTGCAGGCCGCATCACCCGGCGAGACACCCTGGCAGGTACGCTCCAGGTCCTCGCTCTTGGCCTCTACCATGGGGACCCACCTCGGGCCGTATTCTACGCCCTTGCTTTAACTAAAGCGCGCATCTCGCATCATTAATAGCAATTCATATTGCACGGATTTTCATGTAACGCACCAGGTCTGGGCTGAACGCCACGGCCCCTACACGGCGAATGCCAATCTCGATCGCCAGAGGTATACGACTGCCTCCGTGTGTCGCGGAGAAATTCGACGAGGTCCACCGCATACGCCGAACCAGCCAAATAATCATTTATGTAAATAGCTAGCGGATTGCTGATGGTGAATCACTCCTGACTACTCGAGGGTCGTTGGATGTCAGCTCGAATCGAAAGGGCGCAGGCTTTGTGCGCACGCCGCGGACGTTGAAGTGCTTGCCCGCCAAGGACGAGCTGGTGTTCCCCCCAATATTGCGAGGAGATTCACACCTCACGCTATACTGAGTTTAATGAGTGTCCGTTTCAGCATATTGCTACCCGTCTACAACCGCGAGAATTACATCAGGCAGGCCGTTGATTCCGTTTTAAACCAGAGTTTTCGCGATTTCGAGTTGCTTGTTGTTAACGACGGGTCCACTGACAGGACGCCCGAAATACTGAAATCCTACGGAAATAAGCTCACCCTTATTCAGCAAAAAAATCAGGGACCAGAGATCGCCCGCAACGCCGCGGCCGCTTTAGCCCAAGGTGAATATCTTGTGTACCTGGACAGCGACGACTTTTTTCTGCCAATCGCGCTGGAAATATTTGATAAAGTCATCCGGGCCACGGATTCGCCGCCGCTTGTCCAGGGCAGCATAGCGTTTTTCCGGGACGGCGAGGCCCCTCCCCAAGGTGAGCCGCCAGACACCATCGAAATTTTTAAGTTCCGGAACTATGCCTCCAAGACCATCTCTCTCAGTTCTAACAACACCATCATACGAAAATCTGTTTTCGATGCGGTGGGTGGCGGGCGACGCGATACTACGCCGCAAACATTCCATATCGACGACACTTATATTCAGCTTAAAGTCGGAGATTACAGTCCGTTTGTGGTCATCAAACATCCTTGGACCCTGGCCTACCGTCTCCACGGAGAAAATAGCGTCAACGATCTCGAACGTATAGCCAACGGTTTACTTCGAGTCATTCGTTTAGATAAGCGGGGTGAGTTCGGCAAACCAAGCTGGAATAGGTATGGCACCCTGGGCGGCAGAGCTTTGGCGTTTGCATACCGGGACTGCTGGCGCAAAGGCCAGCGTAAATTAGCATTTCAACTGCTACTCGGCGCTGGCTTCATGGTACCCATCGCGATATGTAGCAAAATACTTCGCCGTTTTCGGACACCTCCGGAACCAATAATTCTAAAGTAGAAGAAATTGACTCGTACTCCTTTCTCACAATGACAACAAAAAAATTCTCTACCATTGAAACGTTTTGCATCGCAGTCGGATGAAATGTCATTCTTGAATTAGCCAAGCGCTCGGCGACGGCGAACCCATAGGAGGCACTCAGGGATGGCCACGAGAAGGCCGGGAGTGAGTTCTCGGCGTCGGTCCGCAAAAAAGGACACTTTGCAAAATGCGGAGGTGCAATTCGGCCGCGAAATTTGCGGAGTGCTCGATGTCGCGGAACAGCGCGAGTGGCTGGTCACTAATGGCATTGGGGGATTCGCTTCGGGTACCGTGAGTGGCAATCTTACCCGCCGCTATCATGGCTTGCTGGTAGCGGCGCTTCAACCGCCGGTAGGCCGCATGCAACTTGTAGCCAAGTTCGACGAAATCGCCGGTTACGACGGTGCTGATTATGCGCTGGGAACGAATCGCTGGGCCAGCGGGACAATCGAGCCCCACGGCTATGTGCATATCGAAAGCTTCAGGTTGGAAGGAACTATGCCAGTTTGGCGCTTTGCCATTGGCGATGCAATTCTCGAAAAACGCATCTGGATGCTTCATGGCGAGAACACGACTCATGTGCAGTACACCCTGTTACGCGGCAGCCAATCCATGGAACTGGAACTGAGAACGCTCATCAACTACCGCGATTTTCATTCCAATACTCACGCGGGCGATTGGCGCATGAAAATTGACGCGGTAAAGAGCGGCTTGCAGATCACCGCCTTCGACGGCGCGACTCCCTTTTATCTGTTGAGCGCGAACGCTCAGGTCGAGGCACGACATGAGTGGTGCCGCGATTATTTTTTGCCGCTTGAGAAATATCGGGGCCTAGACGATCGGGAAGATAACCTGTTGGCGGCGATCTTTCGCACCACGCTACAAACGAATCAAAGTGTGAGCATCGTTTTTTCTATAGACGCAAACGCAGCGCTCGATGGCGATGTAGCGCGCGTGCAGAACGCCAAGCGCGAAGCGGACCTGCTGGCGCAGTGGTCTTCTACGGATTGGCCGTCGGCAACTGCGGAAACTGGTTGGATTCGGCAACTCATTCTGGCCGCAGATCAATTCGTGGTGAGGCGTGACTTGGCGGATAACACGGAAGTTACCGAAGGCAAGACGATCATGGCTGGATATCACTGGTTTGGCGATTGGGGGCGCGACACCATGATCGCGCTTCCTGGATTGACATTGGCAACCGGCCGCGCCGACATCGCAAAACAAATTCTCTTATCTTTTGCACGATACATCGACGGCGGCATGCTACCAAATAATTTTCCCGACGCAAGCGGGCGGCCCGAGTACAACACCGTGGACGCCGCGCTGTGGTTCTTTGAAGCGGTTCGCCAATATTTTGCGGCTACGCAAGATACCGAAACGCTGGCCACGCTTTTTCCGGTTATGGCGCAAATGATCGATGCACACGTGGCCGGCACACGTTATCAAATTCATGTGGATCACGCGGATGGCCTGCTTTACGCCGGCGAACCCGGCGTGCAACTGACCTGGATGGACGCCAAGGTCGGCGATTGGGTGGTGACACCGAGAATCGGAAAACCCGTGGAGATCAATGCGCTGTGGTTTAATGCGCTGGAAACTACGGCCAGTCTTGCTTCCGCGGTGAAACAATCGGCTGAGCCGTTCGCAAAATTAGCGGGGCGCGCAAAACAAAGCTTCGCCAAATTCTGGAATAGCTCTGCCGGATACTGCTACGACGTCATCGACGCGCCGGGAATAGGAAACGACGCCGCGCTTCGACCAAATCAGATTTTTACAGTTTCTTTGCCGCAGAGCCCACTGCCCGCGGAACAACAAAAAGCGGTGGTCGATATTTGTGCCCGGAGACTTCTTACTTCGCACGGATTGCGCAGTCTGGCGCAAAACGAACCCGGCTACCAGGGACATTACGGTGGCGGCGTTCGGGAGCGTGACGGCGCGTATCACCAGGGCACCGTGTGGGGTTGGCTGCTCGGCCCATTTGTACTGGCGCACCTACGTGTGTACGCGGATCGCGTCGCGGCGATGAGCTTTCTCGAACCGCTCGGTAAACAAATTGGTTCGCACGGCTTGGGCACGCTCAGCGAAATTTTTGATGGTGACGCGCCTTTCACTCCGCGCGGATGTATCGCACAGGCCTGGACGGTGGCCGAAGTATTGCGAGCATGGCGCGCTACGGTAAGTTAAATAAAGCACCAATGTTTGTTGGCATCATCCGACAATTAAAATTGCTTAAAGGAAATGTGATGAACAAGATGATCGTGGCGGGATGTTTTCTGAGTTTGACGCTGGGCCTTCCGGTCATCTCCTTCGCGCAGACGGCGCCGACATTCGTCGGGGTGCGTACATTTCTGAGCGCGCGCTACGATCCGGACCTGGACCACCTGAAAGCTGATTTCGCGGTGCTGGGCGTGCCTTTTGATGAAGGCACCTGGGGCCAGCCCGGTGAGCGCTACGGACCACGCGATATGCGCGAAAATTCTCAGGAATACGCTCACGATTTGATCGAGGGCTTCTACTACATTGACGGCGACCGCACGGTCTTAAAGGGCAAGCAATGGGTCGACGTCGGCGACGTATTGATTTATCCCACCGTTCCCGTTGAGACTGACGCGAAAATCACCGAGGCAGTGAAGAAAATTCTCTCGAAGAAAGCTTTCCCAATTATTTTAGGCGGCGATCACAGCATTACGTTCCCGATCATTCGTGCTTATGACATCCCGCTTACTGTCGTGCACATCGACGCGCATCTCGATACCTGGACAGGCGCTAAAGGCAATCTCGATCACGCCTCGTGGGTGCTGCGCGTTGCAAAGCTGCCTACCGTGAAGCACATCACGCAGATCGGCATGCGCGGGATCGCCAACGATCAGGAAGCTGCCGGCAACGCAAAGGCGATTCCGACTAAGGTGGTCACCTCCGAAGAAATCCACCGCAGTGGAATCAGCGCGGCCATCGAACAGATTCCGCAAAGTGAAAACATTTACGTCACCTTTGACGTGGACTCCATGGACCCTACCTTGGCTCCGGGAACCGGCACGCTCGAGCCGGGCGGCTTGAATTTTCAAGAGATTGACGAACTCATGACGCAGATTCCCACCAAAGGAAAATTGGTAGGGCTCGACATCGTGGAAGTGAATCCGTATCGCGATCCGAGCGGGCGCACCGCGCAAACCGCCATCCGGTTAATGGTTGATCTGTTGGCCGCGGCTTTTCACTAGCAGCAGTGAAAAAACCCGCGACAGCCGATCTGCGTTACGCGGTATCGCGCTCCCACACTTTGCCATCGCGCGCGAAATCGATGAACTTCGAAACGTCGCCGTTGGCGCGAAGATCCGTTACGCCGACAACTCCTTCGACGTGAGTTTTCTTGGCGAGATTCGACACGCCAGCCAGCGCAATCGCTTTTAAATGCCGGTCGGCGTCCATCAAAAAGCTGATGGCATCTGGTTCTGCGCTCAACGATTTGTCACCGGGAGGCCCGGCAAACATCGCGACCGCGTCGAACATAATGGAGGGCGAACCTGATAGCGCCATCTCGGCCATAATTTTCTTGCCGGCAGAATCCATAACCCCGCCCACCTTGGGCGCGATAATGGCTGGTGTCGCTCCTTCTTTCTTGACGGCTGCGACGAGCGCATCTTTTAGTTTCGCGTCGAAGCCGTCCGCCAGAAGAATCCCGACCTTCCTGCCTTTCAGTGTGGGTTTGTGTTTTCCGTACAGGCGCAACGCCGGGCTAGGATCGAGATCGATCGGTTTTGCCGCTGACGTCGCAGCGATGGCTTCAGCGGTCATCCCCAAGCCGTCCGCAACTTTGGCTCCCAGTTTTTCGTCGATGACATTGAGATAGCCCAACCATCCTGCAGACGCCCCGAACTTAATAAAAAAGTTGGCCAGAAAGCCGTTATAGGGTATCGGGTGATCAGAACAAGCTTGTGCTGGCAGGGGAATATCGTGATTTGATTCTACCCGGGCAGGCGATTAGCGCGGGGGGGTGGAAGAGAGGCTCAATGCGCCTGAACGTGCGGCGCGCTTGGCTCCGAAGCCCTCTCTTATCAGGCTAAAGATAGCGCGGCGGTTTTCTGCGATGGTTTTGACCCAGGCGAAGCGGCCCAGTTGTGGAAAATAAATCCCGCGGAAACAAAGTCGAGAAATGAGGATATTCACGCGGTAACCCAAGGGCTTGTGCGCAACGGCCGCCAGAGCTTTTGCGATGGCCTCGGGGCTGTAGGATTTCGACCAGCCGTACTTCACCTCAGCATGCGCTTCGTCAATGGTCATCTTCAGCGGGGTATGGGCCATCGCGAATGGTATGAATTCTTGCCAATGCTTCGGACGGGTCAATCTTCCGGCGGCCTCTAACCTTTTATACAGAGGTGTGGCCGGCAACGGCGTCAGCAAGCCGAAGATAGGCAATCCTGGTGGCCATGTCCGGATTTGCTGCAAGGTGCGCTCGGCTACCCCGGTGGTGTCGTTGTCCATGCCGAAAATAAAAGAAGTAATCGCGAATACATTGCGGTCCGCAAGCCGTTGCAGCACGGCGGCATATTCCCCGGGCTTGTTGAAGCCCTTGTTCACGTCTTTCAGGTTGGCAGGATCGATGGACTCCATGCCGATAAAGATCCACTTGCCACCGGCGGCGGCAATCAAGTCGACCAGTTCCTCGTCGCGCAGCAGGTTGGCGCTGATTTGCGCCACCCAATGCACTTGGGCCTCGGCAGCAATAATGTCGCGCAGCAGGGACTTGGTACGTCTGATGTTGATGGCGAAATTGTCGTCGATGAAAAACACCGCAATCTGGCCACGCTCTTTTTTGGCCCGCGCTTTCAGCATCAGTAGCTCGTTCACCACGCTTTCGTTGGTGCGAAAGCGAATGGAGTCGCCGAAAAATCCAGTCACGGTGCAGAACTCGCAGCCGTAAGGACAGCCCCGCCCGGACTCCACCGGAATGATACGGAACGTTCCCCAGCCGCCGCCGATTTTCTGCAACATGGATTTGAAAAACTTCGGGACGATATTGAATTGTTTCAGGTCAATGGTGTCCCAGGGGATTGGCGGGTAGGTTTGCAAGGAAGGCTTATGTTCCTGGCCAAAAGCGTCGACCGGAGCGTAGACGTCCTTCAGCGCGCCTTTGGCGGCATCGTTAACAATTCTGGGCCAAGTTTCGTCGGCTTCGCCGAGAGCTACGGCATCGGCGTGGCGCGGTCCGCCGGCTCTGCCGAGGGCTTCGTCGGCCATTTCGGTTACGTGCGGCCCGCCCATAACCACCGGCACGCCGACGGCGCGAATCGCGTCAGCCATGCGGTAGGCCTTGGCGATCATGCGGGTCATGGCCCCGATGCCCACCAGGCCGATCTTTTCGGCAATCACGAATTTCGCGATGCTCTCTTCATCCATGGGCTGGGCATTGCCGTCAATCAGTACCACCTCATGCCCCGCAGGGGTAAGTGCCTGCAGCAGGAACATCCACAGGTGCGGCATGAAATTGCGCGTAACCCCGTTGTCGGGGTTATAAAGCAGGATTCTCATAGTCTTTTCTTTGTCTCGACGTGCGTGTGAGCCCGAATGGAGAGGCTAGGGGGCCTACAAATAAAAACTAGCATTCAGGCATCGGGCAAAACTGTGCAAAAAGAGACACTTTCCTGGTTGGAGCGAGATTGGAAAAGTATTTGACAACGCGTACGATTCGGGAAAGGAAATCCACGCGGCAGACTCATAGCACAGAGCGTTTCGGATTCTGATGGCGAGTTTTGGGGAATTTTCTTGCTGTGTTTCGGCGCGTTCATAGCGCCTTTACACCTGTAACGCGCCAACATATAGTTCAGTTGCTCGCTAACCCCGCCATGACACGTGCGCATTCTCTGAAACTCCTCTCGTGGTTTTGCCTGATTCTGGCGTTTGCCGGCGCGGCGGCCGGCGAAGACATCAAGAAAATTCATGCGACGGGCTATGTAACGGATCTTGCTGGCGCGATTCAGCCGGACACCAAGGCTCGACTGGAAGCGCTGTGCACCGAGCTAGAGCAGAAAACCGGCGCGCAGATGGCGATTGTCACCGTGCATTCGCTGGAGGGGCAAAGCATCGAGAATTATGCGGTGGACCTTTATAAGCAGCTGGGCGCGGGGAGTAAGAAGGATAATCGCGGCGTGCTGTTGCTGGTTTCGCCGGACGAGCGCAAATATCGGATTGAGGTCGGTTACGGCTTGGAGCCGGTTATAAATGATGCGCGTGCCGGGGACACTGGGCGCGCGATGGTTCCGTTGCTGCGAAGCGGTGACTTCAGCAGCGCTATAGAAGTCGCTGCGTGGCAGCTTGCCAAATATATTGCTGATGATCGCGGCGTAACTTTGAGCGGTCAGCCGCCGGTGCACCAGGTCCAGCGTCGTGATAACCGTTCTCGCGGCGGAAATCGCTTCTGGTTGATCATCGTAATCTTCCTGTTCATCTGGTTCATGAGTCGAGCATCAGGCGGGGGGCGAGGCGGCGGCAGTGGTTGGTGGATTTGGCCGCTTTTGGGCGGAATGGGTGGCGGCGGGCGAGGCAGCAGTTGGGGCGGCGGCGGATTTGGTGGAAGCGGCTGGGGCGGTGGTGGTTCCGGCGGCGGAGGATTCGGCGGATTCGGGGGCGGAAGCAGCGGCGGCGGCGGAGCCTCTGGCAGTTGGTGAGCGAGCCACTTGATATTGGCGGCAGAGCAAAGGAGTGACAAAAGCATGCTCTCGACGGATGCGAAATTAAACGAATTGGTGAATCGCTTGAAAGAAGTGTCCTCAGCAAATCTGCAATCGGTGATCCTGTACGGTTCTGCAGCGCGCGGTGGCTACCATCCCGATCATTCTGATTTGAACGTGCTGTGCGTGCTCGGTTCGCTGAGCGTTGAAGAGTTAAGCCGCGTGGCGCCCGTGGTGCGCTGGTGGGTGGTGGATCAAAAAGAGCCGGCTCCGTTATTTTTTACCGCGGAAGAGTTGCAACAATCGGCGGATGTTTTTTCCATCGAGCTGCGCGATATGCAGGACAGCCGCCGGGTATTGT
The DNA here is from genome assembly GCA_035568155.1 of Verrucomicrobiia bacterium. Taxonomy (GTDB): domain Bacteria; phylum Acidobacteriota; class Terriglobia; order Acidiferrales; family UBA7541; genus Acidiferrum. The sequence goes on along the minus strand of DATMOS010000064.1, from coordinate 31,673 downwards.
TCGGCAGCGATTCAATCGCCACGCTGAAGCTGCCCGTTAATCTGCATCGCGTGCAGGTCGAACACGAATTGCGAACAGTGCTCTTAAAATTGCGCAACGCATATCTTCGGTCCCCGGGCGATGCCCGGGAATTAACTCCCATTTTGCGCAAATCGTTTTCGTCGGTGCTTACTCTGTTGCGCCACGTGATCATCGCGTTGGGGGAACAGCCACCTACGGAGCCGCGCGATATCATTCGGCGCGCCACGGAGTTAACGCACTCGAATGCTGCCGCATTTGAAACTATTCTGCATTTGCGAGAGCATACCGATGCGCATTTGGAACTCGCGCAAGCTTACGGAGCATATCTGACCGCGGTGGAAACAGTGATTCGCGCGTTAGACCGGCATTTGCCCAAGGAGCAGTGGCAGCGGACCAAGCAGGCGCATTCTTGAATTTCGCGTAATCGAGGAGCACATGAAAATAGGCATCGTGATTTTGGTAATTCTTCTGATTCTTGCTTTGGTGCTGGGCAGCGCCTATGTGGGCCGGCGCAACCAGATGGCCATCAAGCGCGAAGCGGTGAATGCGGCTTGGTCGCAGGTGGATGTAGTGCTGCAACGGCGCGCCGATTTAATTCCCAATTTGGTGGAGACGGTTAAAGGTTATGCCGTCCAGGAGCAACTTGTTTATGGGGAGATCGCGCGAGCGCGGTCTGCTTTGCTCAGCGCCGGCACTCCGGCAGAGAAAATCGCGGCCAACGGGCAGTTGGACTCCGCGCTCGGGCGCTTGCTGGTGATCGTCGAGAATTATCCGCAGCTAAAATCTAATGAGAATTTCATGCGCTTGCAGGATGAACTGGCGGGCACGGAAAATCGCATCGCCATCGAACGCCGCAATTACAATCAAGCGGTGCAGGACTACAACACCTACATCTCGCTGTTTCCCAACAGCCTGGTCGCAAGCATGGCCGGATTTACACGTAACGACGCGTACTTCAAAACCGATGCAGGCGCGCGTCAGGCTCCCAAGGTCAATTTCGATTACCCGAAAAATCCCGGCGCGGAAACTCCGGCTCCCGCGAAGCCAGCGCCGACACCGGCTCCAGCTCATCCGTAGAAAGAGCGACCTGAGCCAGTAGTTTATATTTTGTCTGCGGATGAGAACGGTTGAACGGAGATTACGTGCGCCCGAGGAACTCGCCTAGCAGCATATGGAAATGGTGCACGCCATTTTCACGCTTTACAGAGTAGCGGCCGCGATCGTAAGTCGCGGAGCGCAGGCCGCGCTGCACATTTTCACAAAGGCCGATGTCTTCCTGCTGAACTACATCGCTGAACGCAATAGCGCGTTGGATGCGATCCTGCACTGCGCTGTCGGCTAGGTCGTCAAAAAACCACTCAAAAATAGTCAGCGTCTTATCGTGTGAAATCGGCACGATCAGATTGGTTGAGACATTGTCGGGATAAATATTCAGCATTAAATTCGGGAAGATCCAGAAATACGCCGCTCGCTGCAATCCGCTGCCCGGCTTATAAAATCGCTCGGCGTTCTCTTCCGCTTTCATGGCGCGAATGGGCGCGAACTGTTGCGAGTAATAACGATATGTGTCGGTGCGATAGTTTGCGTAATCGATCTCGCGCATCAATCCTGGGTGCGCGATGGGAATGTGGTAGCCCTCCAGGTAATTATCGACGTACACCTTCCAGTTGCAGTTGATAACGTAGTCGCGCCTTTCGGCGAATTGCAGGCCTTCAAACTGGAATCCGTGAACCTGCTCAGGAATTTGTCCCAAATACGAAGACAGAGGCTCGGCTTGCAAATCGAAATTCACGAAAATGAATTGTTCCCAAATCTCCACGCGCAGCGGAACCATGCCCATGGTGCTGCGATCGAAAAATTCCACGCCTTCCACATCGGGCGTGCCAATTAGGCGGCCGTCGAGGGTGTACGTCCAGCCGTGATATTGGCAGCGCAACACGTTTTTGCATCCGCTACCTAATGCTATGGGCCCGGCGCGGTGGCGACAGACATTGCTGAAGGCGCGCAAGATGCCCTGCTTGTCGCGCACAACGATAATGGGCTCGCCCGCAACGTCGGCAGTAAAGAAACTCTCCGGATCGGCTATGGTGTGTCTTACCCCGTCGACTTCTCCGCAAGCGTGGTTGAGAGTGCCAACCAATTGCCACGTGCGCAAAAAAATACGTGTCTTTTCGATATCAAGAATCGCGGGATCGGTATAAAACCTGGACGCAAGGGTGTGCGCGCACTCGATCTGCTCGTTTACGTCGAGTTGCAGCGGCTTGCTGTTCATGACCTCCGCCGCATTAGAATTTTCTGGTTTCCTGCCTGGACCAACGCTCGATGACGATTTTTGATTCGGTGTAGAACTCCACTGCGTCGCGGCCCTGGCCGTGCAAAATGCCGAAGAAACTATCTTTCCATCCGCTGAAAGGGAAATACGCCATGGGCGCGGCAACGCCAATGTTGATGCCGACATTTCCGGCAGGGGCTTCGTAACGGAATTTTCTAGCGGCGGCGCCACTGGTGGTAAACAGCGAAGCCTGGTTTCCATAAGGACTGTTGTGCAGAAATTTCATGGCCTCGTCTATTGAATCCACGTGCACCAAGCTCAATACGGGGCCGAAAATTTCTGTGTGGGTTAGTTTGCTTGACGCCGGCACACCATCGAGTATGGTGGGCTTGATAAAATTGCCGCCTTCAGCATTGGGAATTTTTGCGTTGCGCCCATCGACGATGGGCTTGGCGCCCTCGGCGACACCAGCCGCGATTAAGGATTCCACGCGTTGCTTACTTTCCTTGCTGATTACCGGACCCATCTGGACATCGGCGCCCAGTCCATTACCGACTCGCAACGACGATGCGGCGTGGCTGATTGAATCGCGGAAAGTTTTCTGTGCGTCGCCAATGGTGACCGCAACGGAAACGGCGAGGCAGCGTTGACCCGCGCAGCCGAAGGCGCTGTCGCCGATAATTTGCGTAGCCAATTCCATATCCGCATCGGGCAGCACAATGACGTGATTTTTCGCTCCCCCCTGGCATTGCATGCGCTTGCCGCTGGCAGCCGCGCGAGAATAGACATGTCTGGCTACCGGCGTAGAGCCCACGAAACTGATGGCTCGCACCTGCGGGTGATCGCACAGCGCGTCAACTACTTCACGGCCGCCATTCACCAGATTTACTACACCGCGCGGCAAACCGGTGGCTTCAACAAGCTCGAAAATGCGGCGCATCGTAAGCGGCACACGTTCGGAGGGCTTCAGAACGAAGGTGTTGCCGCAAGCGATGGCGTAGGGCAGAAACCAAAAAGAAATCATCGCGGGAAAATTAAATGGCACGATGGCAGCGACAACGCCCAAGGGTTGGCGTATCAGCATTTCGTCCACGCCGGGCGTGACATCCTCGAGGTTGTAGCCCTGCATCATCATGGGAATTCCGCAGGCCACTTCGACATTTTCAATGCCGCGGCGCATTTCGGCCTTGGCTTCCGCCAGAGTTTTGCCGTTTTCTTCGGTGATGAGCCGCGCAATTTCACCGATGTGTTCTTCGAGCAGATTTTTTAACTTGAAGAGATATTGAACGCGTTCGCCTGGTGGCGTGCGTCGCCATGCCGGAAAAGCATCCGCGGCGGATTGGACAGCGGCGTCAACGTCCGCCGCAGTAGATAACGGAGTGCGCGCCAACACCTCAGCGGTCGCGGGATTAGTCACGTCGACGTATTCTTGCGTGGCGGAACGGCGCCATCCACCTTGAATATAGTTTTGCAAATCAGGAGTCTGTGTCACGGCAGTGGTGCTCATGTTGGGATTCCTTATTATTTACGTTAATCGCGGAGCGGACCGCGGAAGAACGGATGATGGTAGTCTACCAAAAATCTGTAAGACACAGAGGACCGAGCGGGCAGAGCAGAAATCGCTACGTGACTGATTGAGAAGAAGCTACTTTTGTGCGCCAGGCGAACCACGCGATGACCGCCAGCATTCCAAGCCAGCCTAGGTCTCTGGTAATTCCCCCGATGCGCTGATCGTACTGCAGCACACCCCACTGGCCGAACAGAATTTCCCAGTCATGATCGCCGGAGCCGACCAGCGGCAGCGCCAAAGCTCGCGCGTCCGCCATGTACGTGCCAATGTACAGAAAATTTTCGAAGAACCAGAAACTGCAAAAAGCTACCGCGGTGACCTCGCGCTGCCAGAAAAAATAAAGGGCGCACAACAACGGCACAATTAATTCGCCGAGCGTTCCGCCAAGAATCATTATCGTGTAGCCGAACCAGCTGAAGAAAAGATGGCCGCCTTCGTGAATAATCAGATTGACGTAATCGATGAATAGAAAGCCCGAACGATCGAAAGCGGCATAAAAAAAGAAAATTAAATAGAACACCAGCCAGCCAATGACCGCCGCGCGACTGACCGGTTTCCAGGGGCCGAGTTGCTCTTCTAGAAGTGTCACGCAACCCTTATTTCTGAAGGTTGATTTCAGGATTACTTCTGGATGGCTGCAAGGGCTTCGTAGGCCGCGCCAATCAGGGGCGCTGATTCGTTTAGAATCACCGACACAGGAATATTATTCATGAGCTGTTCAAATTTCCATTTGTCCTGAAAAGCCTGAAAAAACGAGCCGTCTCTGATTTTCTCCAATATTTTTACAGCGATTCCGCCGGCCACGAACACGCCACCGAGGGCCAAAACTTTCAACGCCAAATTTCCTGCTTCCGCGCCGTAAACAGCGCACCACAAATCCAGGGTCTCCACGCACACAGGGCACGATTTATCCAGGCCCTGGCGGGTGATTTCGGGCGCGGGGTCGGCGTCCGGGTCTTCAAAGGCGGGATGTCTTACAGTGGGGGCAAGAAATTCATGCAAAGTGCGAAAGCCGCGCCCGGAAAGAATCAATTCCCAACTCACTTGCGGGTAACGGCGTCGCATAAAGCGCAAAAGTTCGATCTGCAATTCAGTGTGCGGCGCGAAATCGGAATGACCGCCCTCGGAAGGCACGACCTTGTAACGGTTTTCAAGCTCATTCCACACCAAAATTGCCTGGCCGAGCCCGGTACCGGCCGCGAGCAGGGCTTTGGTGCCGCCAGGTTCGAGCTTGCCGGTATTGAGAACGCAGAAATCTTCCGCCGGGAGATGTTCGATGCTGTGGCCCGTGGCGCCCAGATCGTTCAGCACGACAACCTGTTTTACGTTTAGCTCGTCGACAAGATTCTCGGTATCCACGACCCATGGAAGATTTGTGGCGCGAACCCGATTTTTAATTACCGGTCCGGCGACGCCAAAACCGGCGGCTTCGATACGCTCGCCAGCGAGATAGGGCGCGGCCTGGCGCGAGAATTCCTTCACGATGCGGCTGAATTGCGCAAATTCCTTGCTTGCAAACCTTTGTTTGAAAACAAAAGTGAGCTTGCCGTCTTTTTCCGAGAACAACGCGAGATTACACTTCGTACCGCCGACATCCCCAGCAAGGATCACCAGCTCCCCCTAAATCTTCGAGAAGTATTACGGGCATTTTTACGATGGGTTGTGCCAATGCCTGCCGTCGCGCTCGAGAAGAACGTCGGATTCATGCGGGCCCCAGCTTCCGGCAGAATATTGCGGGACGCCGGCGCTTTTTGCGGCGGTCCAGACGTCCAGGATCGGATCGATTAGCGCCCAAGCAGCCTCGACGTTATCGCCGCGATCGAAGAGTGTGGCATCTCCGCGCACGCAATCATTCACCAGCGTAGCGTAGGCGCTGCGGGGAGCATCGCCGAAGCCCTCTTTGTATTTGAAATTCATATTTACATTGCCAATGCTCATTTCCGTTCCCGGGCGCTTGGCCACGAAGGAAATGGAGACACCTTCATCGGGTTGGATATTGAGGACCAGGCGATTGGGTTCCAGATCGCGTTCGCGGAAGACCATATGGGGAGCGCGCCGAAACTCAATCACGATCTCAGTGCTGCGTTTTGCGAGACGTTTTCCGGTGCGCAAATAAAATGGCACGCCGGCCCAACGCCAATTATCGACCAATAACTTGGCAGCCACAAAAGTTTCGGTGCGCGAAGTGGAACTTACGCCCGGCTCCTGGCGGTATCCTGGGACGGGCTTGCCGCCAATCTGGCCGGGCGCGTACTGGCCGCGCACGACGTTCTGGGCAACCATTTCGAGATTGAACGGGCGAATTGACTGCAACACTTTCAATTTTTCGTTGCGCACCGAGGTGGCATCAAACGAGGCGGGCGGTTCGACAGCCACGAGCGAGGTAAGTTGCAGGACGTGACTTTGAATCATGTCGCGCAAGGCCCCGGTGGTTTCATAGAAACCGCCGCGACGTTCTACGCCCAACGTTTCTCCAGCGGTAATCTGCACATGATCCACATAATTGCGGTTCCATAGCGGCTCAAAAATGCCGTTGCCAAACCGCAGCACCAGCAAGTTCTGCACGGTATCTTTTCCGAGGTAATGATCGATGCGGTAGACCTGCTTTTCTTCGAAAACATTTAGAACGGTTTTGTTCAACTCTTTCGCAGACGCCAAGTCTCGCCCAAAAGGTTTTTCGATGATGATTCTTACCCATATATCGGGCGATTGGGCCTTCGCCAATCCAGCTTTACCCAATTGGTCGACAATGTGGGGGTAAACTTCAGGTGGAGTGGACAGATAAAATAAGCGGTTTCCACCAAGTTTTTTTGCCGCCTCCAAGTCCTCCAAACTTTTCGCGAGGCGCGCGTAGGATTCCGGATCGTCGTATTCGCCCTGGCTGTAATGCAGATTGCTGGCGAATTCATCCCATTGTTTCGGGTCGATGGGGCCGACTTCCGAGATGCTCTTTGCCGCTTCGCCCAAGGCGGACCGAAAACTGTCGTCGCTCATGGGCGTACGCGCGAAGCCTACGATGGTGTAACGAGGTCCCAGGGAATTGTGAATAGCGAGGTCATACATGGCGGGAATCACTTTGCGTTTTGCCAAATCACCCGAGGCTCCAAAAAGAACCACGGTAACGGGTTCGGTGGCGCCGTTGTAGCCGCCGGAAGGATTAGAGTTGTCCACCATCAGGGTTCCCTTTCCATCTAAAAAGGCCGCATTTAACCGATTTAAGCTTCAGGAGACTATACCTCAACACGGTGCTTTCGCAGTTCAGAACGCAAACTCTGGGCATCGTGGTAGTGAATCACTTGCATGCCCAGCCGCCGGGGTACTTCCAGGTTCAGGGCCCGGTCATCTATAAAGATGCATTTTTCTGGCGGACGTTGCGAAACTTCCAGAGCGATACGGAAGATGGTTTCCTCGGGCTTTCGCGAGCGCACGTAACAGGAACTGAAAAAAACGTCGAAGTTACGGCGCAGATCGAAGACGTCGATGCGGTACTGGTTAAGCTCCAGGGGCTCGTTGTTTATCGAGCCAATAAAATATTTCTTTGACTGCGTGACTTCATCGAGAATGGCGCGCGTTTCTGGAAATTCTTTCGATTGCGCAAACATAAAAGCGGTAAATTCCTCGCGGGTGAAGGGCCGCGGCCGGTAAAAGAGGGTGCGGTCTAGATATGCGTCGAGGGTGATGAGGCCGGCGTCCAAGGCCGGAAAGCACAGATCGTGCCGGTCCACAAATTCTTCCCAGTCCAGGTTGAAGACTTTTGCGGCTTCGTGCCGGGAAGCGCGGCCCCAGCCGTTGGTGAGGATGACCCCGCCAATGTCCCAGAACATAGTGGTAATGTCGGCCAAGAACGCGAACCTCCACAGTTTGGAGATTAGGAACTGAAACGATCAAGCTTGCATTTCTTGTGAATCTTCGAATTTGGACCACTGCTTGTATAACAACATCCGCGAGTTGCTTCAAACTATTTTCCCCAGGTGACTAATCTCGTCGAAAATGGCGGGGCCTGGGTTGGCCATTTCTGGCGCGCGCCGTCCACAGTAATGAGCGCTTGGCGACTAGGAATTTCCTGCAACTTGCAGTAAGGTCGAAAAGCAGCTTTTTCAGGAGAATCAGTTTATGGCCAGTGAAAATGGCGGCTCGACGCCTCCCGCCAACCAGGCATCGCAGCCCGGAACGCGCATCGTGCATTGCGTGAAGTTCAATAAAGATTTGCCCGGCCTCGATCGAGTGCCGTGGAAAGGCGAGCTTGGAAAACGCGTGTACGAAAGTGTGTCGAAAGACGCGTGGAAGTTGTGGCTGGAACATTCCAAGATGGTGATGAACGAATACCGGCTTAATCCGCTGGATCCCAACTCCCAGAAAATCATGGAAGAACAGATGGAGCAATTTTTCTTTGGGGAAGGTTCGAAGTTGCCGGAAGGCTACGTGCCGCCAAAAGCTAAGGGATAATTTGTGTGAGTAAGTTGACTGCGCTATCGAGCCGATTTGCCGCTGGCTTGTTGTGCCGGGTGTTGTACGGGCAGCCTGGGAGTCATCGTAAAACGTAATTTCGCGTGCGCGGTTCTTAGCGCTTGCTCAACTTCGCACGGCGTCTCTGCGGCCGCAAACAAAAATCCCAGATAGCTGGCGCCCTCCGGCCATGCCTCGATGTAATCATGCAGTCGCGCGGTAATGAGCAGTTCGCTGATCCCGGAAGTCGCGCGAGCGGCTTCTTCTCCCTCGACGCTTTCCAGTATTCCGCTGCTGGGTACTGGAATCATCATCACACCAGAGGCCCTTCGTTCGCGCATCCAGGTGCTTACCGGCAAGTCTAAACTGTGGAGCAGCAGCAGTTCTTCCAGTCCAATGCTTGCTGGTTCATGCGCGTTTTTATTTTCGAGGGTTTGGTTTTCGTTTTCAACGAAACGCAAAGCTCGGGCGCACAATCCCCCGATGGGCCTGGCGGCAATTTCCAGCGGCCAGACTTCTGTGTCCGCCTCTCCGTTACCGTGGATACGAAATTCGGCATGTACCGGTCCGCGTGTAAGGCCGATGGCGCGCGCGGAGTCCTGGGCGCATTTTTGAATTGCGAGTTGTTGCGATTCCGTGAGGCTGGATGGCGTGACATAAATTGTTTCTTCGAAGTACGGACCCTCGAGCGGGTCGGGCTTGTCGAAAATCGCCAGAACCTTAAGAACGCCATCAGTCAGCAGGCCTTCGACGGCGACTTCCCTGCCCGGAATGTAACCCTCAACGAGAATCTGATCGAGGTGCGCTTCACGAGTGGCGCGGACTTCTGGCGATTCGAGTAGCTTGCGAATGCGTTGTGCCGCGGAAACGAACTCTTCCCGATTATTTGTACGGATCACGCCGCGGCTGGCGGAAAGGGAGAGCGGTTTTAAAACGCACGGATAAGAAATCCCCAACAAGGCCGGCTCGGGCAATGGATCAAGATTCATGACGCGAAACCACGGCGTCTTCAGGCCGGTCTCGCGGAATACTTCGCGCATGCGTAATTTTGAGCGGCAAGCTTCCACTGAAGCCGGGTGATTGTAAGGAATTCCCAGCTCGCGCGCGGTGTATGCAGCAGCTACCGATGGTGAATCTCCCAAGGCCAGGATTCCATCGACGCTGTTGCTGTTCAGCGCCGCCACGACCCTAGCTGCAGCTATTTGTGCGGATTCAAAGTGCACGGCGATGGCTCGGTCGCCCCAGGGATCTTCCAACTGATGACAGCGGTCGGTAACGTAGATGATTTCGGTGGCGTGTTCTTGAGCCGCTTCCTCAAAGTTGCGAGTTTGATAGCCCAGTTTATTGGTGAACAGAAGTAATCGCTTCGAGGGATTTTGTTTGGATGGAGCGTCCATTGTTAATGACATCTTTTCAGCTTCAAACAAAACTGTCTGCGGACACGGTCGGACTGCTGACCACTGGTTTCGGGCGTCCAATGGAAATCAGCTGATCGGTTGTGGGTTCCGCGCAGCAATACCAGGGCTCGCTGAGGAATGGAACGGCCTGCGCGTTTTGAGCATGCGAAAGTGCTGGCGGCACTATTCCGGCGGCGCGATGCGCAGCGATCCAAATGCGTTCAAAGGCGGTCGCGCGAGAGACCTTTTCGCGGTCGGCCGCGGCGGCAATTTCCTGGACTGCCTCACTCAATGCGTCCACGCGGGGGTCGGAGTGCCGCCACGGATATACCAGCGATTGCGGATCGAAAGGCCCAATCGCTCGGCTGATTTCTTCGAGTTCCAGCATGTGGGAGCCCGCTGGAATCAACAGGCGAATTCCCAGCTGAATGGGAGCTACATTTTCCGTGAGCTGCTCTTCATACAGAACGCGCAACAGATCCAGATAATTTTCGACGGCGGTCCACGGTGAAAACGGAACGAAAGTGGGATGCAGAGTCAGGCCCAAATTGCGAAATGTGGCGGCGATATGCAGGAAATCGGCGCGTGTGTGGCCCTTTTCCAGGGCGACGAGGAATATATCGTCCACGGACTCCACGGCCGAAATCACAAACAGACAACCGGTTTCTTTCAATTTAGGCAAGTATTCTTCGTATTTTCTCAGATGCTCGATTTTTATGGTGACGTCATAGGTCACGGTGGGAAATTCGTGATGAAATTGTTCGACTAGCGGAATGGCGTGACCTATGCCATTAAAAAAATCCGGGTCGCCGAACGAAATATGTTGCGCACCCGCGGCTACCTGACGGCGGACGTCCTCAAGGACAATTTCTCGCGGCACGATCCGGAAAACGCCGTTGTATACCGGAACGATGGGGCAATGGCGGCATAGATGCTTGCATCCCCGGCTAGCTTCCGTTGAGCCCACAATGCGGTAACCATCGCCGGGAATAATAAGATGCGCGTACTTCTGCAATGCGGGCATTCCGGAGCGATCCGGGACTTCAAATTTCAGGCGTTCCAGCGAGATTAACGATTCTTCTTGCGGTGCTGATCGCTCTTCGCGATCGCCATTCCCGCTGGATTGCGCCAAACGTTCTGCCAAATGAACGAAACTATTTTCGAACTCGCCGCCTAAAATTGTGGATACACCCAGGCTTCGCAAGTAGGCCTCATTCATGGGCGCGTAAAGGCCGTAACAGCAAAACTGTGCATTGGGATTTTGCGCACGCAACCCGGGCAGAATTTGCGCAGCCAGGCGCGTCGCGGTGTGCATAGGCAGATAAATGGCGATTAAATTGGCTTCTTTTATCGCGCTATCATTCAACGCTTGCCGCGCCAGGTCCATGCAGACAACATCGTGGCCGCGTTTACGCAGCCATGCCGCGGGAGATGCCAACCCGAACGGCTGGCGCCCCAGTTCATAGGTGGAAATTAAGACGATTTTCAAAGTGGTGCTCACGGCATTACCAGTATAGTCGCCCGCGCCGTAATTCGATTTCGGTTATCATGGAGGGCTGGGCAAGGGTTGAAAGGACCGCGAGGATGGCCATCTCCGCAGGAAATTCGTTTGGCACGCGTGACACACTGCGCGTTGGAGCGCAAAGCTTTGAAATACATCGGCTGGAAGCGCTCGAAAAATCGCGCGTCGCGAACTTGGGCAAGCTCCCCTTTTCCCTGCGTATTCTGCTTGAGAATCTTCTGCGTTGCGAAGACAACCGATTCGTGCACGCCGCGGACATCAAATCGTTGGCCAATTGGCGTCCCGGAACTGCCGAAAAAGAAATCGCTTTCATGCCGGCGCGCGTGTTGTTGCAGGATTTTACCGGCGTACCGGCCATCGTCGACCTGGCTACAATGCGCGAGGCGGTGCAGCGCATGGGCGGAAATCCCAAGCGCATCAATCCACTGTTCCCCGCTGAATTGGTCATCGACCATTCCGTGCAGGTCGATAGTTTCGGCAACGTGAATGCTTTCGGGCTAAACGCCGAATTGGAATTTCAGCGTAACGTGGAGCGCTATGCCTTTCTGCGCTGGGGCCAAACCGCATTTCACAATTTCAAGGTAGTTCCGCCAGACACGGGGATTTGCCACCAGGTAAATCTGGAATATCTTGCGCGCGTGGTTTGCGCCGTGCCGTCGGGCAACAGAGTTGAGGCGTATCCCGATTCGGTAGTAGGAACCGACTCGCACACCACCATGATTAACGCGTTGGGCGTTTTTGGATGGGGCGTGGGCGGCATTGAAGCGGAAGCCGCGATGCTGGGACAGCCGTCCTCGATGCTCGTTCCCGAAGTTGTGGGATTTCGCTTGCACGGCAAATTAAATGAGGGTGCGACCGCTACCGATCTGGTGCTGACGGTCACGGAAATGTTGCGCAAGCACGGCGTAGTCGGAAAATTTGTAGAATTTTACGGCTCGGGACTTTCCACCTTGAGCATTCCGGATCGCGCGACCATCGCCAACATGGCGCCTGAATACGGCGCGACCATGGGGTTTTTCCCGGTCGATGCGGAGACATTGGATTATCTGCGGTTCACGGCGCGGCCTGCCGAGCAGATCGCGCTGGTCGAAGCGTACTGCAAAGAGCAGATGCTTTTCCGAACGGATGCAACGCCCGCTCCGGATTTCAACGGCACGCTGGAGCTTGATCTCGGCAAGGTGGAGTCCACCGTGGCTGGTCCGAAGCGGCCGCAAGATCGCGTGGCACTCCGCAATGCGAAACATTCTTTCGCCAAAGTTGTGGAAGGCGCGCCGGCCATTCACGCAGCGGTCAAAAATAATGGCGACAGCTTTGATCTTTCGAGCGGCGCGGTAGTGATTGCGGCGATCACCAGTTGCACCAACACTTCAAACCCCTCGTTAATGCTGGGCGCGGCGCTGCTTGCTAAAAAAGCGGTGGAGCACGGACTAAGCGTTAAGCCGTGGGTAAAAACCAGCCTGGCGCCGGGATCAAAAGTGGTTACGGATTATCTTCAAGCCGCTGGACTCACACCTTATCTTGAAAAACTTAAATTTCATCTGGTGGGCTATGGCTGCACGACTTGCATCGGCAATAGCGGGCCGCTGCCGGATGCCATCGGCGCAGCGATCAAAGATAACAACATGGTGGCTGTCGCGGTGCTCAGCGGAAATCGCAATTTCGAAGGACGCATTCACCCGCTGGTGCGCGCGAATTATCTGGCGTCGCCGCCGTTAGTGGTCGCTTATGCGCTGGCTGGACGAATGGATGTGGATCTGACGACCGAATCGCTGGGTTCGGACGCGAAGGGCAAGCCGGTTTATTTGCGGGACATCTGGCCCACTCCGCAGGAAATAGAAAAAACCGTTCGCGAAGCAGTGACTTCAGAGATGTACAGCAAGCAATATGCGCAGGTTTTTGAAGGCGACGCGCACTGGAAATCCATGCCGGTGCCTGCGGGCGACATTTATCAATGGGATCCTAAATCGACGTACATCAAGATGCCTCCGTATTTCGACAACATGCCCAAGGAGGCGCCGCCTCTGGCTGATGTGCATGGCGCGCGGGTGCTGGCGATTCTTGGCGATAGCGTGACGACCGATCACATTTCGCCGGCGGGCTCTATTCCTGTCGACAGCCCGGCGGGAAAATATTTGATCGCGCACGGGGTCAAGCCGCACGAATTCAATTCCTACGGAGCGCGGCGCGGCAATCATGAAGTGATGATGCGCGGCACGTTTGCGAATATTCGGCTGCGCAATCAACTCGCCCCCGGTACAGAAGGCGGCTGGACACTTTATCTGGACGGCAACGACGCAAACAATTCAGAAAAAATGTCTATTTACGATGCGGCGGTGCGATATCGCGAAGCGGGCGTGCCGTTGGTGGTGCTGGCAGGCAAAGAGTATGGCTCAGGGTCCTCGCGCGATTGGGCCGCGAAAGGGACGCGCTTGCTTGGAGTGCGCGCGGTAATTGCGGAAAGCTACGAACGGATTCATCGGAGCAATTTGATTGGGATGGGAGTGTTGCCTCTGGAATATCAGGCGGGGGAAACTCGGGAATCACTGGGGCTTACAGGTCAAGAAGTATTTGAGATTGAAGGCATCTCTTCGCTGTCACCGAAGAAACTTATCACCGTAAAAGCGAAACTGGCAGGCGGGAAGGAAAAAACTTTTTCCGCGATCGCCCGCGCCGATACTCCGGAAGAAGTGGCGTATTACCGGCATGGCGGTATCCTGCAATACGTTTTGCGCCAGATGCTTTAAAAATCAAAAGCCCTCCCGCGCGACCGCTTCCTCAAACTTGCTTCACTAAAAGAGTTATCTTTTCTTTTGTGCCAGGACCAGGCCACGCGGCGTGGGCAACAACAGCGCGGTGATTAAGCCTTCCGCTTCCAACCTCAGCGCCGATTCGCGTACGATTTTCATCGCCGAATTGGCGTCGTGCATCAGAATCAATCCCCACGGATTCATTTGTGGCAGAAACCGCCGAACTTCCTGCTCGCGCAGCGGAGCATCGCTGTCGCAGAAAAGCATGTCGATGGTGCCTTCGACATTCATGTCCAGGCTGGAAACGTTGCGCGCATCGATCCATTGTGCCAGACCGGAAGAGTCGAATCTTTGTTTTGCTGCGGTGAAAACTTTGGGATCAAACTCGCAGGTAATTACCCGCCCCACACCATTGGCTTTCAGGCCTTCGGCGAGTCGCAGCGTGCTCAAGCCCGAAAAAGTACCGGTTTCGACGATCAACTCGGGCTTCACCGTTTTTACCAACTGGCATAGAAAATCGAGAACTTCGACTTCGGCGGTCATGGAGTCGTACATGTGCCAGCGTTCGGGATGAGGACATTCGAGCGTAGGCCGGGAATATTCCGGCTGCAAGATATCGCCGTGCGCAGCAATGTGTTCAACAATGCGATGCTCTTTCTTCAGCGCGTAGAATCGACTCTTAATACGCCAAAGCAACACCGCGCCGGCCAGGATGGAAGCAAGACTTGCGGCCTGCGCGTTCGAGAGGCCAAAAAACGAACGCGGATTGATGCGAATAAATTCAATCAGAAAACGAGCGACACCGGTAAGGATCAGGTAATTGCAGAAGATTTCTCCCTTGGCCTTGGGCTTCTGCAGTGATTTTTTCCCCATGTGCCAAAGAAATGCGGCAATGGCCAGCCAGATAAAAAATTCGTACAGCGGAGTGGGATGCACGCGATCGGTGGTGGGTACGACTCCGTTTGGAAAGCTCATTCCCCAAGGGAGCGACGTGGGGCGGCCGTAATCGCCGTCGCCGGATAGCAGGCAACCGATCCTGCCGATGGCGTAACCTACGGCGGCGGCCGGGGAACAAATGTCCAGGAATTCGAGCAGCGGAATTTTCAAATAGCGCGCCAAAATGATCAGCGCGATCAGCCCGCCCAGAAAACCGCCGAACCAGGCAAACCCAAAACGGCTGAACAGCAAAGGCCAGGGATCGGCGAAAAATTCGCCGGGGCTTTCCAACACGTGATAAAGCCGCGCCCCTACCAGGCCGGCGAAACCAGCAATGCCAATGATCAGAAAGCCTTCGTCTTTACGCTCGACTTGCTCGCCTTTGGATTTTTTGGCGGGAGGGAGGTAGGTGCGGCGGCGATCGAAATCCGCTTGAAGAACATAGGCAGCCACCAACAATCCCGTTGCGACCATCAGCCCAAAAGTGGGAATGGTCAGGGGCCCCAGATGTAGAAATGGAATCATGAATTATGGGTGAGTTTGTCGCGCTTAAAAAGTATACACGAGCGTATTGATGGTTGGCCTTAGCCGCGACGCAGCATCAATCCCAGCGCCAGCCATAACGCGAGAGCCAACCACTCGGCCATGGAAAAATGTCCCGGGAAGAACGGCAGCAATTTCATCAACACGAGTAAGAGGGCAACAGCGATTCCCAGGCTGGTGATGAGCCGCTTACCAGAATTCTTTTCCACCAGCCAAAACGACAGGCAGGCCATGAACCATCCAGTCGCGGCGGCCATGGAGCCGACTTCCGTCACGGGCACGAGAATCGCGTCACCCAGTAGCAGACCGATGATGGTGGCCAACGCGATGCCGACGATCGCCACGGAAGGCGTCAGAAATCTTTCGTGAACTTCGCCGAAGCGCGCGGGAATCGTGCCGCGGCGGCCAAATGCAAATAACAATCTGCTGGCGGCCACAAAATTTCCGTTGAACACTTCGAACAGCGCGACCATTGCAGAAGCCATCACGATGCGCACCAGCCAGGGCGCGCCGGTACCCTGCTCGAATGCGACCGCGGTGGCGAATGGCTTGCCCAGTAATCCCTGCCAGGGTGCAACGTAAGCGACAGCAGCGGTGACCAGCACGTAAAATCCCGCACCGACTATTACCGCCAGGAAGATCGCGCTAGAAAATCCGCGGGACCTGAACTCCGGATGCGCTTCTTCCGCAACTTTGGGCACCGATTCAAAGCCGGTCATGAAGTACGGCACGATCTGCAGCGTAAGCAAAATAGAAATGAACGGCGTAGCGCTGAACGCTGGATGAAAATTCGCGGGCGAACCGTGCACCGCGCTGGCTCCAACAATTACCAGGAACAGCACCAGGACGGTTCCAGCTGACCAATTTTGAAACGTGGCGCTGGCGCGAACGCCGCGATAATTGAGGGTCGTGATGAAAAATGTCAATCCCAGACCCAAGAGCATGCGCGGCAGAAACACCGGATGGCCAGCGATGTGATACAGCTCGAAGGAATTGAGCGACGGAAAAAGATAAGCGGCGAGTTTGCCGACAGCCACAGCTTCCCAAGGGCAAACAATGAAGTATGCGAGCAGCATGGTCCATCCGGTGAAGTAGCTGACGGATGGCGGAAAAACCTGCGCAGTGTAAGCGGCTTCGCCGGCGGCGTCCGGCAGACGCTGCACCCACTGGCCGTAAACGTAGCCCACCGGCAACAAAAGAATTCCGCCGATAGCGAAACCTAAAATTGCGCCGAACGGCCCGCCGCGGCCCAGCCAATCGTCCATGACGACCAGCCAACCGACGCCCACCATGGTGCCAAAGGCGAGCGCGAAATAATCGGTGAAGCGCAGTTTGCGTGCTAGTACGCTCATCACTTAAGCAGGCTTATGACGATGCAGGGCGGCTTCACCGAACCACGTGAAACTTGGTTTTGATGTGGCATTCACACGCCAATAACAAAAGTCGAATAGAACCACCATGCGCGAACTCGCATGCCGAGTGCTGTTATTCAAAGTGGCAGGCCCCTCGGATCGGTGCCAGTCCGCTCGCTAACGATCGTCCGCAAAAAGTGATCATCGAAACGCAACCGTACAAAAGGAGAGAGTCGATATGCATTGTCGCATTCATAAGGCGGTGTCGCTGCTCGCGGCGTGTACCCTCAGCGTGTTTCCTGTCACGTCAGCTTTTGCAGCAGACGAGCCGGATTTTTCAACCAAGACGCCCATTAAACATGTGGTGGTCATTTTTCAGGAGAACGTTTCGTTCGATCATTATTTTGCCACGTACCCGCACGCAACAAATCCCGGCCCCGAGCCGCAATTCCATGCCAAGGATGATACGCCGCGTGTCAACAACCTGCTGGCCGCCGGATTGCTAACGGAAAATCCTAATTCGACGCAGCCGTTTCGGCTGGACCGCTCGCAGGCGGTAACTTGCGACCAGGACCACAACTATAACGACGAGCAAACGGCATTCGATCGCGGTCTGATGGATAAATTTCCAGAATCCGTCGGAACTGCGGCTTCTGGGACGCCTCCTTGCGTCGACGCGGGCAAAGGCAAAGGAATAGTAATGGGCTACTATGACGGGAATACCGTGACCGCATTCTGGAATTACGCCCAGCACTTCGCGATGAGCGACAATTCCTTCGGCACCGGATTCGGCCCATCCACGCCTGGCGCAGTTAATCTAATTTCCGGGAACACTGGCGGCGCTGTTCTGGCACCCTTTGCAGCAGATGGCGTGACCCCCGGCAGCGCCGCTGGCAATATTGCGGGCGGTTTGAATTCAGGCGCAGTAGTTGGCGATCCGCGCCCGTTGTATGACGATTGCGTTTCCACGCCGGTCATCGGCACGGCGAAGAAGACGCGCATCAGCATGACCGGCAAAAACGTAGGCGACTTGCTGAACGCCAAGGGCATCACGTGGGGTTGGTTCCAGGGCGGTTTCGGAGCGACCAGCAGGCTAGCGGATGGAACTGCGGTATGCGCTGCCGTAACGACCAGCCTCGCGGGACCCACGAGCGATTATATTCCGCACCATGAACCTTTCATGTACTACTCGCAGTCCGCTAACCAGCACCACCTGCCGCCCAGCTCCCCCGCTGCCATCGGAAAGACCGATCAGGCCAATCATCAGTACGACTTGAGTTACTTTTTCAAAGCACTCACTGAAGACAAATTGCCTGCGGTCAGTTTCATCAAAGCCAAAGGTGCACAGGACGGCCACGCTGGATATTCTTCGCCGCTCGATGAACAAAACTTCGTGGTGCAATTGATCAACCAATTGATGATGCACAATGAGTGGAGCGAAACCGCGGTAATCATCGCGTATGACGATTCCGATGGTTGGTACGATCACCAGATGGGGCCGATCGTTATGCAGTCGGACGTTTCGGACGATCAACTTACGGGACCCGGAACCTGCGGGATGACTCCTGCCGGCGGCACGCCGGGGCGTTGCGGTTACGGGCCGCGTTTACCGCTGCTGGTGATCTCTCCCTTTGCCAAGCAGAATTACGTGGATCACCGCGTAACCGATCAAAGCTCCGTTCTGCGGTTCATCGAAGACAACTGGGAGTTGGGACGCCTCGGCGGTGGTTCTCTGGACGAAAAAGCCGGCACGCTCAATGGACTGTTTGACTTCGATGGTGGCGGCAAAGCCCACAAGTTAATTCTCGACCCAGCCACGGGGTTGGTCGTGAAGGACTAATATCGTCAACTTGCGGGCGTTAAACGCCAGCGTTCAGCGTTCAGAAATAAGGAGCCGCTCATAACAAATGGGCGGCTCTTTTCTTTTGGGCGCGGCCATTTATTTCTCGGGTTTCTGAAGCGCACAGCGGCCTGTGCAAGCATTGCTTTCACGCGCACGCAATCTCCGGCTACACTTGTTACGCCATGAAAACTAAAAAATTCGTTAAAGAAGCAGCACAACTGGCGGCGCCGTACCGTATCGCGCAAGGCGAGAAGTTTCGTTTGAAAGACCACGATCCAGAAGATACCGGCGGCATGAAGGACAAACAGGACGCTCATGGCCTGCTGCAGCACAGTGTCGAGATGTTGCGACATTTGCAGGAAAGGCTTTACGCCCAGGACCGCTGGGGAATGCTGGTGATCATTCAGGGCATGGACGCGGCCGGGAAAGACGGGTTGATCAGCCATGTGATGTCCGGAGTGAACCCGCAAGGCTGCGACGTGTGGTCGTTCAAAGAGCCCAGCAAAGAAGAGCTCGATCATGATTTTATGTGGAGATGCCACAAGGTAGTGCCGCAGCGCGGCAAGATTGGTATTTTCAACCGTTCCTATTACGAAGAAGTTTTGGTGGTGCGCGTTCATCCGACCTTATTACAAAACGAGAAATTACCGGAAAAGCTCATCACGAAAAAAGTCTGGGAAGAAAGATATGAAGATATCAATGCATTTGAACGGTACCTGACGCGTAACGGCATCGTGGTATTGAAATTTTTACTGCATCTTTCAAAAAAGGAGCAGAAAAAACGCTTCCTGTCGCGATTGGACGATTCGGAGAAAAACTGGAAATTCTCCATGGCCGACGTGAAAGAGCGCGGCTACTGGAAGCAATACCAGGACGCTTTCGAGGAGACCATTCAAAACACTGCGACCAAGAGTGCGCCCTGGTACGTGATCCCGGCGGACAATAAATGGTTTACGAGAGTCGTCGCAGCTTTGGCGATCGTGACGGAACTGAACGCGTTGAATCTGGCATTTCCGGATGTAGAGAAATCCAAGCGGAAAGAATTAGAAAAGGTGCGGGAGTCGCTGGAGCACGAGGACGATTAGTTACGTAAGCCGCATTGTGGGCAACAGAGTCGAAGGCCAAAGGATGGTGATCGTTCTAATTTTTGTAGTTCCTTTAGCTAATCACAGGTCTGAGGGCCTTAGTGGCAATTGCTGGGAGCAGGCTGGCCAGAAAATCTCGCGCGAATCCAACTTACTTGCTCGCCGACCGAATTCCCCAGAACTGCGCTGGGGTTGAGGCCCGGATAGTTGACGAAAAGAACATGGTCTTTCTGCTGGCAGAGCCGGCCCACCAGGGCGGCGGTGAGTGACGCCGGTACGTCGCCAGCGGTTTCGCCGCTGATGAGCAATACAGGACTAAAGGCAGACTTGCGGCCTAGCGCGTTCCTCGAAAAGAAATCTTTTATGTAGGGATTGTTCTGCCAGGCGGGCTTTGCCAATTCCTTGGAGTCGGGTACCTGCTCTGAAGGCGCTTCGCAACTGTCGGCGAGAATTTTGTACAGGGTCATGCCCTGGCTGGTCAGCATGTCGTCGACCGGGAATTCCGGATGCTGATTTTTAATTCCTTGTGCCAGGAAAACCAGCATCGGATTTGATGGCGCTTGTGCAAGGTGCTCGAGAAATTCCAGCGGGTCGGCGACGCCCAAAATTCCGATAGCTCCCAAAAACTCGTTGTTAGAGTTCTTTGGTATAGCTTCGGCTACGCCAACAGCGACCCTCGAACCGTAGGCATAGCCGGCGACCAGCCACTTCGATCCCAGTTGTGGCAAAGCTTCGCGGGCCGCCGCAACGGAGTTGATGACGTCCTGGGCGTTGGACGGCACATCCAGGACCGCGTATGGAAAGTTAGTGCCCAATCCCGCGTAGTCGGAAGCCACTACCGCATAGCCCAAGCCCACATACATGGAGAACAGCGGACCCTCATTCAGGGTTTTTATTAAAGAGGGCGCACATTGTCTTGCAGAGCCGGTTAAATCATGGGCCCAAGCGATGATGGGCCAGCCACCAGGCGGCGGTGTTCCCCGCGGCAGCAAAACTACCCCTGACGCGGCGACATCTTTTTCTTGGGAAGAGCGGGAGTGATAAAGGATACGAACGGCCGATATTGTGTACGGCAAAAGATATTCGTAGAACGGTTCAGCGCGAATCAACTCACCAGGCTGGCCGGAAGGTAATGGGTCAGGCGTGTCGTAAAACTTTGACAGCGGCAACCTGCGGGGTGTTTGAGAGGTCTTGGGAATCAAGACCTGGCTTGAGGCAAAGGCCGCCGAAGTCGCGAATAAAAGGGCTGTAACTAATAGCTTCAGATATGGCAGGCGGAATTTTTGCTTTGTAGATTTAACCCCTGAGCGAGAAACTTCGATCACTTCTGGACTACTACCAATCGGAACCAGATCCGGAAGCTTGACCGGCGTGTTTAAACTGATTGCGTTTAGCATGTGCGATGGCGGCGATTACCAGCCACATCAACGTCGGTGGCACGACCAGCACCAAAATGCCGCTGCGCAATGCTTCAATCATCCGATGTCCCGCAGAAGCAGCCTGGGTGTAGCAAAGGGCGCAGCTTTGCGAGAACGCCGCGGGGGAAAAAGCCAGCGTCGCGAAGACCGCGAGGGTGATTGTCAGGACCTGGAAAAGGCGCTTACCCTTCACTGATTGTTCCTCGCAACCACTACCATACCGCGATGGCCGTTACTTTGCGTAAGGGACACCGAGAAGAAGGCGGAAACTGTCTGTCCACCCATAATTGATGGTCGCAAGCACAAAGAGTGTAAAGACAGCAAATCCGATAACCGCATTACGATTTTCGGACGCCAAGCCCATAAAGTAGAGAAGGCCCAGAATCGCTCCGATAAAAGCCAAGATCAATAGCGTGCCCAGTAATTGACCGCCGCCGGGACGGTGATAGGCGACAAAAAGTTCTATCGCGGAGATAACCAGCATGCAGACATAGACGACGTAATACTTGCCTATTCCGCTTTGCACTTGCGGTGCGTTTGTCATCACGGTTCCTTTCGCGACCTGTACTTCAACCAGCCACGTCCATGAGATAGACCAAGGGCACAACGAACATCCACACAATGTTGATAAATTGCCAAAACAAGCCGCAGTTCTCAAGGTCAACGGCAGTGTAGCGGCCGCGCTTGTAACCCATTCCGACGATTACGAAAGCAATGAGCGCGGCGACTACGTGCAATAACTCGATGCCAGTGATGCTGTAGTAGGCGCCGCCAAAGAGGCCGGTGCCCCACGGATTTTTATAGAAGGTGACGCCCTGGTGAATCATGCTGAACCATTCGCGCAGATGTAACGCGACGAAGACGAGGCCCATGAGCAAGGTGATCATGGTAAGGCGAAAGGCTTCGTCGCGTCGCTCAGTACGGGCCGCGCGCACTGCCAGCACCATGGTCAAACTGCTGGTAATCATGATGAACGTCATGATCACGACGCTGATGATGGTGCCGGACTGGTAGGGCCTGGGCCAATCTGGTTGAGCATTCCGGAGAAAACCGTAAGCGATCAGACATCCGGCAAAAGTCATGATGTCGGAAATAATGAATAGCCACATCGCCAATTTTTTTGCCGGAACAGCAAAGGGCGACGGCTCGAATACCGGGGCATGGTGTCCGTGTCCGGAACCTCCCAGGACTACTTCACTATGGCTCACGACGCCTCCTCATGATCGAGCGCGTTAAATTCTCATCCACAGCAGAGCGAAGAGATAGACCCAAAGCACACCCATGAAATGCCAGTAATAAGCAGTCGCATCCAGGGTGCTGCGGCGTAACGTGGAGTGATTCAGTTTACCGATTACTCGGACTAAACCCCCAAGCCCGCCCAACACGTGCAGCGCATGGATGGCGGTAAACACATAAAAGAAAGAACTGTTCGGATTGGTAGCCAGGTACAAGCCCTGCGTGCGCAGTTGCAACCAAGCCACATATTGGCTGGCCACAAACAAAAGACCGAGGCCTAAAGTGAGATACAGCCAAAGTCGAGAGCTCTCAGCTCGAGGTGCGCGTCCAGTCATGTACGCGGCGACATGGCGCCGGGCCACTTCAAGAGTTCCACTGCTTACCAAAATTACGAACGTGCTGAAGAACAGAATGGGAGGCAGGGTTATGTGCCGCCAATCTGAAGAAGCGCCTTGACGAACGATCAATGCACTGGTTAAGGCGGCGAAGGACATGCAGATCGCCGCGATGCCCACCCAAATCGCGCTGGAAGATGGAGCGGGAGAGAATTGGTCGACTGCTCTCAGACTTCCATCCGCCAGAATGAAATCGTGCCCACCGGAATTGCCGGCGCCGCTTAACTGAGGGCGCTTCGGTAGCGGTAGAGCTTCCGGTTCTGGAGGTGGAATAGTGGTAGCCATATTTTCCGTTTCAGAGGAACTCAATCCTCCGTCAAGACCCAGTAGGAGACGGCTCGGGTGAGTCTTGCATAATGTAGTCCGCCCCGGATGCGGTCTTCACGCCGTACTGATCCGCATCGTGATAGACAATCGGATCCTTACCGCCAAAATTGTTCCAAGGCGGTGGCGAAGGCATAGCCCACTCGAGCGAAGTGCCTTCCCAGGGATTGGCGGGCGCCGGCGCTCCGCGGAACAAGCTGTGAACCAGGTTGTACAGGAATATGAGCTGCACCGCGCCCGTGAACAAAGCGGCGATGGTAATGAACTGGTGCAGAGGAATGAGCGGCTTCAAGTAGTCATCGGTGAACGCCGAGTAACGGCGCACATTGGCAGCCCAACCCAGGTAGTGGAAGGGCATGAAGGTGCAGTAAGTACCGACGAAGGTGAGCCAAAAATGGACCTTGCCCAAAGTGTCGTTCATCATCCTTCCGGTCATCTTGGGGAACCAGAAATACGTTCCAGAGAAGATTCCGAAAATCGCGGCCACGCCCATGACCATGTGGAAGTGTCCAACGACGAAGTACGTAGCGTGCAGCATGATGTCGATGGATGGCTGAGCGAGGAAGAAGCCGCTAACTCCGCCAGTAACGAACATGGAAATAAAACCGAGCGCAAAAAGCGACGCGGCATTGATGCGGATTCTTGATCCGTAGAGACTGCCGATCCAGATAAGCACCAACACGGTTGAAGGAATGGTGATCATCAGGGTGGGGAAAGAGAACACCAGCGATGAGAAGGGGTTCATGCCGCTGACGAACATGTGGTGTCCGTACACCATATAACTCAAGAAAGCCAAGGCCCACATCGAGTAGAGGATGGCCTTCATGCTGACCATGGGCCGGCGCATGTTGGTGATGAGTACGTGAGTAATGATGCCCATGCCGGGCACGATGGCGATGTACACCTCAGGGTGACCAAAGAACCAAAAGAGGTGTTGCCAAAGTAGCGTCGAACCGCCGGAGTGCGGCACCAACTGGTCGTTGATTACCAAACCGGAAGCGATGAAGAAACTCGTGCCAGCGACGTGATCAAGAATCAGCAAGATAGTCGCAGGCATTAAAACCGCGAAGGCGGTGAGACCCATGCAGGAGGTGATGAACCATGCCCACGCGGTCACCGGAAGGCGTTTCAAGGTCATGCCCTTGCAGCGCATGTCAAGCACGGTGGAGATGAAGTTCAGTGCGCCAAGCAATTGACCGATACAAAAAATACCAATAGCGGCGGCCCAGATAACCTGGCCGGTGCCCTGTCCCGGGCCAGCATCTTTTCCGATGGCACTGAGCGGCGCATAGGCCGTCCAGCCAGATAGAGGCGGTCCGTCGGTAGTAAAGAAGGCGGAGACGAGAACACAAAAAGCGACGAAGGTAGTCCAGAAGGACATCATGTTGAAATGCGGGAAAGGCATGTCTTCGGCGCCGACCTGGATGGGTAGAAAGAAATTGCCAAAGGCGGCGAATGGTGCGGTAGTAAGCACGAAAAAGACCATGAAGGTGGCGTGCATGGTCATGATACGGAGGTACAGTTCCGGGGTCATGACACCGCCGGGCGCACCGTTTGGCGAGAAGGCCTGCAGTCCCGGAATGGCCAGGTCATTCCAGCCAAGGTGGATACGCATCAGCCAGGAAAGCCCCATGCCGGTCAAAACCGCGACGAGCGCCAGCGCGTAATACTGCTTGCCGATGACCTTGTGATCCAGACTGAAGACGTGTTTGGAAAGGAAGGTAGTCGGAGGACCGTGTACTACTGCTGGTGCTGTTGAAACTGCTGGCTTGTCATGCATCCATCACCTCACGCACCTGCCGGATTTCTGACTTGATGAACTACTGAGCCGCTGCTTGCTTCTTTTGCCAGTCGTCAAAATCTTCGGGAGACATCACTTCCAGATAAGCGCGCATGTTGTAGTGTCCGAGACCACACAATTGCGAACATACAATTTCGTACTTACCGATTTTCGTGGCTGTAAAATGCACGGAAAGATCCAGGCCGGGCACGAAGTCCTGATGGATGCGCAGCGCAGGCACGTAAAAGGAATGGCTAACGTCCTTGGCGTGCATGAGGAGATGAATCTCCTTGTTTACGGGAATGGCCAGCTCCGCAGCGACGACATCGTCTCTAGATTCCACATCATGTTCCGGATCGAGGCCGAACAAATTCTGAGTGGCCTCGCTGATCATCTCGGGATGAATTGGCCCGAACTTTCCATCCTTACCGGGGTAACGAAAATAAAATGCAAATTGCCCGGCTTGAACCTGGATGGGCATGGCGTCGGCCGCCGGCGGAGTAAAATAAACTCTAGCCCAAGCCTTGGATCCGAACGCGCCCAGAGCTAGGACTTCAACGCCTACCAGAACAATTGAGGCAATGATTAAACCTTTGGCCCCGCCGGGGAAAACTTTAAATTTTCCTTCCGGGCCCGGCTTGTTGGAGGGGGACTTCCAGATAAACAGGGCCAGAAGGATTTGCGCGGCCAGAAAGGATATGCCGGCCTCGATCATGGTGTCAGCCATCTGATCATCAATCATCTGGCCGTGGGTGGAGATGTCGGCGGGCGCTTCCCAGGTGTGCATGATTACGGGAATCGCCGAAACGATGGCGATCACTATGATGGTTACTGCCAGTAGTCTAGCCATCGCTTCCCGCCTTTGCCCGTGGCGTACACAGGCGATTCAATTCGGATATCGAGCCGTAAAATAATTGCCCACGCTGGCGCTGTTCTTGCGTATTCCCGAACTTGCAAACAAAAAACAACGCCAGCGGTTTCGATCGTTCAGCTCAAACGTTGACAAACTATGTGCATTGGAGGAGCCGAGAGCACATGCGATGCCGGACTAGTAAGGCTTGGCTTTGAAAACGAAATTGACGCTCTTCGTTTCGCTGCCCGAGATGGTGACATCCTGAGTTTGCGTTCCGTAGGATTCGTGCCAGGCGGTGACGGTGTATTTACCAGCCGGCAGATTGGGCAGTGTGAAAGAACCATCTTCTTTAGAAGACACGGCATAGTGCGAATTCTTCATCACCGCGAAGTCACCGTGCATCCAGGGGTGAACGTTGCACTTTACGGAAATGAATTCCGCCTGCGCGAACTTTTCAGAGAGTGGCGGGGTTCCGGGGGGTTGAGACTTGTTCCATTCGTGATTTATTTTTGCCAGGGGATGGATGTTGTGAGAGGTCTGATCGTCATTCACGACTTTCAATTCCTGATTGGTCTGAAACGCGAGCACGTGCGGGATGTAGCGGCAACCCTTCTGGTCAAATGTTACCGCCTGCGAAGGGGGTGGTTCATCAGGCGCGCCCGCAGAAATGTATACGACCACGTCCGCCAAAGAATTGCCCGGTCCGGTAACCACCGTTTCGGTGGTAGGCGGAGTGGTGTACTGCTTGGCGCAGCTCGGCTCCTTGGACATATCAATGGGCTTTTGCTTCGCGGGAGTGCCCTCGTAGGTGACTTTTCCGCTGACTGAACCACCGGCGGGCTTAGGCGGACCAGCAAAGGACATGGCCGCGACACCGGTTAATAAAAACGCTGCAGAGATAATCTGTTTGTGACGCATTTCTGTTCTCCTTGAAACGTCTTGCAACTACAGAGCTACTGCTTGATACCTGAACCGGTAGGGGTACCGGTAATTCTTTGTGCGCTGACAATGGCGGCACCTTCCGAGGTGCTCATCCACAAAGCCAACTCGGGACTCTTCTTGTTCACTTGCAGGGTTCTCAAGTAGTGAACGAGGTCCCATGCTTCTTCGGGTTTGACCACGTCAGCAAATGACGGCATTGGAGTGCCATCCAGGCCGGTGAGGAAAATCTTGTACAGATCGCGGTTGGTCACGCCACACTTGAAACGGGAGCCGGCAGCGAAGTTATATGGGCGGATGGGTTGATCGTTGCTGTCGGTGAGAGTCGAGGCTGAAGGACCGTCGCCACGACCTTCCTGTCCGTGACATTTCCAGCATTCGAGTTTTTGGAAGAGCTCCTGGCCGTGTTTAATACTCTGGACAGTCAATGCAGGTTCGGCTGGCACGTTGATCGGATCACCCGATTTTTCGGTTTGCCAGCGCGGTGAAAAAGTCTTGATGAAAGCAATTAGATCGGCACGGTTTTGCGTGGTCAGTGTGATCCATGATGGCATGTTGCTGTTAACCAGGCCGCGCTCGAGAGAGTTGTAAAGGTCCTGATCCAGGGGAAGTGTGCCGGTGGGGGTGGAACGGCATTTAAAGCTCGCCGCGACGAAATTGCGCGGCAAGATGTTGAGGTAGGGAGCATTTTCACCATTGCCATCGCCGCGGAATCCGTGACAGCCCCAACAGTAACGGTAATAGAGTTGTCTACCGGTATCGGAGTGGCCAGTGGAATTTCCGATGTGAGATTCCATTGGCGCGTTGCGGGCTGGTGCGACAGCGGCTTTTTCGGCGGGCGGAGCTTGTTGTGCTGGAGCCGGTTGAGTGGCGGGCTGCGCCGAGCCTTGCTGAGATTGTGGCTGCTGCGCGAAAACTGCGAGTGGGCAAACGGCGAGAAGTGCGACACTCAACTTCGTGATTTTCATTAGGCTCATCGTTTTACCCTTAGAAGTCGAAGTCAAATCCGGCGAGCAAGCTGCTAGTGGTTAGATCTTGTGCAGTAATTGGCGAGGCGCCTCGCTGGCGCATGATGGCGTACTCGTTGTGGAAAGCAAAACCGGCGCGGCTAGAAATGAACGGGTAGTAGCGCCAGCCGAAGGTCAAAACGTCTTCGTTGCCGAAGTTGCCGGGATTGGTGGCGAAAACCTGACGAGACATGCGGATCGCTTCATAACGATTGATCAGAATCAGCTGTGGATTGAGGTTGTAATGGGTCTCGATCAGCGCGCCATTCCAGGTTGGAGCGCGGGCCGATACGCCGTTGGTGTCAGTCGGTAGGGGGCTGGTCGACGGAGTGTTTGAGCCGAGGAAAGCATTGTCCCAACCGTGGAAGTACATGGTGGTGATGTCAAGTTTTCTGAAATACCACATACCGATTAAGCCGTCGCGGTAAAAGCTTTTGTTGCCAATTCCCGTGCCCGCGACACCCACACCGCCTTGGGTGAACTGGAAAAATGTCGGCATATTTCCAATGAACGCGAAGGCGCCGACTCGCTGCACACCCCAGCTGCCAAGTTGGAAAGCCTGGCTGGCTGTAAAGAAACCGCTATAGCCTTTGCCGTTAGGCAAGCCGGGTTGACCGTCCTGGGAACTGAGTAGAGAAGCCGAAACGCGGGTACGGTCGTCTTTGGAGTGGCCCATGTATTCCACGCCGACCTGGTTGTCGCCGATGCCGAAACCATATGATTCTGTGACGGCACCCGGAGCAGCGAGACTTCCCGGGGAAACCAGTGGTTGAAAGTGATAGTTGGCATACACGCCCGCGACATTGCTGATGGTCAAAATACGTTTTTCCGAAAGCAAGTTATCGAGTTCAAACTTGCCCATTTTGATGTTGAACCAAGTGCTCCCGAGAATATTGTCAATACGCGCCCACACGGACTCGAAGTGGAATGCGCCGGTGTTATCTGAAGAAGGAAGGACATAGAACGAAAAATTCTTCGCGAGGGTCCCGGCGGTGTGAAAATCCAATCCGCTCCAATCGAATCCGTCAGTGGTGATCTGACCCTCGGCAGTCAGCGGCCCATTAGGACCATCGACGTTTGTCCGGTTCTGACTCTCGCGGTGCCAGCTTGGCGTGATGCGGAACGTGACTGGCCAGTAGGCAGGGTTTTGAAAGATGGGAGCGTCGCGATCGTTGCCCATTTGGTAGCCGTTGTCTTTGAAGGCCTGTCCAAATGGGCTGAGTTTAGGCCACGCTTCGTGGCACGAGGAGCATGGCATTCCATATTTTCTTGCGAAGGCCGGTAAGGCGGAAGCGGGCTGAACATTCGCGAAGAGAACAACAAACGCGAGAAAAGCGAGCAAGAGCGAGGAAGTGAATCCGAAAAACTTTTCCTTCACCGCCGCCTTCGAAAGCAAGGACATACCGCCTCCTCTTTCAACTTTCAACACTCAAAACGATGCGCAAAAGGAAAGTTCAAACCGCAGTGTAAAGATGGGAAAAGGTGACCGCAGACTAGTCCACTTGGTCTCGGGGAGAGACCGAACGCCATTATCGACCGCAAAGAAGTGTCCTGAAGCATGCCCCATGGAATTCCCGGCACCTTTTTGCGAAGAAAAAAAGGCGCCACAACTCCGAGTCCCTGAACCGTCGCGAATCCTACATCCACGAAAAAATGAATGCAAGTGATTTTTTTAATTTGTGGTTGAAAAAATTCCGGCTAGCACTCGTGATAGTGGCTGCTTACAGGAATTGGGATATTTTTGGCGTGGAGTTATCGATTTTTGTATCTTGGGGCAGGTTTCTGAGAAATTGCTGCGACCAACTTTGAATAAACCACGCCGCCCACATTGCCGCGTGGAACCCAGCGCCGCTTTATTACTTCTAAATCGAGGCGGGCGGTTCCAGTTGACCCGGCCTGGACGTTGACTGTTCTGGGAAAGTGTTATTCTCGTCGAGCCAACACCAAACTGCCGGCGATAATCCGCCGATAATCAGCGGGGGTCGGAAATCGGTTTAAGAATGGCAATGATTCCGATGAACTTAAGCGGCACGCTCAACAATTTCATCAACGGGAATTTTCGACGACCAAGAATGAGGGACTCCTTGCGTTCGAGTTCCACGGTCTTTTTGCCTGCCGCGTTATATATCGTGCTTGCCGTCGTAACTTTAGCGGTTAACGCGGGGGCACAGCAACTTCGGAGTCCCGGTTTTGCTGGTGAATTAGTGGGCGCCAAGGCGGACGTACTGCAAGCAGTAAACGAAGTTCTGGAAGACCAGATAATTCACGGTACGTGGATCTTCGACAAAGATCGCACGCTCATGGACGCAACGGTGGTCACCTCGACTCCCTTGTTCGCGCCCTGGAAAGGCCCCGGGAAGGTATTTTATAAGATCCGCAAAGATGCTATCGCGCCGCGCCATTTCATGGACAGCGCGGATCAAGGAACTATCGCAGTGCGATATATCGTCCTTCCGGAACAGGAGGGGCGCACCCGGGTGCAGATCGACGCGGTTTACGTCGAGAGCACGCACCGGACCGTGCATGATTCGGATGGCACGGTGGAATCCAGCGAGTACAAGGCCATACAAGAGCATTTGCAAGCCATCCAGCTTGACGCGCAAGCGGCGGCGGACATAAAACGGCGGCGAGACAGCGCGGATTTAGTGAAACAGACAATTATTCGCAGACGTGAGGATGAAAGAAGTTTATTGGCTTCGACGCAAAGCTCGGTAAAGGAAATCGAACAGCGCCTGAAAGATTTGCGACACGAGGTAGAGCGGCGAGTTAAAGCGCCGGGAACGGATTTGAAGGCTGCGCCGTTTCAGTCTTCGGCGAAAGTGGTGAGCTTGCCGGCGTATACGGAGGTGGTGATCGTGATTGTCACGCCGCACTGGTTGGGAGTGGAAACTCCAGACGGACGGCGCGGCTGGATTGCGATTGAGCAGCTGGAACCTTTGCCGTGAATGTGACCAACGATTTTCTAAGATCTAAAATTCGAAACTGTACGGCAGCGCTGGTTCTCTGTGCGTTTGTGGTTTTCTCCGCGAACGGACAGGTGATGCCGTACGCGCGGACGTTTGCAAAACCAAAAACAGAAGTCGAGCAGGCATTGAAGGACTTGCAGGCATACACGGGGCAAAAACTTCCGATCGTGGATGGGTTCGTGGGTACCACGCAACAACCGCTGGACCGCTACGAGCGAGCGTTCTACCAGTTCTCTATTGAAGTTTTGTCGGGGATTCCCGCGGGAACAATTGTGCAGGTGAGCGCGAAGATCACCGCGTGGTATGCAGATAAAGATCCGGCAAAATCGGGCTACCAGATTTTGCCTTCCAACGGGCGACTTGAACTGGATTTGCTTGACCGGTTGGACGAGAAATTCGGAAACAAACCTGCGCCAGGCACGGCGCGCTCGATTGCTACGTCTGGAATTTCCGCGCCGGCGCCAAAATTGAATCTGGGTGGGGGCATAAGTATGTCGCCCGGCGGCGGGAATCCGATCGCAGCGCCGGAGGGCACGGAAGAGCTGAACCGGCTGCGCATCGAGCGTGAAACGGAAGAAAAGCACATGCGCAGTTTGAACATGGAGCTGCAAGGACTTGAGGAGGTTAAGAAGAATCAGGCGCATCCGATGAATCTAGTGACGGTGAAAAGAGCGGGAACGCCGGTGCTGGCGCGGGCGGGCGAGGAGAGCCGCGTTTTATTCAAGGCGACGGTGAACGATGAGTTTGAATTTCTGGATGGCGCGGGCGAATGGATCCACGTGCAAATTTCAGGCGTATCACGCGGATACATTCGGCGGAGCGCGCTGGAGTTGCCGGAAGTGATTGCCGAGCATCTGGAGGAAACGGCGAGGTTGGAAGCTGCGGCAAAGCAGGCGGCTTTCCGAGTGGAGCGCGAAGAAAATAGTGTTTTTCCGGGCGAATGGGAAGCGCTGAAGGGAAAAACAGTGAAGATTTATACCGTGCAACCGGTGAGTCAGGATCCCAAGGAGACTGACGCGCA
>DATMOS010000063.1:0-22659 GCA_035568155.1 Verrucomicrobiia bacterium | reverse complement strand
AGCGCTACCGGCTCGCCCGGCTTGATCGCCATCAATGCGGTGCGCAAACCGTCCAACGAAGTGATTGGGGTGCCGTTCAATCCGTGAATTACATCGCCGGTCTGCAACGGAATTTCCCCGGTCCGTGTACCGAGCGTTCGCGCCGCTACAATCACGCCCGTTGGAATGCGCAGGTCGGGCAACTCCTTCGCAAGGTCGAGTGTCAGTTCCACGCCAAGAACGTCCAATGGCCTGACCAGATTTTTTACCGGGTCGGCCACATCAATCAGGCTGTCTTCTTTATGGGGACGCTCAGCGAGCCCAACATTTAATTTCAGTCGATCGGACCCGCGCAAAATTTCGATCGCGGCGTGATCGCCGGCTTTATGCAGATAGAGATGCTGCGCAAATTGTGGCAAGCTGCTGATGGCTAAGCCATCGACACTCACAACCACGTCCTGAATTTTAAGGCCGGCGGTATCCGCGGGACCACCCGGCGAAACGTCGGAGATAATCACGCCGTAATCTCGTTTGAGGCGTAGTGCTGCTGCTAATTCCGGCGTAATGGTTTGCACCAGCGCGCCAATGGCCGGCTGATGAATATGCCCAAACTTGATCAGCTGCGGATACGCGGAAGCCACCACGCCCTCCGGAATGGCGAAGCCCAGCCCTTGATTTCCGCCCGATGATGACAAGATAAAAGTGTTGATGCCTACCAGGTCGCCGTTGGCATTCACTAGCGGGCCCCCGCTGTTGCCAGGATTGATGGGCGTGTCCGTTTGTATGTAAACGAGAGGGCTATCCGGATCGGGCTGCCGCGCCACCGCGCTAACCACACCCATGGTCACCGTATTGCGCAAGCCCTCCGGACTGCCAAATGCAAACACCATTTCGCCTTGTCTGGCCGGTGGCATGGAGCCGCGGATCGACAGTGCAGGCAAGCCATGCCCATCAATTTTAATTACCGCCAGATCAATCTCGCGCGATGTCCCCACAACGCGGGCCCGATAGCTTCTTCCTTGCGGCTCGTCGGGCGCGGCTCCGGACGCTGTCGGAGCAGGTGGCGGCGGAACTAGCACCTCGATGTTTTGAGCGCCATTCACCACGTGCGCGTTGGTAATGATGTAGCCTTGCGGGTCCACGATCACGCCCGAGCCGATGGCCCGGCGCCGCCCCACCACGACGTCAGCTTGACCACGCTCGGTTTCTTCCGCGGTCCCATAACCGGTGACCAGGATTTGCACCACCGTTGGCGATACTCGCTGCACCAGGTCCTCGACGGCCTCGTTCAGTTCACGCAAAACACTAGCGGAACGAGCGCCCTCGTGCGTTTGCGCCGTCGCAGATGGCCATGGGCAAAGCCCAAAAATTGAGATAAGCAGCAGCCATGAGTACATCCGGTATCGCTTGGCGAAAACAGTGAGAAACATACTCATGTCGGTGTCTTTCTCTTTCTCGAGCGTTGGGTTCCCGGCTGCCGCCAATTGTTTTTACACGCGCATTATATCGGCATTTTGAATACTTTATTAATCGCAGGCGTAGCAGTACACTCGCCCCAAGGAGAGCGATTATGATCTCCAAAGCCGCCCGGCTTGCCCCCATGCTGCCACTGCGACAACTCGTGGACCGCTATCGCGCGCTAGCTGGTGATTTCGGCACTCCCGTGCCGCTCACCGCATTTAATCTAAGCCGCACCGAGACCGAGCAGCTTTTTTCCAGCTATGACGAGGATTACCACATCAGCCGCTTTTTCCATTTCGACGATCTTGATGGCATGACCTTTACCATCAATGCCGAGCCGGTGACCCATGTCGCACTGGACGCCGAGATCGAAAGCATTTTGTAACCGTTCGACCGCGAAACTATGCCCCGATTTTTTCATTGTTTGTTATTTTTGCGTTTCCAGATAATTTCGTTTCAAAAATTCAGTTTTTTGCATAGGCTACTTCACTCGGAGGTACCTGCATGGCTGGCACGCCAACTCCTTTGCCGGAAGCGCGTCTCGGCGCTACTTTGCGTCGCGATTCGTGGTGGACAGAACTCTTACCAGTAATCATTTTGCTGGGCGGTTTTGGCGTTTACGCCACTTTGCGGGCTTTCGAAGGCGCTTACTATTCCTGGGGACCTTATCTTTCGCCTTTTTATTCTCCGCTCATCGATCCGCAGCATCACTGGTGGCCGCTTTCTCCCGCTCTGCTGGTGCTAGCGGGTCCCCTCGGATTTCGCGCCACCTGTTACTACTACCGCAAAGCTTACTACCGAGCCTTTTTTCTCGATCCGCCCGCGTGCGCCGTGGGCGAGCCCGCTAACCGCAAATATCGCGGTGAAACAGCCTTTCCATTCATTCTGCAAAATGTGCATCGTTATTTTCTTTATCTCGCGATTCTTTTCCTGGTTTTTCTGTGGCATGACGCGATCAAAGGCTTCTTTTTCGACGGGCAGTTTGGCATTGGCGTGGGCAGCCTGATTCTGTTACTCAACATTATCTTGCTTTCCATTTATACCCTGTCGTGCCACTCGTTGCGCCACTTGGCGGGAGGCAAACTGGATTGCTTTTCCTGCGTATCCTTCGGCACAACGCGAGCAGCCTCCTGGCGCGGCTTTTCCTTCCTGAACGAGCGCCACATGCAATTCGCGTGGGCCAGCCTGATCTCCGTAGGCTCTGCGGATTTGTACATTCGCCTCGTAGCTAGCGGCATCATTCGCGACCTGAGGATTCTGTGACCACAAAATACGAGGTTCGCGAACACGATGTATTGATCATCGGCGCTGGCGGCGCGGGGCTGCGCGCGGCGATCGAAGCCTTGGGTCAAGGCGCGTCGGTTGGCGTGGTTTGCAAATCGCTGCTGGGCAAAGCCCACACGGTAATGGCTGAAGGCGGCATCGCCGCTGCCATGGCTAACGTGGATCCCGCGGACAATTGGAAAGTGCACTTCCGCGATACCATGAGCGGCGGAAAATTTCTCAACAATTGGCGCATGGCGCAGTTACACGCGCAGGAAGCTCCGGACCGTGTCCGCGAATTGGAGCAATGGGGAGCGCTTTTTGATCGCACAGAAAAAGGCGAGATCTTGCAGCGCGCTTTTGGCGGCCACACCTTCAAGCGCTTGTGCCATGTCGGCGATCGCACTGGCCTGGAATTAATTCGCACTCTGCAAGACCGTGGCGTGCAGCAGGGTGTCGATTGCTACATGGAATGCACCGTCACGCGCCTGCTGGTGGAAAACGGCCGCTTCGCGGGCGCCTTCGCATACTGGCGCGAAAATGGCCGCTTCATTGTCTTCAAAGCCAAAGCTGTCGTCATCGCCACCGGCGGCATCGGCAAAGCATGGACCGTCACATCCAACTCCTGGGAGTACACCGGAGACGGCATGGCGCTAGCTTACGAAGCGGGCGCGGAGTTGATGGACATGGAATTTGTGCAATTTCATCCCACCGGAATGGTGTGGCCTCCGGGTGTGCAGGGAATTCTCGTAACCGAAGCGGTGCGCGGCGAGGGCGGCATCCTGCGCAACAAATTGGGCGAACGTTTCATGGAGAAGTACGATCCTAAGCGCCTGGAGCTTTCCACCCGCGATGTCGTGGCGCGTTCGATTTATACCGAAGTGCGCGAAGGCCGCGGCACCGAGCATGGCGGCGCGTACCTCGACATCTCCCACAAGCCCGCCGAATACGTGAAGAAAAAATTGCCCAGCATGTATCACCAGTTCAAGGAACTGGCCGATGTGGACATCACCAAGGAACCCATGGAAGTTGGACCGACGTGCCACTACATGATGGGCGGCATTCGCGTTGAAGCGGAAACCGGCCAGTCCTCCGTGCCGGGAATTTTTGCCGCCGGTGAAGCTGCCGCGGGTTTGCATGGAGCAAATCGATTGGGCGGCAATTCGCTTTCCGATTTGCTGGTGTTTGGGCGCCGTGCCGGAATGGCTGCCGCGGCGCATGCCAAAAAAACTGCCTATGTGTCGCTGGACAATCCGCAAATGCAGGAGGCCGAGCGCGAATTACTCGCTCCATTTTCAAATAAGGGAGAAAGCCCCTACGCGATTCATCGCGATTTGCAGACGGTGATGCAAAGCTTGGTCGGCATTTATCGCAACGCGGAAGATTTGGAGCGTGCGCTCAACGAGTTGCAAATGTTGAAAGCGCGAGCCGCGGCCGCCAGCGTGGAAGGCTCGAGAATGTACAATCCCGGCTGGCACCTTGTGGGTGAGCTGAAATCCATGCTCATCATTGCCGAAGCCGTTACGAAGAGCGCCATGGCGCGCACGGAAAGCCGGGGCGCGCATAGCCGCATTGACTATCCTGATCTCGATAAGCAGTGGGGGCAAAAACACAACATTGTCGTGGAGGAACGCGGCGAGATGGTGCGGCGTGAGTTGCCCATTCCGCCCATGCCCGATGAATTAAAACAAGTTCTGGCGGAGCAGCAGTAACATGACATCCAAATTCCAAGTCTGGAGCTTGCCGCGATGAGCACCGGAACGGAGAGAACAGCGATGGCTGAAACAGTCTTGCGCGTGTTTCGCGGCGACGCTGGCGGCGGAGTGTTGGTGGACTATAAAGTTCCGGTTGCGCCAGGCATGGTGGTGCTCGACGCGCTGCACTACATTCAGGGCCACTTGGCACCGGACTTGGCCGTGCGTTGGAATTGCAAAGCAGGGAAGTGCGGTTCCTGCTCCGCGGAAGTAAACGGCCGCCCTCGTCTGACCTGCAAAACGCGCATGGATGAGCTTCCCAAAGATGAACCCATCGTAGTGATGCCCATGAAGTCGTTTCCGAAAATTAAAGACCTGGTCACCGACGTTTCGTGGAATTACCGCGTAAACAAAAAAATTCCGCCATTTCAGTCCAGACCCGGCACGAACTGGAAAATTTCGCAGCTGGACGTCGACCGCGTGCAGGAATTTCGCAAGTGCATCGAATGTTTTCTGTGCCAGAACGTTTGCCACGTGCTGCGCGACCACGACAAAAAGGAACAATTCGCGGGACCGCGCTTTTTTGTGCGCGTCGCCGGACTGGAGATGCACCCGCTGGACGGCGCAAACCGCGTGGGCTTGCTGAAAGATGAGTTGGGCCTCGGTCTTTGCAACATCACCAAATGCTGCACAGAGGTTTGCCCGGAATCGATTCACATCACGGATAACGCCATTATCCCGCTGAAGGAGCGGGTGGTTGACGAATTTTATGATCCATTAACCATGTTGTTTCGTAAGATGCGGGGTTCCAGCGAGAAACGCACTTAGATTTGTTCGATTGGTAGTTGCTCCCAGCACGGAGGATTTATGGACGCGCAACTCAAAGCTATTTCGAGGGCAGGTATCGGCGAAGCCATCGCCAAAGCTGAGTTGTATCGCTATTTAAACGAACCCGAAGAAGCCGAATCGATCTGCCGCGATATTCTGGCCGTCGATTCCGGGCATCAACTGGCGCGCCGCTTGTTGGGACTGTCGATCACCGACCAGTTCTCGGGCTATGCCGGCGATCGCTACGGGGAAGTCGCCGAAATTTTTCAAGGTCTGCGGGATCCCTACGAGCGCGCTTATTACACCGGTTTGTTATACGAGCGGCGCGCCAAGGTGCAACTACGCAGCGGCTATTCCGCGCATATTCTGTTGCCGCTCATTGAAGACGCCATGAAATGCTTTGCTGAAGCGGAAAAAATCCGTCCGCCGGGAAATGACGACAGCATTCTGCGCTGGAACCGCTGCGTGCGCCTGCTGCAAAGCCAGCCGGATTTTCGAGCGGAGCGAGACGCTACTCCGCCGGACGCCGAAGATACCCCTCCGCAAAATGTCAGTTTGAAACGTGCAGGCAAACTCTAATTGAATTACGCGGTGAGGCGGCCGTAAGGCAACTGCGCCATCAATTCAACTGTGCTGCAGCGAAGTCGTTGCTGGCACATCACTCTGCGGGACATCAACCTGCCCAGTTGGTACGACTCCCACCATTACGATCGGCCGCACCAACTCCACCGCAACGGCCACGAACTCTTCCGCGGAAACGCGATCCTCGGTGTTCACCCACTGCTTGACCGCCCCGTAAATCGCCCAACTCGCCGTCGCGGCAATCATCTCAGCAGGAACGGTACGTTCCACAGGATGACGTTGAAATCCTTCCAGTAAAACGATACGGATCTGATCGATCACCGTCGCTTCCACAAACGGTTCGAATTGGTGCTGATTAAAGGAGTGCGATTTTTGCAGCTCGCTCAGGTAATCGCAAACCGCCAGGATGATTACCTGGAATGCCGTCGAACATCCGCCGTCAAACTTCGCCCCCCTCTGCGCTAGAAGGTCAAGAAACGTAACGCGGATTAGTTCGCCCAGCAGCGCGAATTTGTCTTCATAGTGAGCGTAAAAGGTAGCCCGATTGACGGTCGCGGCTTCGGTAATGTCCTGCACCGAAATCTTATCGAACTCTTTTTGTTCCAACAATTTCCGAAGTGCTTCTTGGAGCAGCTGCCTCGTCCTACGGATGCGAGGATCAAGCTTTTCACAGTCCGAATGAAGCATGTCTCCCCCTTCCACCCGCCAATTATACCGCAAAACATCGTCTGTTGCTTAAAATACTAATGTTGTGATATGGTATGCGACAGTTGTTGCTTATGCTGCATCTGATGATTGGAGGCAATTACAATGGCAACCTTACTGAAACTCGATTCCAGTCCCATGGGAGAGCGGTCTATATCTCGAAAGCTCACCACCAAGTTCGCTGAGAGCTGGCTCAAGACTCATCCAGGCGGCAAAGTTGTCGAACGTGACCTGACCACCATGAACCTTCCAGTGGTTGACGCATTCTGGGCTGGCGCAGTGCACACGCCGGAAGCATCCCGTACCGCGGCCCAGGTTCAAGCACTCGCCACCTCAGACTCCCTGATAAATGACCTCGAGCAAGCCGACGAGTATGTCTTCGGCGTGCCTATGCACAATTTTAGCATTCCTTCCAAGCTCAAGCTTTGGATCGATCAGATCGTCCGCGCCGGAAAAACCTTTTCGTACGGCGCAACTGGTCCGAAGGGTTTGCTGACCGGCAAGAAAGCCACCTTGCTGCTCGCCAGCGGAGGCGAATACGGAAAGGGCAGCGCCATGGCTTCCTTCGATTTTGTGACGCCGTATTTGCAGACCGTCTTGGCGTTTATCGGCATCACCGACGTCACCATCATTGCCGCCGGTGGCACCGCGCAGTTGATGTCCGGCAAGACGGATCCGCAAACCTTTCTCGCGCCGTCGCTGGAAAAAGTCCACGCGCACGCGAGTCTGTAAGTAAAACAGGTCTAAAAAAGGAGAAAAAAAATGAAAACTGCTTCCTTGATCGCACGTTTGCTTCTTGGTTTGATCTTCCTGGTTTTCGGGTTGAACGGATTTCTTCACTTCGTTCCGATGCCCCCTCCCACAGGTGTGGCAGGCCAGTACTTCGGCGCGATCTTTGCGTCTCACTATTGGGTAGTTATTTTTGGCGTTCAAGTCATCGGTGGGCTGCTGTTGTTGATTAACCGATTCGTTCCGCTGGCGCTCGTTATACTTGGGCCGGTGATCGTGAATATTTTTTTCTTTCACGCGCTCATGGCCCCATCCGGATTACCTCTTGCGATTGTGGTGGTCATCCTGTGGTCCATTCTCGCGGTGAGAAACAAGCACTACTTGGCGGGACTATTCGTCCATCGGGCGAATCTGGGCCAAGCCGCGTAACGAAGTATCAACAACGCAAGCAATGTAATCTAAGAACCATAACTGGAGGTGCGCACATGGAGATTGGCGTAGACAGCTTCGCAATAGCTATTTCGGATCCGGTTACCGGGAAGACGACCAAGCCGGTAGATCGCCTGCATCAATTGCTGGACGAGATCGAGTTGGCCGACAAGGTCGGACTCGATCTGTTTGGCATTGGCGAGCATCATCGCGCGGAATTTCTGGACTCCGCGCCGGCCGTCATTCTTGCGGCGGCTGCTTCGCGCACGAAAAATATCCGCCTCACCAGCGCCGTCACCGTTCTCAGCGCCGCAGATCCCGTACGAGTTTTTCAGGAATTTGCGACGCTGGACCTTATTTCCAACGGTCGCGCCGAAATCGTCGCGGGCCGCGGCTCGTTCATCGAATCTTTTCCCCTCTTCGGCTTCGATGTCGAAGATTACGATTCTCTTTTCGCGGAAAAGCTGGAACTGCTGCTCAACATTCGCGAACACACCCACGTGCACTGGTCCGGTAAGCATCGCCCAGCGCTTACCGGTCAGGCTATTTATCCGCGACCGCTGCAGAATCCGCTGCCCATCTGGGTCGGCGTCGGTGGCACGCCGGCCTCGTTCGCGCGTGCTGGTGTTCTCGGCTTGCCGCTCATGGTGGCGATCATCGGCGGCGAACCCCACCGCTTTCGCCCGCTCATCGATCTTTACCGGGAAGCAGGCCTGCGAGGTGGACACAAACCCGAACAACTCAAAGTCGGTCTGCACTTGATTGGCTTTGTCGCCGACACCACCAAGGAAGCTGCAGATGTTTTTTTTCCAGGCTATGCCCACACCTTCACCGAAATTGGCAAGGAACGCGGCTGGCCGCCAACCACTCGCGCGCAATTCGACGCTCTGCGCGGCCCGAAGGGTGCGTTGCTGATCGGCGATGTTGACACCGTCGCGAAAAAAATTCTCTACGTGAACGAAGCCCTCGGCGGCGTCACGCGAATAACTTTTCAAATGGGTGTGTCAGCGGTTCCACAACCGAAGATGCTGCGCGCTATCGAACTACTCGGCACGGGCGTGGCCCCGGCAGTCAACCAACAACTCACGGCTGCCGTCGCGCGTGCCTAAATAAAACAAGTTCATTTCGGGGCGAGGCTTCAACCTCGCAATAGGTTCGCAAAAAGCGCTCGCTCCGCTCAAGCTTTCCCGTCTGCGGCCAGCAGCCCTTCAATTAGCGCGGTGCATTCCGCGTCGAGCGTTGGTCGGAAAAAACTGCGCCCGGATCGGGCGTACCAGTAATCGGCGTTAGAGGTAGAACCGTCTTTGCGGTGCAGATAGGCATGAACGGCCATGCCATTCACGCTTTCGAGTTCGTCAACCAGGGAGTGGGCCCGCGCCCAATCCCCCTTGGCGTCCCACCACAACGCTGCGAGCGGGATGGACAGTCCTGCTGGCGGTGACTGTTCTTCGGCAATGGAAGCTTGGAACTCTTCGACATTCATACTTTCCAACCTGTTTTGGCCGCTGTAATGGTGGCCGAGCAAATTGATTTTACGCCGATTTGTCCACCAACCATTTGCAGGAATTTATCGGCGTAAATTTCTTAGGTCGCGCCAACCTTAATCCTGCACTCGGACAAGCTCCACTCGCCGATTTTTCGCGCGACCTTCCGACGTGGAATTGCTCGCGACCGGCCGGCGGTCACCATAACCTTTGGAGCTCAAACGGTCGTGGTCTACTCCATGATCCGCGAGCCAGTTCGCTACAGCCTCTGCGCGATCGCTCGACAATTTTTCGTTAACTTCCTTCGAGCCCCGATTATCCGTGAATCCCTCAACGCGAATCCTCCAGTCCGAATGCTCCTTAAGCACATTGACCGCGTCGTTCAATGCTGGTTCAGAGTCCGACGTCAGGTCCGCTCTTCCAGTCTCGAAATGTACATTCGAAAGAGTGACTCGTCCCCTCTCGCCGAGCGAAGCCCCAACCTCGGCATGTTCGCGATGCTCCCCTTCATTTCTGTAGCGATTCAACTCCGCTATCAGCGGCCGCGATGCAGGCGGAACGCCGATTTCCCCTTCGAGAATTCGCTGATTGGAAATTTTTCTCCCATACAACTTTTCATTTTCACTTTCATCCGGCCGCAGCGTGGAACCTTCCAGCGACAATCCCGCGAACAAACCCCGCGATCGCGACCATGACAAAATTTCCGCGTGCAGCATCACGTCGGTTCTCGCGCTGGCCTCTCGGCCCACCGGTCCTGCCGCTGCCTCCGCCTCGCCGCCAATCGTGAATTTGTCCGACAGCAGCTTCCTCATGCCGCTTTCGTTCATGATCAGCATGAAAACGTCCGTCGACGACCCGCCAATCTGCAATCCGTAGCTTCCGCCTTCAATTCTCACCGCTGCTGGCGCGCCAAAGCGGCCTGCCCCGCCGCGACGGCAAGATACAAACCCGCGCCCATACTTGCCTCCCACGATAAAGGCCGCCTTCTTGACCCCTGGAATAATCACGATGCATCGCGCTTTGTCGAACAAATCGTGCGGGATGCCCTTGTCAGGCTCGTGCATGACCTCTCGAAACGAAAGCGTGGCATTTTCCAATCTCTTGTCCGGTGTAGTTTCGCGCTCTTGCGCCCTTATCTGTGTTGATCCAATCAAAGCCATGCCAGTGACGGCCGCACATGCCAGTCGACCTCGGCGAGCCCAAAAGCCATTAACTGATGTTTTTCTCTCGTGCATACATTCTCCTTATACCGCAACAGAGGCTCGGATGTTACGTGCGCCCTCATGCGGTATACATCGGGCCTTTCTTGTAGCTCGCCTATGGGGCGAGAAAGGCCCCAAACCGTGAATACCCGTCCGTCAGCAATCCGGAGCGCTCTCCATGGGTCGATCAAAAAACGCTAATTGGATAGGGAACTTGAGGCCGCTCTGCCTCGTACAGGACTGAGAAGAGGTGCGCGATGCACAATCTGTTAGGCAACCTGCGCTACGCCGCGCGACAGTTCAGGATGTCCCCAGTCTTTACCGCGACTGCGGTGCTCACCCTGGCCCTCGGAATCGGCGGTACGACCGCCATTTTCACGTTGATTCACGCGGTCATGCTGCGCTCCCTGCCGGTTTCCGACCCCGCCCAGCTTTATCGCGTAGGAGAGGGCGATGATTGCTGCGTGGAAGGCGGCCCGCAGGATCGCTGGGGCATGTTTTCCTATCCTCTCTTCGAACGCCTGAAGGCCCAAACGCCAGAGTTCGAAGCAGTGACGGCCTTTCAGGCAGGGCGCGGACAATTAAGTGTCCGCCGGCAGGGCGTTGATGTGGCGAGCAGGCCTTTACGGTCCGAGTATGTCACCGGTAATTATTTCCAGACCCTTGGTATCAAAGCCTTTGGCGGGCGAGTGTTTATTCCCGACGATGACAAGCCTGCCGCCCCTCCGGTTGCGGTCCTTAGTCATCGCGCCTGGCAGACCATCTACGGTGGCGACACCAAGGTGGTGGGTTCCACCTTCATTGTGGAGGGTAAACCCTTTACGGTAATCGGCGTCGCCCCTGTCGGATTCTTTGGTGAAACGCTCCGCAGTGATCCTCCTGATATTTGGATACCCCTGCAACAAGAACCCATGATTAACGGCGACGTATCGCTGCTCCGTCAACCAGTTTCGGCGTGGCTGCGTATGATTGGCCGATTGCGTCCGGGCGCATCTACCGCTGGGATGTCGCCACGCCTTACGGTATTTCTGCGTGAGTGGATGCAACATGACTCTGGCTATCCGTCCAGTTGGATGCCGGAAGTTCTACACGATCTGCCCAAGCAGGTATTGAACGTGGTGCCTGCGGGCGCGGGTGTAGCCGAAATGAAAGAAGAGTACGGGCGTAGCCTGCAAATTTTGCTGACCGTTTGTTGCTTGGTCCTGCTGGTGGCGTGCGCCAATGTCGCGAACCTGTTGCTCGCTCGCGCCGTGGCTCGGCGCGGGCAAACCGCCCTTCGCATGGCCATCGGAGCCACCCGGCGCGAAGTCATTAACCAGGCCTTAACGGAAAGTGTCCTGCTGGCGATTGCCGGAGGCATACTCGGACTCATCTTCGCTGTGGTGGCCGCCCGGCTGCTGCTCGCGCTGGCCTTCCGTAGCGCAAGTTTCCTGCCCATCAGCGCCATGCCATCACTTGGCGTATTGGCCTTCGCTTTTGCGTTGGCGTTGCTGACCGGCATTATTTTCGGCGCAGCTCCCGCTTGGTTTGCCACGCGCACCGATCCTGCAGAAGCCTTGCGCGGAGCGGGCCGCGGCGCCACCGATCGATCTTCTTTCAGCCGGAAGGCGCTCCTCGTGGTACAAGCCACTGTTTCGATTGTGTTAGTTGCTGGCGCCACCATGCTCGGGCGCAGCCTGAACAAACTGGAACATCAGAATTTTGGCTTTCAAGTACCGGCTCGTGTACTCGTGGAGTTGCACAACCCAATCGCAAACTACACCATGCCTCAGCTGGCCGCGCGTTATCGCCAGCTGGAAGCCAACCTCGACCGCCTCCCTGGCGTACAAGGCGCCGGCCTGGCGCTTTACAATCCGCTCACCAATAACTGGGGTGAACTCGTCTTAGTGGCAGGCCACCCCGCTCCTACGCCTGGCGAAGAATCCGGTGCGTCCTGGGACCGCGTAA
Source organism: Verrucomicrobiia bacterium (assembly GCA_035568155.1). Classification (GTDB taxonomy): domain Bacteria; phylum Acidobacteriota; class Terriglobia; order Acidiferrales; family UBA7541; genus Acidiferrum. Next base: position 10,356 of record DATMOS010000063.1, on the reverse strand, counting down.
GCGCGAACTATCTGCAAAATCTCGGTGTGCCCATCTTGCGTGGGCGATATTTTACAACCGCGGATAACGAGACCACTGCGGGAGTGGCCATCGTGAACGAAGCCTTTGTGAAGCGCTTCTTCAAGAACGGCGAAAATCCCATGGATCAACATTTCGGTATAGACGTGCCTGAATACGTAGGCACGTATCGCATCATTGGCATCGTGCGCGACGCGAAATTTGCTGGCTTTAACTTGAGCAAGCCGGCACGTCCGATGTTCTACGTCCCATTGGCTCAGGGTGTCGATTACAAAAACGATCTGATGGCCAGGTTGGAGCTCAGCACCCACTATATTCAGGGAATCCTGCTGGTGACCAACACACCCACTGGAACGCTTGAGCCGCTGCTCACTCGAACCCTCGCGGAGGTAGATCCCAACCTGACCATTACCAGCATCAGGACCATGCAGCAACAAGTAGAACTATCTTTTGACCAGGAACGCGCCGTTGCCAGCCTTGCCGGGCTGTTCGGAATTGTGGCGCTGCTTCTGGCCGCCGTGGGCCTCTACGGCGTGACCGCTTATACCGTGAATCAGCGCATCAACGAAATCGGCGTGCGCATGGCGTTGGGCGCTGATCGCCTGAAGGTGATTCGCCTCGTGCTGCGGGGTGCCTTTAAGCGTGTGCTGATCGGGCTGTTAATAGGATTGCCTTTGGCTGTCGGCGCAGGAAGATTGATCTCCGCGCAGCTCTACGGTGTCTCTTCCTGGGATCCGTTGGCGCTAGGCGTGGCCGCCTGCGCGCTCGCCATCTGCTCGTTTTTCGCAGCCATTATTCCCGCCAGCCGCGCCGCATCAATCTCGCCCATGCAGGCGCTGCGCATCGAGTAGCAGCGCGCCGTTTAATATTTCAGAATAGTTCGCATCGCTGAACCTAACAAAATTACTCCCGCTACGAGCAATGCAGCACCAACCAGAATATTAACGCCGGAATTCGAGTCCTTCATGGATAACCACACAAAGAGCCCTAGAGTTATGGACGCAACCGAAAGAAATAATTCAAGCGCGTGCGCTCGGACAATCAGAACGCGTGGCGGATTTAACGGCATGGTTGTGTACCTTACATACGTTCGCTCGTATGCATTATGGTTATATACCGCGGGTGGTACTATTACAACCATTTCTGTCAGAACTACTTAACATGCCCGTCACCCGCTATTCACGCGGTAGTCACACGCCACCGGGCAACCGTCTGTGGTATCAGAATCATCTGGACCTGCCCGTCATGTCCACTCGGACATTCTTGTTGGACCGCAGTACAGGGTCCCGTTCGAGTGCGCGCAAAATATTCTTCCTCTACCAACTCGCACAGATTGTTTACGCTTTGGAGTTCTTTGCAGCGCATGAACCGGAAGTACTATTTTTCCTTAGGCCTTCTCTGACAAAAATGGTACATGCACCGCGCACCACGCGTTATCTTGACAGTTGGTCTCGCCACCGTGTTCTTCGGTGGACGGTACGCTCTTGGCCAGGGAGAGCCTCGAAAGACCGATGTGGGCTCCGCTTATTCGATAGTCGGCGAAAACAGTTTTGCTGGTCTTCCACCACTTATTCCGGTCGCTGGGGCCGACGTCGAAGAGCTTACCGGTAAGGCCCGGGTGTGTTTGTCGATGTTGAACACATTCTTGAGACGAATCAAGAAACGACCAATTAACAGCGCTACAGCATCCCCGGGAAATCGTAATAGTGCAAACATCCGCTCGCGCAATAAGTCTGTAGAGATTTAATTAGAAACCGCGTGTGATTCGAACGTTAAGGCAACAACAGGGTCTGCTATGCGGTCACGGTGCGCTGCAGGCGGCGGCCAAGTCTTTCGTGTTCTTCGCGCATTTCGCGCGGGAGGCGCGCGCCGAATTTATCGAAGAACTGCCGTGTATCATCCAGTTCTGCTTGCCAATCGTCGGGATTTACTCGCAGTAATTCCTCAATAGCCGCTGGAGAAATCTTCAACCCATCCAGCGTTAACCCGCCGGCACCAGGCACGTAGCCAATCGGTGTTTCCTGCGCGGAGCCGCGGCCTTCCACCCGCTCCAAAATCCACTTCAACACCCGTACATTTTCACCGTAACCCGGCCACAGGAATTTCCCGTCCGCGCCGCGTCGAAACCAATTCACATGAAAAATTTTTGGCGGGTGCGGGATCTTCTTACCCATTTCCAGCCAATGCCCGAAATAATCCGCCATGTTGTAGCCGCAAAAGGGCAGCATGGCCATCGGATCGCGCCTCGTAATGCCAACTTCTCCCGTGGCCGCCGCGGTAGTTTCGGACGCCATCGTAGCCCCGACAAACGTGCCGTGCTGCCAGTCAAACGATTCGTAAACAAGCGGCGCCAGGCGCGCCCGGCGACCCCCAAAAATGAATGCCGAGATGGGCACTCCGTCCGGCGCTTCCCACTGCGAGGAAATGCTGGGCGACTGGTTGGCTGGCACCGTGTAACGCGCGTTGGGATGCGCTGCCGGACCCTTCGAAGAATCCCACATGTCGCCCTTCCAGTTGATTAACCCGGGCGGCGGCGCTTCGCCAATGCCTTCCCACCACGGCTCGTTCTTGGCGGTTACCGCGACATTCGTAAATATGGTGTTGCGATGGATCGCCTCCATCACGTTGGGATTGGTGTGGAAACCCGTCCCGGGCGCTACCCCAAAAAAGCCCGCCTCCGGATTGATGGCGTGCAAATACCCATCAGCCCCAATCCTCATCCAGGCAATGTCATCGCCTACGGTCCAGACTCGGTAACCCTGGCTTTCGAGCGCAGACACCATCATGGCCAGGTTAGTCTTGCCGCAAGCGCTTGGGAACGCCGCGGCCATGTAGGTCACTTTGCCGCTCGGCGCTTCCAGGCCCAGGATTAGCATATGCTCCGCCATCCAACCCTGCTCCCGAGCCATGAAGCTGGCGATGCGCAGCGCAAAGCATTTCTTGCCCAACAGGGCGTTGCCCCCGTAACCCGATCCCACGCTCCAAATCAACTTTTCCTGCGGGAAGTGCACGATGTACCGCCGCATGGGGTCCAGATCGCCGAGGGAATGCAGGCCTGGCACGAAGTCCGCCGATGCCCTCAAGCGATCCTGGGCCACCGTGCCCATGCGCGACATGATGCGCATATTGGCCACTACATACGGGCTATCAGTGACTTCCACGCCGATCTTGCTCAGGGGCGAATTCACCGGCCCCAAAATATACGGAATGACGTACATCGTTCGGCCACGCATCGCGTTGCTAAGCAGCGCCCCAACTTTGTGCTTGGCTCCCACAGGATCCATCCAATTGTTAGTGGGTCCCGCGTCGTCCTTCTCGGGCGTGCAAATAAAAGTCAAGTGTTCGGTGCGGGCCACATCGTTAGGACTGCTGCGGCTGAGGTAGCAATTGGGGTAAGTGGTTTCGTTTAACTTCAGGGCGTCCCCGCCGCGCAACATTTCGGCCAGGATTTTCTGGTTTTCCGCTTCCGAGCCGTCGCAGTAGACGATTCGGTCAGGCCGGGTTAATTGCGCTGCTTCGTTCACCCAATTTTCCAGCGGAGTGCCCAAGATGTGTCCCCTTGAACCGCGCACCCGGCCGTCGTCTGGGCCGAGATACTTGAATCGGGTAGTTCAGTTCGTGATAACCGGCCCTGCCAACCCAGACAGTGCGGCGGGAAGAAAAGCTGAAGCGACAGAGCGACGTGCTACGACAATCCAGTTTATGTTAGGAATTCACTTACGCGCAAGTTCACCCGAAACTGGCGAAACTGACCGGTTTTCGGCTAGGTTTCGCAGCACGTCGATCGCCGTGCGGTAGCGAAATCATAATTATCATGGCTGTTATACCGATTATGTCTTAGAAGAGGTGGGGGGATAGGCACTTGTGTTCGGGGCCAAGCGCCTATCCGTTGTGAGGTATTTGAAGCAAAATAATAAAACGAAGATAGCGGCAGGTTTCAAACTCTACAATAAGGTCTTTGCTGTAATCACCCCTGAGAAAAACGTTAATTCCCTTGAAAGCTGTGATTCCTAGGGAACAGCCTCAAGCGGCGCTGGTGTAGTGCTTACGGATCATTTCCAGGATTCGCGCGCGGCTCTCTGCCGGCGGCAAATTCGTATTTCCCTCCACCGTGGCGATCTCATCTGCAACGGCGTCGTCTTTCACCGCCTCCCGCAGCCACACCGAATAATCGTGCTTCTTCAGATGGTACGACCAGGTGTCCTCGTCCACGCCTTCCGCGATTTGCGCAAAAAGGTTCAGGTTGTGCGCACGAATATTCAGCTTTCCTTCCGGACCGCGAAAGTAAAAGCTTTTGTCTTCGCCCAACTCCCCTGCGGCGTATTTGCGTTTATGCCGGCGCAGCTCGATTTTGGCCGGTTCCAGCGTGACCTTGGTAGGGGCATTTGATTCGGGAAGCTGCCAGACCATCATTTCGCCGGAACGCACCTCCGGGCCAGACTCACCCGGCGCGGTCTCTTCCGGCGGCGCCCAGGTTTTGCCCGAGCCTTCGTTGACTTCCTGAATTATTTCTCGAGGCTGCGGCCCTATGGCGATCACGCAATTCACGGTGTCCAGCAACGATTTGGAAACGCTCTTAGGGTGCACGCTGATCAGCGCAAAGCTGCCCAGACTCGAAGGAATGCTCAAACTCGCGGAATCCAGTTCGGATGGGAGCAGATGATGAGCCTCGTCGATAACAACCCAGTGTGGACGGCCAGTGCGTGAGCGCAGCTCCTGTAGCCGGGGAAGTAGTCCCACAAAATAACTGGGGCGATCAGCCAGAGGTACGCCAAGCATATTGACGCTGATCGAACTACCGGCATTTTTTAACACTTCCAGAATTTCTGAAACTCCCGGAACCCGGTCGGCTGCTCCCAAAGTAACGAATTGCGCCACATCGTCGTAGTCGCCCTCAGGATCGATGACGCACACCTGATACTGTTTTTGAATCAGCCGCTCCACGATAGCCGTCACCACCGTGGACTTTCCGCCACCGGACGGTCCAGCTACGGCGACGCGCGTGCCGTATGGCCCCAGGCAGAATTCCTGGCCGTTTTCTTTGTGGCCCAGAAGAATATCGTGGCGCTTCAAACGCGGCTGCAGGCTTCGCAAATCGTCCGCCAATAATTGCTCGATAATTTCTTCGACACCCGCTCCGTGGGTGTGCCCGGTCACCACATCGGCGCGCTCTTTTAAAACCGGCAGGGCATTGCCGACCGCCACGCTGCATTCGCAAATACCCAGAAACGCGTGATCGTTTTCCGCATCTCCTACACCCACAGTGTTATGCGTCGAAAGTCCCAGCTCATCGAGCGCCACTTTTACCCCGACACCCTTATTCATGCCCGAAGGAAGAATCATTACCGCGTCTTTATTGAAGATCACTTGCAGCTCGAGCCCCATGGAGCGAATTACTTCCAGCACTTCCTTTTCGTACGGATGCCAGGTGGCCACGATGCATTCGCCGACTGACAAAGGCTTCACTCCGCGACGTCGAAGTTTCTCCACGAAAGCGGCAGGCGGTGCTTCAGCCAGCAAACGTTTTTCTTCGGTGGCCGGATTGTAAAGCAGCGCTCCGTTTTCAACGACCACGAGGTCGAAAAGAGGCGTTTCAGGAAAAACGCGCAGCAATTCAGGAAGTTCGCGGCCAGTGGCCAGCACCAGTTTGCGTCCCGAAGCTTTCACGCGCTTGAGCGCCTGCAAAGTGCTGGGAGTCACCTGTCCATCGTGGGCCAAGGTTCCGTCGTAATCAGAAATCAGACAAAAATAGCGCAAGGTGCGAAATCCCTTTCAAAATACCGTGACCTGGAGTTTAGTGATTTTCAGCGAGCTTTAGAAATACCCTGTGTATGTTATCTTGCTCCACTGGCAATAATAGTTCGTGAATCTTTCGTGGGTTTTATTGCGCATTACTTCGAAGGTTAACGTTAATTAATCTAAGGTAGTAACTAAAACTGTCTCTTTTTGAACAGAAGCCAACGAACAATTCCAAGAAAATGGTATTGTGTATAGGTCTCACAAAGACTTTACACCTCTATATAGCTAACCGCTTGGCCTTGTCCCAAGCTCATCCGGAGAGTACATGAATCAAGCAGCAACCGCAGTAGCTCGGCCCTGGGACCGTCCATTTTGGAAACCTGTTCGACGTAAAGAAGGAGTTTTTACTTTCCTATTATTAATTCACGTGCTGGCCATCGTGGGAATAATTTTGTTTCCCCTGCCCAGCCTTAAAGTGCTCGGACTCGCGGCGCTTTTTATTGCTTTTGGCGGACTCGGAACCACCGTCTGCTACCATCGCATGCTCGCTCACAAAACTTTGAAGACCAATCGCTTCATCGAGCAGATGCTGATTTTCTGGGCGGTATTCAATGCTTCCGGTCATCCCGCCAGTTGGGTCGCTTATCACCGCCAGCATCATTCTACCACCGACACGCCTAACGATATTTCGAGCCCCAAACAAGGTGGCTTCTGGTGGGCCCATTTGCGCTGGCTGTATCAAACGCCGCCGGCCGACCGTCAACGCTGGGCTCCCGAAGTAGATCGCGGCATTTACAAAATCTGGGGCTATGCCGAGACGCCGGTAATTATTTTGTCCATCTTTATTGGGCCGATCCTGGGCCTTGGCTGGATGGGCTTTTTCTGGCTGGGCGCGATTCGTCTGGTGTACACCCTCCACATGCAGTGTTTTGTGAACAGCCTTACTCACCTCGATCACGTCGCCGAAGGTGATTCCAGCAAAAACGTCTGGTGGCTCGGCCCTTTTCAGCTCACCGCCTGGGGCGAAAATTGGCATAAGAATCACCACACTCATGCAGGCTCGGCACGCCTGGGTCTACGCTGGTGGCAGCCGGACATCGGCTGGTATTTCATCTGGATGCTCGAAGCCATGGGCCTCGCGCATTCCGTGAAGCGCCCGCGCGCATCCTAATTCAGCTCGGACTAAAATGTCCGCTTCGTCGCACTTCTAACCGGCATGTATGCGCAAAAATTTAACGTGAATGTCGTGATTCGCGGCGTGGCCAAACCGTGCCCGCTCGAATGGCTCGATCAATTCTGCATGCGCAATTTCACCAACGCCGCCGAATTCGACGACACTCTGCCGCTTGCCGACGGCCAGGTTGAAACCAGCTTCCGCCTTACTCCCGAACGCTTCGCCGAAGGCTTGGCCGTATGGCTCACGCAACGTGGCAAAGGCGAAGGCCAGCCCGTAATCGTGCAAGTCACCCCATTAGAAACTAAGCCAAAGCCCGAACGTCCGCCAGCGACGGAAGCGCGAAATAGTTCCTGAAAATTTTTCTTTCGCGTTCACCTACAAATTAAACAATCACGGAGGGTGTCCCACCCTCGATTTGTAGGGTGGCTCTTACGGTTCGCTCTTACGGTTCGTTATTTGACGTTCGTTCTTAAAGTTCGGTCCTAAGCTTCACTTCACTGGCGCGAAATAACATCTTTTTTAAGGGCATCGGTTCCGCCAGTCCCTGGCGAATCGCTTCCAAGCAATTCGCGAATTCTCGGCAAAGCTTCCCTAGCCGCAGCTTCTCCAGCCGCCACCAGCTCCGGCGTCCGCGTGAAATCGTCCCACAAAAATGTTTTCATATCCGGCTCGATGATCACGTCCGCTTGCTGCCGCCAGGCCAGGTCCGCATGCCGCTGAATAATATTAAACGAGCGGCTCAACACATCCGTGAACGTACGCGGGGGCTCCAGACTCGAAGGCTCAAGATACACCGCGATCACAATGTCGACGCCCAGCAGCGCAACGCCTTCTACGGGAACCGGTGAAGTCAGAAAGCCGTCCACTAAAGTGCGATCTTCAAATTGTATCGGCACGAAAAGTCCAGGATAGGCGCAGGACCCGCGTAGCGGAGGCGCCAGGGGCCCTCGCGTGTAGTAAATGGTGATACCCGCGTTCAGATCTGTCGCGGCGATAGCCAGCGGCGTCACCAGGTCCTCGAAATTTCTCGCCGGTGTGAGCCTTGCAAGATATTTTTCCAGGCGATGGTTGGTAGCCAGACCGAGCCATGACGGTGTCCAGCGCCCAAAATCGGTGAAACTAGTGTGTTCGCCGATGCGCGCCATCTCTTCAAGCGGGGTCCCGGCACAAAAAGCCGCGCCAATCAGCGCTCCCACGCTGGTACCCGCCACCGCGTCAATGTGAATGCCGGCGTCGCGCAGAACGCGTAACACTCCGATATGCGCGATACCCCGAGCAAACCCCCCGGCCAACGCCAGACCAACTTTTGGTCGCCCTGGTATATCGTGCACACTGGTGACTTCCGCGGACAAAACGCGCTCTTTTTCGTCCAGCCACCTGCGCAACACGCTCGAAATGACGGGTTCAGACACGCCGTAACCAGTTTAGGCGCTAATGACGTTTGTGTCAGTTCGATTGACCCGTGTATGTTGGTTTTGTAACCTGTCCGTTCGTACAAATCAGAAAAAAAAGGCCAGCCATGAAACGTCGCATCGAAAAGGTCGTGGTGCTCGGCGCGGGAACGATGGGCGCCCGAATCGCGGCTCACTTCGCGAACGCCGGCGTCCCTGTGCTGTTGTTGGATATCGTGCCGCCCGGGGTGCCCTCCAGCGACGCAGCGGATCGCAACAAAATTGTGCGTGCCGGCCTGGATGCCGCCAAAAAGTCCAAGCCCGCGGCATTTTTTACCGTTGCGCTGGGGGACAAGATCTCCATTGGAAATTTTGACGATGACTTACCGCGAATCAAGGACGCGGACTGGATTATCGAGGTCGTAGCCGAAAATCTCGAAATCAAAAAGAGCCTGCTCGCCCGCGTGGCCCAGTTTCGCAAGCCCGGATCAATTGTCACCACCAACACTTCCGGCCTGCCCGTGCATTTAATCGCCGAAGGCATGAGCGAAGAATTCCAGCAGCATTGGGCTGGGACCCACTTTTTTAATCCGCCGCGCTATTTGAAGCTGGTCGAAATAATTCCTGGACCGAGGACTTCGCCTGAAGTGCTGGATACCCTTGCCGAGTTTTGCGATCGCCGCCTTGGCAAAGGCGTAGTGGTCGCCAAGGACACCCCAAACTTCATCGCCAATCGCATCGGGACATTTTCCATGCTCAACGCGTTGCGCCTGATGAATAAATTGGGAATGACCATCGAGGAAGTGGACGCTTGCACCGGGCCCGCCATCGGCCAGCCGAAGTCGGCCACATTTCGCACCGCGGACCTCGTGGGTCTGGATGTGCTGATGCACGTGGTGAAAAATATTTACGAAACAGCGACTGACGACGAATCGCGCGAAATGTATAAATTGCCGGCGTACGTCGAAGACATGGCCAAGCGCAAGTGGCTTGGCGATAAAACCGGGCAAGGTTTTTACAAAAAATTGCGAGGCGAAGGCGAAAAAGAAATTCTCACGCTCGACATAAACACCATGGAGTACCGCCCTCGCCAGAAAGCCCGTTTCGCTTCCATCGAAGCGGGCAAAACTATCGAAGCTACGCGCGATCGTTTGCGCGCCCTGATCGGCCCGATCTTGGCGGGCCAAACGGGTGACAAGGCGCAGCAGTTTTTGTGGAGTTCGATCTCGGAGACGTGTCTATACGCTGCGCGCCGCGTTCCAGAAATTTCCGATCGTGTAGAAGACGTGGATCGCGCCGTGCGTTGGGGTTTTGTCTGGGAACTGGGGCCGTTTCAAATAATGGACACGTTGGGTGTCGACGCCTTCGCCGCCCAAATTAGAAAAGAAGGCCGAGCGCTGCCGCCCGTAATAGAAAAGTTGCTGGCCCGCGGGCGCAAGAGTTTTTATACCTCAGAAAAAGGCGCTACCTCCGTATTCGACTTAAATGGAGGCGGCAGCAGAAAAATCGAAGAGCCCGCTGGCGTCATCTTTCTCAATTCGCTAAAGGACGCCGGAAAAGAACTCGAGCGCAACTCTGGCGCCAGTTTGATTGATCTTGGCGATGGCGTGTTGTGCTGCGAATTTCATTCCAAGATGAACGCTATCGGCGCGGATTTAATTTCCATGATTCACAAAGGACTCAAGCGGCTTGAGACCGATTTCGACGCTATGGTCATCGCCAATCAAGCGGCGAATTTCTCTGTGGGCGCAAACCTGATGCTTGTGCTGATGGGCGCGCAGGAACAGGAATGGGACGAGCTGCACCTCGCCGTCAAACAATTTCAGAATGCGAACTTGGCAATTAAATATGCGCCCAAGCCGGTGGTCACCGCTCCGCAAGGCATGGCCTTGGGCGGCGGCTGCGAAGTAAGCCTGCACGGCGCAAGAATTCAAGCCGCGGCGGAAGCCTACATGGGATTGGTGGAAACGGGAGTTGGCTTGATTCCCGGCGGAGGCGGCACCAAAGAAATGATGATTCGCGCCAACGAGC
>DATMOS010000062.1:0-10022 GCA_035568155.1 Verrucomicrobiia bacterium | reverse complement strand
GCAGCGCTGTATATGCTGTCTTCCTTGGCGCTTAACGTGGCTAGCGACCGGGGCGAATATTACACCGGCAGTCTCTATGATCTGCCGCTGATTTCGTCGTTTCTATGGTTTGCATTGGCAGGTGTAATCGCTTACCAAAACCGCGAAGCGCTGGATTTGCCTTTTCAGGGCGTGGATGAATCCAGTGTCGAAACCGCACGGGGCGAAAGTGTGTGGGCCGCGCGAATGGCCATGGCTGCTGTAATCTCGCTGCCACTATTCGCAATCTACACGGTGAAATATTCCGGTGACAGCCCGGCGGTTAGAGACTTCCGCTTGATGGCCACCTTCATTGCCGCAATTCCTCTCGCGCTTTTGGTGTTTTTGCGCACCCACTTGGCAGATGCCGATCGCGTGCGCTTGCTTGCAGAGGCGGAAATGTCTGTCAATAATTTGCGAAAGCTCCAGACCCAGATCGTCCAATCGGAAAAGCTTGCGTCCTTGGGACAACTGGCTGCCGGGGCTGCCCACGAAATTAACAACCCGCTCACGGCCATTCTCGGTTTTTCGGATTTGCTGGCCGACGATCCCACCCTTTCCGAAAAAGCCAGAAGCACCGCTGCGAAGATTCGCGACCAGGCGCGGCGGACCAAAACATTGGTCGGAAATTTATTGAGCTTCGCACGGCAAGTGCCGGTGGAGCGTGCGCTCCTGGATATTAATACGGTCGTCGCCAACGCCGTACAGCTACGGACACTCGATTTACACAATCCCAATATCAAAATCGAATTGCAGCTTGAGTCGGTGCTTCCCAGCGTGCGCGGAGATGGAAATCAATTGATACAGGTATTTTTCAACATCATTAGCAACGCAGTCGATGCGATGGAAACGAATGGCGGCGTGCTGACCATCAAGAGCATGCGAAATCGCGCCAATGTAGTGGTTCTTTTTACCGATTCCGGACCAGGTATTAAGGAACCCGACAGGGTCTTCGATCCTTTTTACACTACCAAGCCCGTTGGAAAAGGTACCGGGCTCGGGCTAAGCATCTGCTTCGGCATCATGCAGGAGCACGGTGGCAAAATTTCTTGCTACAACGGGGAGCGCGGTGGCGCGGTGTTTCGTGTCGAACTTGCGGCCCTACTACCAGTATTACCGTCCAGGGAAACCCCACTCCCGAGCCATGCGGCCAAGTCCACGGTAACCGGAAACGTCTAGTCTCTCTCTTTTTAGATTTTTCGCCGATAGCTTCGAACTGGTCGAAATTCTCCCTGAACGACAATTTACCCCTTCAACGTGTTGCCCCGCAGTCATGCTAGAGTTTTCTGCGCGTCGCCAATGGAGAATTCATGACGGATGTTGCAATTCGCACCGAAAAGCTCACCAGGCATTTTGGGAATCTTGTGGCTGTCGACGCTATGGATCTGCAAGTAACTGCCGGGCAGTTTTTTGGTTTTCTGGGGCCGAATGGCGCGGGAAAATCGACCACCATCAAAATGCTGACGGGGTTATTGACCCCCAGCTCGGGCCGTGTCGAGGTGCTGGGCCTTGATTTTGCCACCCATCCCGTGGAAGTAAAACGTCAGATCGGCGTCGTCCCGGAAGGCATGGGATTATTTGACCGCTTGACCGGCACGGATTATCTGCGATTTGTGGGCCGCATGTATGGCCTGGACAAGCAGACTACTGAACGGCGCGCCGAAGAACTACTGGAGTTTATGCAGCTGGCGGATCGGCCCAAAACCATGATCGTTGACTATTCTCACGGAATGCAAAAAAAACTTGCCCTCGCCGCTGCCGTGATTCACGGGCCGCGCGTTTTGTTTCTGGATGAGCCGTTCGAAGGTGTGGACGCGCTGGCTGCGGGCGCATTGAAATCGCTCCTGGGAAGAATGACGGAGCGCGGCGCCACAATTTTTTTGACTTCTCACGTTATGGAAATTGTGGAGCGTTTGTGCAGTCACGTGGCCATCATTAACAAGGGCCGCTTGGTGGCGCAGGGATCAATCGAGGAATTACGCGCTGGCGTGCCGGGCGACGCGGGCGGCAAAGTCACACTGGAACAAATTTTTCTATCCATCGTCGGCCAACATGGCGGGCAGCGCGGAGTGGAACCTCAAGTCGATGAGCTTTCATGGCTGACCTAGCCGGGCCCATCAGTCTCGCTGATCAAATCCGGCTGGTAGCCGGACTTCGGTGGCGCATGCTGATCAACGGTCTGCGCAAAAAAAATAATGTCCTTGATCTAATCGGAATGGCTTTCGTTGCACTTTTCGGTTTGATCCTGGTGATCGGACCGTCCGTCGCCTTTTATTTTGCTGGATTCTCATTTGTATCTGAGGGACGGCTGCAATGGTTGGCGGTTCCGTTCTGGGGCATCTTTATTTTCTGGCAGTTAATCCCCATTTTCGCGGCGGGCTTTGGCTCGAGATTTGAGTTTCGAACGCTGTTGCGCTTCCCTTTGAGCCCAAGAGCTTTCTATCTGATAGGTCTCGCGTATGGGTTGGCCGACTTTCCGGCGCTCGCATCGATTTGTTGGCTCTTGGTTTTGACCGCCGGCGCCACTGCAGCGAACCCGAGTCTTTTGCCGGTCATGTTAGTCGTAACACTGCTGATCGTTTTATTGAACACGACGATGGAACGATTAATTGGCTCATGGCTGGAAAGATTGTTGGCGAAAAGGCGTTCGCGCGAACTATTTTTGGGCATCTTCATTCTGTTGATGTTTTCGATGCAATTCATCGCTCCGATTCAGCGTCAATACGTGAAGAAAAATCCGAATCCAGGCGTTTTCTCCGGATTGGCCAAGTACCTGGTTCCATTTCCACCTTCGTTGTCGGCTCGGGTCATCACTGGCGCGGTACGGCATGATTTCGTGGATATGGCCATCGGGTTGTCCGGGTTGACGGGATTTGTCTTCTTATTCTCGGCGTTACTTTGGCAAAGGTACGTTGCGCAATATCGCGGCGAAGAATTAAGCGAATCCCCTGCGCCCGCGCGCGCCGCGCCGCTACGTGCCTTCCGCCCGCTTTCAAGTCCGCACGTCACCATCACGGAACAAACTTCTCCCGGCTTATTGCCGCCGATGGTAGGAGCGATGTTGCGCAAGGAATTCTCTTACTTGATTCGAAACGGATTTGCATTTTTTCTACTGGTGCTGCCTCCAGCGCAAATTCTTTTGTTCAGTTCGCAATTAAGCGGTAAGCATCGCGTCATTGCTGGCATGGCATTGAACGCGGACCTGTTCTTCCCCGGGATGATGGCTTACACCGTGCTGATCGCGATAGGCCCTGCTTACAACGCGTTTGCGTACGAGGGTAGAGGAATTCAAACCTACTTCTCGGCTCCTTTAAGATTTGCAGATATTTTCGCGGGAAAAAATCTCTTCTCGGCCGGCGTGATTGGATTCGAGGTTGCCCTCTGCGCAGTGGTCCTAGGTTGGGCCCTGGGGGCCCCCTCAATTCCCACGCTGTTTGCCACCATCTTCGCGCTCGTCTTCACCGTAACCGGACAATTGCCCATAGCCAATTGGGCCTCGCTCAGCTTTCCTCGCAAACTGGAATTCGGCTCGATGCGCGGCCAACGAAATTCCGGTGTATCTGTGTGGATCATGTTCGGAGCACAGATAGTCCTTGCCGGAATCTCAGCGCTGGTGCTGTCGACAGCAAGAATGTCGGGCAATCCGTGGTTGCCCGCCGAAGGTTTTGCATTTTTGGCGGCGGCCGCGTTAGGCGGATATTCTGCTTCGCTACAGCCGCTGTCGGAGCTTGCGGAGAAAAAGAAAGAAGTCCTGATTGAAGCGCTCTGCCGCTAGGTCGGCGAGGCGTTCGTTTCGGGTGGAAACGCCTAAAATTGTTGAAGGAGTATCGATGAAATTGCAATCGTGGCTCGTGTTCGTGTTAATTGGATATTGTTTCGGTGCGGCCGAGCCGGCGATGTCCCAGTACTACAGTGGCCGGGAAGAAACGCCCGCAGTAAGCGGTTATGAACAACAGTTGGCTGGTGAAATACGAAGCTCGATCAAAGGCTTTTCACCACAGACCGACAATCTTGGAAATGTTTATGTCACGCTTGGAAGGGGCGTTCCTAACCGTTTAATTGTCGCGCCTATCGATCAACCTGGATACGTAGTCAGTGAAATCACCCCAGACGGCTATCTTCGCGTGCAGCGTCTTCCTCAACGCGGGCCGAATGCGACTTTCGATTTATTGCATGCCGCCCAACCTGTTTGGGTCATGACGCGCGACGCAAAAAGGATTGCCGGAGTGTTCTCGGGTCTCTCCGTTCACCTTCAACCAGCTCGCCAGAACGCGCCGACGATGGCGCACCTGGATGAGATGTATGTCGACATCGGCGCTTCGAGCGCCGAGCAAGTCCGCGCCGCAGGAGTCGATGTACTGGATCCGATTTCGTTGGTGCAATATCCGCAGGTTATCGGTACCGATGAAATCGCCGGTCCGGCAACCGGTGATCGCTTCGGCCGCTCGGTCCTGCTTGATCTGTTGCGCCTACTGGCAGCCCATAAAGAAAATATTTCAGGAACACTGACAATCGCGTTCGCAACCCAACAGTGGACTGGAGGCCGCGGCCTCGACCGCTTGCTGAATGAACTGCATCCCGATGAACTGATTTACGTGGGCCGCATCATGCCGCCGCGCATTGATGAATCAAAACCCACTCCCGCCGTGACTCACGAAGCAACGCCTCTGGGCAACGGTGTTTTGATCGGGGTTTCCGATAGTTCCGCTGAGCTCTCCGGCCTGGCGGCGGAACTGAAAAAAATCGCAGACAGCCATAATGTAAAAATCCAGCCTGTAACAGCCGCTCTTCCGTCGATGACAGCCTACGCGAAGACGACACCGTTGCCAGCGCGCTTTGCGCACCTCGGCGTGCCCACTTTCTATGCTTTGACTCCGGCGGAAACCATCAGCACAGCCGACGTTTCCGCGCTTCAATCGCTCCTTTACCGGTACATCGCCGGAAAAGACGTGCCGGGATCCGGCGGCGGGTCGGTACTTTCCGGCCTCGATCATTCTGGCGAGCTTCGATTGTTGACGGAAACATACGGAGCTAGCGGACACGAAGAAGCCGTTCGCGAAAAGGTGAAAACGTTATTGCCCAGTTGGGCCAAGCCCGAAACAGACGCAGCAGGCAATTTAGTCTTGAAGCTGGGAAGCGCGAAAGCCAATTCGAATGCAAAAAAGATAGTCTTCATGGCGCATTTGGACGAAATCGGCTACCAGGTGCGTTCTATCGAACCCGATGGGCGTTTGCTCATGGATGTACTCGGCGGCGGCTACACGGAGTATTTTCTGGGCCACGTGATGCTGCTGCACAAAGCGGATGGCAGCACCACGGGCGGAGTGCTGGAGCCGCCCGCGAAGTGGGACCAGCCCGGATTCGAATGGCCGCACGGCCCAAAAGCCATGGATGAACCTGCGTATATGTATGTCGGAACACATTCGGCCGAGGAAACGCAAAAGTTGGGGATCAAAGTGGGTGACTGGGCCACGGTTCCCAAGAAATACCGTCCGCTCATTGGAACGCGAGCAAATGCACGAAGTTTTGATGATCGCGTAGGTTGCGCGGCATTGATTGAAGCTCTAAAGGCGCTGGGCCCGGATGTAGGCGACCGGCAAGTCACATTCATCTGGTCCACGGAAGAAGAAGTGGGATTGAAGGGCGCCGCAGCTGCGGCGGAAAGAATGGCGAAAGAAGGCAATGCTCCCGATTTTGTGTTCGCCATCGATACTTTTGTAAGTTCCGATTCGCCAATCGAGTCAAAACGTTTTGCGGATGCCGAGATCGGCAAAGGATTTGTCATTCGCGCGGTGGACAATTCCAATATTGCACCGCGCGAGTACGTCGATCGTGTCGTGAAACTGGCCTACGAGAATAAAATACCTGTGCAATTCGGCGTGACTGGTGGGGGAAATGACGGCGTGGTTTTTGTGCGTTATGGCGCGGTCGATGTACCGCTAAGCTGGCCGCTGCGCTATTCGCATTCGCCTGCAGAAGTGATAGACACGCGCGATTACGACGCGCTGGCGAAAATTGTGGTTGTGCTAGCCAAGCGGTGGTGAATCAAGGCTCGTACGCGCCGAAGAAATTTACTTCATATGTAGCGCTAGAACGTGATTTTTGCCGCACGGTTCACAGCGATAACCAAGATTCTCAAACATCTTCTGCAGCGTTTGCCGGTTTTTGTCGCCGTGCATCTCGCAAAGAATAAATGGCCGTCTTTCGTTTAAGAGCTTTCCCGCGCCACGAAACACTTCTACTTCTGCGCCTTCTACATCACACTTGATGAAATCCGGCGGCTCGGATTTACGAACATAATCGTCCACCGAGACAGCTTCGACCCGGATGGTGCCGGGCACTGATCTTTCCGCGTCATTGTCGATAACGTGCCCCAAACCGCGATCCGGCGACACTTCTGTGTCAGCCCGAGCGAACAACACCGGAGTTGACGACGACCATACCGCCTTTTCCTCCACCGAAATCGGCGCACCGTGATTCTTCGCTACGTTTTCACGAAGCCGTGCCGCAATTTCCGGATCGGCCTCGAAAGCCGTAACGCGACCGGTAGCGCCCACCAAACGTGCAGCAAGTATAGAAAAGAAACCAATGTTCGCGCCGATGTCATACATCGTCGTTCCCGGACGCAAATATCTCTGCAACACGGCTTGTACTTCGGGCTCGACATCGCCATTGAAATAATCGCGCCCTGTGCGGGGATTTAAATGCAGCCAGATTCCCTGAGCCGGGCCGCGTCGAACCTGAACCCATGTCAAAGTGTCACGTGAGAGGAGCTTTGCACTCGCCCAACGCAATCCAGGCCCGATCACTGGAACGGCCCGCAACTTTGTGAACGGCGCTGCGAAACGTAAAAACACTTTGCCGAGCCGGCCACCCGAAAAATTCAAGTTACTTCTCCACCAGAAAACTGCCAACGCACAGCGCGTCCATGCCTGAACTAAAAAATGTCCGCACAGCGTCAGTGGGGGTGTGCACGATCGCTTCGCCGCGCAGATTAAACGAGGTGTTCATGATCACCGGCACACCGGTCCGCTTGCCAAATTCATCGATGAGCCGCCAGTACAACGGATTAGTCTCCTTTTCCACCGTTTGCGGCCGCGCACTGCCGTCCACATGCGTCACGGCGGGGATGACGGCGCGTTTTTCCAGCCGCACCTGCGCGGTGAGAATCATGAAAGGTGAATCGGTAGCGCTTTCGAGATATTCAGATGCCGCTTCTTTTTTGAATGAAGGAGCAAAGGGCCGCCACCACTCGCGAAACTTAACGGCGTTATTAACTTTGGCGTTCATTTCCGGGTCGCGCGGATCGGCAAGAATAGAGCGGCTGCCAAGCGCGCGCGGTCCAAATTCCATGCGCCCTTGAAACCACCCGATGATCTTGCCTTGTGCCAGAAGTTCGGCGACCGCTGGCGCGACATCTTCAAGGCGTCTATAACGCAATTTGTATGTCTTCAAAATCAATTCAATGGCGGCATCATCAAAACTCGGGCCCCAATAGCCGTGGCGCATGGCACGGTTAGGAAGGGTGCCGCCGTTATCGAGGTAGGGAGCAAAAGCAGCGCCAAGTGCAACTCCATCATCGGAGGCCGCGGGTTGCACAAAAATCTTATCGACGAGCCCTGAGGCCGCTATTTTTCCGTTGGCCTTGGAATTTAGAGCTACACCGCCGGCCATGCAAAGACTGCTGCTGCCCGTTTTTTGGATGGCCATCTTCACCACATTCATCATGGCGATTTCGCAAGCTTCCTGCACCGCGTAGGCGATATTTTTGTGCTGATCGGTGATCTCGCTTTCTGCCACACGCACAGGACCAAACAACTTCGTCATCTCTGCGAATGGCTCGCCGCTGTGCGCAACCAATTTCCTGACTTGCACGCGATAGGGATCAGCTTGCAGATCGATGAAACTGCTCAGGTCAATGCCCGGCTGGCCGTAGGGAGCCAGGCCCATTACTTTCCACTCGTCGCTGTTGCGCTGAAATCCCAGGAATTCGGTGAACTCGCTGAAAAAATATCCGATCGAATCCGGAAACGGAATGGTCGACACATGCTCAAGTCGTCCATCATGCCCGTGCCAGATGGAAGTTGCTTCCCATGCGCCGCGGCCGTCCATGACCACCACCGCGGAATCCTCAAATCCAGAGTAACCGTAAGCGCTGATGGCGTGTGCGAAGTGGTGATTGACGTAACGCATGCGCGCTTTTACATTTCCAAATTGATTCGTGAAGCGTTTCGCGCCGCCCTTTTGGTGCCACAAGCTGATGAAATGCAAACTGGAATTCAGTACGTTCAGATAATTCAGTGGCATTTTGCCGGATGCATAACACTGCAAGTCATGCCGATATGCCGCTCCAGGATGGGGCCAACCGAAGCACACCTCGTCCAATTCTCTGGCTTGTACGCCCGCAAAATCCAGGCATGCACGGATCGCGTGGCCCGGGAAGCTTGCATCGTGTTTGACTCGGCTGATGCGTTCTTCCGCGACCGCAAACAACAATTCACCATCGCGCACAATGCATGCGGATGAATCGTGCATTTGAGAATAATTAATGCCCAAGGTCAGCAAATGAGGAAAGCCCTAACCTTCGCGCGCAGGCTCAATTTAAAACAACTTTCCCGGAGTAGGGTGCGCCATCGACATTTGTTTCTTGAGGTTCAGGAATGCGCGGCACTGGCTTTGCACCCATCGCCCGGCGAAAAACGGCCTCATGCCGCAGGGCGCTCAGCTTCCAAGTGAAGCGCTTCATTTTTTCCTGCGCCGCGCATCCAAGTTTGTGGCGGAGTTGCGAATTTCCGCACAGGGCGCTGAGCGCAACGGCAAGTGAATCGGCGTCACCGGGAATCGTCAACAGTCCATCATGACCATCTTCCACCAGGTCCGTCATGCCACTCGACTCCGTGGTGACTACCGCGAGACCGGAAGCCATGGCTTCCAGCAAAACTAGCGGCATGCCTTCCACGAGCGACGGTAAAACAAAAATATCATGCCGGGCGTAAAGTTCCGGCATTTCCGCCCGTGAGATAAAAGGCCGAACGTTGATTGAGCTTTGAGCCGCAGGCGAAAAATAGTGACCCACCGTCTCTTCGGTTTCAGCGCAGCCCGCAATCGTCAGTTGCACTCGAGGCGCGAGCGCCAGTAATTGTTCGAAAGCTTCGCCCAACGCGTAAATTCCTTTGTGGTCAATCCATGTCCCCACGAACAAAAGTTTGGGCTCACGTGTGTCGGACCAGGCGCGCCGGTGAAAAAATTCCTGTCCCACCCCATTCGGAATAAACCACACCCGGTCGGGGCCCAGACCATACTGCATCTGTAAAAACAAAAGTGCTTCGCGATTGGTAACAATGCATTGATCGGCGGTCTCGATAGACCAGCGATACGTGCGCATGTGATAAAAATTCTGCCAGATTCTGTTCTTCAAACGGAAATAGTGCGCGCGGCCTTTTTTTGCTTCCCGGGCCATCGCGTAGTTTCTACGCTCCTCGAGCCCGTGCATGCTCATTACGTAAGGCGGCCCCGCGGTTGAACCGTTTCGACGACGGCGGAATCCGTACCAAAATCCATAAGGCGCATAAATGTTGACTACGTCATATTCGTTTTTCACTTCATCTACATAACTCGCGACTCTGGCAGCGAATTCAAACGTTCGAAAGCGGGCCGGCCACCGCTGCTTCGGTATAAGGTCTTCAAAAAACATGGGCTTCACGGTGTGACCCAGATTGCGCAATTCTTTCGCGACATTGTGCACCACGCCGGCACCACCTGCTTCCGCCTTCCCCGCCACTCCGGCGATCATTAGCACGCGCATTTAGAAACGATCCCGCGGGCTGGCCGCGTCTGCATGTTCAGGCTTGCAATCAAAGATATGCTGGTGATGCCAGCTATCGTAATCGGCGTGCAAACTCAAATCTTGGACTCCTCGGAAGTTGTTGCCGCCGCAATGCGAGGTACCGGCAAAGCTTCTTGGCGCATTTTTCGATACCAAGATTGTTTACCCACCCATTGCC